>JAZNNO010000001.1:0-81969 GCA_045580345.1 Faecousia sp.
CTTCGAAGTTCCAGCCCTTTGCTGCACGGGCAGCGACGGAATCGGCAATGTAGTCAGCAATAGCAGCCAGGGACATCTTCTTGGCGGCAACTTCCTCACCGATCAGGCAGATGTTGGGCTGGGTCTCCAGTGCGCACTCCAGAGCCACATGGGAAGCGCTGCGGCCCATGACCTTGACAAAGTGCCAGTACTTCTTGGCAGAGTTGGCATCGCGCTCAATGTTACCGATGATCTCGGAGTAGGTCTTGGTAGCGGTGTCGAAGCCGAAGGAGCACTCGATGTCCTCGTTCTTCAGGTCGCCGTCGATGGTCTTGGGGCAGCCGATGACCTGGATGCCGGCGTTTTGTGCGGCAAAGTACTCAGCCAGCACAGCGGCGTTGGTGTTGGAATCGTCGCCGCCGATGATCACCAGGGCGTTGATGCCGTGCTTCTTGCAGTTTTCTGCCACAATGGCGAACTGCTCCTGGGTCTCCAGCTTGGTACGGCCGGAGCCGATGATGTCAAAACCGCCGGTGTTGCGGTAGGCGTTGATGTATTCGTCGTCGAAGATGATGTAATCATCATCGATGAGGCCGCTGGGGCCGCCCTTGAAACCGTACAGGACATTGTCCTTGTCGGTGGCCTTCAGGGCATCGTACAGACCGCAAATAACATTGTGGCCGCCGGGTGCCTGACCGCCGGACAGGATCACGCCCACAACCTGCTTCTTGGCAGGCGCGGTGTTCTTGCCTTTTTGGAAGGTGATCTCATTTTTGCCGTAGGTATTGGGGAACAGAGCCTTGATCTTGTCCTGGTCGGCAACGCTCTCGGTAGCGGCGCCGTCCTTCACGCAGATCTCAGCAATGCCGCCGCGCAGCATACCGGGCAGCTTGGGGTTATACTGGTATCTTGCCAGCTGTAGAGGGGATAGTTTCATCTTTTTACACTCCTTGCAGTATTTTTTATCGATTATACTCCATCTTTACAAAAAGGTAAATAGGAAATTGCAATATTTTTTTATTTATGACTATTGAAAAGCAAAAAAACTGTGGTATAATGGTAGCTGTAAAAATACGGGGTGAGCCCCGTGAAATAAGAAAGGAAAGATGAAAATGGCTCTTGTTACTACTACCGAAATGTTCAAGAAGGCTTATGACGGCGGCTATGCTATCGGCGCTTTCAATGTGAACAATATGGAAATCGTTCAGGGCATCACCGAGGCTTGCTGCGAGGAGAACGCTCCCGTTATCCTGCAGGTTTCCAAGGGCGCCCGCGCTTATGCGAACCATACTTACCTGGTAAAGCTGGTTGAGGCTGCTATCATTGAGTGCCCCAACATTCCCATCGCTCTGCACCTGGACCACGGCGACAGCTTCGAGACCTGTAAGTCCTGCATCGACGGCGGCTTCACCTCCGTTATGATCGACGCTTCCTCCAAGTCCTTCGAGGAGAACATCGCTATCACCAAGCAGGTCGTTGAGTACGCTCACGATCACGGCGTTGTTGTCGAGGCTGAGCTGGGCTCCCTGGCTGGCATCGAAGACGACGTCAACGTCGCTGCTGAGGCTGCTTCCTACACCCGTCCCGAGGAAGTCGAAGAGTTCGTCACCCGTACCGGCTGCGACTCTCTAGCTATCGCTATCGGCACCAGCCATGGCGCTTATAAGTTCACCCCCGAGCAGTGCACTCTCAACGAGCAGGGCATTCTGGTTCCTCCCGCACTGCGTTTCGACGTGCTGGAAGAGGTCACCAAGCGCCTGCCCGGCTTCCCCATCGTTCTGCACGGCTCTTCTTCCGTTCCCCAGGAGTACGTGAAGATGGTCAACGAGAACGGCGGCAAGATGCCCAACGCTATCGGTGTTCCCGAGGAGCAGCTGCGTAAGGCTGCAAGCCTCAGTGTATGTAAGATCAACATCGACTCCGACCTGCGTCTGGCTATGACCGGTACTGTTCGTAAGTTCTTCAATGAGAACCCCAGCAAGTTTGACCCCCGTGAGTACCTGAAGCCCGCCCGCGCCAACATCAAGGAAATCGTTCGTCACAAGCTGATCAACGTCCTGGGCTGCGCCGGCAAGGCCTAATTTCTTAAATAAAATCCCTCCCAAACGGGAGGGATTTTTTATGTCTGTTTGCTGTCGGCAAGGCCGGAGATTACTATGGCAACGAAGATGAGAATTGCACCGCCAACCAAAGCAAAGGATAAGGTGTCTGAGCCGGCCAGTATGGAGATCACACCGGTGACTACCGAGGAAGAGGGCATGGCCACTGCGATAAAAGAGGGGTCCAGCTTTTTCAGGCAGGCAGTGCGGATGACCCAGCACAGCACGGTGGACAGCAGCACGATGCCCACCAATGCGCCCAAATGCAAGGGTGCAAAGGAGAATTTGGGGTCATCTACAAACAGCAACGAATAGCTTGCAGAGACTACGAATTGGACCGCAAACTGTATCAGCAGGTAAAGTCCGGTGTCCAGTCGCTTGGCAAAAGCGCCGGTGCCGGCGATATTCACCGCGTAAAACACACCGGCCAGGGCGCATAAGATCATACCCGGGCCAAAGCCGACCGACAGATCGCCGCCGCACAGGATGAACACACCGCCAAGGCACAGCAACGCGGAAAGGGCCTTGATGAGGGTAATCTTTTGCTTTGCAAAAATGAGCATCAGCACGGGAACACAAACGCAGGTCAGATTTTCCAGGAAAGCGCACATTGCCGGGGTGGTCATGGTCAGACCGAATTTTTGGGTCAGACCAGCGGCAGAAAAGAACAGACCTGTGGGTAGCGCCACCTTAAAATGCTTCCAGTCCAGCCACTTCAGTTTTCTGCGGTTGGCGATCAGCAGGCAGGCCACAGAAATCAGACTTGCCGCAGTGTCCCACAGGGAAGGGGTATAAAGTGTCAGCAGGTGCTTGGTGAAAACCGGGTAAGTACCCCACACCAGCACCACAAATATAATACCTATGTAATAAATTTTTTTGCCCATTCTTTGCACCTCTTTTGTAGAGGGATTGTATCATAGTGATTGACATTCGGGAAGAGCAGGATTATAATAAGGGCTGTTAAAAAAATTCACAACACAGGTGAAGAAAATATGGATGTTTTTAAGATCAAAACCTTTCTCAGAGCGGTGGAGCTGGGAAGCCTGTCCAAGGCGGCCCAGGAGCTGGATTACGCGCCTTCGGCCCTCTCCCATATGCTCCGCAGCCTGGAGCAGGATTTGGGCCTGCCCCTGCTGAAACGCTCCCCGGCGGGCATCAGTCTGACCGAGGCGGGAGAGCAGCTGCTGCCGCTGTTCCGGAAAGCGGTGGCGCTGGAAAATACCATCTATACCGCTGCAGAAAAACTCACCCGTCAGGTGATACATATCGGTACTTATGCCAGCATTTCCAAATATGTGCTGCCGAAGATCGTGAAGGAATTTAACAAGATATATCCCCAGGTGGGAATCTCCGTGACCGTGGCCAATCAATTTACCCCGGAACTGGTGGAGAAGCTGGATATGGTGTTTGCGGAGAATGACACCGTGGAGGGCCAGTGCTGGATGCCCCTTATGGAAGATGCCTATGTGGCGGTAGTTCGGGAGGATTGCCTGGAAGACCGGGAAACGGTCGAGCTGAACGAGCTTGCCGAAATACCCTTTATTTTGCCCAATGATTCAGCGGTCAAGAACCTGTGCCGGGGCAGAATTTTCAATGTGCTGGAGGTGTCCTCCGATGACGATACCTCTCCCATTTCCATGGTGCGGGAGGGGCTTGGATTTACGATCCTGCCGCAATTGTCCGTAAAGGGTGAGACGGGAGTTCGCACCTTGAGCCTGGAACCCAGCGTGAAAAGAACCCTGGGTCTGACCTGGTCCAAGAACAATCTGGCTACAGGCGCGGACCAATTGATTCACTATATCAAGCAACAGTTTGTGGAGGTAGAAGTATGAAAAATGTATTACCTTTGAGCCTTGCGGAAAAGGCGGAGCTGGATAAAGGTTTTGCGGAAGCCTTTGGCAGTACACCGGTGCGGTACTTTTCTGCCCCCGGACGGACGGAGATCTCCGGCAACCATACAGACCACCAGCGGGGCTGCGTTTTGGCGGCAGCGGTGGATCTGCATACCCGGGCGGCGGTGAAGCCTAACGGCAGCGATCGTATTCGAATTCGATCCAAGGGGTATCCCTTAGCGGAAATTATGTTAACCGACCTGGCCCCGATGGAGGCAGAAAAAAACACCACCGCGGCCCTTATCCGGGGCGTGGCGGCGCGGTTTGCTCAGCTGGGCTGCAAGGTGGGTGGCTTCGATGCCTATGTGGAATCCTCTGTGCTGCCCGGCTCGGGCCTTAGCTCCTCAGCGGCTTTTGAGGTACTGGTGGGCACGGTCATCAACCACCTGTTTTTTGATGGCAAAGCGACCCAGCCCGAGGTTGCCCAAATCGGCCAGTATGCGGAAAATGTATTTTTCGGCAAGCCCTCCGGCCTGATGGATCAAATGGCCTCGGCAGTGGGCGGTATGGTGCATATTGATTTTAAGGATAAGGAAGATCCTGTTATTACGCCGCTGGATTTTGATTTTGCCGAAACCGGCTATGCCCTGTGCATCATCGATTCCGGCGCGGACCACGCAGATCTGACTGGAGAGTATGCCGCGATTCCCAACGAGATGCAGGCGGTGTGCCGGTATTTCGGCAAGGAAGTGCTGCGGGAAGTGGCGGAAGAAGAATTTTATGTAAACCTTCCTGCTTTGCGGGAAACCTGCGGCGACCGGGCGGTGCTGCGGTGTGTACATATCTTTGCGGAAAACCGCCGGGTGGCAAAACAAAAGGCTGCTCTGCAGAATGGCGATTTTGAAGCATTTTTGCAGTTAGTGAAAGAAAGTGGCCGTTCCTCCTGGGTGTACCTGCAAAATGTTCTGACCACCGGCGCTACCGAAAACCAGGCTGTGGCTGTGGCGCTGGCCCTTTGTGAAAAGTATTTGCAGGGACGGGGCGCATACCGTGTCCACGGCGGCGGCTTTGCCGGAACGGTGCAGGCTTTCGTGCCCATGGATATGGTGGAGGACTTCCGAAAGAAGATTGATGACGCCTTGGGCAAGGGCGCTTGTCATATTCTGTCAGTGCGGCCCCAGGGCGGCGTAGAAATGCAAGAAAACTGTTGAAAAATCAGCGCGATTGTGGTATGATGTTGAAGATTTTGCGAAACACGAGGTGCTTTTATGCTGGAAGTATTTAATTTGAGCCTTAGTAAGGTGGGTATGCTGCTGATCTTCATCAGTGTAGGCTACATTCTCCGTCATTGGCATAAGCTGCCGAAAGAAGCCGCTAAGGTTCTGTCACTGCTGTGCGTGATGGTGTTTTCTCCAGCCTACAGTATTTTGAATTTAAGTAGGAATGTGCGTATTGAAAAACTGGAAGAGAACATAACGCTGTTCGGCTTTGGACTTGCTTTTGCAGCAGTGGCCATTGTGGCAGGCCTTGTTTTGGGCAAGGCGCTTGGCAAATCCCCTATGGATAAAAGCTCCCTTACCTATGCGTTTACCTTCCCGAATTATGGCTACTTTGGCTACCCGGTGATCGAGGGCGTGTTCGGCACAGCAATGCTGGGTGAGTTTATGGTCTTTGCCATTCCTATGAGCATCCTGTGCAGCTCTTATGGCTATGTACTGTTCCAAAAAGAGAAAAAATTCGATATTCTCCGCCTGCTGAAGACCCCGCTGATCGCATCGTTGGTGATCGGTATTGCCCTGGGTCTCACGGGGATCAAACTGCCTTCGGTGTTGGAGAGCGCCCTTTCCGGCGCCAGTGCTTGTATGAGCCCCTGCTCTATGCTGCTGGCCGGTTTTATGCTGGGTAAACTCCCGCTGAAAAAGCTGTTCTCCGGCTTCCGGCCCTATTATTTGACTGCGATTCGTATGATCGGCATTCCCGTAGCCTTCGGCGCTGTGATGTACCTGTGCGGTCTGCGGGGCAATCTGCTGTTTTGGCCTCTTATCTTCTCTTGCCTGCCTTTGGGACTGAATCTGGTGGTTTATCCCGAAAGCAACGGCTTTGAAAAAGAGGCCGGTGACAATGCCAAGCTGTGCTTTATCTCCTATGTGCTGGCATTGGCCGTGCTGCCCTGCCTTTTTGCGGTTATGACAAAAATCTGCGGTATGTAAACAAAATCCCGATGTGCAACACACATCGGGATTTTTCTTATCGCAAGGAGCGTAAATATTGGGTGGGGGAGATGCCGCAGATGGCACTGAATTGCCGGGAAAACTGCTGCTGACTGGAAAAGCCCATGCGGGCAGCGATCTGTCCCATGCTCAACTGTCCCTCCCGCAGGAGGATCTTGCATTCTTCAATGCGGATCTTGGCGATGTACTTGCCCGGGGAGGTGCCAAGATGCACCTGGAACAGCTTATATAAATAAGGAACACTTACATGAACCAGTTCTGCCAATTCTTCCAGAGAAAGCCTCCGGTGGAGGTTTTGGGAGATCAGCTGCATAGCTCTGTCCACGATCTCGTTTTCCCAGTGGCTGGCGGTGGGATACTGGGGCGCGGATTCTGTGGGGGTGTCCTGCAGCAGTTCAATGAGGAGGATCTTCATCAGCGATTCCATATATTCCTTGCTGTAGGCATCCTCTTCGCTTTGGGTGAGCATTTTTTTGAAAATACTCTTGAATTGGGTGCGCATAGGGATGCGCTTGTTGGTGATAGCGGAAAGGCTGCCTTCCCCGGCCCAAAAGGAAACGGTGAGGAAGCTAACCGGCTGGTCTGCGTACTGGGTATGCCAGTCGTTGCTGTCAAAGATCATAAAATCCTGCTGGCCCAGCACGATGTCCTGGCCGCGGACTAAATTGTGCAGCTTGCCCCGATCCACATAGGTCAGCTCGTAGGGCTTGTGGCTTTCACCCCGGAAATAGAAATCCTGGGTGCATTCCTGGTACAAAAAGGTGTAGATCCGTTCAAATTGCAGATCCTTGCTTTGGTTTTCCAAATCCGAAACGGAAACCTGCCCAACGATCCGGGGCTCCTGTGAAGACAGCACATCCACACAGCAGCTGTCATCCATAGGCATCAGAGAGAAATTGGTGCCCGGCTGCAGGGAAACCACCCGGTCCAGATAGAAAACATCCGCGGTTTCCTCCCGGTGGATCACAAGCAGCGACATGCCGGAAACGTAGTCTAAGATCACCGGCCCCTCAGCCTCATAACGGGGGATCTGCGGTGCTGCAATAATTTCCAGCCGGGTCTTGACCGGGAATTCCTCTTCGGGGCATTGGGAGAGGATCTCGCCGCAGTGTAAAAGGTCCTTGCGGGAGAGATTTCGTATTTGCACTGTCTTCACCTCCTTTTTGGCTAATTTATCATATCTTATTTGAAAATGCAATATTTTTTACAAAATTTATAAGAAATTTATCATTTTGTTTTCACAGCTGGAGAATCCCTTGCAATTACAGGTTAAAAGAGGTACTATTAAAATACCAAAATTATGGTTAGGAGAACCTATATGAACGAACTGATTTCCCAATTTGCGGTAAAGGGCGCACCTGCCCAGTATTCCCGCTACGGATGCGGCCATATCAACGAAACCTATATGGTGACCTGCGACTCCGGTTTTGTCTATATCTTGCAGAAGATCAACAAGAATATTTTCACCAAGCCTGAGGAGCTGATGGAGAACATCGCCGCTACCACTGCGTTCCTGGCAGAGCACAGTGATGACCCCCGGGCCTCTATGCATTTGGTGCTGACCACCGACGGCAAGACCTTCTATAAGGATGCAGATGGGGAGTACTGGAGAATGTACGATTTTGTGCCCTCCACCGTCTGTATGCAGAAGGCGGAAACCCCCAAGGATTTCTACTTTTCCGGCCTGGCCTTTGGCCGTTTCCAGGGCCAGCTGGCAGAATTTCCCGCCCAGACCCTCCACGAGGCAATTGTGGATTTCCACAATACCCGGGCCCGCTTTGCCCAGCTTCATGCAGCTATGGAGAAGAATTACGAAAACCGGGCTGAGCTTTGCAAGGCAGAGCTGGAATTTGCTTTGGCACGGGAATGTGAGGCCGGTGCGATCGTGGAAAAACTGGCAAGCGGAGAACTTCCCTTGCGGGTGACCCACAACGATACCAAGCTTAACAATGTTCTTTTCGACTATGACACCCGCACCCCTCTGTGTGTCATTGATTTAGACACCATTATGCCCGGTTCCTCTTTGTATGACTACGGCGATTCCATTCGTTTCGGCGCATCCACTGCTGCCGAGGACGAGAAGGATTTGGACAAAGTGTGGTGCGATATGGAGCTATTCCGTACCTACACCGAGGGCTTTTTGGAGGGCTGCAACGGCAGCCTCACCGACCTTGAGGTGGAAATGCTGCCCATGGGCGCCAAGATGATGACCCTGGAATGCGGCATTCGCTTTTTGGCTGACTACTTAAACGGCGACACTTATTTCCGCACCCATTATGAGGGCCAAAACCTTGACCGGGCCAGAACCCAGTTCAAGCTGGTGGCAGATATGGAAAGCAAGTGGGAAACCATGCATGCGATCGTAAAGGAGAGTGCAAAATGAAGATTTTGGTTACCGGCGGTATGGGCTATATCGGCAGCCATACCTGCGTAGAGCTGCTCAATTTGGGTATGGAGGTGGTCATCGTTGACAACTTAGCCAATTCCAATCCTGAAGTGCTGAACCGGGTGGAGACCATCACCGGCAAGCGTCCTTTGTTCTATGAGCTGGATGTGTGCGACGAAGCGGCGCTTTCCAAGGTTTTTGCAGAGCATAAGATCGACTGCGTCATTCACTTTGCGGGCATGAAGGCTGTGGGTGAGTCTGTGGCCATTCCCGAAAAATACTATTCCAACAACCTTGGCTCTACCTTGACTCTGACCCGGGTGATGGCGAAATACAATGTGAAGAAAATCATCTTCTCTTCCTCCGCTACCGTCTACACCGGTGACAACGAAATGCCCCTGCGGGAGAATTCCCGGACCGGCGGCTGCACCAACCCCTATGGCTGGACCAAGTATATGGGCGAGCAGATCCTGCGGGATATTGCCTTTGCGGATAAGGAGTGGTCCGTGGTGCTGCTGCGGTATTTTAACCCCATCGGCGCCCACCACAGCGGTCTGATCGGCGAAGACCCCAAGGGCGTGCCCAACAATCTGATGCCTTATATCTCCCAGGTGGCGGTGGGCCGCAGAGAGAAATTGGGTGTGTTCGGCAATGACTATGACACCCACGACGGCACCGGTGTCCGTGACTATATCCATGTAGTGGATCTGGCGAAGGGTCACGTGGCGGCTATCAAATATGCAACCGAGCATACCGGCACGGAAGTGTTCAACTTAGGCACCGGCACCGGTTACAGCGTGCTGGATATGGTGAAGTCTTTCGAGAAGGTCAACGGCGTGGCCGTGCCTTATGAGATCACCCCCCGCCGCCCCGGTGACCTGGCTACCTGCTATGCAGATCCTGCCAAAAGCCGTGAGGGCCTGGGCTGGGTGGCGGAAAAGACCCTGGACGATATGTGCCGGGATACCTGGAACTGGCAAAAGAACAACCCCAACGGTTATAACAAATAACACTGGAGGCAAGCATGCAATACCTGAACATTCCCTATCATGTGAAAAATCTTCCTAAGTTAGACGAGGCCTTTGTGCCCTTCGGCGTGTGGAGAAAGGCGTTTTTGGAGGAGGCCACCGTACCCTTTTGGGTGGCGGTGGAGCGGGAAAACGGCAAAATTACCGTTCGCAAGACCTTCCTCCGTGGCCCGGAGTATGCCGAGGCCAATTACCGCTACGCTGAGCGTACCGTAAAATTCCTTTTGTGGAGCGTGGGCGGTTTCCGTGTGTACTTAAACGGCGACAATGCTGTTATTGAACGAATCCAAAAGGCCTACACCCCCGCTGGTGAGCGGGCTTTTGATGTGCAGTTTATGGAGGATGTGTATGAGCGTCCTTTTGAAGTGCTGTCTGTGACCGAGGAAGATTTCCCCGAGGCCAATGAGGCAGCGGTAGCTGCCGGCGGCCATATGGACGGCTGCCGTATCGGCTTTGACGCAGGCGGCTCTGATAGAAAGGTATCCGCTGTGATTGACGGCGTGCCTGTCTATTCCGAGGAAGTGGTCTGGCATCCCAAGACCCAGGCAGACCCCCAGTACCAGTATGACGGCATCGTGGAATCTTTCAAGACTGCCGCCTCCAAAATGCCCCGGGTGGATGCCATTGGCGTGTCCTCTGCCGGCGTGTTTATCGGCAACAGCCCCATGGTTTCCTCTTTGTTTATCAAAGTGCCCCGCTCTCGCCGGGAAGAGGTGAAGTCCGTATTTGACCGGGCTGCCAAGGAGATCGGTGATGTGCCCATCGTGGTGGCTAACGACGGCGATGTGACCGCTTTGGCCGGCGCTATGAGTATGGAGCAGGGCTGCGTGATGGGCCTGGCTATGGGTACTTCTGAGGCTGTTGGCTATGTAAATGCCGACGGAAAACTCTTGGGCTGGTTCAATGAGCTGGCCTTTGCCCCTGTGGATGTGAGCGAAGAAGCCATGCAGGACGAGTGGTCCACCGACTTTGGCGTGGGCTGTAAGTATTTCTCCCAGGACGCGGTTATTAAGCTGGCTCCCAGAGCCGGTATTGACCTTGACCCTGATCTGACCCCCGCGGAAAAGCTGAAGGTTGTCCAGGGCCTTGCCAACGAGGGCCATAGCGGTGCGCTGCAGATTTTTGAGGATATCGGTACATATTTGGCCCATACCTTGGTGCTGTATTCTCAGTTCTATAGCCTGAAGTATCTGCTGGTGCTGGGCCGTGTTGCCTCCGGTGTGGGCGGTGACCGGGTGGTTGCCAAGTGCAATGCCGTGCTGGCGGAAGAATATCCGGAACTGGCGAAATCTGTCACAGTAATGCTTCCCGACGAGAAGACCCGTCGGGTGGGTCAGTCCGTGGCGGCAGCCAGCCTGCCGGAATTGAGGTAAACTATGCTTTATAAAAACGGCTGTATTTTTACAAACGGAAAGTTTGTCCACGGCAGCTTCCGGGTGGAAGGAGACAGATTCACGGAAGTCCTTCCCACAGTCCCGGAAGAAGAGGGTATCGACCTGCAGGGTGCTTATGTGATCCCCGGCCTGGTGGATGTCCATAACCACGGAAACTCCGGTTTTGATTTTTCCGACGGCGATTATGCGGGTCTTGTGGCAATGGCCAAATACCTTGCCCAAAACGGCATTACTTCCTTTGCCCCGGCTTCTATGACATTGCCCTATGAAACCCTGGCGAAAGCCTTTGCAACCGGCGTAAAGCTCCGGGATGAAAAGCCTGCCGGCTGTTCCCGGATCATGGGAATCCAAATGGAAGGTCCGTTCTTCTCCGAGAAGAAAAAAGGCGCCCAAAATGGAGCGTATCTGCGTAATCCCGACTTTGCCGCCTTCAAAAAGCTGTACTTTGATTGTGGTGGTCTGGTGCGGATCGCGGACTTAGCCCCGGAGCTGCCCGGCGCAGTGGGATTCACCAAAGAGGCAGTCAAGCTCTGCACCGTGTCCGTGGCCCATACAGATGCCACTTATGAGGAGACCAAGGCAGTTTACGATGCCGGCGCTACCCATCTGACCCACCTGTTCAATGCTATGCCGGGTATCCACCACCGCAAGCCCGGTGTCATCGGTGCGGCGGCGGAAAATGAGAATGTACAGGCGGAGCTGATCTGCGACGGTTTGCATGTCCACCCCAGCGTGGTACGCATGGCTTTCAAACTGTTCCCGGGGCGGATCATATTGGTGTCCGATGCTCTGCGGTGCTGTGGTATGCCCGACGGGGAATATGAACTGGGCGGCCAGCAGGTGTTCCTGCAAGGGGGCATCGCCAAACTTGCTGACGGCACCATTGCCGGTGCGGCTACCAATTTGTACCAGGGTATGCTGAATGCTATCGCCTTTGGTATTCCCAAGGAAGAAGCGATTCTTTCCGCAACAATGCATCCTGCCAAGGCGTTGGGCTACGGCAAGGAGATCGGCGCGATCGAATCCGGCTACCGGGCAGATTTTGTCATCTGCGACGAAAATTTGAATCGAAAGAAAGTCTATATCGCCGGCGAAGAAATTGCATAAAAACATCCCCTCTGTGGCTTCCACAGAGGGGGTTTCTTTATTTTGCCATATATTCCATAAACTGCTTGGTAAGCTCCGGACGGGCAGTGCTTCTGACAGCGCCCACATAGATGGTTGTGTCGTCTAAATAATAAGCCTTTTGCAGGTCTTCCCGGCGGCTCACATCAATGCCTACGGGAATGGGTTTTTGCATTGTTGTGGGATCCTTGGGATCTTTTGGATACTCCAATGCGTTGGGTTCTACCTGCTCACCCAAAGGGGAGTTTAACAGATCGATGATGGATTCGTCGATGTAGTAGATCTGACCTTCATATTTTTCCAAAGTCTTCTCATCCACAACCTCCCGCAGGTCCGCGAACAGCTTTTGGGAAGTATAGGCGCATACCTGGAAAGCATAGGGATCGCCGACGATAAAATCTGAATCCTGAACAGCGCAGCCGGCGATGATCCGCTGAATGGTGTTGTTGTTCAGTTGGATCTGCCCGGGCATGATCTGTACATCCGAATAGCAGGCCGTGGTCTGCGTTTTACCGTCAATGCCGGCAGATTCGTAAAAACCGTTCCAAAAAGGCTCTTCGTCAATGCCTACCTTGCAGTTGATGCAAAAGCCGGAAAAGACGATCTCTTTTTGATTGGCTACGGAGGCAATGCCCTGCACCACCAACACGATGGCAAGAAGAACGCAAATGACGGGGATCTTGTAGTAATCCCAGAAAAATTCCCACTTTTCCTTGGTGGGCAGGTCTTTGACCTTCTGCCAATCTTCTTTGATGCGTTTGATGAATTTCATATTACAGAGCCTTGTTGTTCAGCCGTTCGCCCACAGCTCCGCCGGGATGGATCAGCGCAAACTGCTCAGCCTGGTAGCCGGTCTCTTCGATCACGGCGGCCTGCAGCGCATGGAAGATCATACACAGGGCGGTGGTGGAGGTAGTGCCCTGGGCATTCCACTTGTCGGTTTCCTTGTTTACGTGCTGCTTCAGCACCACATCAGCGGCCTGGGCCAGGGGGGACTCCATATTCTCGGTGACGGTGATGATGGAAACACCCTTTGCCTTGCAGATATCCACGATGGGCAGCAGCTCCTTGGTCTTGCCGCCCCGGGATGCAAAGATCATCACATCGCCAGCCTGCAAAAAGCCGGTAGCGCCGTGAACAGCTTCGGCGGGGGAGATGAACCGGGCGGGACGCTCAATGCAGCACATCAGGTGAGCCATATGCTGGCAGATGATGCCGGAGTGACCACAGCCGCAGGTGCCGATGCGGGGCGCCTTGCTCAACAGGTCAACGGCCTTACCGAACTGCTCGTCGTCAATGTAGTCGATCATTTCGTTGATGCAATCCCGCTCAATGACATAAGCGTCGCGGATCGCTTGCAGACTTTCTTTCTTCATAGAAAATCCTCCTAAGTTTATTTTTTGGGTAATTATAGCACAAAAGAAGGGACCCTTCAAGGTATTTGCAAAAATTTTACAAACCCGGTGGAAATGAATTGCAAAAGAAAGAAAATAATTTGCCAAAAGAGACGAAAAAACCCTTGGTATCAATTGACAAATCCCCTTGCGGGGGTTATAGTATATAAGGTATGACTATAACTATGCCGAAAGGCGAGGTACATAGCTATGAACACATTGCAAGCCGGCTTCGGCCGGGTCAATATCACCCCTCCTTTGGGGATCGATATCGTAGGATATTACCACGCCCGCTATGCCTCCGGTATCCTGGATGAACTGGAGATCAATGCGCTGGCGCTTGCTGCCGGTGAGGACAAGGTGGTCCTGCTCAGCGCAGACCTTTGCTATATCGGTAAGGGACCCCAAATGCAAATTTGCGAGCATTTGCAGAAGGTCACAGGCCTTAGCAAGGATCAGATCTTTATCCATACCACCCATACCCATACCAGCCCCGTGGCCAATGCCAATGGCAGAGGCTTGTCGGTTTTCAGTAATGATGATCAGAAAGTTGCGCTGGCCCGGGAATACTTCCAGATTTTGCAGCGCAAATTTGCGGATGCCGCCCTGTTGGCGCTGAATGACCTGAAGCCTGCCAGGATGGGCTGGGCCGTGGGCAATGCGCCGAACATTGCCTTTGTCCGCCGTTTCCGCATGAAGGACGGCTCTGTCCGAACCAACCCCGGCGTGGGCAACCCGGAAATTCTCCATCCCATCGGTGATGTGGATGAGCGGGTGAATGTGCTCCGCTTTGACCGGGAAAATGCGGAAACCATTGTGCTGGCAAACTTTGGCTGCCATCCCGATGTGGTGGGCGGCGATCTCATTTCCGGCGACTGGCCCGCACTGTACCGTCACCGCCTGGAAAAGGCCATGGACAATGTGAAAACCATCTTCTTCAATGGCGCTGAGGGCGATGTGAACCATGTGAATGTAAACGCCAAGGACGGCGATATGAACGATATGTTCCACGACTTTGACGATGTAGCCCGGGGCTACGGTCACGCCCGGCATATGGGCAATGTGCTGGCCGGTGCAGTGATGCAGGTCTATGACAAAGTAAACTATGTGGATGTGGACAAGCTCCATAGCCGTGTGCAGACCGTTACAGTACCTGCCAACAAGGGTAACCCTGAGGATCTGCCCCTGGCCCATAAGTATAATGACCTGCACAAGGCAGGTAAGGACAGTGAGATCCCCTTCAAGGGTATGCAGCTGACCACCGTGCTTGCCCAGTCGGCCCGAATGGTACGGCTGGAAAACGGCCCCGAAAGTTTTCGAATGGACGTTACCGGCGTGGTCATCGGTGATGTGGCAATTGTCGGCATTCCCGGTGAGCCCTTTAACAGAGTGGGCATCGGACTGAAGGAAGCGCCGGGTTGGAAGCTGGTTCTGCCCTGCTGTAATGTAAACGGCGATGCCGGTTACTTCCCCATGCAGGACTCCTATGACGAGGGTGGCTACGAAGCCTGCTCCTGCAACTATAAAGCCGGTACTGCCGAACAACTGGTGGCAGAAGGCATCACGCTTTTGGACTCCCTGCGCTGACGGCGCAAAAAATACATATTCGTGAGGTAAATTATGAGCAACTGTAAGATCAAGGCGCCTTTCTTTGAGATCGGCCCCAAGTCCTACCTGTACGGCGACCAGATCCTGGACCTGGCCAAGGCTGCTGACGCAGCTTCCGAGAAGTACGGCGTGGACATCCTGTTCACCTGCCCCGTCGTGGACATCCGCCGGGTGAAGGAGAACACCAAGCGCATTCACGTATTCGCACCCCATATGGATCCTATCCCCGTGGGCCGTGGCCTGGCAGATATCCTGCCCGAGTCCCTGGTTGCAGCCGGCGCTGAGGGCGTTATGCTGAACCATGTGGAAAAGCCCCTGGATTTTGATACCCTGGCTGCCACCATCAAGCGTGCTGACGAAGTGGGTCTGACCACCATCGTCTGCGCGGACTCTATGGCCGATGCTTCCAAGATCGCCACTTTGAACCCCGACATCATCGTTGCCGAGCCTTCTGAGTTGATCGGTACCGGTGTCAGCGTGGGTCCCGAGTATGTGGAAGCTGCCACCAAGTGTGTCAAGAGCGTTAACGAGAACATCCTGGTGCTGACCGCTGCAGGCATTGCCAACGGCACCGATGTATATAACACCATCATCGCCGGCGCCGATGCCACCGGTTCTTCCTCCGGCGTTGCCAAGGCAGAAGACCGTGCCGCTATGGTGGACGAGATGATCGCCGCAGTCCGTAAGGCCTGGGACGAGCGTCACGCTTAATTCCGTTTAGAAAAAATATAAATTTTTGGAGGTATATACTATGGAATTCAAAGTTTATCAGAAAGAGCTGCAGCTGCAGAGCCGCGGCTGGATCCCCACCTTCCACGACATTTCCAAGGAAGTTATGGAGATCGTAAAGCAGTCCGGTGTTAAGAACGGTACTGTTGCTGTGGTTTCCCACCACACCACCTGCTCCGTCATGGTTCAGGAGTGCTCTCACGACATCGACTCCTTCGACCTGGAGTTCCTGCAGCACGACCTGCTGGACATCATGCGCAAGATGATCCCCGACTACACCAACGAGGGCGATTACCGTCACCCCGGCCCCATCCACGCACAGTTCGGCCGCTATGTTGACGAGCCCGGCAACTACACTTCCATGAACACCGACGGCCACCTGCGCTCCGTGTTCTTCGGCCGTTCCGAGACTCTGACCATCAAGGATGGCAAGCTGGACGGCGGTGAGTTCGCTCACATCTACTTCATCGACTGGGACCACGTCCGTGCCCGTCCCCGTCAGGCCAACATCACCGTCATGGGTACCACTGAGGATGTAAACGATCGTAAGTGGAAGGGCGGCGAGACCATCAACACCCTGCGTAAGTTCACTCCCGAGGAGAAGGCTTACGACCTGCACTACGACAACCAGCTGGAAGACCGCGTATAATCGGAGGAACATAGAATGAACACTTTACAAGCTGGATACAGCAAAGTAAATGTGAATCCCATGCTGGGCATTCCCATCAATGGCTATTTCAAACCCCGCTATGCTGAGGGTATTTTGGATGACCTGGAGATCGTTGCGGTGGCCTTGGCTTGCGGCGAGACCAAAACCCTGCTGATGGCTATTGATAACCTTCATATCGGCACCAAACTGGTGAAGAATTATCAGGAAAGAATTTCTGAAAAGACCGGTATAGCCAAAGAGGCTATCTTCATTCACTCCACCCACACCCATACTGCCGGTACGCTGGATATGGACAGCAAAAATGAGCTGGTGCTGGAGTATACAGAGTTTGTGGGCAAGCGCTTTGTGGATGCTGCTGTATTTGCCCTTGAAGACCTGAAGCCTGCCAAGATGGGTTGGGCTGTGGGCAAGGCTCCTAACATTGCTTTTGTTCGCCGCTTCCGGATGAAGGACGGCAAGGTCCGCACCAACCCCGGTGTGGGCAACCCCGACATTCTGCACCCCATTGGCGACATTGACGATCGCGTGAATGTGATCCGCTTCGACCGTGAAGGCGCAGACACCATCGTGATGGCCAATATGGGCTGCCACCCCGACGTAGTGGGCGGCAACAAGATCTCTGCTGACTGGCCTGCTATGTTCCGCCGCCGTTTGGAGAAGTCTCTGGACAATGTGAAAGCAATCTTCTTCAATGGCGCACAGGGTGATATCAACCATGTGAACGTAAACGCCAAGGACGGCGACTTCAACGACACCTTCCACGACTTTGACGATGTGGATCGTGGCTATGGCCATTCCCGCCATATGGGTAATGTGATGGCCGGCGCTGTCTTGCAGGTTTATGACAAGGTCAACTACCGGGATGTGGATACTATTCGCTTTGCCTATAAGGTAAGCGAACTGCCCTCCAATATGCCCAAGCCCGAGGATATGCCCCTGGCCCGTAAGTATCATGAGCTGCACCTTGCAGGCAAGGACAGCGAGATCCCCTTTAAGGGCATGGAGCTGACCACCGTGGTTGCCGAGGCTGGCCGTATGATTCGCCTGGAGCACGGTCCCGAGACCTTCCCCTTGGGTCTGAGCGCTGTGACCATTGGCCCGGTTGCTCTGTTGGGTATCCCCGGTGAGCCCTTCAACGGCATTGGCCGCGGCATCAAAGAGGCTGCGGGTTGGGAAGTGGTTATGCCCTGCTGCCTGACCAACGGTTCTGAGGGTTACTTCCCCATGCAGGACTCCTATGACGAGGGCGGCTACGAGGCTCGCTCCTCCCGTTATAAGGCAGGTACTGCTGAGCTGATCATCGAAGAGGGTAAGGCTCTGCTTGACACCCTGCGCTAAGGAGGGTATACAATGACCGCAATCATCAATGCTACATTGGTCATGCGTGACCATTTGATCCCCAACGGCGTACTGCTGATGGAAAATGGCAAGATCACAGCTTTTGGCGAAAGCCGGAAGCTGGAGATCCCGGAAGGCTGCGAGATCATCGATGCCGAAGGAAAGTACGTTGGCCCCGGCTTTGTGGATATCCACACCCACTCCGACGGCAAGGTTTTCTTCTATGATGATCCCAAGTCCGTGGGCCATCATTTGAAGCACGGTACTACCACTATTTTGGCAGCGTTGTACTTCAGTATGACCACAGAGGAATTTGTGGATGCCATGGGTAAGATCCGGGAAGCTATGAAAGATCCGGATTGCAAGAACCTGTGCGGTATCTACATGGAAGGCCCTTATATGAATCCCAAGTTCGGCTGCGACAAAGAGCATAACCCCTGGATCGGCCCTGTGGACAGAGAAAAGTATCAGCCCATCATCGATGCCGGCTGGGACTTGGTAAAGGTTTGGGGCCTGGCTCCCGAGCGGGAGAATATCGTGCAGTTTGTGCAGGATGTAAAGGCTAAGAACCCTGCAGCGGTGTTCTCCGTTGCCCACTCTGAGGCTTCTCCTCAGGAGGTGGAGGCACTGATGCCTTATGGCCTGAGAATCGGTACCCACCACACCAATGCCACCGGTGATCGCATTTTTTACCCGGAAGTCCGTGGCGTTTGCGTAGACGAAGCGGTTAACTACAACCGGGAGATCTATGCAGAGCTGATCTGCGACAGTATGGGTATCCATGTAGATCCTTATATGCTCCGCCTGGTGCGGAGGATCAAGGGTGACGACCGTATCATTCTGATCTCCGATGCCTATGCCTGCGACGGCCCGATTCCCGAGGGCTATGACGGTGTGGACGATATCAACTTCGACTGGGAAGGCGAGATCGCCGGTTCCAAGCTGACACTGGATATTGCCTGCCGTAATGCTTTGAAGCATTTGGGCGCTTCCGTTGTGGATGTGTTCCGCTTTGCTTCTTATAACCCTGCTATGGCAGTAGGGTTCTATGACCGCGGTGAGATCGCGGTTGGAAAACGTGCTGACCTGGTGATCGTTGATCACTGGATGAAAGTAAACAAAGTAATTTTCGAAGGAGAGACCGTACAATGAAAGACTTCATTACCGATCCCGCAACCAAATTTGACTTCCAACCCCACGACTTTGTTCCCTTCAAGGACAAGAAGGTCTGTGAGTATGTCCGCAGCCTGAGCGGCAAGGACCTGGAAAAGCGCGAGCCCTGGTGGCATCCCGAATTCGATGTTAAGGTTATCATGAACCCCCATCCCATTCTGATCGCTACTCTGTTCTCCCGTCTGAAGGCAGCTTCCGAGGCTGGCAAGACCTTCACCATGATCCTGGGTAACCCCGAGCCCGACACCTACATTCCTCTGGCTCAGCTGATCAACTACTTCCAGGTTGACTGCTCCAAGGTTCACCTGTTCGCTGAGGACGAGTGGGCTGACGAGAACGGCAACATCGCTCCCATCACCTACGAGGCTGGCTTCGCTCACTCCATGATCAAGTATTTCTACTATCAGATCGACGAGAAGCTGCGTATGCCCATGGAGAACGTCCACTTCCCCACCAATGAGAACATCAAGGACTACTCCAAGATCATCAACGATATCTCCGAGGGTGGCGCTGATATCGCTTCTACCTCTCCCGGATGGGCTGGCCACATGGCATTCGTGGATCCCATCCCCGAGTTCATCGGCTCCGGCGATGTTGAAGAGTGGCTGAATCAGCCCGCTCAGATCGTCAAGCTGCACCCCATGACCATTATGCAGAACTCCCTGAACGGTACCTTCGGTCAGTCCGGCGACATCGCAAATGTTCCTCCCTGCGCCGCTACCATCGGACCTCTGGATGTAATGCGCGCTAAGGAGCGTATCGAGGTTCACGCACTGGCTACCTGCGGTACTTTCTCCTCCTGGCAGAGAATGACCTCCCGTCTGTGCACTCACGGCCCCATCACTCCCTACCTGCCCTCCTCCATGCTGCAGACCAAGAAGACTCAGGTCTACATCAGCGAAGAGCTGGCTGCTCCCTTCGAGTGCTGGGAGAAGGTCGGTTACTGATCCTTATTATCTCAACGGCAAAGGGCCACATCATCGATGTGGCCCTTTTTCAAAAAAGGAGGACACCTTATGTATATTGGTGTTGATTTGGGCAGTACCAATCTGAAAGCTGCCCTGTATGATGAAACCTTAAATTGCGTTGCCCAGAAGGGCGCGCCTGTTGCCTATATCCGCGAGGGCGAATTTATCGAATTTGACGCGGAAAAGTATTTTGACGATCTCGTTGCAGTATTGCACGATCTGATGGCTGAGAATCCCGGCAAGGTGCTGGAGATCGCCCTCACCGGCCAGGCCGAGTCCCTGGTTTGCCTGGATGCAGAGGGTAAGGCCGTTTATAATGCCATCTCCTGGATGGATGAGCGCTCCGGAGAGGAGTGCGAGATCCTCGCTCAGCAGTTTGATGCCCAGCTGTGCCACCGTAAGACCGGTCAGCAGGCTGTGCTGCCCACCTGGCCTGCCACTAAGATTTTGTGGCTGAAGCGCAACCGCCCGGAAGTTTTCGGCAAGGTGGCGACCTATATGCTGCTGAAGGACTATATTGTTTACCGGCTCACAGGCAAGAAGTGCGCCGATATGTCCATTGCCACTTTCTCTTTTTACTTTGACATTTACGGAAAATGCTACTGGCAGGAAATGCTCCGGGCCATTGGCATCACCGAGAAACAGCTCCCTGAGCTGATAGAGCCCTGCACTGTGGTGGGCGGCTTGACCGACAATGTGGCAGCAGCCACCGGTCTGACTGCCGAAACCCAAGTCAATGTGGGCACGTTGGACCATTTTGCCGGCATGATCGGCACAGGCAACACTGCCCCCGGCGGTATGAACCTGTCCACCGGTACGACAATGGTGCTCACCGCTATGACCGAGGAGAAACCCGACCCGGACTGTGACCTGGCCCTGCACTACGGCTTTAAGCCGGATACCTATGTGATGCTGCCGGTTATGGAAAGCGGCGGCGTTTGCCTGGATTGGTTCCGCCGTACCTGTATGAACAATCTGGATTATGACACCTTGAATGCCGAAATCTTGAAAGCCCCGGAAACGGACCTGCTGTTCCTGCCTTATTTGGTGGGCACAAATGCGCCGGAATTCGACCGGGAGGCCAGCGGTGTATTCTTTGGCCTGCGCCAGGAGCATACGAATATCCAGATGGCTAAGGCAGTTATGGAGGGCGTGTGCTTTGTCCTGCGGAAAAACTGCGAGGATATCCTGTCTAAGGGTACGAAGATCTCCAGCATCGTTGCTACCGGCGGCGGCGCAAAGAGCCCTGTTTGGTGCCAGCTGCAGGCGGATATCACAGGCCTTCCCCTGGAAGTTCCTGCTGTTACCGAGGCCGGATGTCTGGGCGCGGCGATGATCGCAGCCAAGAGCCAGGGCCAGTTTGACAGTTTGGAAGAGGCTGCCAAGGGCGTGAAGATGGTTCGTGCCTATACCCCCAACCCCAGCCCCGCTATTGAAGAAAAATACCGCAAGTTCTGCAAGCTCTATGAAGCTGCGTTGGAAATTGCCAGAATGTAAGGGATTTTGCTATGAAAACCTACACCTTAAAGAAAATCACCGGCGCTCCCGATTGGAATGCCATCGAGGTAATGCCCATCGACACCCTGCTGTGGACAGATCCTCTGCCCATTACCGCCCAGGCTCAGCTTTGCTGGGACGAGGAGGCCATTTACCTGCGGATGGAGGCCTTTGAAAAAGAGATCCGCAAGGAAGAAACCGATCCCTTGGCAGAGATCTGCAACGACAGCTGTCTGGAGTTCTTTATCCAGCCCACCGATGCGCCTACCTATCTGAACTTTGAGATCAACCCCTTGGCAAATTATCTCATTGGCCAGGGCGATTGCGATGTGGATAACCGTTTGCGTGTCGTCATTCCGGACTTTGAGACCCGCATGGAGCCCAAGGTGACCTTCACGGAAACCGGCTGGGTTCTGACCTACAAAGTGCCCTTCTCCTTTATCCGCCTGTTCTATCCCCAGTTTGAGGCGAAGCCGGGCTTGAAGGTCCGGGGTAACTGCTATAAGTGCGGCGACTTGACCGCAAAGACGCATTTTCTTGCCTGGAGTCCCACTGTCAGCGAAGAACCTGCATTCCACCTGCCGGAGTATTTTGGAGAACTGATTTTTGGAGAATAATATGGCTATTGTGATTGAAAATTCCCTGTTCCGCCTGACGGTAGGGGAGGACTGTATTGCCCAAAGCCTTGTGTGTAAGGCAAACGGCGAGGAATGCTTAGCGAAAGATGCAAAGCTTCCGCTGTTTTCCGTGACCCAGGAGCGGCCCTTTAATAATGAGGTGAAGCTCTCTACCCTGTGCAAGCGCACGACTTATCCTGCCAACTCTCTCCGACGGGAAGGGGATAAGCTGATCGTGGGTTTCTCTGTTGCACCCTATGAGGCTGTGGTGCAGGTGCAGGAGAAAGAAAGTTATGTAAACTTCTGCCTGGACAGTTTCATTGATCACCCCACGGACTATGGCCATCTGTGTATGGATAAACCCCCAGCAACGGAGTTCTGCCTGCTGCAGCTGCCTGTGGCTGATCGGGAGAATTTCGGTCAGTGGCTGAATGTGAGCTGGGATGAGAATACTGCGGTCAATGTGCTGGCATCTGACCCCCGTACTTTGATTGATGCAGAACAGCGGGAGGACTATCATATTATGCATGCCACCGTCCACCGGGATATTCGCCTGCAAGGCCCCGGCGCGGCGCTGATCGTTGCCCCCAAGGAACAGCTTTTGGATTGCGTTGCCGCGGTGGAGGAGGATTTTGACCTGCCCCGTGGCGTGGAAAGCCGCCGCAATCCCTGCACCAACCAAGCTATTTATTACACCTGGGAGCTGTATCCGGACACGGTAGAGGAGCATATTCGCTATTGCAAGGCCGGCGGTTACAAGCTGATGCAGGTATATTTTACCAGTATTTATAAGTCTGCCCAGTGCTATGGCTTGTGTGGAGATTATGATTATAATGACCACTACCCCAACGGCGCGGAGGATTTGAAGAAGGTCCTCTCCCGGCTGCGGGAGGAGGGCATTATCCCCGGCCTGCATCTTTTGCAGCCCCATATTGGTCTGAAGAGCCGATATGTGACCCCGGTTGCTGACCACCGTCTCCATTTGATCCAGCACTATACCTTGGCAAAGCCGCTGGGCAAAGAGGATACCACGGTTTATGTGGAGCAGGATCCCTTTGCTGCGCCCATGGCAGATAAGCGCCGTGTGCTGCAATTCGGCGGGGAACTGATCACCTACGAGGGTCGCACGGAAGAACGGCCCTACTGCTTTACCGGCTGTACCCGCGGTGCATACGATACCACGGTCACAGAACACCCTCTGGGTCAAATCGGTGGAGTGCTGGATGTGAGTGAGTACAGCGCTGTCAGCGCCTATCTTGACCAAAATACCAGCCTTGCCGACGAGGTATCCCAGAAGCTTGCGGATACCTATAACCTGGGCTTTGGGTTTATATACTTCGATGGCTCTGAGGGCGCCAATGCGCCCCACGCGTACCATATCCCCAATGCCCAGTACAGTGTGTATAAGAAACTGCAGACTGCGCCCCTGTTCTGCGAGGGTGCGGCTAAGGCCCATTTCAGCTGGCATATGCTCAGCGGTGCCAATGCCTTTGATATCTTCCGTCCGGAAGTGTTCAAGGAAATGATCGGTGTTCATCCCATTCCCGAAGCCATTGAGATGAAAAAGGACTTCACCCGGGTGAATTTCGGCTGGTGGCAGTTCTGGGGCGGTACAGGTACGCAGGCCGACCAATTTGCCTACAGCAGCGCCAAGGCCGCTGCCTGGGATTGCCCGGCGACTATGATCTCCGACCGGAAATTCTTTGGAGAAAATCCCCGGCTCTATGACATTTTGGAAGTCCTGCGCCGCTGGGAGGATGCCCGCACAAGCGGCTTCTTCACAGAAGAGCAAAAGGAAGAAATGAAGAACCTGGAGCAGGAGCATATCCTGCTGATCAATGAGCAGAAGGAATATGAGCTGCAGCCTTATTTCCGGGTAGCGCTGTCTGAGGATTTCCCCATCACTGCCTATACCTTTACCCGGGGTGGCGAAAGCTGGGCGGTCTACTGGCACAGATCCGGTGAGGGCAAGCTGAAATTGCCTGTAAATGCTGAGGAGATCCAGCTTTATGAGGAGCTTTGGCAGCCACCGGTTTCTTTGGAAAATGGCTTAGCTGTCCTGCCTGCGGGCAAGTGCCGGTATGTAAAAACTACTCTGCCAATGGATAAACTTGTGGAAGTTTTCCAAAAAGCAGAACTCCTATAAGGCACTTTCACGAATTTTCAGAAAAAGCCCTGACAGGAATTGACATTCCGGGCGATTTATACTAAACTATATGTTGATGTGGAACGCTTGCAGTGAATGCATAGGAGGTGGCGTTATGGGAGTCTTGCGATTCGGTCAGCTGGGTAAGCTGAAGCCGGAAAAAATCGAGGAGTATTGCGCCTTGCACGCCAATCCCTGGCCGGAAGTGCTGGAAACCATCAAGCAGTGTAATATGCGGAATTATTCCATTTATCTCCATGGCGATCTGGTCTTTGCTTACTTTGAGTATGTGGGTGAGGATTTCGATGCCGATATGCAGAAGATGGATAACGACCCCATTACCCAAAAATGGTGGGAACACACGCACCCCTGCTTTATAGAATATGCGATCCACCCGGCAAGTCAGTTTTACCACGATATGAAACCGATTTTTTACTATGAATGAGGAGGAACCCCCAATGGCCTACGGCAAAAAAGTTTGGATTTTCCCGGATGCAGAGCTGCCCCCCGAGGGCGTGAACCTGATCCCCGGTCACGAATCCGTCATCATCACCAACGTCAGCGACAAGGTGGCAAATGTGAAATTCACCCTGATCTACACCGATAAGGACCCCGTCAGCTTCACCACCCAGGTGGAAGCTATGCGTGTTCGCTGCCTGCGTACCAATAAGGAGTGCGACTTTGGCCAGTACACCGCTAAGTTCGACGAGCAGTACGCCATTATGCTGGAGAGCGATCAGCCCATCGTTGCCCAGTACGGCCGCGCCGAACCCAGAGAGGTCAATTTCTACATCAATGCCGGTTACTGCGAGTAATCGAAAATAATTATGTAAACTATTTTAGGAGGAAATACAAAATGGCAAGAATTTGCATCCCCGATCACGAGTATAAAGAAAGAGTAAAGCGCTGCGCTGCGATCCTGGTCCGCGAAAAGCTGGACGTGCTGATCGTTAACGGCAACGAGGCTGACTACGCTAACCCCCGTTACTTCTCCGGCTTCTGGCCCCTGTTCGAGCGCGCCGGCGTGGCTATTGCTGCCAACGGCGAGGCTGCTCTGATGGTAGGCCCCGAGTCCTCCATCTTCGGTGCTGACCGCAACAAGCTGGACAAGATCTTTACCCTGCTTGCTTACCGTGAAGGCGCTGACCCCGCTTACCCCGAGGCTAAGCCCGACACCTTCCACGATGTCTTCAAGGCTATCGGCGTGACCGGCAAGAAGATCCGCATCGGTGTGGCATCCTTCCTGGATACCTCCGTTACCATCTTCAACGCCATCAAGGACGCTTTCCCCGAGGCTGAGATCGTTGACGCCGGCAAGATCATGGTCGAGCTGCGCCGCATCAAGTCCGAGAACGAGCTGGCTTGCCTGCGTGAAGGCTACCGCATTGCTGACCTGGCTACCCAGCAGGTTATGAAGGAAATTCGCCCCGGTATGACCGAGCTGCAGGCTGTTGGTATCGCACAGCGCGTTGTTTACGAGAACGGCGCCGAGTACGAAGGCCTGCCCATGTACGTGTTCTCCGAGGCTTCCACCCGCCACGCTATCTCCCGTTCTTCCTACCGTGAGTTCCAGAAGGGCGACATCGTGCAGCTGAACCTGTCCGCTAAGATCGACGGCTACTCCGCTGCTAGCGGTTACCCCATCTGCCTGGGCACTCTGGAAGGCCAGCGCCGCGACATCGTGCAGTTCTGCCGCGAGGCTCACACCTGGTCCGAGAAGCAGGTCAAGGCCGGCGTTTGGGCTGCTGGCATTGCTAAGGGCTTCTACAAGTACTATGTTGACCACGGGTACGAGAAGAACTATGTTTACGGTCCTCTCCACGGCACCGGCATCATCGAGGTGGAAGCACCCTGGTGCGAGACTTCCTCTACTTACAACCTGGAGCCCAACATGACCTTCCAGGTGGACACCTACATCTCCTCCGACACCTTCGGCGTCCGTTGGGAGAAGGGTATCGCAGTTAAGGAAGGCGGCTACGAGGTTCTCAGCCCCGAGATCCCCGAGGTCTGCCCCGAGATCCACTTCTAATTATAATTTACGCAAAATGCGCCCATTGGGGCGCATTTTGTCCAAAAGGAGTAATTGATTATGCAAATGCTTGAAATGTTTTACGATCAGATCCAGGATGCTGTGGATCGCAAGGTTCCCTTCGTGATCCCCATCGGTACAATGGAGTACCATGCAAAGCACGCCTCCTGCGGCACTGACACTTTGGTTGTCACCGGCTGCCTGCGGGAGCTGGAAAAGGAAAAGGAAATCGTGGTTTGCCCTCCCATTTGGTACGGTGTGGCTTCCTACGCAGTTTGCGAGCCCAAGCCCAGCCACTTCCACGTGGACGAGGATGCTTATGTAAATTACCTGTACTACATTCTGAAGTCTATGATCGATGCCGGTCATAAGAATATTTACTTAGTACCCCATCACCAGACCGAGGGCGCAGGCTTGATGCCCATGACCATCGCCTGCCACAAGGCTGCCAAGAAGGTGACTATGGAGTATATGGAAGAAAAGCTCGGTAAGGGCTGGTGGGGCAGCGATGCCTACGCAACCTACTACGAGGATATGGGCTCCGAGGACGATCCCTTCTCCTATATTAAGGTGATCCCCCTGATCGGTGCCGATGCACAGATCAAGTGCGGTGGCTTCGACCACGCAGGCAAGTGGGAGACCTCCTTGCTGATGGGCACTTACCCCGAGCTGGTGGATCTGAAGCGCTGCAAGGACAATACCGAGTGGTTTGCCAAGAGCGCCGTGGAGGCTTCTGCCGAGACCGGCAAGCACATGGTGGAGTGCACTTTGGAGTGGCTCAGAGAAGCGATCGTTTAAGCTTTTCTGCGTACCTGTAAAACACATGAAATCCGCAAGGAACGGACAATGCGCCGTTCCTTGCCCTTTTTTGAACGATTTATCACGGTAAAGTGCTGAATTGGGGAGCTTGTGTTTGTCACTTTTTTGTGTAAAAATACAAAAATCACAAAAAGTGTGTTTCGTAGAAAGAAATTTGTGCGCAGGTTGTTGACAAATAGGGAGGTACAGTATATAATCTACCCATCACTTGATTCCGTGAGAATCGCAAAAGGAGAGTAAGATTATGAAAAAAGTATTAGCACTCGTTATGGTTGCAATTATGCTGCTGGGTCTGGCAGCCTGCACCGCTAAGCCTGCAGATCCTGCTGCAAGCGACCCCGCCGCTACCGAAGCCACCAAGGCACCTGCCAAGGATAATTTTACCATCGGTATTTGCCAGTTTATGCCCCACCCCGCACTGGACCAGGCTACCAAGGGCTTCAAGGAAGCTGTTACCAAGGAGCTGGGCGCAGACAAGGTTACCTTCAATGAGCAGAATGCAGCCGGCGAGGCTTCCAACTGCTCCACCATCGTCAATGGCTTGGTTTCCTCCAAGGTTGACCTGATTATGGCAAACGCTACTCCCGCTGTGGCAGCAGCTTACAACGCAACCGAAGTGATCCCCATTCTGGGTACTTCCGTTACAGAATACGGCGCTGCTCTGGGTATCAAGGACTTCACCGGTACCGTGGGCGCCAATGTTTCCGGCACCTCCGACTTGGCCAACCTGGACAAGCAGGCTCAGATGATTTTGGATTGGGTTCCCACTGCCAAGAAAGTCGCTCTGCTGTACTGCTCCGGCGAGGCAAACTCCCAGTTCCAGGTCGATAAGGTTGCCGAGTACCTGAAGGGCAAGAATATTGAGACCAAGATGTTCGGCTTTGCCGATACCAGCGATATGATGGCTGTTACCACCTCTGCCTGCGACTATGCTGACGTGATCTATGTTCCCACCGATAACACTGTTGCAAACAATGCTACCGCTATCGACAGCATTGCCCGCGCAGCTAAGACACCTATCATTGCCGGTGAGTCCGGTATCTGCGGCGGCTGCGGTATTGCAACTCTGTCCATCGATTACTACGATCTGGGCTATGCCACCGGTATGATGGCTGTGAAGATCCTGCGGGACGGCGCTGATATTACCAAGATGCCCATCGAGTATGCACCCAAGGAAACTGCTCTTTATAACGAGGAGATCTGCAAGGCCCTGGGTATCACTCCCCTGGAAGGCTATGAAAAGCTGGAAGTGGCAGAGTAATATAAAGTGAATAAAATTTGATTTCTTCAGTGCAGCCGCTGAAATCAGCGGCTGCACTTAAGGTCTGTTTATAGATAATGATATCCTTTGGAGGACTTTCCCTTTATGGAACGCTTAATGAATTTCGGCAGTGCGCTGCCGGGTGTGTTGTCCCTGGGTCTGATCTGGGGCGTTATGGCCATTGGCCTTTACATTACTTATAAAATTTTGGAACTGTCCGACTTGACGGTGGACGGCTCTTTCTGTACCGGCGGCGCTGTGTGCATCGTGATGATGGCCATGGGCCAACCCACCTGGCTGGCAATGGTCTGCGCATTCCTGGCCGGTATGCTTACCGGCGCGGTTACGGGCTTTTTGCATACTACCTGCAAGATCCCGGCTATTTTGGCCGGTATTTTGACCCAGTTGGGTTTGTGGACGATCAATATGATCATTATGGGCATAGAAAAGGGCGAGCTGATCTCCACCCTTACCATTCCGGCCCGGAACAGCAAACCCCTGGTGTCCGCGCTGTTTTTGAGCACAGCTTTGGACGGCACCAAGCCCATTTACCTGTATCCACCCATCGTCCTGGTGGTGATCACTGCCTGCATCATCGGTATTTTGTACTGGTTCTTCGGTACGGAGCGGGGCGCATCCATCCGCGCCACCGGTGCCAATGAGCATATGGCAAGGGCCCAGGGCATCAATACCAACGCCAACAAGATGATCGGCCTCATGCTGGCCAACGGCCTGGTGGCGCTGTCCGGTTCTCTGTTCGCCCAGTACAACGGCAACAGCGAAATCAATATGGGCCGTGGCGCTATTGTTATTGGCCTGGCTGCCATCATTATTGGTGATGTGCTGTTCGGCAAACTGTTTAAGAATTTCGCGCTGAAGTTGCTGGCTGTCAGCTTAGGTGCGATCGTCTACTACCTGGTAATCCAGGCGGTTCTGACATTGTTGCAGGTGGACTCTCAGTATCTGAAGCTGATGTCCGCTGCCATCGTGGCCATTTTCCTGACTGTACCCAATTTGGGCGGCCACGGATTCAAAAAGCATAAGAAGGAGGTGCCGGCATGCTCGAAATAATCGATATTCATAAAACTTTTAATGCCGGCACTATCAACGAAAAGCGCGCCCTGCAGGGTGTTAGCCTGCATTTGAAGCCCGGCGATTTCGTCACCGTTATCGGTGGCAACGGCGCAGGTAAGAGTACCCTTATGAACTCCGTGTCCGGCGCATACCCCGTAGACGAAGGAAAGATCCTCATTGACGGTGTGGATGTGACCCACCTTCCGGAGCACAAGCGAGCCCGGTATATCGGCCGCGTGTTCCAGGATCCTATGATGGGTACTGCCGCTACCATGCAGATCGAAGAAAATCTGGCATTGGCTGCCCGCCGTGGTAAGATCCGCACACTGCGTACCGGTATCACCAAGAAGGAGCGGGCGCTCTATAAGGAGCAGCTGGCTACCCTGGGCCTGGGTTTGGAAGAGCGAATGACCGCCAAGGTCGGTCTGCTTTCCGGCGGCCAGCGCCAGGCACTGACCCTGCTGATGGCAGCTCTGCAGAAGCCCAAGCTGCTGCTGTTGGACGAGCATACCGCCGCCCTTGACCCCAAGACCGCAGCCAAGGTGCTGGAGACTACTCAGCGCATCGTGGAAAGGGATAATCTGACCACCTTGATGATCACCCATAATATGCGTGACGCCATCACCTACGGCAACCGTCTGATTATGATGTACGACGGCCGCATTGTGGTTGATGTGTCCGGCGAGGAGAAGAAGAAGCTCACCGTGGAGCAGCTCCTGGCTTTGTTCAGCAAGGCCAGCGGCTCCGACGAGGTAAACGACAAGCTCCTGCTGTCTTAAAACAATAAAAAACCCGTATGTCCTTTGGACATACGGGTTTTTGCCGTTTAGAAAATTACTTGTACCAGTATCATATAGAACACCGTACCGGCGCCGATGCTCAGCAAGCTGTTTCGCTTCCAAAGGTGTAAACCGGCAACGAACAGGATACCGAGCAGTTCGGGAATGCCGTAGGGATATACCAAAGGCTTGACCTCTTTCAGACAGTACACCACCAGCATACCCATAATGGCGCAGGGTAGAACCTTGCCCAAATAGAGGATGAGCTCCGGGGTCTTCCGCTTTTCACCGAAGATGAGGAAGGGTAAAAAACGGGTGGACATGGTGACCAACGCAGCCACAGCGATCAAAGCAATTTTATACATTCTCCTGCCTCCTTCCTGTCTTGCGGGAGATGGTCAGCAGCAGTGCGATCATAACCATTGAGGGGATCAGAAAAATATCCTGTCCGAAAATCAGCAAGCAAAGCAGGGTAGAACCCACACCGATGATAGCCGGCAGGTGGTGTTTGTGGCTGAGCCACTGCTCCACAAACATGGTCACAAACAGTGCTGTCAGCACAAATTCCACACCCTCAAAGCTGATGGGCAGCAGGCTCATCAAATTGCCCAGGCTGCAGCCGATGATCCAGTAGATCTGATTGAAAAGGGTCACCAAAAAGCAGTATGTATGGCGGGTCATGCCCTCCGGGGGCTCATTTTGGGTCACCAATGAGTAGGTTTCGTCGGTAAGACCGAAGATCATATAGGTTTTTTTCTTGCCTGCTCCCTTGTAAGGCGTCAAAAGGGAAATGCCGTAAAAAATATGCCGGGCATTGACCAGGAATGTGGCTATGGCCACGCTAATAAGGCTTGCGTGGTCGGCGATCAGGCTCACTGCCAGATACTGGCCGGAGCCGGCAAAAATAGTAAGCGCCATAATGGCGGCCCAACCCACACCCAAGCCGGTCTTCTCGCCCAAAAGGATACCAAAGCCCGCACCCAAAAACAGGTAGCCGGTGAGGACGGGGACGGTGTCCAAAAATGTAGTTTTCAGAGCTTTGCGGTTCATTTTTTGCCTCCATGGGGGAAATTAAAACGCTGGACGATGCCCACCAGCTTGCTGGAAAGGAGCACCGTCAGCAGGGAGAAGCCGATTCGCTGCACCGGGATATAGCTTAAGGAAAGGAGCAGTACAGTAATATCGGAAATCATATAAAAATACTCGATTTTTGCCTTAAAAATATGGCTTAGGGTGATCGCTAAGGCATCGTCGCCACAGGGTGCGCCGCCCACCCGCACGCACAATCCGCAGCCTAAACCGACGAAAACCGCGCCCAGCAGCGCCGCTGCTAAGGGGTGTTGCGCCAGTTCCGGAAAGACCGGGGGGAATTGCTCGAAGATGCGATAAAAGCCGCTGAAGCCAGCTGCGGCGACAAATGAGTAAAACAAAAAGGATTTGCCCAATGCCTTCCACCCGGCGGCGTAGCAGATAATGTTGATCACCAGGGCGGAGATCGCCGGGGTGATGTGCAGCCAATGGTGCAGCAGTAGGGTCAGACCCAACTGACCGCCCTCGGTGACACCGGATAATGCGTGGATGTGGCACAGGCCAAAGGCTAATATGCAGCTGCCCAACAGGGTTATCAGACACCGTTTTACCATTGCGCACCTCCTACAAACAATCCTATTTAATATAGGCGGAAAATGACAAAAAGTCAATACTACAAAAAACACTTGCCATTTCGTTTTTTTGCCGTTATCATAAGGGAAAAGGAGGCGTGAGTATGAAAAAGGAAGTCAATGTTTGGGACTATGCCGGTCAAATCTTGGCAGGTGTGGAAAAGGGCGCGCTGCTCACTACGAAGGCTGGGGACAAAGTGAATACTATGACCATCGGCTGGGGTCATTTGGGTGTTGAATGGAGCAGGCCCATTTTTGTTGTCTATGTGCGGCAAAGCCGCCATACCAAGGCTATTTTGGACCAAAACGGAGAGTTTACCGTGAACATCCCGGTTGGCCCTATTGATAAGAAAATTTTGGGTCTGTGCGGCACGAAGTCCGGCCGGGATATGGATAAATTCCAGGCGCTGGGGCTGACCCAGGTGGAAGGACAGACTGTGTCTGTGCCGGCCATTGCGGAGCTACCCTTGACTTTGGAATGTAAGGTTATCTATCAGCAGGACCAGGACTTGTCTGCCTTAGAGCCTGCCTACCGGGCGCACAGCTATCCTGCCGGTACGGCCGAAGAAAACAATTTCCACACCGCCTACTACGGCGAGATCACCGCTGCCTACATTTTGGAGGATTAAAGAAAGAAAACGGAGGAAAAGCCGTGAAATCGTATTTGCTCCTTGCCGCCAGCATTTTGCTGGAAACAGGCAAGAATGTATTTTCCAATAATTTCAGCAAGAAAACCTTGCAAAATGAAACAGATATCTATAAATTCAATACATTTTTGTATGCCGGCTCTTTTGCGGTGCTGTGCTGCACCGGTGGCTGGGAAGTTTCTGCCTTTACGGCGGTGACCGCAGTTTTGTTTGCGGCGGCCCTGTGGCTGAACCAGTATTTCTTCCTAAAAGCGTTGGCGGTCGGTCCTATGGGCTTCACCAGCTTCATCCAGGGCGTTTCCCTGGTGATCCCGGTGATCTACGGCGCTGTGGTTTGGGACGAAAAATTGGGTTTGCGGCATATTTTGCTCCTTGCGTTGTTGATCGGTGCCTTGGCGTTGGCACTGGATCTGAAAAAAGGAAAGCTGAATCGGAAATGGTTGGTTTACGCTTTGGGCGCGATGCTGGCGCTGGGCGGCATCAGTGTGCTGCAATCCACCCACCAAATGTCGGCCCATAAGGGAGAACTGTTCGCGTTTTTGCGGCTGGCCTTTTTGCTGGCTGTGGGTATCAACCTTGTGGGTTGGCAGCTGGGAGAGAAAAAGCTGCCCGCTACCTTCCGGTTGAAGGGCAATGCCATTACCATGGCAGCTGCGTCCGGCGCGTTTATGGGATTGGTACATATTATCAATTTGTACCTGTCCGGGGTGATGAAAAAGGTGATTTTCTTCCCAGTGGTCAACGGCGGACTGATTTTTGTCACGCTGTTATCGGGAATGCTCTTTTTTAAGGAAAAATTGGGTATAAAACAGTGGTTGGGCATCTTGCTGGGCACGGTTGCCCTTTGTCTGATCGGTCTATAAGGAGAGCCTGCTATGGATATAAAGAAACAGATTTTTACAAGTGGCGCCCATACCGGTGTGTCCGGATTCTTTTCTGCCTATGGCAGCTTTGGGGTCATTGACGGCGCAGACCGGGACTTGGAAAAACAAAAAGCCACCGAAAACGGTTATGAGGCAGAATATGATGCTTTTTCCGTCATCTGTACTTATGAGGAATTGGGCTGCGGTGTTATCAGCCGCGCTGATAAACTTACCGCCAAGGAAGATTTAACACTGAACCGCTATACCTCCCGCATCTTTTTGGAGAACAGCGATTACGAGGTCTATACCCAGTTCAGCTGCTGGCAGACGGAAAGCAAGGGTGGCTGGCAACCCTTGGTGACCGGGGTGGAGCTGGAAAGCCTTGGCTTGCAGACTACAAATGCCGGTGTGCCGATGGTGGCTCTGCGTAACCGGGGCAACGGCAAGATATTTGTGTTGCATTTGCTGCCCAATGCCCAATGGAAAATAAAAGTGACCAAGACTTTCCTAACGCAAAAATCCGTGGGAGTCTTGATTGAAACCGGCATTAACGATAAGGGATTGCGCTTAAAGGTCGCCGCCGGAGAGACCATCGAAATGCCCAGGCTGCTTGCCTATGAAGCAAATTCTTTGTTGGATTTGGATGCCTGGCGGCTGCATACGGTCTATAACCGGCTGTATCCCCGCAAGAGGCTGCCGGTGCTGTTCAACACTTGGATGCTGAATTTCCAGACCCTGGATATAGAAGATATCTTCCGTCAAATCGATTGTGCTGCCGACTTAGGTGTTGAGCTGTTTGCCATTGATGCCGGCTGGTTCGGCGCAACGGAGAACTGGTTTGACGAGGTGGGCATTTGGCAGGAGAATCCCAAGGGGGGCTTCTTCGGCAGAATGAAAGAGGTTTCGGACTATGTCCGCAGCAGGGGAATGGGCTTTGGCCTATGGGTAGAGCCGGAGAGGGCCAACACCGGAACACCTACCTATAAAGAGCACCCGGAGTACTACAAATTAGGCTCTAACGGCAATGCCTTTTTGGATTTTGCCAATCCGGATGCCAGAAAGTATATTACCGATGTGGTGCTGAAGCTGGCGAAGGACTATGGGGTCAAATTCTTCAAATTTGACTTGAATGCACCCTTGGCCTATGACGAAACCGGTGACGGATTTTACCGCTATTTCCAGGGTGTCCGGCAATTCTTGGCGGATATCCGGGCGCAAAACCCGGATCTGCATATCACCAACTGCTCCGGTGGCGGCAACCGGATGGAGCTTGCAAACGGAATGTTCTATGACAGCATTTGGTCCAGCGATAACCAAAGCCCCATTTACGGATTCCGTATCATCAAGGATACCGCTTTGCGTTTACCGCCCTGCCATATTGAGCGCTGGGATGTGCGCCGCTATGTGGATGGCATTCCCAAGTACGGCAGCCCCACTTTGGTGCAGCTGCCCCTGAGCTGCAACGGCGCAAACTGGGAAAATGTTCACAATGTAACCCCCCGCTATACCCATAGCTTTCTAACCGGCGGTCCGGTGGGCTTCTCCACGGATATTGCCGCTTACCCGGCAGAAGAAAAGCAGGCATTAAAAGACCATATCCGCCGGTTTAAGCAGGACCGGGACTTCTATAAAAATGCCACCTTCCGCATCCTCCATGATACGGAAAATCTCGTCGCCGTTCAGTATGCCGACGAAGACTTAAACCGCCTGGAGGTGCAGGTATTCTCCAATGTGCTCAACCAGGATGTGCTCACGGTATACCCGGTGGCAGACCCGGAGAAGACCTACCGCTACAAAGACACATTGCTCACAGGCCGGGCGTTGCTGGATAACGGTATTACCCTGCCCGTTGCGGATATCGATTGCGTGACGGCTGCTTTGACAGCGGAAGATTGACAATCCCCCGGAAAACAGGTATCATATAGGAAATACTTTTTGAAGGAAAGATGCAATTATGAGTAAGATCGGTGTTTTGGGCGCAGGTACCTGGGGTATGGCTTTGGCCCGGATGCTCTATAACAGCGGCCATAAGGTGTGTGTTTGGTCTGCCTTGAAAAAGGAAGTGGAGGAGTTCTCCGCTACCCGGCGGCATCCCAACCTGCCCGGCATGGAGATCCCCGCAGGAATTGCTTTTACAGAGGAAATTGCGGAAATCTGCAAGGACAAGGATATCCTGCTGTTTGCCGTGCCCTCGCCTTTTGTGCGCAGCACTGCCCGCCAGGCAGCCCCCTTTATCAAAGACGGCCAGATCATCGTGGATGTGGCCAAGGGTATCGAGGCAGATACTTTGCTGACCATGACCGGCATCATTGCCCAGGAACTGAATAACCCCACCGTGAAGTTAGTGGCCCTGTCCGGCCCTACCCACGCAGAGGAGGTTGCCAAGGATATGCCCACCACCATCGTGTCCGCCTGTGAGGACAGGGAAGTGGCGGAGTTCGTGCAGAATGTGTTCTGGGGAACTTGTATGCGGGTGTACACCAATGACGATGTGTTGGGCGTGGAGCTTTGCGGCGCAATGAAGAACGTCATCGCCCTGGCCTCCGGTGTTGCCACGGGCCTGGGCTATGGCGACAATGCCAAGGCGGCGCTCATTACCCGTGGTATGGCGGAGATTTCTCGGTTGGGAATGGCTATGGGCTGCCGGGAGCAGACCTTTGGCGGCCTGGCAGGTATTGGCGACTTGATCGTTACCGCCACCAGTATGCACAGCCGCAATAACCGTTGCGGTATGCTCATCGGCCAGGGTGTGCCGGTGGAAGAAGCTACCAAGCAGGTGGGAATGGTGGTGGAGGGTATCAATGCCCTGCCCGCAGCCATTGCTCTGAAGAAGAAATACCAGGTGGAAATGCCTATCGTGGAGGCGGCCTATGCGGTGGTCTTCCAGGGAATCCCTCCCAAGAATGTGGTCCAGCAGCTGATGACCCGTGGCAAAAAGCCCGAGCTGCCCCCCGCCGCCTGGGACAACCAATACGAATAAAAAGCCTTCCCCTGGGGGAAGGTGGATTCAAAAGCCGGCCATATTGGACGGCTTTTGAAGACGGATGAGGGATGGCGTGCAGTCCTGCGACGATAATTTTTGGTCGTAGGGGCAGATACCCATACCCACCCGCGGGACGATGAGGGCATCGTCCCCTACGGCCACAATAGGAAAAGCAGCTTGTCAAAAGACAAGCTGCTTTTTTAGTCATCGGTGTTTCGGGGATAGGGTTTCTTTTCGTCGGTCAGCCCAGCGAGATAGTCCATACTGGTATTCAGTGCCATAGCAATTCTTTTGCATTGCTCAAACGTATAGTATCGCTTTCCGTTTTCGATTTTGGAATAATCACTCTGATCGATTCCTGTCAGTATCTGCATTTGTACCTGGGTCAAATGCTTGCTTTTTCGTAGCTCTTTCAATCTGCTCATAATCATCACCCACTATAATTATGGCACATTGACCTATTGACAATAGGGTGAAATTGACCTATAATTTTATACAGAAAAGCCGTATGAATGTTTTTTAAAAGCGGCTATCCCAAAAACAGGAGAGAATACAATGAAAACGATTAAAGTCATTCTTGCGGTACTGTTGTTAATTGCCTTGCTTCCCACTTCTGGGTGTGTATTCAGTCAAGTTGATACAGAATTTGAGGAAGATTTGGGGTCTGTCCCGGTCCATATTTTAACGGGAGAAGAAAAGGCGGAATTACCGGATGCCCTTGAGAAGGTGAAAAGTAACAGCACATCCTTGTCTTTCTTGATAATTTGTCATTTCGTATTTGTGCTGGCTGCCGGTATTGTCTTGCTCAAAGTAAAGAAGTATTACAGCACTCTGCTTGCTGGCGGTTTGGTACTGGTTCCGTTTGTGTGGAATGCCTCTTTGCAAAAGGCAATCACAGGCGTGGCAAAGAACGTCAAAAATCTTGTCTGTCAAACAACCCTTCCTTACATAGAAGAAAGCCTTATGGCATATGAAAATGTAAGTGGCTTAAGCGTTGCCAATCTTTTGCTGTTTTTGCCGATGGCATTGTTGTTGGTGATCGGCGTGGTGGAAGTAATTGTGCATTGCTTGCGAAAAAACAAAACACCCGTGCAGACAGAACCGGTTCAGCAAGAGAGAAAAGAAACCAATATCGATGATATAAAGAAATATAAGGATCTGCTGGATCAGGGTATTATAACCCAGGAAGAGTTCGAGGTAAAAAAGAAAGAACTATTAGGCCTATGAATACAGAAAACCCTCCCAACAGGGGAGGGTTTTTGCTTACACATTAAACAGGAAGTTGACGATGTCGCCATCCTTCATCACATATTCCTTGCCCTCGCTGCGGACCAGACCCTTGGCTTTGGCGTTTGCCATGGTGCCCTGCTCCTTCATATCGGTGAAGGCGATGACCTCGGCCCGGATGAAACCACGCTCGAAGTCGGTGTGGATCTTGCCGGCGGCCTGGGGTGCCTTGGTGCCCTTCTTGATGGTCCAGGCCCGGCACTCGTCCGCGCCTGCGGTGAGGAAGGAGATAAGGCCCAACAGTGCGTAGGAGGACTTGATCAGCCGGTCAAGACCGGATTCTGCCACACCCAGCTCTTCCATAAACATTGCCTTTTCCTCGGGGTGGACCAGCTCGGCAATATCAGCCTCCAGCTTGGCACAGATGGGGATCAGTTGGCGGCCCTCGGCACTGGGCAGTTACTTCACTGCCATATAATGGCGGTTGTTTTCCGGCTCGTTGATCTCGTTTTCTGCCAGGTTTGCCACATAAATGGTCTTCTTCAGTGTCAGCAGATCGGAGGTGGCAATGAGGGCCATATCGTCTTCGCTGCCGTCAAAGGTACGGGCAAGCTTGCCCTCATTCAGGTGAGAGAGCAGCTCGGTGAACAGCTCTGCTTCCCGGGCAAACTTCTTGTCGCCGCCCTTCATAGCCTTCTGAGCCTTGTCGATGCGGCGCTCTACCATCTCAATGTCAGCCATCACCAACTCCAGGTTGATGATGTCGATGTCACGGAGGGGGTCGGTGCTGCCCTCCACATGGGTCACGTTGGAGTCTTCAAAGCAGCGGACCACATGGACGATGGCATCGGTGGTGCGGATGTTAGAAAGGAACTTGTTGCCCAGGCCTTCACCCTTGGATGCGCCCTTTACAAGACCTGCGATGTCCACGAACTCGATCACCGCGGGGGTGAGCTTCTTGGGATTGTGGAGCTCAGCCAGCCAGTCGAGCCGCTCGTCGGGTACGCTTACCACGCCCACATTGGGGTCGATGGTGCAGAATGCGTAGTTGTCAGCAGGCACGCCTGCATTGGTGATAGCGTTAAACAGAGTAGACTTGCCCACATTGGGCAGTCCCACGATACCTAATTTCATTATTTATCTCCTTTTCGATTCAATACAGCCATTATAGCACAAAAATATCCATTTTCAAGATAAAAAACCGCCGATGCAAAATGCATCGGCGGCTTCGTGCAATTAAGCGGGGGTCTTTACAAAGGCATAGGTCGCGGTGGGGTCGATTTCGGTTTGATCCACACCCTTGGTGGCATATTCGCCATTGGTGTAAAATGCCCAGTAGGCCTTGTCCTTGTTGTAATCTGCGGAGATGCCGTTGACAGAGCTTACCATCAGACCGTAAGGACCTTCTTCACCGGCAATCAGACCCACTTCCAGCAGAGCTTCGCCCACAATGGTCTTGTCGGTTTTGACTAAGAACTTAGTGGTCTTGCCGTCCAAGTCGGTCACTTCAAAGTTGAAGGCGGTCTTGCCCTCGCCCTTTTCGGTCACCTGGGTGGGGACTTCTTCCAAAATGCCCTTGGTGGCTTCGGTCTGGGTGGTCGTTGCCGGGGTTTTGGGGGTTTCTTTTTTGTCGCTGCAACCTGTTGCAAGAAGTGCCATAGCCGCAATCAGCACGATGCAAAGGATGAACGACAGAAGCTTGCGCATACTGTTTTTGTTCATAATTCTTTGCTCCTTAAATTGTATTTCCCGCAAAGCCGTGTCGCGCAGCCTGTATGCGGGTTTTGCTGTCCGGATATTCCGACTTGGCGCACAGCCATCCGGCCTTCTCGGAAGATTCCAATGGCCTTGTCCCGGTGCTTGCGGCAGCCCCGGTAAGAACGGCGGTATCAAGCGCTTCACGGCGACGGACTCGTACAGGGATCACACCTGTTTCCCCCGACAGCATATTTAGCATAGCACTTTCTTTTTTGAAAAGCAAGGCCTTGTAAAAAATTATTTGCCTTTTGCGGCAGAATATGATAGACTATCTCTGCAAATGAATAGTGTAAAGCCACAGCGGAACATTGGAATGGGGAAATCCCAGCGGTACCAAGCCGCCGTAGACGGACATAAGCCGCCTGTTTTCATTGGGAAACCGAGAAGAGAGCAGGCAAATGGCGTCCGGAGCCGGAATACGAGCTGTGACTTTTGACCGGATGGCTCTTGGGGACTGCCGACCGGTGTGTTTTGCTGTGCTATGAGTCCCTTTTGGGGCTCTTTTTTATTGGGGAGGAAAAACTATGAAAGGAAACCGCCAACTGAATGATGCCTTCTCCAAGCGCCATCCGGCGGTGAACTTTGTGTTTTTCCTGGGTGTGATCGTGGCATCGGCGCTGATTCAGCATCCGGTCTATGTGCTGGCAGGCTTTGTTACAGGTGCGATTTATTACTTGATGCTAAACGGCGCCAAGGGGCTTAAGTTTTTATTGCTGCTTTTGCCGGTTTTTGTGTTTGTGGCGGCAATTAACCCCCTGTTCAATACCGACGGACAAAGGATTTTGTGCCATGTTTTCGGCAGACCCTATACCTATGAGGCGCTCCTTTACGGCTTGGCTCTGTCAGGTGTGATCGTGGTGATGCTGTTGTGGTTCGGCTGCTATAACCAGGTGCTGACCGGAGATAAATTTACAAGCCTGTTCGGCAATTTGATCCCGGCTATATCCCTGCTGCTGGTAATGGTATTCCGCATGGTGCCCAATTTTATTCGCAAGGCCCGGCAGCTTGCCGGCGCGAGAAAGTCCATAGGCAAGGGCGCAGGGGAGAATGCCACCGCAAAAGAAAAAGTGACCGATGGCCTGACCCTGTTGGGGGCGCTGACCACCTGGGCCTTGGAGGGCAGTGTGGTCACCGGCGATTCCATGCGTGCCCGGGGCTATGGCACAGCCAAACGGTCAAGCTTTATGATCTACCGTATGACCCTCAGCGATTGGCTGTTGATGGCTGCGATGATGCTGCTTTTGGGGCTGACCTTAGTGGCTGCTTACTTTGGACAAACGGCGGCTGCGTTTACCCCGGTTATGGAAATTGCTCCGGTGTCCTGGGGGCTTTGCTCCTACACGCTGTTTTTGATGATACCCATACTTTACCACTGGAAGGAGGCTGCGCAATGGTACATTTCCAGATCGAAAATCTAAGCTTTGCTTACCCTACCGCTGAGGGTCGGGAGAGTCTTAAAAATGTAAATCTCACCATAGAAAAAGGCGAGTATATTGTCCTGTGCGGTGCTTCCGGCAGTGGTAAAACCACCCTTTTGCGGCGGTTAAAGTCCGTCCTTGCCCCCCACGGCAAGAAAGAGGGTCAGATCCTCTTTAACGGCATGCCTTTGGAACAGGTGAGCCAGCAAGAGCAGTCCGCCAAGATCGGCTATGTGATGCAGAATCCCGAGGAGCAGATCGTCACCGACAAGGTGTGGCACGAGCTGGCCTTCGGCCTGGAATCTTTGGGCTGCGACCAGAAGACTATGCGGGCAAGAGTGGCGGAAATGGCCTGCTATTTCGGTATCCAGGATTGGTTCCACAAGGATGTGGAGATCCTTTCCGGCGGACAGAAGCAGCTGCTGAATTTAGCATCCATTATGGCGATGCAGCCGGAGGTGCTGATTTTAGACGAACCTACCAGCCAGTTAGACCCTCTGGCAGCCTCGGATTTCTTAAATACTGTCCGCAAGATCAATACAGAGCTGGGCACGACTGTCATCATCACCGAGCATCGCCTGGAGGATATCTTCCCCTATGCCGACCGGGTTATCGTGATGGACGCTGGCCGCGTCATTGCTGATGATACCCCCCGCAATATCGGCAAGCTCCTGTATGAACAGAAAAATGATATGTTCGCCGCTATGCCCACCCCCGTGCGGGTGTTTTACGGCGGAGAAGGAGAAGGGGATTGCCCCCTCACTGTCCGGGAGGGCAGAACCTGGCTAAGCAAGACTTGTCCTGACCCCAAGGTAAATGCTTTGCCCATAGAGGAATTGCCGGTCAGCAAGGACATTGCCCTTTCGCTACAAAATTTGTGGTTCCGTTACGAAAAGGACAGCCCGGATGTGCTCCGAGGTGTTACAGCAGAAGTGCCGATGGGTAGCTTGTATGCCGTCGTGGGCGGCAACGGCGCCGGAAAATCCACCATGCTAAAGGCTGTTTGCGGCATTTGCAAGCCCTACCGGGGAAGTGTAAAGGTCTTCGGCAAGCCGGTGGCAAAGTATAAGTCCGCGGAATTGTTCGGCGGATGCTTAGCTATGCTGCCCCAGGACCCCAAGAGCCTGTTTGTGAAAAAGACTGTCCGGGAAGAGCTGGAAGAAATGACCGCTGACCGGGAAAAGATCGCAGAAATCACCAAGATCTGTGAGATCGAAAACCTGTTGGACAGCCATCCTTATGACCTGTCCGGCGGTGAGCAGCAGCGCTCTGCTTTGGCAAAGGTGCTGCTGACAAGCCCCAAATTGCTGCTTCTCGATGAGCCCACCAAGGGCATTGACAGTATCTTCAAGGAGAAGCTGGCAGATATATTATGTAAACTGCAAAAGCAAGGCATCACCATTGTGATGGTTTCCCACGATGTGGAGTTCTGCGCCAAATATGCAGATATGGTCAGTATGTTCTTTGACGGTCAAATTTTGACCACCGACACACCCCGGCGGTTCTTCGGCAACAACAGTTTCTACACCACCGCCGCAAACCGTATGAGCCGGCACATCTTCTCTATGGCGGTCACCGCTGAGGATGTGGTGCAGCTGTACCGGAAAAACAGGGAGGGATAAAGATGAAAAAATCCCATATTGCAACGTTAATTACATTTTTTTTGCTGATCCCGGCGACCCTCTTTTTGGGAACAAAGCTGCCCGGTCGGACCTATTATATTACGGGAACGCTGATCATTTTGGAGCTGATGATCCCCTTTTTTATGGCCTTTGAGGGCCGTAAGCCCCAGGCCAGGGAATTGGTGATCATCGCGGTGCTCAGCGCCATTGCCATTGCCGGCCGGGTGCTGATCCCAATCCCGGACTTCAAGGCGATTTTTGGCGTGATTATGCTTGCAGGCATTGCCTTTGGCCCGGAAACGGGCTTTATGGTGGGTGCCATCGCCGCCTTTGGCAGCAATTTTGTTTATGGCCAGGGTGCCTATACCCCTTGGCAGATGTTCAGCTACGGCGCTGCCGGTATGCTGAGCGGCTTTGCCTTTGGAAAAGGAAGACTGCCCAGAAAAGCCTGGCTGATGGCTCTGTTCGGCTTTGTCACTGTGGTGCTGGTGGTTGGTCCGATCTTAGACAGCATGAGCTTGTTTTTGGGCTTTGTGAAGCCCGGCCCGGAGGCCTTTGGCCTTGTGTTTGTACCGGGCTTTGCCCATAATTGCATCAGCGGCTTGTGCACGGCGACAGTGATGCTGATTTTGGGCAAGCCGTTTCTCAGCATATTAAATCGCATTCAGGTGAAGTACGGAATGCTGGCGTAAAAACTGTGACGGTAAGGAAATCCTTACCGTCATGGTTTTTGCCCTTGCAGGTAGGGGAATGTTGTGCTATAATGACCGAAGCGTAACTACATGGAGGTATCTTCCTTGAGAACAAGTGTAAAAATTTGGATAGCGGTATTGGTGATCGTGGCGCTGCTCTTGGCAGTAGGCGGCTTCTTTCTGTTCAACCACGCTTTCAAGACCGGACAGGAGGCTAAAGCCGGTTGGAGTGTGAAAGCCGGTGCAATCTGCTATTTGGATAAAAACGGAAAGCCCTTGCTGGGTTGGCAGGAGATCGAAGGTCAGAAATATTATTTCGTTCCCGATGCAGGCATTCGTGCCACCGGTTGGATTCGGATCGGCAACGAGCGATATTATTTTGACGAAAACGGCATTGTGCATACCGGCTGGCAGGAGATTTCCGGTCAGAAGTACTATTTTGACGAAAACGGCAAGATGGCCCAGGGCCTTTATACCATAGACGGTGCAGGCTATTTCTTTGGGGAAAACGGTGCCATGCGCACCGGTTGGCAGAATGCCGACGGCGTACCCTGTTACTTTGATGAAACCGGAAAAGCCATAACCGGCTGGCAAGAGTTCGATGGTATTCGATATTACTTCAAAGACAGCGGCGAAGTAATGGTGGGATGGAACATCATCGGAGAAAACCTGTATTATTTTACCGAAGAGGGCAAGCGCTTGTCCGACTGGCAGACCATTGACGGTAAGCGGTATTACCTGACCGAAGAGGGCTATGCCATAACCGGCTGGATGGAAATTGACGGCGCATGGCGGTACTTTGGCGAAGACGGTGCAGTTACAGCAGGCTGGTTTGAAGATGAAACCGGAAAATACTACTTTGACGAGAAGGGTAAGCCTGCTGTCGGTCTGAAGAAGATCGATGAAAAGTGGTATTACTTTGACATAGACGGCCAAATGGCTACCGGTTGGGTAGAGCAGGACGGCGAGAAATACTACTGCAAGGAAAATGGCGAAATGGCCATAGGCAAGGTGGAAATCGACGGCGAAAACCATTTCTTTACATCCAAGGGAAAGTATGTTCTGCTGGTAAATAAGGAAAACCCAGTTCCGAAAGACTATGAACTCAATTTGGTAAGCTATTCCGGTTATCAAGTGGACAGCAATACCAAGACGGCATTGGAGGAAATGCGGAAGGGTTGCCCGTATGCCACTACTATTGATAACATTTACCGCTCCCGGACATTGCAGCAAAAGGTATGGGATTTGGGTGTCAGTAAGCGGATGGCTGCCGGTATGACCAAAGAAGAGGCGGAAGCAGAAACCGCCAGAAAGGTTATGATACCCGGCCACAGCGAGCATCAGACCGGTCTTGCTGTGGATCTGTTCGGTGAAGAGGAAGCCCGGAAATGGCTGGAAGAGCATTGCTGGGAGTATGGCTTTATTGTCCGTTATCCCGAGGATAAAGCGGAGTTTACCGGCATTGACTATGAGTATTGGCACTTCCGCTATGTGGGCACAGAGCTTGCCAAGGAGCTGAAAGATCTGGGCATGTGTATGGAAGAATATATGCAAATGCTGACCAAATAAGGGCCTAAGGAGATAGAGATGAAGGCAAAAGAATCGATCATCAAGACAGTTCTGGTTGCAATGACTTGTGCGCTGATAGTTTTGATGGCAGTCGCTTTGCTCAAAGGTTGGATCGACGGCGACTTCGATTCTTTTGAGACCCTGCGGGATTATATCGGCTCTTTTGGTGCGTGGGGCCCTGTTGTTTTGATGGTGTTCCAGGCGTTCCAGGTGGTGCTTCCTGTGCTGCCCGGTTTTACCGGCTGCATTGTAGGTGCGGCACTGTTTGGGCCGGTGGTGGGCTTTATAATCAGTTATATCGGTATGTGCGCCGGCTCCATCGCGGCTTACTACTTAGCCAGGAAATATGGTATAAAGCTGGTGAGCAAGCTGGTGAAGATGGAAAAGTACGAAAGGTGGATCGCCCGGATCAACAAGAGCAAGAGCTATGAGGTGTTCCTGTTTGCCTGCATTGTGCTGCCGGCCGTGCCGGATGATTTTCTGTGTTTCTTTTCCGGGCTTGTGGATATGCCGCCTAAGAAATTTATTCCCATAATTTTAGTGGGAAAGCCTTGGTGCATATTGGTCTACTGTATCTTTTCCGCATGCTTTATTCCATAAAAAATCGCAAGTTCCATTTGGAACTTGCGATTTTTTATTAGCGGCGATGATAGATCTTGGCCAGGCCGCCTTCACTGGTTTCCCGGAAACGGTGGCTTAGGTTTATGCCGGTTTCGTGCATAGCCCGGCAGACCATATCATAGCTGATATTCCGGGAACCGGTGAGGAAATAGCTTAAGTTGCAGGCATTCATAGCCCGCATGGCGGCTACCGCGTTGCGTTCGATGCAGGGGATCTGTACTAAGCCGCAAATGGGATCGCAGGTCAGACCCAAGTGATGCTCCATTGCCACCTCGGCGGCATACTCCACCTGGTCGATGTTTTGCCCGTAAAGCTGGGCAAGGGCCGCTGCGGCCATAGAGCAGGCTGTGCCGATCTCTGCCTGGCAGCCGCATTCAGCGCCGGAAATAGACGCATTGCGCTTGGTGAGCGAGCCGATGATACCGGCAGTTGCCAAAGCACGGGCGATGTCCATATCGGTGAAGCCCTTGGTGTCCTGGGCATATTTGAGGACCGCCGGCAGTACACCGCAGGCGCCGCAGGTGGGGGCGGTCACGATGGTGCCGTTGTCTGCATTCTGTTCAGCCACCGCATAGGCATAGGCTGCGATTTTTTGGAATTCTTCCACAGCGGGGGCCTGGTCCTGCACCTGCTGGTCGTATAGATACTTGGCCTTTCTCTGTACCCGCAGACCGCCGGGCAGCTCGCCGGTGGCGGCAAGGCCGTCGGCGATAGCCCCCTTCATCACTTCCCAAATGTGCAGGAGGAAATCCCAAATCTCCTCGCCCTCGTTCAGCTCCACATACTCACTGATGGTGTCAAAATACCGCCATTTGCAGAAATCTGCGATCTCAGCAAAGGAATTTTCCGGGTAAACCTCCGGAGAGTCCAAAGTGCCTTCTCCGGGAATGCGGATATCACCGCCGCCAATGGATTCTACCCGGAGTGTGCCGATTTCCCGGCCCTCTTTCAAAGCGAAAAAGTCCATGGTGTTGGGGTGGAAGCCCTCCAAATGCTCTTTAGAAAACACAATTTCCGCAGGCAGGGGAGACAGCACCTGGCGAATGACCCGGTCCGTGCCGTGGCCTACACCGGTCTTGCTGAGAGAGCCATAGAGGACCACCCGAAAACCGTCAGATCCCGGGTACTTGTCCTTAAAAAGCCGGGCTGCCCGCTCCGGACCCATGGTATGGGAGGAGGAAGGGCCTTTGCCCACTTTGTAAATCTCTTTGATGGATTTCATAAGAAACCTCCGTAATAGGATTTGCTACAGTATAGCAAATTTTCGGAGGCAATGCAAGTGCTATTGCATTGCCTCCAAGCTCAGCTCCCCGGCCAATTTGAACAGGGCATCGCTTAATACCTGTTCCAAAGAAATGCCTGCGTTTTGCGCGATGCGGGTATAAAAAAGAACCACTGTCGGGTCCAATAATATGGTCACTTTCTCCATAGCTGCCCCCTAAAAAAACTGTGGTTCATACTATGCGATTTTGCTGTTGGCGGTGACGGAAAAATCTTGCAAAGGCAGTAAGACTGTGGTAGAATAAGAAAAAATCTATGGGAGTGGACGCTTATGAATACCATTAAGCTCAGCAAGCAAGGCACAAATGTGAAAATGATCGCCCACCGGGGTCTTTCCGGCCTGGAGCGGGAGAATACCTGCGCTGCATTTGTGGCGGCAGGCAACCGGGAAACCTATTGGGGTATCGAGACCGATATCCACTGTACTGCTGACGGCAAGTTTGTGATCATTCACGATGATACCACCACCCGGGTCTCCGGCGTGGAGATGACCGTGGAGGAAACGGATTTTGACACCCTACGCAGCCTGCGTCTGTTGGATAAAGAACGGGAAGGTACGCGTTGGGATTTGGTGCTGCCCACCTTAGAGGAGTATATTTCTATTTGTAAAAAGTACGATAAGGTGGCGGTTTTGGAGCTGAAGAATCCTATGCCCGAGGAGGCTGTCTGTGAGATCATCCGGGCAGTGGAGGAAATGGACCATGCAGAGCGTATGGTGGTCATTTCCTTCTCCTTTGACAATATGGTCTACCTGCGGAAAAACTTCCCCAATCAGAAGGCCCAGTTCCTGCTTTCCGGCTGGGATGACAAGTGGCTCCCCAAACTGAAAGAATACGATTTGGGCCTGGATATTAGGCATACCGCGATCACCGCTGAGCTGGTAGAAAAGATACATAGCATTGGCCAGGAGATCAACTGCTGGACGGTGGATACCCTGGAGGACGCTGCCCGGGTCATTGCCTGCGGCGTGGATTACATCACTACCAACATATTGGAATAACTTGACAGGCGTGTTACAATAAATAAGTTGAATTCGCAAATAACACAAGAGGTGAAAAGCTATGGCAAAAGAGAAAAAAGTGGAACAAATTACCGATATGGAGGTTGACTTTGGTCAGTGGTTTACCGACGTCTGCACCAAGGCACAGCTGATCGACTACTCCTCCATTAAGGGCGTGTTTATTTACCGTCCCTACGGCTATGCCATTTGGGAAAATATCCAGGCTATTATGGACAAGGAGTTCAAAAAGCAGGGCGTTGAAAATGTGTATATGCCCCTGTTGATCCCCGAAAGCCTGCTGCAGAAGGAGAAGGACCATGTTGAGGGCTTTGCCCCCGAGTGCGCTTGGGTCACCATGGGTGGCGGCGAAAGATTAGAAGAGCGCTACGCCATCCGTCCCACTTCCGAAACTCTGTTCTGTGAGCATTGGGCAAATGTGCTGCAGACCCACCGCCAGCTGCCTATGAAGTATAACCAGTGGTGCAGTGTGCTGCGCTGGGAGAAGACCTCCCGTCCTTTCCTGCGTCACAGAGAGTTTTTGTGGCAGGAGGGTCACACCATCCATGCTACCGCTGAGGAGGCAAGAGACTTCACCGAGACCATGCTGAATGTCTATGCCGACTTCTGTGAGAATGTGCTGGCTATGCCCGTTACCCGTGGTCAGAAGACCGAAAAGGAGAAGTTCAACGGCGCTGAGGCTACCTACACCATCGAGTGTATGATGCACGACCGCAAGGCGCTCCAGGCCGGTACTTCCCACTACTTCGGCGACGGCTTTGCCAAGGCCTTCGGCATTGAATTCACCGACAAGAACAATCAGAAAGTACCGCCCCACGAAACTTCCTGGGGTGTTTCCACCCGTCTCATCGGCGGTATCATTATGACCCACGGCGACAATAACGGCCTGGTCCTGCCTCCCAAGATCGCGCCTATCCAGGCAGTGATCCTGCCCATCGCCCAGCATAAGCCCGGCGTTTTGGAGGGTGCTGAGGCAATTAAGAACCGCCTTGTTGAGGCCGGCTTCCGCGTGAAGCTGGACGATTCCGACAACTCCATGGGCTGGAAGTGCGCCGAGTACGAAATGAAGGGCGTGCCCCTGCGTGTAGAATGCGGCCCCCGTGATCTGGAGAACGGCCAGGTGGTCCTGGTTCGCAGAAATGACGGCGAGAAGACCGTTGTTGCCCTTGAGGATCTGGAAAAGGCCGTTGCCGAGCAGCTGGAGCTGGTGCACCAGGGTATGTTTGCCCGGGCCAAGAAGAATTTGGACGAGCATATCTACGAGGCCCATTCTTTGGAAGAAGCTAAGGAGCTGCAGGAGGCCAACGGCGGCTTCATCAAGACCATGTGGTGCGGCGAGCTGGAGTGCGAGCTGAAGATGAAGGAAGTAGCCGGAATGTCTTCCCGCTGTATGCCCTTTGCCCAGGAGAATTTGGGTGATGTTTGCCCCATTTGCGGCAAGCCTGCCAAGAAGATGATCCTGTGGGGCGTTGCTTACTGATATGAAAAAATTACTGAAAAGCGGATCCGTTAATCTGAACTGCTGCTCTGCAAAAGATCCTGCGGAATTCTGCAAAACAGGCCTTGCTTTTCTGAAGGATGTGGGATTTGATGTGGCGGATGTGTGCGTGGATGTGTTCCCGGACGATCAGTGGCAGGGCCTGGTGGAACAGGCAGTGCAGGAAGCGGATGCAGCAGGCATTCCCTTTAAGATCTGTCACCTGCCGTTCTATATGGACCCGGAGCTGGCCTGCGCCGAGGAATGTATCCAAAGGCTGCGTACCGCTGTGGATAAGGCGAAGATTTTGGGTGCAGAGTATGCGGTGGTGCATCCCAATACGGTTTCCATGCCCGTGCGTAGCTTTAACCGGGCAGTGGCATACGATTTTGTGATGCGCCATCTTTCACCCGTTGCAGACTATGCAGCAAAGGTCGGTGTGAATCTGGCTGTGGAAAATATGCGGTTGGTGCCGGGCATTCGGCAATCCCACCGCTATTGCCAGGATGCGGACGAACTTTGTGAGGTAGCAGATGCGCTGGGTGTCAGTGTTTGTTGGGATTTCGGTCATGCAAATTTGGCCGGTTTCAAGCAGTCTGAGGCGCTCCAGTATATCGGCAAGCGGCTGAAGGTTTTGCACGTCAATGATAACCGTGCTGCTGATGATGACCATTTGCCGCCTTTTGTGGGCAATGTGGACTGGGTAGATGCTATGCATGGTCTGGCCCTGGCAGAGTTTGACGGCTGTTTCAACTATGAGGTGGAGGCAGGCGGTATTCCTGCGGAGCTGCGGAAGGATTTTGCCAAGTACCTGGTAAATGCTGCCGACAAGCTGATGGAATATATCGTATAAATAAAAATCGCGTGTCTTGCGACACGCGATTTTTGATGCGATTTAGCCGCCATTTGCCATTCGGACGATATCGCCCACACCGTCTAAGACCACGGTAGGCCGGTAGGCAAAGGTCTTCAAGGTCTCCCGGGTGGAGATGCCGGAAAGCACCAGCACTGTGGACATACCGGTCTCCAGACCGGAAATAATATCCGTGTCCATCCGGTCGCCAACCATCACCGCCTCGGCGGAGTGGCAGCCCAGCAGCTTCAGGCCCGTGCGCATCATCAGGGGATTGGGCTTGCCGCAGAAATAAGCCTGGGTGCCCGTGGCCATTTCAATGGGGGCGATCAGCGCCCGGCAGGCGGGAGCAATGCCCTTTTCGATGGGGCCGGTCACATCGGAGTTGGTGCCGATGAGCTTGGCGCCGCCCAAAACCAAATTGGTGGCCTTTGTGAGGGCTTCCAGAGAGTAGGTCTTGCCTTCGCCCACCACTACATAGTCGGGGTTAATATCATTCATCGTGCAGCCGGCTTCGTACAGAGCATTCAGCAGGCCTGCTTCGCCGATGGCATATACGGAGCAGCCGGGGCTTTGCTCCTTCAAAAAAGCGGCGGTGGCCAATGCGCTGGTATAGAAATGATGCTCCGGCACATCCAGACCCATCCGGGCCAGCTTCAGCTTCAGCTCGCAGGGGGTGTAGCCGCTGTTATTGGTAAGGAACAGATATTCCTTCTTTTCCTTGTTCAGCCAGTTGATAAATTCGGCCACACCGGGCAGGACGATATTGCCGTGATAGATCACGCCGTCCATATCGCAGATGAAGCCTTTTTTCTCGTTAAAATCAATGTTTGTCATAAGTAACCTCCTCGTGATACTTTTTTCTTTTTTGACACTCTTAACTACAAGTATAATTAACCATAACGCCAATATTTTGTCAAGTAAATATTGCCCCGCGGTGCAGAATATGTTACAATAACCAAAATATTGAAAACAACGGGTGACAGCATTGGAAAATAAACAGAATTTGCATACCCATTCCACCTGGTCGGACGGAAAAAATACCCCCCGGGAGCTGATCGAGGAAGCCATTGCAAGGGGCTTTTCCTCCATCGGTTTTTCGGAGCATTCCTATATGTATTTTTCTCCCACACCAAAGCAGTTTTATATTTCGGAAATGGAACCTTACAGGCAGGAGATCCGCCGCTTAAAGGAAGAGTACGCAGGCAGGATCGATGTGTTCTGTGGCCTGGAATTTGAGTTTCACTCCCGTGTGCCCCTGGAAGGCTTTGACTATATGATCGGCTCGGTGCATTATTTGGATTTTGACGGCAAGGTCCTGGGCTTTGACCGGAAATTGGAGGAAGTGCAGGCTTATATCCGGGAGCACTTCGCCGGCGACGGTATGGCATTTGCGGAAAAGTATTTTGATACCCTGTGCCACCTGCCGGAGAAGGGCAATTTTGATATTTTGGGGCATTTTGATCTGCTGACCAAGAACAATGAGCAGGGACATTTTATCGATACTTCTGACCCTAAGTATATCCGTATGGGTTTGGAGACCATTCACACTTTGCAGGGGAAGATCCCCCTGTTTGAGGTGAATACCGGCGCCATTTTCCGGGGATATCGGACAAGCCCTTATCCCCAAATGGATTTCATACGGGAATTTTGCAAGTGTGGCTTTGGAGCGGTGTTGTCTTCGGATTGCCACGATAAGAATTTTTTGGACGGATATTTTGAGGAAGCTAGGTTGTTACTACGAGAGGCAGGCTTTACGACCCGGTGGATATTGACAGATAACGGTTTTAAGGAAGTGCAGTTATGAATGCGATTACAGTGATCGTGCTGATTTTTTCCATAATCGGCGCGCTGGATAAGCTGTTTGGCAACAAATTGGGCATGGGAAAGGAGTTTGACCGGGCCTTTTCTCTGTTTACGCCTATGGCCAGTTCCATGCTGGGCATTTTGGCGGTTGCTCCGGCGGTGGGCGTGTGGCTCGAGCCTGTGTTTGAAGGATTTTATAATTTATTTGGCATCGATCCCTCTATCATTCCCGCATCTCTGTTTGCCAACGATATGGGCGGTATGACCATAGCCCGGGAGATCTGCAAAGACCAGGCCGTGGGCAACTTCAATGCCTTTGTGATTTCCTCTATGATGGGCTGTGTCATTTCTTTTACGATCCCGGTTGCCATCAGTATGGTGAAAAAAGAACAGCATAAGGATTTGTTTTTTGGGTTCTTGTGCGGTATCGTGACGGTGCCGGTGGGTGGCTTTGTATCCGGCTTGATCTGCGGCCTGGGAGTGGGGGAGATTTTGTTAAATCTGCTGCCGCTGCTCCTGCTTTCCGGTATTATTGCTGCTGGCCTTGCCCTTGCGCCCAATGTGTCCATTAAGATTTTCTCCGTTTTCGGCTGGTTGATGCGGGCGGCAGGCATCGCAGGTCTCATTTGCGCAATTTTTACATTTTTGACGAAAATAGAGATCAATCCTTATTTCGGTTCGTTGGAGAGCGCGGCAATGATTTGCGTCAATGCCTGCGTGACGTTAACCGGTATGATGCCGCTGATGTATTTGGTGAAAAAACTGCTGAACAAGCCGGCAGAGCGGATCAGCGCAAAAATGGGAATCAACAGCTTTTCTGCGGTGTCTTTTTTAGCAAATTTAGTTTCTGCCACCACCATATTGGGTACAATGGATCAAATGAACCCCAAGGGTGTAGCCTTGAATGCGGCCTTTGCGGTGTCTGCCGCATTTGTGTTCGGTTCTCACCTGGCCTTTACGATGGCCTTTGACAGCAGCTATTTGCTGCCTGTGATGGTGGGAAAGCTTTTGTCCGGTGTCTGCGCTGTGGCGCTGGCAATGCTACTTTACAAGGAGAAAACGAATGAAGCTTAAAGCTGTGATCCGGGCGATGCTGATCGCGCTGGTGATCCTAAGCGGCGCGATCGCTTTGCCCATTTTATTCCGGCCATTCTACTGGTGGCATATGGAACCCTTTGGAATCCCGGAATATATGGGCCTCACCGCAGAGCAGATCAAGCAGGCCTACGGAGAAATGATGGACTACTGTATGGGCCTTAACAACACCTTTTCTGTGGGGGTTTTGTCCTTTTCAGAGTCCGGCGCGGCCCATTTTGCCGATGTAAGAAATCTGTTTATTTTAGATTTGGCGGTGTTTGTGATTTCCGGTATTGCTTTGGGGCTTTTGTGTTATGTCAACCGGAAGAAGCCCGTCCGTCTTGCCGGACATACCCCCGGATTTTGGAGTGCCATTGGCCTGGGCACCGGCTTTTTGGTAGTGGGCGGACTGGTGGCTATCGACTTTGAAAAAGCCTTTACCGCGTTCCACAAAATCTTCTTCCCCGGTAAGGATAACTGGGTTTTTGACCCCTATGAAGACCCGGTGATCTATATGCTCCCGGCGGAGTTTTTCAGAAATTGCGGAATCTTGATTTTTTCTGTGATTTTTTTGAGCTGTATTGGCTTGCTGCTGTATGACCGGAAAAAGGTATAAGAAAATCCCCTGTGCTGATGCACAGGGGATTTTTGGTGAGGATCAATAATTTTCCTTGCGGACTTCGAAGAAGGCCTGGGGATGGGCGCACACGGGGCACACCTCGGGAGCCTTGGTGCCGGTGACCAGGTGACCGCAGTTGCGGCACTCCCACATCACGATGCCGGCCTTTTCAAAGACGGCATTGGTCTCCACATTGTGCAGAAGTGCGCGGTAGCGCTCCTCGTGAGACTTTTCAATGGCAGCCACGCCGCGGAACTGAGCGGCCAGAGCGGTGAAGCCTTCTTCCTCAGCTTCCTTGGCCATACGGTCATACATATCAGTCCACTCGTAATGCTCACCCTGGGCAGCCTCGATCAGATTCTCAGCGGTGTTGCCCAATTCGCCCAGAGCCTTGAACCAGAGCTTTGCGTGCTCCTTCTCGTTCTCAGCGGTCTGCAGGAACAGAGCGGCGATCTGCTCATAGCCTGCCTTCTTTGCGACGCTTGCAAAGTAGGTGTACTTGTTGCGAGCCTGGGATTCGCCTGCAAAGGCCTCCCACAGGTTCTTTTCGGTTTTTGTACCGGCATAGGGATTTTTCTTTTCCATAGTAAACCTCCGTTATGTTTTGGATTCTGTTTTTATTATACCCAAAAAGCAACCGTTGTCAAAGGAAATATTGACTTTATTTGGCGCATATATGGTAGCTTTGGCATATACTAAAGGTGCAGTTGCACAGCAACAGGACAAAAAATGATAAAAAAAAGATTGAAATTGATAAAAATATGTGGTATAACAGCTTTGGCGCAAATCGCGACCAATAATAAAGACCCGGAGGTTCTATGTATTCCATTTCTGAAATGTACGATCTGACCCATACGAAGGCGGCTGAATATTTGGGCGGTTTTACCTACCCCTGGGAGGCGCTGAAGGGTATCAAGGATATGATTTTGGCCCTGGGCCCCACTTTGGGAGCTGACTATACCCAGGTGTCCGAGGGTGTTTGGGTGCACAATACCGCAAAAGTCGCGCCTACTGCTTATTTGGGAGCGCCCTGTATCATCGGCGCGGATACCGAGGTGCGCCATTGTGCCTTTATCCGGGGCTCTGCTCTGGTGGGTGAGGGCTGCGTGGTAGGCAACTCCGTGGAGCTGAAAAATGTGATCATTTTTGACAGCGTGCAAGTGCCCCACTACAACTATGTGGGCGATAGCATCTTGGGCTACAAGTCCCATATGGGCGCCGGCTCTATCACATCCAATGTAAAATCCGACAAGACCCTGGTGGTCATCAAAACCGAGCCACCCGTGGAAACCCGGCAGAAGAAGGTGGGTGCATTCCTGGGCGACTTTGTGGAAGTGGGCTGCAACAGCGTGCTCAATCCCGGCACCGTCATTGGCAGACACAGCAATGTGTATCCCACATCCTGTGTCCGTGGTGTCGTTCCGGCAAATTCTATCTATAAAACCGGCGGCGTGATTGTCGCCAAGGAGGAACACTGATTATGGGTAAATATTTTGGTACTGACGGTTTCCGCGGAGAAGCCAATGTGAATTTGACTGCCGACCATGCTTTCAAGGTTGGTCGCTTTTTAGGCTGGTATTATGGCGAACTGAAGCGCCGGGCAGGAAGCAAAGAGCCGGCCCGTGTGGTGATCGGCAAGGACACCCGCCGCTCCAGCTATATGTTTGAGTATTCTCTGGCAGCGGGCCTTACTGCTTCCGGTGCAGACGCCCATCTGCTGCACGTGACTACCACACCTTCTGTTGCGTATGTGACCCGGCTGGATGAGTTTGATTGCGGTATTATGATCTCTGCCAGCCACAATCCCTATTACGATAACGGTATTAAGCTTCTCAACAGAAACGGCGAGAAGATGGAAGAAGAGACCATCGAGTTGGTTGAGGCCTATTTGGACGGAGAAGTGGAGTTGTTCGGCCAAAAGTGGACAGAACTGCCCTATGGCCAAAAGGATAAAGTGGGCTGCAGCGTGGACTATGTGTCCGGCCGTAACCGCTATATTGGTTATCTGATCTCTTTGGGCCTGTTCTCCTTCCGGGATGTGAAGGTGGGCCTGGACTGCGCCAACGGCGCGGCCTGGAACATTGCCAAGAATGTCTTTGATGCTTTGGGCGCCAAGACTTATGTGATCAATGCCGACCCCGACGGCACCAATATCAACCGCAACGCCGGTTCTACCCATATTGAGGTGCTGCAGAAATTTGTGGTGGATAATGGCTTAGATGTGGGCTTTGCCTATGACGGCGACGCTGATCGCTGCCTGTGCGTGGATGATACCGGCAGGATCATCACCGGCGACCATATCCTGTACATTCTGGGTAAGTATATGCAGGAGCGGGGTCAGTTGGACAATAACACCGTGGTTACCACCGTGATGTCCAATTTTGGCCTGTACAAAGCCTTCGATGAGCAGGGCATCGGCTATGCCAAGACTGCGGTGGGTGACAAATATGTGTATGAATACATGGTGAAGAATGGCTGCCGTTTGGGCGGTGAGCAGTCCGGCCATATCATCATCTCCAAGTATGCCACTACCGGTGATGGTATCCTCACGTCCATCAAGCTGATGGAGGTTATGATGGGCAAGAAAAAGAAGCTCAGCCAGCTGGTTGAGGGCCTGACCATTTATCCCCAGGTTTTGCAAAATGTGCGGGTGAAATCCAAGCCCGAGGCGCAAAACGATCCCAAGGTCCAGGCAGCGGTGAAGGCTGTGGAGGAAAAGTTAGGCGATACCGGCCGTATTTTGGTCCGGGAATCCGGCACCGAGCCTGTGATCCGGGTGATGGTGGAAGCTGCTGACGAAGCCACCTGCAAGGAAGCTGTGCAGCAGGTCGTGGGCACGATCCTGGCCCAGGGCCACGGAGCGGTGTAAGATTTGTAAAAAAGTGGAAAATTTTGGGCAAATTCACGAAAAATCTTTTTGCGCTTGCGTAAATGGGGATAATATGCTATATTGAATACAGTTACGAAAGTGGGCATAGGCAAATATGTCCACTTTTGTACTATGTTTCCCGGTTACCGTATATGAAAACACATAGAAAGGACTATGGGACATGAGCACGCAAAAAGAAATTTTGGACAAAAAACTGATCGAAGTTTGCCGCCATTTCCGGATACCCGGAGAGTATCGATTCTGTGAGGAGATCAAGGTCGGCAATGTAAATAAGACCTACAAGGTGACATTTGAAGGGGAGGATCCTAAGAACCCCGGGAAAACCCGGCTGAAATCCTATATTGTTCAGTCCGTGAACACCTTTGCTTTCAAGAATCCTGTGCAGGTGATGAACAATATTGACAAGGTCACGGAGTATATCCATGCCAAGGATCCGGACCGCCGGGCTCTCCATTTCCACCACACCCATGACCGGAAAACCTATATTTTTGACAAAAGCGGCTTCTGGCGTCTGTTTAACTTCATCCCCTCTGTCACATATTCTGCTACAGATAATCTGCAGGTTATCTACAACGCAGGCGCAGCATTTGGTGATTTCCAGATGATGCTGTCGGATTTTGATGCTTCCCAGCTTAACGAAACCATACCCGATTTCCACAATACCATCAAGCGCTATGAGCAGCTGGAGGAGCAGGTGGCTGCCGACCCGGTGGGCCGCGTGCAGGAAGTTTTGGAAGAAATCGCCTGGCTCCGGAGTGTAAAAGACCAGGCCTGCAAGCTGACCCAGTTGCAGATAGATGGTGTGTTGCCGCTGCGTGTAACCCACAACGATACCAAGATAAACAATGTGCTCTTTGATAAAGAAACCGATGACGCATTGGTGGTTATTGACCTGGATACGGTCATGCCCGGTTTGGTGGGTCACGATTTCGGTGATGCAGTGCGCTTTGCAGCTAACTTGGTGGAAGAGGACAGCCCCGAAGCGGAAAAAGCCGGCGTAAATATGGAAATCTTCCGTGCCTTTGCTGAGGGATTTCTCAGCAAGACCGCCAATTCTTTGACCCAACCGGAAATTGACACTTTGGCGCTGAGCTGTTTGGCGCTGACCTGTGAGTTGGCAACCCGTTTCTTAGCCGACTACATAGCAGGCGATGTGTACTTCAAAACCAATTATGCCGAGCATAATTTGGTGCGTACCCGTTGCCAGATCGCCTTGGCCAAGGATATGCTGCAGAAGCTTCCCCAGATGGAAAAGATCGTTGGGGATTGCGTGGAAAAAGTGTAAAAATATTCTATATTGTGTAAAAAAATTCATTGCCCCGCAGTCAGTCCGACTGCGGGGCAATATTGCTGCTGACCGAGGATAAAACCGGCGAAAAAATATTGTTATTACACACCTTTTTCGGACAAATCTGTCAAGGGGTGTTTTTGGTAAAATTCATTGACTTTTTTTTGATTTGGAGTATAATAGTTTTTGTATAAGGATAAGTATGGGCAGGAATGCCCTCTGCAAAAAAGCTTATAGATAAAGAAGGAAAGTCTTATGCGAACGTTTAAATTTGTTTTAGGTAAGGTTTTGGGCGGCCTGTTCGCCATTGCGGCAGCGGTACTGTTCATCGGCTTATGGAAACTGCAGATGCTGCCTGTGAAAGTGACGATATTGGTCGGTGTCCTTTTGGCGTTGGTAACAGCGTTGGTGATCGTGCTGACCTGGACCGGTCGCGGCAAGGTCCGGATGATTTTTGGTATTGTTATAGCGGTCATCGGAATTGTCGTGACGTGCGCAGGCTCGTTCTATGTTTGGAAAGCTGTGAGCACCCTGAATAACATCTCTGCCGGCAATACGGAAACTGTGCAGATGGGTGTTTATATGCGCAGCGACGATGAACGGGAACTGAACAACGAAACTGCGGGAAGCTTACAGTTTGGTATTTTGGCTAATATGGACCGCCAGGCTACCGACAATGTGGTCAAGAAACTGAACAAGGATCTGAAGGTCAATATTTCCTGCAAGGAATACGAGAGCCCGGCTGAATTGGTGGATGCTTTGCTTCAGAGCAAAGCGGATGTTATTATTTTGAACCAGGCAATGTTGCAGTTGCTGGAAGATATTCCCGACTATGCTGAGAAGCTTGTCAAGATCCGGGAAGTCATGGTGCACAGCGTGGAGATCAAAACCGAGAGCAATGGCGGTGACGCAAATGCATCCAAGCCCGAATACACGCCGCTGAAGGATTCTTTCGCAATTTATATAAGCGGCATTGACACAAAGGGAAGACCCTCTGTAAAGAGCCGTTCCGACGTGAACATTGTGGCAGTGGTAAATCCCAAGACAAAGCAGATCCTGCTGGTGTCCACACCCCGGGATTACTATGTGACCATCAGTTCTCCCCAAAAGGGCCTTGATGGCAAAAAAGATAAGCTGACCCACGCAGGCCTGGGCGGTCCCAATGCCAGCCGGGAAACGCTGAGCAATTTGTACGGCATTGACATCAACTACTATTTCAAGGTCAATTTCAGCGGCTTCCAGGAGATCGTGAATGCGCTGGATGGTATCTCTGTAAATTCTGAGTACAGCTTCAGCGGCAATGTCCATGGAAAATATTATAGTTTCCAAAAGGGTATCAATCACCTCAATGGTGAGGAAGCATTGGGCTTCTGCCGGATCAGAGATGCCTTTGCCAGCGGCGATAATCAGCGGGGCAAGAATCAGATGGCAGTGATCAAGGCTGTTATTGACAAGGCTATGTCTCCCAAGCTGCTGACCAACTATGCCCAGATTTTGGAAGCGGTTGCAGGCAGTATGGAAATGTCCGTTCCCGTGGATGTGATCGGCAACCTGGTTTCTCAGCAGTTGGCTGAGGGCGGTTCCTGGAATGTGGTGTCCTACAGTGTTACCGGTACCGGTGGTTCTGAGGCATCTCCGGCCGCAGGTGGCGCAAAGGCTTATATGATGTACCCCAATCAGGAGTCCGTAGATAAAGCAAAGCAACTGATCATGGATCTGGTCGACGGAAAAACCGTAACCCCTTAATTTGAGCAGTGGCCATGAATTTGGCTGTCCCGTAGCTTAAAAAGGAGTTCTTTATGAGAGAGAAACGCAAAATAATAAAGCATAAGGGCGATCCCTTGATCAAGAGACAACCCTATTTTATTGAGCATTGGCATTGGATCACATTGCTGCTGATCGCTTATGATATTGCAGTGACCAATGGTGCATATTTCTTTGCCCTGTGGATTCGGTTTGACTGCACATTCTCTGAAATTGAAAAGCAGTATTTGGTGGCTTGGCAGAATTTTATTCCCATTTACACGGTCTGCTGCGTAGTGGTTTTCTGGGTGCTGCATTTATACCAGAGCATGTGGCGGTTTGCCGGCTACAATGAGGTCAAGCATATTGTGCTTGCTAATTTGATCACCACCTTGTTCCACACGGCGGCAATTACCATCCTGTTTGGCCACAGCCTGGATGGCAAACGCATGCCTTATTCCTACTATGTGATCGGTATGGGCGCCCAGTTTTTGCTGACAACAGGCATTCGCTTTGCCTATCGGTTTGTTCTGCTGGAGAAGAAGAGGTGGGGAAATAGTCAAACACCTGCCAGCCGGGTGATGCTCATCGGCGCGGGCGCTGCCGGTCAGATGATCATGCGGAATATGCACCAATCCGCCAACATTAACGAGCGGGTTTGCTGCATTATTGACGATAACCCCAACAAATGGGGCAGATATATCGATGAAGTGCCTATTGTGGGCGGCCAGGAGGACATTCTTCTGAATGTGAAAAAATACCGCATTGAGAAGATCTATCTGACCATTCCCTCGGCAACGCCTGCAGAGCGCCGGGACATTTTGGACATCTGCAAGGAAACCGGTTGCGAACTGAAGAATTTGCCCGGTGTGACCCAGATCGTGTCCGGCAACCTGAGCTTTGATTCGCTGAAGGATGTGGAAGTGGAGGACCTGCTGGGCCGTGATCCCATTCAGGTAGATATGAGCGAGATTTACCGCTTCCTTACCGGCAAGGTGGTTATGGTCACCGGCGGTGGCGGCAGTATTGGCAGTGAGCTTTGCCGGCAGATTGCCAAGAATAATCCCAAACTGCTCATCGTACTGGATATTTACGAGAACAATGCCCACGCCATTGGCCTGGAGCTGCGGGATAAATACCCCCATCTGAATTTGGAAGTGCTGATCGGCTCTGTCCGGGACAGCCGCCGTCTGAATCAGATATTCTCCCAGTACCGGCCGGAGATCGTCTACCACGCCGCGGCCCACAAGCATGTGCCGCTGATGGAAGACAGCCCTTGCGAGGCCATCAAAAACAACGCCATCGGCACCTATAAGACCGCCTACGCCGCTATGCTCTACGGCTGTAAGCGTTTTGTGCTGGTGTCTACCGATAAGGCCGTGAATCCCACCAATATTATGGGTGCATCCAAGCGCCTTTGCGAAATGATCATTCAGAGCTTTGACCGGAAGGTCAAGGACGGGCAGGCTTTCAATATGCCGCCCATCAACCTCCATGCAGAGGACGAAAATGTGCAGCTGTTCCACAAGGTTCCAGAGGGCACCGATTACCCCAAGACGGAGTTTGTGGCGGTGCGTTTCGGCAATGTTTTGGGCTCAAACGGCTCTGTGATCCCCCGTTTTAAGGAGCAGATCGCCAAGGGCGGCCCGGTGACGGTGACCCACCCGGACATCATCCGTTACTTTATGACTATCCCCGAGGCAGCATCTTTGGTGCTGCAGGCAGGTACCTATGCCAACGGCGGTGAGATTTTCGTCCTGGATATGGGATCTCCGGTGAAGATCGATGCCCTGGCCCGGAATCTGATTCGCCTGTCCGGTTTGAAACCGGATGAGGACATCCAGATCACCTACACCGGCCTTCGTCCCGGTGAAAAACTCTACGAGGAAAAACTGATGAGCGAGGAAGGTCTGCTGACCACTCCCAACCATCTGATCCACATCGGCTGCCCCATTCCCTTTGACACAGATGCGTTTCTGCCCCAGCTGCACACTTTGATGGATGCGGCCTATGCAGGCAAAAACAGCCTGATCCGTCAGATGGTGGCCCAGGTCGTGCCCACCTACCGTCCTGCCGGCAGCCACGGTTCTACGGAAAAGACCCAGGCCTATAAAGAACAAATGCAGCAAATTGAGCAGAAGGAAACCGTACAAGTTTAAGGCGCAAAAATCGCTAAACAGATATATAGGAGAGCTCGTATATGAAGATTTCGTTTTCCCCTCCCGATATTTCGGAACTGGAAATTCAGGAAGTTGCGGAAGCCCTGCGTTCCGGTTGGATCACTACCGGTCCCCGCACCAAAAAGTTGGAGCAGTGCATTGCTGACTATGTGGGCACAGAAAAATGTGTTTGCCTGAACTCTCAGACCGCCTGCGCAGAAATGGCATTGCGGGTATTGGGCGTGGGCCCTGAGGATGAGGTGATTACCTCTGCCTATACCTACACAGCATCCGCTTCTGTGATTGCCCATATCGGCGCAAAGATCGTGTTGGTGGACACCCAGCCCGGCAGTACGGAGATGGACTATACCGCTGTGGAAGCTGCCATTACCCCAAAAACCAAGGCTATTATTCCTGTGGATTTGGGCGGTGTTCCCTGCAATTATGAGAAGCTGTTTGCTATCGTTGAGGCTAAGAAATCCCTGTTTGTTCCCAATGGCAAAATCCAGGAGGCACTGGGCAGGGTAGCCATTATGGCGGATACTGCCCATTCCTTTGGCGCAAGTGTCAATGGCAAAATGGTCGGCAGCATTGCAGACTTTTCCTCGTTCTCCTTCCACGCAGTGAAGAACTTCACCACGGCTGAGGGCGGTGCCCTTACCTGGCGCACTTTGCCCGGTGTTGATAACGAAACCATCTATAAGCAGTTGCAGCTGCTGTCCCTGCACGGCCAGTCCAAGGATGCTCTGGCCAAAACCCAGCTGGGCGCTTGGGAGTATGATGTTGTGGGTACTTGGTATAAGTGCAATATGACAGATGTTGTGGCCGCCATCGGCCTGAAGCAGTTTGAGCGCTACCCCGAGATGCTGAAGCGCCGCAAGGAGATCATCGGCAAGTACGATGCTGCGCTGAAGCCTTTGGGTGTGGAAGTGCTGCCTCACTATACCGAAGATTGGCAGTCCTCCGGCCACCTGTACATCACCCGGGTCCCCGGTGTTACCGATCAGCAGCGCCGTGATATCATCGTGAAGATGGCTGAGCGGGGCGTTGCCTGCAATGTCCACTATAAGCCCCTGCCCATGCACACGGCATATAAGAATCTGGGCTTTGATATCAAGGACTATCCCAATGCCTATGCTTTCTACTGCAACGAGATCACCCTGCCCCTGCATACCTGCCTGACAGATGCAGAGGTGGACTATGTACTGGAATGCTACACTGACATTTTGAAAGAGTATCTGAAATGATTTTGAAAAAATGGGAACAACTGCCGGAGCAGCTGCAAACCGATGCTGTTCGGCCCTATTATGAGCACCTGAGAAAGAAGCAGGTAAGCCTGGCGCTGAAGCGGATCTTTGATGTGTTTGTGTCCGCTGTGATGCTGATCATCCTGTCGCCGGTGTTTCTGCTGCTGGCGGTAGCCATCAAGCTGGACTCTCCCGGCCCGGTGTTTTTCCGACAGGAGCGGGTGACCCAGTACGGAAAGCATTTCCGTATTTTTAAGTTCCGCTCTATGGTGAATAACGCGGATAAGATCGGCACCCAGGTCACAGTAGGTAACGACAGCCGTATCACCAGGATGGGCAAGCTCATTCGCAAATGTCGTTTGGACGAGCTGTGCCAGCTGATCGATGTGTTCCGGGGAACGATGACCTTTGTGGGCACTCGCCCGGAAGTTCCCAAGTATGTGGCAGCCTATACCCCCGAGATGCAGGCGACCCTCCTATTGCCGGCAGGCGTTACCAGTCTGGCCAGCATTATGTACAAGGATGAGGACGAACTGCTGGCGGGCGCTGAGGATGTGGAGAAAACCTACACCCAGCAGGTGCTGCCCGATAAAATGCGCTACAATTTAGAAGCCATTGAAAAATTTAGCTTCTTCGGTGACATCAAGCTGATGTTTATGACCGTCTTTGCCGTGCTGGGCAAGGATTATTCCAAATAAGAGACAGAGAGGAGTGGAGGGCGTGGTCAAAGGACTTGTATCGGTAATTATGCCCACCTATAACTGCGGCAGATTTATCGCGGAAACCATCGCATCCATTCAGGCCCAGACCTATGAAAACTGGGAAATTGAGATCGTGGACGATTGCTCCACAGATGATACCCAGGCAGTGCTCGCTCCTTTGCTGGAGCAGGATAAGCGTATCCACTATCACTGTCTGGAAACCAATTCCGGCGCTGCTGTTGCCCGGACAGAATCCATGCGTTTGGCCCGCGGAGAGTACATAGCCTTCTGCGACAGCGATGACCTGTGGATGCCGGACAAACTGGAGCGCCAAATCGCCTTTATGGAGGAAAACGGCTATGCGTTCTCCTGCACTGCCTATGAGCAGATCGACGAGGAGAGCAATAGCCTTGACCGGGTCATCAAGACCGTGAAAAAAACCGACTATAACCGCCTGTTGCTGGATTGTCCTGTGGGCAACTCTACTGTTATGTACAATGTGGGCGTGATGGGCAAGTTCCAGGTGCCCAATATCCGCAAGCGCAATGACGATGCCCTGTGGCTGACCATGCTGAAGAAGGAAAAGTATATTTGGGGTATGCCCGATGTGCTGATGCGCTACCGCATCCGGAAAAATTCTATTTCCAGCAATAAGCTGGCTGTCATCAAGTACCATTGGATCTTGTACAGAGAAATTGAGCACTTAAGTGTGCTGCGCTCTGCGTTCCATATTGGTTTTTGGTGTTTTTTGAAGGTGTTTAAGATCAAATAAGGAGAAAACCTATGAAGGTACAGGTATTGGTTGCGGCAATGCATCAGAGCGATTATTCGCTCCTGGAAAAAATGAATATTCAAAGCGATGCCATTGTGGGAAACCAGTGTGACCGCAACAGTGTGGAAGATTTTCAGTGGAATGGCCACAATATCTGCTACCTGAATTTCGCGGAACGGGGCGTGGGCCTGAACCGGAACAATGCATTGATGCGCGCAGATGGTGACATTTGCCTGTTTGCCGACGACGATATGCGGTATTGCGACGGCTACGCAGAAACCCTTGCCCGGGCTTTTGAACAGCACCCGGAAGCGGATGTGCTGGTGTTCAATCTGATCGAAAAAGATCCCACAAGATCAATTATCGAAAAATTTTCCCGTGTCCGGTTCTATAATTTTCTCCGGTATGGCACAGCCCGTGTCGCTGTTCGGAATGCGGCGGTGCAAAAGCACGGCATATATTTCAATCAATGCTTTGGTGGCGGCACAGCCCACTGTCACGGAGAGGACAACCTCTTCCTGGCAGCTTGCCTGCAAAAGGGACTGAAAGTTTATGCTTTGCCGGAGTTTATTGCAGAGCTGACGGAGGAAAGACCCTCCAGCTGGAATACCGGCTATGGCCAAAAATATCTCCGGGACCAGGGCGTGCTGTATCGCGTGATGTTCCGACGGTCGTGGAAACTGTGGTGTCTGCAGGATGCAATTCGTCACCACAAAACCTATGAGGGACGAAGCATTGCTGCGGCCTATAAAGAAATGATTCGGGGCGGCCTGGGTTTGACAGGCAAAGAGTAAGCTGAAAGCGGTATAATCAGAAGGAGTACGTATGATAGGATCAATTTTCCTGTATGTTGCATTGCTTGCAGAGTGTGTATATCTTGCAAAGCGTGCAGAAGACACACAGAAAAAGCGATATATTTGGTTAATTGTGGCATTTCTGTCGCTATTTGTGGGAATTCGAGGCAGCAGTGTCGGTATTGATACGCCCAAATACATGGAGAACTTTGGCCATATTGCAAGAGGGAATGCCCATCTTGTCCTCGGCGCAGAGCGCACATTTGTGAAGATCGTGCAGATTTTGCAGATCGTCTGCAAGCACCCGGTGTATATGCCGGTGTTTATATTCCTGGTGTTTGCGTTTATCACCAATGGACTGATCATATTCCGGCTTTGGGAATTCCGTGACAAAATTTCCTTCATGTGGGCATTCATTTATTTCTATGCGTGCTTCTATTTCTTTGAATTTAATGTGGTCAGACAGATGGTGGCGGTTGCCATCGTTTTCTGGGGCACGAAATTTGTGCAGAAAGAAAAATATATCCTGTTCCTGGTCTGTGTGGTAGCAGCATTCTGCTTCCACCAGTCGGCACTTTTGGGTGTTTTGTACTTGGGTGTAGACTTCCTGCAGAGAGAAAAATGGTCCCGCCATAAGGTGCTGTTTGTGGCATTTTTGTGCGCAGCCATTACGGGCGGCAGCTTCTTCCTTTTGAAGCTCTCTAAGTATTTGCACTATTTTAAGAATATAAAGATGGACATTGGTTTTCTGATTCCGCTGAAAATCAGTTTCCTTGCTTTATATGTAGTTTTGCTGAAGCAGATTTCCGGCCATTGGTTTGGCGAGAAGCTTGACGGCCAGTACGAGTATGTGAATACATTTGTGGTCATTTATTACGGTTTGGGTCTTTTTGTTACCCTGTTGGGATATTTCTTCACCTTTATGGACCGGATAGGCCTGTACTTCACCGTGTGCGGATGTGTGTTTATGGGCCATATCTACAAAAGAACAAGACAGCCGCTTATGGTGCGGATCATCTTTGCTGTGTTGATCGGAATCCCGTTTGTGATGGACTTGCTAAGCGGTGGCCAGGGCCAGTTGCCCTATAAGTTCTTCTGGCAACCATAGAATTTGATTACATGATTACAGAGGTAGTCCTATGAAAAATATATCTGTGATAGTCCCGCTGTTCAATGCGGAGCGGTTTTTACCCTTTCTCTTTGATTGCTTTGATAAATGCGCCTTTGTAGAAGGGGACGAGATCCTGTTGGTGGACAACGGCTCCAAGGATCGTTCCTACGAGCTGTGCACACAGCAGGCGCAGAAGCACCCCAACTTGTACCGGGTCCTGCAATATACGGAAAAAGCCGATTCCTATGCAGCAAGAAATCACGCAGTCAAGCAGGCCAAAGGAGATATTTTCGCTTTTACGGACAGCGACTGTAAGCCGTCACCTGCCTGGCTGGAGCAGGTCCGGAAAGTGGAAGATGGTTTCGTTTTGGCCGGCAAGGTAGAACTGGAGCTGATCGAGAACAACCTGTGGGAGCATTTGGATAGATTGGTTCACTTGGGTCAGACAGAGGCGGCCATTGCCAACAATTGTGTTCCCACAGCCAATATGGCAGTGAACCGGGAGGATTATTTCAAAGTAGGCCTGTTTGAGGAGCGGTTCTCCGGCGGTGACTTTGAATGGTCGCAGAGAGCCTGCAGCAAGGGTCTCACCGTCAAGTACGATCCGGAAGCCTTTATGTACCACCCCTCCCGCAAGACCTTTGAGGAGATCGCCACCCGGGAGAAGCGCACTGCTTACGGCAAGGGAAAGTCCTGCCGCAACAATGGTGGGTCAAAAACCCGCCTGGCGCTGGTGTTCTTCCTGAAAATATTCAAGATCGACACCAACTGGAATCTTACCAAAGGACTGAAGAAAAACGGCGTAAGCTTCAAAGATCGCGTTTATTTTAATGTGAAGTTCTTCCAGATCCGTGTCATGCAGCTCAAAGCTGCCTTGGCCGGCTATAAGGGTGTAAACGCAAGAGATCTGAAGATTAAATAAAGGGGTCAAACAATGGGCATTATTAAAAAACTTGTTTCTTATGTGACGGACAGCGATTATCGCTTTTTGTACAATGCGGACAGAGGTTGGCACAACCATATGTCCGACGAAGCATATATCAAAAGAAAATTCAAGGCTCATTTCAAAAGGGAATTGGACTTGGAAAACCCCAAGACCCTGAATGAAAAGCTTCAGTGGCTGAAGCTTTATTACCGGAAGCCGGAGTTTACCAAAATGGTGGACAAGCACTCCGCAAAGGAGTATGTGGCGAACATCATCGGCCAGGAGCATATTATTCCTACCTTGGGCGTGTGGAAGTCTTTTGATGAGATCGATTTTGATAAGCTGCCCGATCAGTTTGTGCTGAAATGCACCCACGACTGCGGCGGCTTGGTGATCTGCAAGGACAAGAGCAAGCTGGATAAGGCTGCGGCAAAGAAAAAAATAGAAAAGTGTCTGAAATACAATTTCTTCTGGTTTGGCAGAGAGTGGCCCTATAAGAATGTAGAACCCCAGATCATCTGCGAAGAGTATATCACCGACGGCCCGGATACCGAGGAACTGACAGACTACAAATTCCACTGCTTTAACGGCGTTGTGGATTGCGTAATGGTGTGCTATGATCGCTTCAGCGGTGAAACAAAGTACTATTTTTTTGATGAGAAATGGGAACTGCAACGGCTGAATAATTGGGGCAAAAAGGCTCCTGAAGGCTTCACTTTGCCCAAGCCGGAAGGTATGGACGAAATGTTCCGTATCGCGGAGAAATTGTCCAAGGGAATGCCCTATCTGCGCGTGGACCTGTATCAGAGCAACGGAAAGATTTATTTTGGCGAGCTGACTCTGTTCTCCGCCAGCGGCTTTGACTGGAAGCTTTTTCCGGAGACTGATGCCTATTGGGGCGAAAAATTGGTCCTGCCCGAAAAGATTTCTTAAATTATAAAGGAAAGAGAAAAATGGAGTATCTGTTATCAGTTGTAATTCCCTCCCGAAACCGGCAGATATATGCCCTGCAAAGCGTGCAGCAGATCTATGCTGTTACGGATGAATCTGTGCAGATCGTTGTGCAGGACAACAGTGATGACGACAGCCTGGCTGCTATGCTGGAGAAGGAAAACTTCGGTCCCCGGGTGAAGTATACCTATATTGCCACCCGGATCCCCGGCGTGGACAATTATGCCGGTGGTATTGCCGCCAGCGACGGCGAATATGTCTGCTGCATCGGTGACGACGACGGTGTTCTGCGGGGCATCGTGGATGTCGTGAAGTGGGCAAAGGAAAATAATATCCCTGCAGTAAAGCCCGGCGTGCAGGCTTCTTATTTCTGGCCCGGCACCATGCCCTCCTTCCCGGAAGGCTGTTTGAATTTAGAGTATACAGATGCTTCTTGTTACTATGCAAATCCCCAGCAGGAGCTGGAGAGATTCTTGAAGTCCGGCGCATTGGATTTCCCCAATGCCAAGCTGGTCAAGGCCTATCACGGCATTGTCCGCAAGGATTTGTTCCAAAAGATCTATGACAAGACCGGTAGATACTGCGGCGGTCTGTCTCCGGATATTTATTTGAGCACATCCTTGTCCTTGGATACGGATAGCCTGCTGTGTCTGAACTTCCCGCTGACGATTTTCGGCGCCTGCAAGCAGAGCACCACCGGCGATTCCGTCAATAAGGTCAATGTGAGCAAGTTAGAGCTGGCACCCCATTTTATCGGCCAGCCCTATACCTGGTCTGAGAAGGTGCCGGCCTATTACTGCGGTATGAATATTTGGGCGGATTCTGCTATGCACGCATTGGATGATATGGGCGCAGAGGATATGAAGAAGCTGTTCTACGTGGAGAAGCTGACCTGTATGTGTCTGCTGAATCACCGCGCCTATAAGAAGGAAATTATGGAGAATTTCCACCGTAATAACTGTGACGAGCAGCTCCTGAAAAAGGAAATGCGGCAGACCTACCCCGGTTTCATGAAGAAGAAGATCAAAGAAACCTTCCGGAACATTAAGCCGGTTGCGAAGATTTACCGTGCCATACGTGATAAGCGCCAGGCCCAGGTAAATGAGAAAGTGTTTACCACTGCGGGCATTGCAGATATCAAGACAGCGGAAGAGATCATCACCGCTACCGTGCAGCCCGCCATTGATAAATTCTTAGACACTATGAAAAACACTAAGGGTGGTACAGATGGAAAATAATCCCCCGCGCAATACAGGCGGCTCTGTTGCCAAGAATATGGCCTGGTCTGTGGTGGAACGGGTAACCTCTCAATTTTTGCACACAGTCCTTTCCATTATCCTGGCGCGGTTGCTGTTGCCCGAGGATTATGCCTCGGTAGCCCTTGTTACGGTTTTTGTGAACCTGGCAGGCACAGTGGTCACTTCCAGCTTTGCCAGCGCGCTGATTTTTGACAGAGAACAAAGCCCCCGGCGCTATTCTACGGGAATGTTTGCCATTTTGATGGCAACAGGCATTCTGTATGCGGCGCTGTTTATTGCCGCGCCCTGGATCGCAGCCTATTATGACGATCCTGCTGTGCTGAACATCACACGGGTGATGTCCCTTCTGTTTGTGCTGCAGGGTGTGCATTCGATCCTTATGGCGTATGTTTCCAAGAATATGCTGTTCAAGGAAACATACAAAGCCACCTTGATCGGCGCAGTGAGCGGCGCTGCAGTCGCTTTTACACTGGCATACACCGGAAACGGCGTTTGGGCACTGGTGTTCCTGCCTATGATGGAAACGGCGATTTCTTCCGTAATTCTGTGGAAGAGCATCGGCTTCAAGCTGGTATGGGAATTTGACTGGCCCTATGTGAAGTTCATGGTGAAATACTGCACAAAATTTGTGTTGGTGGATCTGCTGAACTCCCTGTATACCAGCTTAAACAGCTTGATCATTGCCAAGAAGCATTCTAAGGCTGATCTGGCTTATTACAGCAAGTCCTACAATCTGCCCCAAATGCTTTTGGGCAGTGTGAATACCGCCGTGTCCAAGGTGCTGTTCCCGGTTTTCTCCGAGGCAAAAAGCGACCTGGATCTGATCCGTCAGAAATTGCGCTACGGCATTCGGCTGAGCTGCTTTGTGCTGATGCCGCTGATGGCAGGCCTTATGATGGTTTCCCAGGAGGCCGTTGTATTCCTGTTTACGGAAAACTGGATCGGTATGGTGCCCTATTTGCAGATCATGTGCGCCCTTTGGGCATTCCAGCCCGTACAGATCTGCGCTGTGCAGGCCTTTAAGGCCGTTGGCAAGGGCGATGATTATCTGCGGTTGGAAATTCTGAAAAAGGTGCTTTCTTTGGCACTTCTGTTTGGCCTGCTGTATTTGGTCAACGACCCCATTGCAGTTGCCTGGGCGGCATTTGCAGCCCAGCTGGTGTCCTGCATCGTGAATATTCCTTATCTGAAAAAGGTATTTCGCTATACTGTGCGGCAGCAGCTGGCAGACCTGGGCATACCCATTGCCCTTTGTGCAGCTATGAGCGCCGCCATTTATGGCGTGGGCTTCTTAGTTGGCAATTTGGTCGTGCGCCTGTTTGTGAAGGTCTTTGTTGGCGTGGTAGCCTATGTAGCGGTGGCTGCTGTCACCGGTAACGAAAGCTTCTATGTGCTGCTGGAAACCGTCACCAAGGGCAAAATCAAGAGAAAACAAAAAAGCTGATTAACAGCATTGAGGAGGATATGTATGTTACCTTTGGTAAAGCCTTATATCGCACCCCGGGATGAAATGATGCCCGCTATCGAGAAGATCCTGTACAGCGGCTACATTGCTGAGGGCGAAGCCGTCTATTCCTTTGAAGATGAATTTGCCAAGTACATTGGCAATCCCAATGTGCTGATGCTCAGCTCCGGTACTGCCGCGTTGCATATTGCGCTGCTGCTTCTGAATGTGGGCCCCGGAGATGAGGTGATCAGTACCCCTATGACCGCAGAACCCACCAATACCACCATCGCCCTCACAGGCGCAAAGATCGTGTGGGCAGATGTGGATGTGAATACCGGTCTGCTGGATCCCAAGTCCGTACAGGAAAAGATCACCGAGAAGACCAAGGCCATTATGCTGGTGCATTATGCCGGTATGGTCTGTGATATGGACGAGTTCAACAAGATCTCCGAGGAGTTCAATATCCCGGTGATCGAGGATACTGCCCACGCCTTTGGCAGTAAGTATAACGGCAAGATCGTGGGCTCTAACTCCCGCTTTACCTGCTATTCCTTCCAGGCCATCAAGCAGATGACCACCGTGGATGGCGGTGCTATTGCTTTCCGGGATGAAGCTGATGTGGCTGCTGCCCGCAGGCTGAGATGGTTCGGCCTGGATAAAAAGGTTTCCAGAATGGAAAATGATATTACCCGCGCCGGCTATAAGTACGGTATGAACAATGTAACTGCCACCATCGGCAGCGTGCAGTTGGCCCACTTCCCCGAGGTGATCGGCAGATACATTTCCAACGGCAAGTACTATGACGAAGCCTTGAAGGGCATCCCCGGCGTGACCATGGTACCTTATTATAAAAATACGGAGCCTTCCTACTGGCTGTACACCATGAAGGTGGAAAACCGGGACGGCTTTATGAAGATGATGGAAGAGAACGGCATTCTGGCCTCTCCGCTCCATCACAGAAGCGACACCCACAGTGTCTTTGCGGAATCTCGTTGCGACCTGCCTCAGATGGATAAGTTCTACTCTGAGTTTGTCCACATCCCCTGCGGCTGGTGGGTCTCCGATGAAGACAGAGAGCGTGTAACCCAGGTAATTAAGAAGGGCTGGTAAAAATGCAGGCGACAGTTAAGACCAGAATGGACCGCGTGCAAATGCTGCGTGGCATTGTCTTTTTGACGATTTTCGTGTTTCACTGCAATGTTCCGTTTTCAAATATTCTTTGGGGAGGAATTGAGTGTTTCTTCCTGCTGAGTTCTTTCTTCTTGACGAGAAAATTGTGGAGGACAGAAAAAATCTCTGTCAAATCACAATTTTGGCACAGGATTCAAAGGCTCAGCCCGCCGTATATTTGTGTGTTGGTCTTAGCTGCGTTGCGTTCGATTCTGTTCCGTGAGAATCTGAATGATTTTATTCCCCATTTGGTGTTCGGACAGAATTTTATGTGGATGGTCACTCGCTATACTTCTTCTATGCAACCTTTGACAGCCCATTTGTGGACTATGTCCATCGAAGTATGGATGGGTTTTCTGTGGCTTGTTTTGTTAAAGGTTCTTCCCAAACCCGCTTGGCGGAAGGCTATGTATGCCTGTCTTGCCTGTTCGGTGGCGCTTAGAACGTGGCTGATTTTTATTGGCTACGATACTTTGGTGCTCAGCTTGAGTCCGCTTTCCCACATGGATGCTTTTGCGGTAGGTTCTTTGCTGGCGATCCAGTTGGAGGAGGACAGCCAAAAGAAGGTTTTGACCACCTCCTGGATTGCAGGTGTGCTGGGCGTTTTGGGCATAGTGGCATCCTGGCTGTGCTTAATGAAGGCCCACGAGCTAAGCCTACTGAATGCATACCGCAGCTTAAATAACAGTGACCGTTATTTGGCCAATCTTGTTGCGGGAAATCTTTACCTGTACTTTGCCCTTGTGTTTTACGGTTTGATCGCCGGAGTTGGCTTAAAGGATATTTACGGAAAAGCAGCTTCTGCAAATTGGTTGGGAAGGGTGCTGAAATATCTTGGCGATACATCTTATGTTATGTATCTGTTCCATTGGCCGATCTTATGGTTTTTGAAGCTTGTTTGGAGCAAATTGCCCTGGAACGAGATCAAACCCTGGCCTATGCTTCTGATTGTCGGCATTTTGCTTACTGTGGTAGCAACATTTATTTTTGAGAGATATATTGCACCTCTTTTCAAAAAATTGAAGGGTGGAAAATAATTTGATCCCATTGTTAAAACCCTATATGCCGGAACTGCCGGAGATGGATGCGATTTTGCATTCCGGTGCGTTGGCTTACGGAAACTATACAAAGCAATTTGAAGAGAAATTGCGGGAATATTTTAGGGCGCCCTATGTGATGGCGGTAAACACCTTCAGCAGCGCCATTCAGGTGGCCCTGACCACCCTGGACATTGTACCCGGGGACGAGGTGATCGCATCGCCTATGGCCTGTTTGGTGTCCTCCCAGCCTTATTTGGCGGCGGGCTTGTCCGTCCGTTGGGCGGATGTGGACCCGGAGAGGGGAACCTTGGACCCGGAGAGTGTCCGGTCGCGGATCACCCCCCGGACAAAGGCCATTGTCCACAACCATTTCTGTGGCTACCCCGGCCATATCGATGAGATCAATGCCATCGGCAAGGAATTTGGTATTCCGGTGATCGATGACGGCATCGAGTGCTTTGGAAGCCTTTATAAGGGCCAAAAAATCGGCGCTTGCGGCACGGATGTGACGGTATTTGCCCTCAGCGCAGTGCGGATCCCCAACTGCGTGGATGGTGGCGTGATCATTTTCAAAGACCCTCAGCAGTACGCAAAAGCGCTGCTTGTCCGGGATTCCGGCATTGACCGCAGCCGCTTCCGCGACGATATTGGTGAGATCAGCCCCGATTGCGATATCAGCTTAGTTGGCTACAGCGCTACCATGAGCAATGTAAACGGCTACATTGGCTTGCAGCAAATGGCTGTTGCCGATACGCTTTTTGAAAAGCAGCAAAAGCAGGCAGAAAGATGGACTGCCCAGCTGAAAGATATGCCCGGCTGTAAGCCGGTTTCTCCGGCCGAGGGCGTGCCCAATTACTGGGTCTATGGCCTTTTGGCGGATGATAAGCGGGAGACGATCCTGCGTTTCCGGGAGCAGGGCTATTACGCTTCCGGCGTGCACATTATGAACAGCATTTACAGCGCCTTTGGCAAGCAGGATGTGGCGCTGCCCGGCGTTGACGCATTTTACAGCCGCTTTGTGGCGTTGCCCTGCGGCTGGTGGATGGAGGAATGAAAATGGCATTGCGCCTTGACATTCAAAAGCACAAGGATATACCCCGGAAACAGTTAGAGGAAATTGCTTCTTTGAAGGACCAGCATTGGCCCCACGGAATCGATTCCCAAATCAGCTGGATCCTGGACAATTATGAAGAGAATGATGTCCATTTGATCCTGTACCGGGAGGACACCCCGGTGGCCTATGCCAGCTTAAATGTGATTTCCTGCCAAATGGATTCCCAAGTGGAGGAAATTCTCGGACTGGGCGGTGTATGTGTGGACCGCTCCTGCCAAAAGCAGGGCTTGGGAAAGGAAATCGTAGAGGGCGCGAACCGGTATATTGCCCAGCAGGGAAAGCCGGGTCTTCTCCTTTGCCATGAAGAGCTGACCGAATTCTACAGCCGGTGCGGCTGGCTGGATATGCAATGCAGCAAGGTCACAGTGGCGGAAAAGGATTTCGACCACTATGTGATGAGCTACGGAAAAGCTTATGAAGGCGTAAAGCGCTTGGCGATCCCCAAGAATTTTTAATGTTTGACAGAAAACTCCGAATCGACATATTTTATAGAACAGAAAGGTTAGAATGAGGCTATGAACACACAGAATTACTTTAACGGAAAAACCCTTATGATCACCGGCGGTACCGGTTCCTTTGGCTCCACTGTGCTGAAGCGTTTTTTGACCTCTGACATTGGCGAGATCCGCATTTTCTCCCGCGACGAGAAGAAGCAGGACGATATTCGCCACGAGCTGCAGGCAAAGCATCCGGAGCTGGCAGAAAAAGTGCGTTTCTTCATTGGCGACGTGCGTAATATTGATTCTCTCCGGGATGCAGTTGCCGGCGTGGACTTCATCTTCCACGCAGCTGCGCTGAAGCAGGTTCCCAGCTGCGAATTCTTCCCCATGGAAGCCGTTCGTACCAATATCATCGGCACTGACAATCTGCTGAATGCCGCCATTGATGCCAAGGTCAAGAATGTGGTGTGCCTGTCTACCGATAAGGCTGCTTATCCCATCAATGCTATGGGTATTTCCAAGGCTATGATGGAAAAGGTCATCCGAGCCAATGCCCGCCGGGCAATGGAAAAGAGCGGAACTGTTATTTCCTGTACCCGTTACGGTAATGTTATGTGTTCCCGCGGCTCTATCATTCCGCTGTTTATTGAGCAGATCAAGTCCGGTAAGCCCATCACCATTACCGATCCCAATATGACCCGTTTCCTGATGAACCTGGATGAGGCTGTGGACCTGGTTATGTTTGCTTTCGAGCATGCAAAGCCCGGCGACCTGTTCGTGCAAAAGTCCGATGCCTCTACCATTGGCGTTCTGGGTCAGGCTGTTCAGCAGCTGTTTGGTGATACCGGTACAAAGATCATCGGCAGCCGTCACGGCGAAAAACTGTACGAGGTGCTGATGACCAAGGAAGAGCTGGTCCGGGCCGAGGATATGGGCGATTACTTCCGTGTAACACCTGACGACAGAGACCTGAACTATGATAAGTACACTGCCGCCATCAATTCCAAGACCCAGATGGACGAGGAATACAGCAGCCACAACACCAAGCGGTTGGATGTGCAGGGCACCATTGATAAGATCATGACTACCGATTATGTCCGTGAGCAGTTGGCCGCTTGGAAAAAATAATGATTCCTTGCAGTGTTTTGTGCCGTAAAACAGAAGAGGGGGAAAGTGTATGACAGTATTGGAAAGCTTCCAGCAGACTTATAAAAAAGAACCGATGGCGGTGGCATTTACCCCGTATCGGATCTGTCCTTTGGGCGCCCACAGTGACCATCAGCTGGGCAAAATCACCGGCTTTGCTATCGACAAGGGTATTCATATTGCCTACGGCCCTAAGCAGAACGGTATCATTGAGATCAAGTCCCTGCAGTTCCCCAAGCGGGCCCAGTGGCATGTAACATCTACCCCCGAGGAGAAGCAGGACGATTGGGCGGACCATCTCCGTGGCGCTACCATTGCGCTGAATGCCAAGTACCCCCTGCGGAAGGGCTTGTGCGCGGTGATCAGCGGTGAGTTGCCCATCGGCGGTCTGTCTTCTTCCGCAGCTGTGATCCTCACCTACCTGTCCGCCCTTGCCAATATCAACGGCATTGAACTGGAGGAGCGGGAGATGATCCAGTTGGCTCAGGCGGCAGAAAACCGCTATGTGGGCGTAGCTTGCGGCAAACTGGATCAAAGCTGTGAGATGTATTGCCGCAAGGACCACCTGTTGTATATGGATATGCAGGACGACAGCTATGAGTTGATCCCAACCAATCCTGCTATGAAGCCTTATAAAATCGCTATTTTCTTTAGCGGTCTGGAAAGAAGCCTGGCAGGCTCTGCTTTTAATATGCGTGTGGACGAGTGCCGCAGTGCGGCCTATGCGCTGAAGGCTTTCAGCGGTATGCCTTACGGCAAATTTGAGGAAACCAACCTGCGGGATGTCCCCCGGGAAGTCTTTGAGCAGTATAAGGACAAGCTTCCTGAAAACTGGCGCAAGCGGGCAGAGCACTGGTACACGGAGTTTGACCGGGTACAAAAGGGCGCAGAAGCCTGGCGCAGAGGTGATATTGAGGAATTTGGCAGACTGTCTTTTGAAAGTGGCCGTTCCTCCATCTGTAATTGGGAAACCGGTTCTCCGGAGCTGAAGACCCTCTATGAAATTATGACCAAGACCCCCGGTATCTATGGTGGACGGTTCTCCGGTGCGGGTTTCAAGGGCTGCTGTATGGCCCTCATAGACCCTGCCTATGAGCAGCCCATCTTAGAGAAGGTGGAAAAGGAATATCTGAAAGCTTTCCCCCACCTGGAAGGCAAATACTCTGCCTATATCTGCGAAACTGCAGATGGCGTGAAATTTTCCTGAAAAGGAGAAAAAATATGAAATGTCTGATTCTTGCAGCAGGTTATGCTACCCGCCTGTACCCCTTAACTGAGAATTTCCCCAAGCCTTTGCTGGATGTGGGCGGCAAGACCATTTTGGATTGGTTGGTGGATGATATCCATACCGCCGGCCTGGTTGATGAGTTTGTGGTGATCTCCAACCATAAATTTGCCCACCACTTTGATAAATGGGCTACCACCAAGACTATGAAAGTTACCGTGGTGGACGATGGCACCGATTCCAATGAGACCCGCCTGGGCGCAGTGAAGGATATTCAGTTTGCTATTGATCAGTTGGGCCTGGATGACGATATGCTGGTCATCGCCGGCGACAATGTGCTGGATTTCAGCTTGACAAAATTCCTTAGCTATGCAAAGGAAAAGAATACCTCCTGCATTATGCGCTACTATGAGCCCGAGGAGAAGAAACTTACCAAGTGCGGCGTGGTGGAGATCGATGAAAATGACCGCATCGTATCTATGGAAGAAAAGCCTGCCCAGCCCAAATCCCATTGGTGCTGCCCGCCCTTCTATTACTATACGAAGGCTGATGCCAAGCTGGTAGCAAAGGGTATCGAGGCCGGTTGCGGCACAGATGCCCCTGGCAGCTACATTGCCTGGCTTTGTACACAGACCCCTGTTTTTGCTATGGAAATGCCCGGCAAGCGCTTTGATGTGGGCAATTTGGAGAGCTACAACAAGATCAAGGAAGAGTATAAGGGGATCACTGTATGCTGACGTCTAATGTTAATTTGAATGGCAAGACGATTTTAGTCACCGGTGCTGCCGGCTTTATCGGCGCGAATTTGGTGATGGAGCTTTTGCGCACCACAGAAAAAGTGCATATCGTGGGTCTGGACTCTGTCAATGACTATTATGATGTGTCCATAAAGCACTGGCGTTTGGAAGAGATCGAAAAGCTGTCAACCCTGTATCCCGAATCGAAATGGACCTTCGTCAAGGGCAATATTGCAGACAAAGCCCTCATCGAGGATTGCTTTACCAAGTACGGTTTCCAAGTGGTGGTGAACCTGGCTGCCCAGGCCGGTGTGCGCTATTCCATCACAAACCCCGATGCTTATATCGAGGCAAACCTGATCGGTTTCTATAATATCTTAGAAGCCTGCCGGAATTACCCGGTAGAGCATCTGGTGTATGCATCTTCTTCCAGTGTCTACGGCTCCAACAAGAAAGTGCCGTACTCCACAGATGACAAGGTGGATAATCCTGTTTCTTTGTACGCAGCTACCAAGAAATCCAATGAGCTGCTGGCCCATGCCTATTCCAAGCTCTATAATATCCCCTCTACAGGCTTGCGATTCTTTACGGTCTATGGTCCTGCCGGTCGGCCGGATATGGCTTACTTCGGCTTTACCAATAAGCTGCTGAAGGGCGAGACTATTCAAATTTTCAACTTTGGCAACTGCAAGCGGGACTTCACCTTTGTGGATGATATCGTGGAAGGCGTGAAGCGGGTAATGCAGCACGCTCCCGAAAAGAAGTTGGGTGAGGACGGCCTGCCCGTGCCTCCGTACCGGGTGTATAACATCGGCAATTCCAACCCGGAGAATCTGTTGGATTTCGTGGATATCCTGCAGCAGGAGTTGGTTGCCGCCGGCGTTCTGCCGGAAGATTATGATTTCGATGCCCACAAGGAGCTGGTGCCCATGCAGCCCGGTGATGTGCCTGTGACCTTTGCAGACACAACCCCCCTGGAGCAGGATTTCGGTTTCAAGCCCAATACGCCTTTGCGTGAAGGCTTGCGGAAATTCGCCCGGTGGTATAAGGATTTTTATAAGGTATAAACATTGCACCCGTGGAGAAATCCACGGGTGTATTTTTGTAGGAAAACGGACTTGCTGTGGCGAATAGGGTAGTAGCGGAGGTGAGGCGATGTACGCCACAGTTTGGCTGGTGCTTAGCAGCCTGTTGTACTCTCTGCAGCTTTCTCCGGGAAGCTTTCCCAAACCCTTGACCGCCCAGGAGGAGGCCCATTACTTGGAATTGTCTGCCCAGGGTGACCTGGAGGCCCGGAATGTTCTCATTGAGCGCAACCTTCGCCTGGTTGCCCATATTATGAAGAAGTACTATGCCCAGGTGTCGGACCAGGAGGATTTGATCTCCATCGGAACCATCGGGCTGATCAAAGCCGTCAATACCTACCGGACGGAGAAGAAAATCAAACTGGCAACCTACGCCTCCCGGTGTATTGAAAACGAAATTTTGATGCATTTCCGGGCTCAGCGGAAGTCAAGCCACGATGTATCCCTGTCCGACTATATCGAAACCGGTACAGATGGGGCGGCTCTTTCATTAATGGATGTAGTGAGCCAGGAAGAGGATATGGCGGAGAATTTCTGCAACCGGGAGCAGGTGCAGCTTGTGGGGAAGCTGGTGGATGACTGTCTGACAGAACAGGAGCGGCAGGTGATATGTATGCGCTACGGTTTGCGGGGCTACAGTCCCCAGCGGCAGCGTGAGGTGGCAAAGGCCACCGGCATCAGCCGCAGCTATGTATCCCGAATCGAAAAACGCGCATTGGAAAAACTCCGAAAAGCGTTGGAATAGAAAATAAAGCCTTGACAATGCACCCTGTGGGTGATATAATAACCCGGCGATGGTGCTCAGGCACTGAACTTATGGGCCCTTAGCTCAGTTGGTTAGAGCCTCCGGCTCATAACCGGATAGTCCCGGGTTCGAATCCCTGAGGGCCCACCAGCTAATAAAAGGCATTGCCTTTTTGAATAAATAGGGGTATAGCTCAATTGGTAGAGCGGCGGTCTCCAAAACCGTAGGCTCAGGGTTCAAGTCCTTGTGCCCCTGCCAAGAAACAGTCAGTAAATCTTGCGATTACTGACTGTTTTCTTTTGTTTTTCGAACTTTTCGAGGTGATTTGTTTTGAAAACAGGCACAGGGAAGCGAGTTTCCCCTTATTTTCCCCTTATTGAGCGTTTTCGGCACTTAACTGCTCGTAGAATTTTTGCATCCGATTTGCGCTGTCCTGGCGCATCTTTTGGGTCACGTGGCCGTACACATCCAGTGTGAATTGGGCGGTTGCGTGGCCTAAATTTGCCTGCACGGTTTTGATGTCATCGCCGGCATACAAAGAGGAAACGGCGAAGCTGTGGCGCAGATCATGGAAACGGGCATCATCGGAAATTCCGGCTCTTTGAGAAATCTTTTTGAAGTGCTTGACCACCGTGCGGCGGACAAGATATTTTCCCAAAGCATCGGTGAACACCAGATTGAATTGGTTATCCCACATCTTGCCTGCCTGCTCCCGTTCTTTCTGCTGCCGCTGCAGCTGATTGCGGAGCGCGTCCATAACAATGGGCGCCGGAAGAATAGTGCGGTTCTTACCACTTTTGGGCGTCTCCAAAAAGTAGTTGCCATCTTTGCACTGCAGCTGTTGCTTGACAGTGATGATGCCGGTCTGGAAATCTACGCACTCCCAAGCCAGTCCCAGTAGTTCGCCTTGGCGCATACCGGTGAACATAGCCACGATGAACAGATTGCAGTAATCGTCTTGCTCTGCCTCTTTCAGTAGGCGGGCGATCTCTACCGGTTCTAAGGGCTTGATCTCCGGTTTTGTAACCTTTGGCAGCTTACAGGCATCTGCGGGATTGCGATAAATGTAATCGCAGGCAATTGCTTGCTGCAAGGCGCAGTGCAGGATGCCGTGAAGGTTCTTGACTGTCTTAGGCGACAGTCCCGATGCGGACAACGAATTGTAAAACCTCTGGATGGTGTGGGTGTCCAGTGCTTCCAGCCTGGCTGCACCCAAAGCAGGCTTCAAATGCTTTTGCACCTGCTTGTTGTAATTGTGCTTGGTCAAGGGTTTTACACTGTTCAGATACTCGGCAACCCAAATGTCCAGCCATTGTGCAACGGTCATCTTGCAGGGCGCTTTATAAGTGCCTGCGTCGATGGCAGCTAAGGCGGCTTTCAGCTTTTGTGCAACGACCTTTTTGGATTTGTCGGTGATGCTGCGTTGGATTTGCTTGCCTGTTCCAGGAACGAAACCGGCGGTATAACGAGCCTCGTAATAGGTATAGGTTTTTCCGTTGATCTCTCTTGTAATCTTACGGATAGATCCCATACCGGAAGTTGATTTTTTGCTTTGCGGCATAAATATTACTCCTTTCGTTGCCGCATAGCAGGTACACCTATATTATACCATACAAGCGGTCTATCCGCAACGAGATTAGTACTTGCTTAGGTAGTCGATCACCGCTTCCAGAGGGATGCGATAGTTGCGCCCCACACGGATACTATGAATGGCTCCGGACCGGACCAACTCATACGCGGTGTTATGACTGATCACCAATATTTCGGCCACCTGCCTCACACAGAGGACAGGTGGATATTTATTTTGCAGGTTAGATAATGTCATAGTATCAACCTCCTCTGTCGTCGAACCAATAGGCTTGGAAGAGAGTGCCGTCGTGGAGCAGAAAACGACCACGGGCATCCTTGGGGCTTTTCTCAGTAGCCTCGTCAGGCAATTCACCGAACTCCTTGAACGTGCCTTCTACACTGGTTTCGGATTTGCGGGTTTCTGCCCACTTGCCTTCCTTTCGGATGTAAGCCCGATTATCCTCGGCTGTTCCGTTGGCCTTGTCAATATGGGCGGTAGGAAACCGCTTCTTGACTGTGCCGAACCGCATAGGCGAGGATGAGTAGAGGAAAACGTGCGTGTGATACGTCCCGGATTCACCGATCTCGTCAGCCATGCAGAAGTAGTCGGGGTTAAACTTCTGTGCGCGGTCGATGATCACATCATGGGTCATACCATGGTCTTGAGGATTATTGATGGTCAACAGCCATTTGCGTGATTGGGTATAGCTTTCGTACATAGTTAGGTTCTCCTTCTTGCTACTGCTACTTCGCTCGCATAGGTAATACTAACCTATGCGAGCGGGGACGCTCCCGCGTGAGGCCAGGGGATATTTTTCTTTAGGGAAAAATATTAACCCCCAGCCGCCCCGCGGGCGTGTCCGTAGCGAACAGGTGGATTAATCCACGAGGAAGATGCCGCTGGCCTTAGCGGAGAACTGGAGCTTGCCCTGAGACTCATAGCCGGTCACGACCAGGTCGGTAAACTCCACATCCACAAAGCCCTCCGGCTGTTCCATCTGCTGAGGTCCGTCGATGCGCACACTCAGCTTCTCCAGGCGATG
>JAZNNO010000002.1:0-9736 GCA_045580345.1 Faecousia sp.
CTAATGAAAAGCGCCGCGCAATTTGCGCGGCGCTTTTTATTTTACTCAGTTAAGAACTTGAAAATCTCCGGGAGCATATCGTCCACCTCCGGGTGGAACTGGACACCTAAGATATTGCTGCCGTTATCCAGGCCCTCGATGGTGCCTGTGCCGTCGGTTGCCCAGGCATTGACCGTCAACTCTTCTACGGGATCTTCTACCCGCCAATGGTGGAAGCTTGCCGCATGCGCTTTCGTTCTGCCCAGCAAACGGTTCAGCACGGTGCCGGGTACTACATCCACATCGTGCTTAGCAGCGTCCTTCCCCTGCTGCAGGGGGTCATGCTCTATCAGCCAATGGCCTTCCACGGCGTGGAGCAGGTCGTGGCCCACCTCTTTGTTGTAGAACAGGTCCATGATATTCTCAAGAACATCGCCCTCCAAACCCATATCCGCCACCATTTTCCGCATAGCATAATACCGGTGGATCAGCTGCATACCCAGGCAAATGCCCAGGTACTTTTTGCCGGTGTTATAGGCGTGGTCGATCACCTGGAAATGGTAGGGCCACATTTGGGTGCCACCCTGGGCGACAAAGCCGTCACACATCTCCAGCTGCTCCTGGGTAAGCCGACCGTCCACAGGGGCCAGGCACACGGGAATGCAGCCGGCCTCCAGTACCCGCTTGGTATAATTGTTGCCCAAGGTATATGTATCGCGCTTTTCCGAATCAAAAAGGATTCCAAACGGTAGAATGCCGATTACTTTCTTTTTCATAAGGTTACTTCCCTTCCGCGTTTTTTATCATTATAGACATTTTCCTAAATAAGTCAATTCCTTTGCTTGCAAAATAGCGAAAATCTGATATGCTATTAAAAAGAGGTGTGCTTATGGAATATAAAAACATCGTGCCGGGGGTGTTTTTGGCCCGGCCCAACCGATTTATTGCCCATATTGAAATTGACGGCAAGGAAGAAATCTGCCATGTCAAAAACACCGGCCGCTGCCGGGAGCTGCTTCCTGTGGGCGCAAAGGTTTGGTGCGAAAAATCCGACAATCCCGCCCGAAAAACCGGGTATGATTTGATCACCGTACAAAAGGGACACCGGCTCATCAATATGGACTCCCAAGCCCCCAACGCTGCCGTCAGGCAGTGGCTGGAAAAGGGCGGATTGGGACAAATTGAAAACTTAAAACCGGAGAGCCGACAGGGAGATTCCCGGTTCGATTTTTCTTTCACCCGAGACGGCAAAGCCTGTTTTTTAGAGGTAAAAGGTGTGACCTTAGAAAACGATGGGGTATGCGCCTTCCCCGATGCCCCCACCACCCGGGGCGCTAAGCATTTACGGGAACTGACCACCCTTGCAAAAGAGGGTTATGGCGCATATGTTTTGTTCGTTATTCAGATGGCAGATGTCAAATACCTGCATCCCAATGACATAACCGACCCGGATTTTGGCGCAGCCCTCCGGGAAGCCGCCGCTGCGGGTGTGCAGATTTTAGCAATGGATTGCAAAGTCACCCCGGATTCGATGGTTCTGCATTCCCCTGTAGAAGTAAGATTGTAAAAAAACACGGCAACAAAATCGTTGCCGTGTTTTTTATTATACCAAACGCTTGTGGATCCATTTGCCGCTGCGGTAGCGGATAATATTGACGACAGTACGGACAAACCAGTCTGCCCACATACCGATGTAAATGCACACAGGGCCAAGCTCCGGCTTTATCCAATAGGCCACATAGCTGAAACCAACACGGAACACAAACATACAGGTGCCGGAGAAGATCATCGTAAACCGAATATCGCCTGCAGCCCGGAAGCCGTTGGCGGGTGTAAAAGAGAGAGAATACAGGCTAAAAATCGAAGCCAACGCGCCCACACCGGTGTAGTAAGCGGTCATCTTCAGGGTTTCCGGTTCAAAATCATACAACCGCACCAGGCCGCCCCGGAAGAAATAGATTCCGGAAAACAGCACCAGCATAACACCGGTGGCAGCGCCTGACAGCTTTTTCATATTCAGCTTTGCCTGTTCCACTTCGCCTGCGCCAATGCACTGACCCACCGTGGTAAGCATAACGGTACCGAAGCTGATAATCACTGTCCAGCCGATATTGTTGATGGTGTAGGATGCAGAATAGGCCGCAATGGCAGCCGTGCCAAAACTGGCAAGCAGTCCGGAAATCAGCACCTTGCCCAAATGAAAAAGGCTGTTTTCCGTGCTGTTGGTGATGCCGATACGGAACACTCGACGCAGAATATCTTTATCCAGCCGAAACTTGAGCAGATCTTCAAAATGGGCTGTCAAAGATTCCTTGCGAGCAAACCACATACCCCCAGCCGCATAGATCACCCGGCTCAGACTCGTAGCAATGGCCGCACCGGCCACGCCCATATGGAAACCATAAATTAAGGCAGCATTGCCGAAGACATTGAAAATATTCATAACGATCACAACCGCCACTGCCTGACGGTTTTTTCTTTGCGACCGCAGCACTGCAGTAGAGGACGCACCTATTGCAAAGAACGGAAAACCTAAGAGGGTAAACATGAAATAGGTGCTGGCATTTTGGAACACATCCGCTTCCAGCTGGCCATAAACCAGCCTCAGAACCTGATTCCGGAAGCAAAGCAAGACCAGCATCATTCCCGTTGCCACAGCAGTTGCCAGGTATAAAAGCTGATTTGTGCTGACACAGGCTTTTTTATAATTCCTGCTGCCAATATACTGGGAGGTGATCACACTACCGCCATTGGCCATACCGGTAAAGGCTGTGATAAACAGCAAGTTGATGGTATCCACCAAAGAGACTGCGCTCACCGCCGCCTCACCGGCAGACGACACCATCACCGAGTCCACCAGGCCCGCCACGATGGCCAAAAGGCCGGACAGCATCTCCGGGATCACCATTGCCGTCAACATTTTATTGGTAAATAACAGCGGTTTTCGTTCCGTCAGCTCCATAGTCAAACCCTCCTACTAAAGCAGACCTTACTCACCCGTATCATACTCCTTTTATTTCTTTTGTCAACCCCCTAAAACAGAAAAACGGCAACGATTTTTCGTTGCCGTTTTTGTCTTATAATTCGATCCACTTGTTGTATTCCGGCAGGATGAACCGGATCTCCGGAGCAATCTCTGCCAGAGCATCTTTGAGGGCATTGGTCTGGCGCATATAGTCGCCGGGATAGTCGATATGGTGGGGAATGACCACCTTGCAGCCCATCTCCTTGCAGGCAGCGGCCATATCCTCGGCCTTATTTGTGCCGGTCACCTGAATGATGCCGATATCCGCACCCTCTGTTTTCAGCATATTCCGCTGGTCGGGCCGGGCGATCTTATTGCCCCAGATCAGCACCTTGGTGCCACCCGGCGTTGTGTATAGGTAATTGCGGTACTCCAGATCGCCTAACAGACCCAACTCCTGTGTCACCGGGGACTGTCCGTGGAACTTGCTGTTTTCCCATTTCTCCATCCGCTCCTGGGCATTGCCGGGCAGCGGGCCATGACGGCCGTAGAGCGCCTTGATCTTCACCTTGTCCATATCCAGTTCCAAATTGGCGCTCATCGGGTAGACCCGCATAGGGTTCACATTGGCCCATTTCATCATAGGCATTGCTGCCATCTCGCCGCACATCAGATAGGCGGAGAATTTCTCCATCAAAGCAGGAACATCCGTAATATGATCATAGTGGGTGTGGGTCAAGGTGATGTAATTACACTTTTCCACATCCTCCCAGGTCAGCTCCGTCTTTTCGTTGGGGGTGATCCAGGGATCGTTTACCACATGCAGGCCGTCGAAATCCATCTCAAAGCAGGCGCAGCCCAACCATTTCAGTCGAATACCAAACATAATCTATCTCCTTTATCTCGGCTTGTGTGCCGCCACGCTCTGGCGGATCAGCGCCCGTTTCATCCGGGCCTCTGCCAAACGAATATCCGTGTCGCTGGAGGTTTTGTCCGCAAGGATCTCCTTGGCTCGCTCCTCCGATGCGTGGGCACGGGCAGTGTCGATCTGGTCTGCCCACTCGAAGGTGGTAGGCATCAGCTTTACACTTCCGTCCAGCACGGTCAGCATTCCGCCGATGCAAGCGCCATAGCGCTTTTCCCCATCGATCTTCACAGTGGCCATACCCATTCCCAGAGGGGCAACACAGTTTATATGCCCGGCCAAAATGCCTAAATCGCCGCTGACTGCGCGGACGATCAGCTCCTCCGCCTGGCCCTCAAACTGCAGACCATCGGAGGTTACAATTTTCAAAGAAAAGGTGTTCATAGGGTCTCCCCTTTCAAATTACTTGCTAAAATGCCCGATTGCGATACGGGCAATGGTAGCCCGGTGCATGGGGAACATATGGCCGTCCTCCAGCAGGTGGCAGGTTGCATCAAATCCGGTCTTCTTCATTTCTTCCACCAGCGGACCCATTTTTGTAGAGGTTGTATCCTTGACGCCGTCGATGAACGCCATAGGCACACGCTTATCCCAGGAAGCCATCAGATTGCGGAAGCTCCACTTTTCTGCATTTTCCGCAGCATCCTCTTCCAGGGCATTTTCCGAAGCAAGGTTAAAATAACCGCTTTCCTTGCAGGCCATTACGCTGTCGAAATTGGGTCGGTTATTCAGGTACTGATAGCCGGCATCGTAAGGTGCCATCAGCACCGCGCCGCTGACCTTTAAGCCTCTTGCCATAGCGTTCAGCGCAGAGAAGCCGCCCATACTGTGACCGAACAGGAATACCTTCTCCGGATCTAAACGATACGCATCCGCCTTTTCCCGCAGGAAGTCCACAGCAGAGATCACATCCTCAATGTTGTGGGACAGCAAATAGTTGCCATGGCTGCCCCAAACGCCCCGATAGGACATCACAGCCACTGCAAAGCCGTTAGCCCGCAACGCCTCACCGATGTCTAAGTTCTTATCGCCGCCGGGATGACCGTGGAGCATCAGCACCACAGGGCAGCGGCTTTCCTTGTCAAAGAAATCCGGCAGCAGAAGTCTGCCGAACAGGCGGCTGCCGTGGCTGTCAAAGGTGATATAGGTACCGTGGGCAGGTTCTACTGCCTCCGGGTTTCCGTCTTTCAACAAGTAAAGATCCATACTATCCTCACAATCCCTGTGCAGGCCGCAAAAGCAGGAACGCAAAGCGGCCAAACAGACTGTCCATAAATGTATCCATCTCTTCGCCGGAAATGCTGCGGGTCTTTCCACCTGCTTCAAAGCAGCCGATGAGCTTTTCACCGTCAAAAAACGCGCTGTAGGCAACATCTCCAAAGCTGTCCTCCAGACAAAGGATCACATCACCGGGAAGCAGATCAGCAGTAGAAATAAATGTAGTGCGCACATAGCTGCCGGCGGCCATTTCCGGGGTGATCACATTCTTGCCGCCAAAGCCGGTGTAGACCACCAGGTCTTCAAAGGGCTCTTGGGGGCGGCGGGAAATCACATCGCCGACGGGGGTATCGTGGTAGCAGAATTTGCCCCAGCTGTAATGCTTTTGCACCGGGTCTATTTGAATACCCAATCGTCCATAAGCCTTGGCAGCAGCGGCAACAGCGGTCTCGCCCTTATCCAGTTCTGCCAAAGCGGTTTCCTTAACAGTTTCCCACTGACTATCTGTCATCTGCCGACCCAACAGCACCGGATGGGCATAAATGATCAAATCATTGACCGTCACCTTGGGGCCTTCCAGCTGGATGGCGGTGTTGCCGCCGTCCACGGTAACAGAGAAAGTCACGCGCTTTTCTTCGCCGGCCTGCAAGGCAAATTCCGCCTTGCCCTCACCGGCAAAAATCGTACCGGCAGGCGCAGCAAAGGTCACAGCGATGTCCTTTGCCTCCGCATTTTGATTGCGGACGATCACGGTATAATCCACCTTGCCGCCGGGATAAACCTGGCGCAAACCGGGGGCAGAGTTTTCCACCGCGCACCACAGATCCTTGGCGCTCCCCATACGCAGCTTTGCCTGGGGCAGGATATCTCCTACAATTTCCAGGGGTCGGTGAATAGAGAAACGCTTAATGTTTTCGTGGAACAGGCCCTTGTTGCTCTCCCAATCCTCCTGGGTCAGGGGGAATTTCACATCCAATGTGTCACGCCACCACAGGCCGCGCTCGTAAAGCTGGTTCTTGCATTCCTCGTAATTATAGCTGTTTTTCATTTTGGGCGGGGTTGTGCATTCGGTGTAGCGCCCCTCACCCAGGAACATAACGATATGGCCGCTGCCCGTGTACCGCTGCCAGGTGATCAAGTCACCGGGCTGCAAAATCGCATACATCTCATCCTTGACTCTCTGTATATCCTCAAAAGTCTCCTCGTGGGTCAGGTTATACAGATATTTCCGGGGCTCCATCTGATCCACCATGATCCAGGTCAGATCGGAGGGCAGCTCATAACCAAAAGCAGTCAAATAGATGGCGCTCATATAACCGGAGCAATCCAGAAAATGGGTGTACTGGCTGCTGCCGGCCTCCGGAGGCAGATACTTTCTGCGCCGGGGTGTGACCTGGATCAAACGGTCCATACTCCGCTGGTCATACTGGGTGTAAACGCCACGGTCATAAAAAGCTTTCGCCACAGTCAGCACCGCTTGCTGCTTTTGCTCCATAGAATCCATTTTTATTTCTCCTCAGCTTTATGCTTTGCAACCACATCGTCAATGGAGCCTGCAAACAGGAAACAGGACTCAGGGATAGCATCGTGCTTGCCTTCAATGATCTCCTTGAAGCCACGAACGGTTTCTTTCAGAGGTACATATTTGCCCTCATAACCGGTGAACTGCTCTGCCACCGCAAAGGGCTGGGACAGGAATCGCTGCACCTTACGGGCTCGGGAAACAGTAAGCTTGTCCTCTTCGCTCAGCTCGTCCATACCCATAATGGCAATGATGTCCTGCAGTTCCTTATACCGCTGCAGAATTCTCTGCACGCCGCGGGCAACCTCATAATGCTCCTGGCCTACCACCTCGGGGGTCAGAATACGGGAGGTGGAGTTCAAGGGGTCAACAGCGGGATAAATACCCAAAGAGGCAATGCCACGGTCCAAAGCAGTGGTAGCATCCAAGTGGGCAAAGGTAGTTGCAGGGGCAGGGTCAGTGTAGTCGTCAGCAGGCACATACACCGCCTGGACAGAGGTGATAGAGCCGTTCTTTGTAGAGGTGATACGCTCCTGCAGCGCACCCATTTCCGTTGCCAGGGTGGGCTGATAGCCAACCGCAGAGGGCATACGGCCCAGCAGCGCCGACACCTCAGAGCCTGCCTGGGTGAAACGGAAGATATTGTCAATAAACAGCAGCACGTCCTGGTGCTTCACATCCCGGAAGTACTCAGCCATAGTAAGGCCACTCAGACCCACACGCATTCTCGCTCCGGGGGGCTCGTTCATCTGACCGAAGACCATGGCGGTCTTCTTGATAACACCGGACTCGGTCATTTCCAAAAACAGGTCGTTGCCCTCACGGGTACGCTCGCCAACACCTGTGAACACGGAGTAGCCGTTATGCTCAGTGGCGATGTTGTAGATCAGCTCCTGAATGAGAACGGTCTTGCCAACACCGGCGCCGCCGAACAGACCGATCTTGCCGCCCTTAGCATAGGGGCAGATCAGGTCGATGACCTTGATGCCGGTTTCCAAAATCTCCGTAGAGGTCTCCTGCTCCTCATAGGAGGGGGCACTGCGGTGAATGGGCCACCGCTCCTCAGCGTTAATTTCTGCGCCGCCATCAATGGGCTGACCCAGCAGATTGAATACCCGGCCAAGGCATTCTTCGCCCACCGGCACGGTAATGGCCGCTCCGGTGTTCTCTGCCTCTGCGCCACGGGCCAGGCCGTCGGTAGAACTCATCGCGATACAGCGCACCACATTGTCACCAATGTGCTGAGCTACCTCCGCAATGATAGTCTGCTCCCCGTTCTTTACGGAAATCGCCTGCAACAGCTCGGGCAGGGCATCCTCCGGGAAACGAATATCCAAAACAGGGCCCATGATCTGAACCACTGTTCCTTTTACATTAGACATAGGATTCAACTCCTTATCGGTTTTAAGAACCGGCAATAATTTCGGTAATTTCCTGGGTGATGGCGGCTTGTCTTGCCCGGTTGAACTGCAAGCTCAGACCATCGATCATCTCCTGGGCATTTTGGGTAGCCGCATCCATTGCGGTACGGCGGGCCGCCTGCTCGGAGGCGCGGCTTTCGCACAGCGCACCATACAGCACACCGCCCAAATATTCCGGCACGATGGCTGCAAACACAGTTTCGCTGTCCGGTTCATAAAGCATTTCCTGCACTGTGCCGGAGGGGGCATCCCCCTGCTTTTCCAAAGGCAGAAGCTGTAAGCAGCGGGTCTCCTGGGAAAGCACGGAACGAAAATCCGTATACACCACATATACTTTATCGTACTGCCCCTGCAAATAGGCCTTGCAAAGCTGCTTTGCAACAGAGAAGCAATCGCCGATGTTGACGGTTTCGGCAGTGGTGTAATTCTCCGTCAGCACAGGGATCTTATGGGCCTTAAAATAGTCCGCGCCCTTTTTGCCGATGGGCAAAATGGCAGCATCCTTGCCCTCCATTTGGGCGCTCAGCAGCTTCAGCACATTGCTGTTATAGCCGCCGGCCAAGCCCCGGTCACCGGAAATCACGATAAAGGCCGCCTTATTGCCACTTCTTCCCGCAAGGTAGGGGGAAGAAAAATCCCGATCGTGATTCACGATATCCCACATGGTAGCATACAGGGTCTCAAAATAGGGGCGGCAGTTCAGCGCCTGGGACTGGGCCTTGCGCAGCTTGGCGCTGGCCACCATCTCCATGGCACGGGTGATCTGCCGGGTGGACTCCATACTGCGAATGCGGGTTTTGATTTCTTTGGTAGAAACACCTGCCATATCAGCCACCCATTTCGCTCAAAAGTTGCTGCAAAGCTTCCTTGATGCTCTCTTCAGCCGCCTCTTCCAGCTTGCCGGTCTCCCGGATGGAAATAAGGGCCTTTTCATAGCGGGTCTCCATCAGCTCGGTCAGCCGACGTTCAAATTCGGGGATCTTGTCCACTTCCAAGGTGTTCAGCCAGCCGTTTACCACAGCGTACAGAATGCAAACCTGGTGGGCAACCTCCACGGGGGCATTGTTCTTCTGCTTCAGCACCGCCACGATCCGCTCACCCAAAGCTAGTCTTGCCTTGGTGTCTGCGTCCAGGTCAGAACCGAACTGGGCAAAGCTCTGCAGCTCCCGGTACTGGGAGTACAGCAGCTTCAAAGAACCTGCCACCTTCTTCATGGCCTTGATCTGGGCAGCGCCGCCCACACGGGACACGGAAATACCCGGGTTCACCGCAGGCATAACGCCGGCATTGAACAGCTCGCTTTCCAGGAAGATCTGTCCGTCGGTAATAGAAATAACGTTGGTGGGAATATAGGCAGACACGTCACCTGCCTGGGTCTCGATAATGGGCAGAGCAGTCAAGCTGCCGCCGCCGTTTGCCTTAGACATATGGGCAGCCCGCTCCAACAGTCTGGAGTGGAGATAAAACACGTCGCCGGGATAGGCTTCCCGTCCGGGGGGACGGCGGACCAGCAGAGAAATGGCGCGGTAGGCCACTGCGTGCTTGCTGAGATCATCATAGATCACCAGCACATCCTTGCCTTGCAGCATAAAATGCTCACCCATAGTACAGCCGGTATAGGGGGCAATGTACTGCATAGGCGCCAGCTCCGATGCGGTAGCGGAAACCACGGTAGTGTAGTCCATTGCGCCGCCCAGGGTCAAGGC
>JAZNNO010000003.1:0-59308 GCA_045580345.1 Faecousia sp.
TCGCCTCCGTCCAGCCGTCGGCGGCAACAGTCCACTGGACTGTTGCATTTAATTGTTCAAATCCCTCTTCAATAAAAAAGAAAGCCACCCAATAGGGTGACTTTCTTTTTGGCGGAGAAGGAGGGATTTGAACCCTCGATACCCTTTTGGGGTATACACGATTTCCAATCGTGCGCGCTCGGCCAGCTACGCGACTTCTCCATAATGACCGCGATTGCAGTCAGCCTGTGTATAATACTCCATTTAGTGCTGTTTGTCAAGTCCTAATTTCTCGATATACGCAATATTTTTTCTTTGTCGGCAAGCTATGGAAATACTGAAAATTTATGCAAAATATTTATTTATACTTGTATATTCAAAGATTCTATGTTAATATACATTCAGTATTTAGCAACCTATGTTGCCTCGAAACTTAACTGCAAGAAAGAAAAAAGGTAGTGTTCCTTGTGAGTATATTAGAGAATATCTGCTCCCACCAGGATTTGGTGAATTTGACCCCAAAAGACAGGACAGTTCTTTGCCGGGAGATCCGAGAATTTTTGATTTCCCAGGTGTCTCAGACCGGTGGGCATGTTGCGTCCAATTTAGGCGTTGTGGAGCTGACAGTTGCCATTGAAACGGTTTTTGATACTGCCAAGGACCGGTTGGTTTTTGATGTGGGACACCAGTCCTATATTCATAAGATTCTGACCGGCCGCCAGGCCGATTTTGCCACCTTGCGGCAGTTTGGCGGTATGGCAGGTTTTCCCAAGCCTTCTGAGAGCGTGACAGATGCATTTATCGCCGGTCATGCATCCAGTTCTGTTTCCATCGCTTTGGGCATGGCCCGTGCAAGAACCATGCAGAAGGAAGATTACAATGTCATTGCACTTATCGGCGACGGCGCTGCAACCGGAGGCTTGGCTTTTGAGGGCTTGAACGATGCCTCTGTCAGCAATGAGCCGATGATCATTATTTTGAATGATAATGCAATGTCCATTGACCGTAATGTAGGCGGAATGGCATCACACCTGCGCCAGGTGCGAACCAAGGTTCGTTACTTGGGAATGAAGCAGCATACAAAGGAATTTTTATCCAAAGTGCCGGGCGGTAAGGGAATCTCCATATTTCTCCGCAGCACCAAGGATAAAGTGCGCCGTATGCTGCTGTCAGAAACGATTTTTGAAAGCATGGGCTTTACCTATTTGGGTCCCGTAAACGGACACGATACAGAAAAACTGATTTTCCTCTTGCAGTCGGCCAAGGATATGAACCGTCCCGTGGTGTTACATGTAACTACCGAAAAGGGTAAAGGTTATGCTCCGGCAGAGGAGCATCCCAAGCTTTTCCATGGTATCGGCAAGTTTAATCCTGCTACCGGAGAACCTCTAAGCAGTTCTGCGCCCAGCTTTTCTCAAGCCTTTGGCGATACGATGGTGGAATTGGCGGAGAAAAGCGAAAGACTCTGTGCCATTACTGCAGCAATGCCCGGTGGTACCGGTTTGTTGGATTTTAAGAAGACATATCCCCACCGCTTATTTGATGTGGGCATTGCTGAAGGGCACGCAGTCTCTATGGCAGGTGGCCTTGCCAAGCAGGGAATGGTTCCTGTTGTTGCCCTGTATTCTACATTCCTGCAGCGGGCATATGATATGATTTTGCAGGATATTTGCATGCTGAATTTGCATGTGGTGTTGGCGGTTGACCGGGCCGGTCTTGTGGGCGAGGACGGGGAGACCCATCACGGCATTTATGATGTTGGATTCCTTCGCCAGGCACCGGGCTTGCGAATTTTAGCTCCCGCGTCCAGACAGGAACTGAAAAAAATGCTTACCTGGGCTGTAGAGGAGCAAAGTGGACCTGTTGCCATTCGCTATCCCCGAGGTGGTGACGGCGCATACACTGATGCAGATTGGAATGCGGAAAAGACCGCAATAACCCATCGGCAGGGCAAGGATGGCGCAATCGTAACCTATGGAACACTCGTGAACAATGCTTTGGAGGCAGGGAATATTCTTGCAGAGCAGGGAGTTGATGTTTCTGTGATCCGGCTTGCTGATTTGTCGTCCAATGACTTTTCAGACTTGGAAAATGCACTGAACGGTATTACCAATGTTGTTTTTGCTGAGGAGGCCAGCAGTGGTATCTATGATGCGGTTGCATCCGAATTGGGAGAAAACCACCGCTTTACTTGTGTTGATTTGGGAAAGCAGTATGTGCCCCACGGCAGTGTGGCTCAGTTGCATAAAAAATTCGGGCTGGATGCTGAATCCTTGGCCCAAAAGATGAAGGAGGTGCTCGGCAAATGAAAATTAAAAAGCGCTTAGATGTGCTTTTGGTTGAAAAGGGTTTTGCCGAGTCCAGGACCAAAGCACAGGCGATTATTATGAGCGGCCTTGTGTATGTTGACGACCAAAAGGCAGATAAGCCCGGTGTTTCCTATGAGGAAACTGTACTGGTCGAGGTTCGCAACGGCGGTGGTTGTCCATATGTGAGCCGTGGGGGACTTAAATTGGAAAAAGCGCTTCATGATTTTGGCGTTGATCCTACCGGTTATGTCTGTAGCGATTCCGGCGCATCTACCGGCGGCTTTACCGATTGCCTGCTCCAGCAAGGCGCCAGCAAGGTGTTTGCCATTGATGTGGGCTACGGCCAGTTAGATTGGAAAATTCGTTCTGATCCCCGCGTGGTGGTGATGGAACGCACCAATGTGCGCTATGTGACCCCGGAAGACTTGGGGGAGCCCCTGGATCTGTCTGTGATCGATGTAAGCTTTATTTCCTTACGGATCGTTTTGCCTGTTATTAAGACCTTTTTGAAGCCCACAGGCCAGGTCCTATGCTTGATCAAGCCCCAGTTTGAGGCCGGCAAAGAAAAGGTTGGCAAAGGCAAGGGTGTCGTTCGCGATCCAGAGATTCATAAGGAAGTGTTGGATAATTTTGTTTCTTTGACACAAGAGATCGGGTTCACCATTTTGGGACTGACATTTTCTCCTGTGAAGGGCCCTGAGGGGAATATTGAATTTTTGGCCCATTTAACTTTGGACGATAAACCCGGCATCCAGCCGGATACTGCATCGGTGGTTACTGATGCCCATGAAACATTAAAGGGGTGAATCTTTTGAAGCGTGTAATATTGTCCCCCAATCCTTATCGGGATAAGAATTTTGCCACCTTGCGGGAGGCAATGACCGTGCTGAAGGGCGCTGGTATCGATACCCGTGTTTGCCTGCCCTTTGAGGTGGACAGAAACTATGAATTGCCCCGTGATATTCGCTTCAGTCGGTTGGATAGGGAACTGCCCGGCGCAAATATGCTGATCTGCTTTGGCGGTGATGGTACGCTTCTTCACACGGCCAAAACGGCAACCCGTCACGGGATTCCTGTGTTGGGCGTGAACATCGGTACTATGGGCTTTATGGCAGAACTGGAAAGCGGAGAGCTTTCTCAGTTGGCGCGCATAGCCGACGACAATTATACCATTGATAACCGTATGATGTTGGATGTGACTGTGCACAGAGACCGGGATATTATCTTCCACGATCTGTGCCTTAATGATGTGGCAATCACCAAGGGCGCAGTGGCCCGAATCGTGCATTTGAAGGTCCAGTGTGACGGTGTGCAGGCAATGGAATGCGGTGGCGACGGAATCATTGTTGCCACGCCTACCGGGTCTACGGCTTACAGCCTTTCCGCTGGCGGCCCTATTGTGGAACCGGATGCGCACAGCATTCTCATTACACCCATTTGCGCCCATGATGTTGCAAGCCGTTGTATCGTGGTTTCTGATAAGCGGACCGTTTCTGTAACTATGACCCAGAATGCTCGCCGGAATGCCTATCTGTCTGTAGACGGTGGCAGAACGCTGCGGATGAATATGGGCGATGTAGCCACGATCCGAAATTCCAACCTGTGTACCAAGTTGGTACGGCTCAAGGACCGCAGCTTTTTTGATGTGGTCAATATGAAATTCAGAATCGGGTAGGTGAATACAATGAAAAATCAAAGACAGGCAAAAATCCTAGAGATTATTTCCACCAAAAATGTGGAGACACAGGAACAGCTGCTGGCAGAACTGCAGGAGGCAGGATTCCGTGGCACCCAGGCTACCATTTCCAGAGATATTAAGGAAATGCGAATTGTAAAAGAACTTACCAATTTGGGCACCTATCGCTATGCGGTTTCCGGGAATGAACAGACCAGCACATTCTCTACCCGCCTCAATACCATTTTTAAGGAATGTGTTGTGAGAGTGGACTATGCGCAGAATATCATCGTGATCCACACTCTGCCCGGTCTTGCATCTGCGGCTGGTGCGGCAATCGATGCGATGAGTATGCGAACTGTAGTGGGCTGCTTGTCCGGTGACGATACGGTGATCGTTGTTATGCGTGACATCAACGCTGCAGCAGCATTCTGTGGCGAAATCAAAAATTTGTTAAATTAAGGAGGAAGCAGCGTGCTGAGCCTTTTGCATATTGAGAATATTGCGGTCATCGAGTGCGCTGACATTTCCTTTGATGCCGGCTTCAATGTTCTCACCGGTGAAACAGGTGCCGGTAAGTCTATTGTGATCGATGCGATTTCGGCGATTTTAGGTGAGCGTACCTATCGGGATATGATCCGTACGGGAACAGATAAGGCAACGGTCCGGGCAGTTTTTACGAATGTACCGGAACTGCCTTGGTTTGAGGAAAACGGCGTTCCCTATGATGCAGAAACGGTGATCCACCGGGATGTGTTCCTGGATGGTAAGAATATTTGTCGCGTAAACGGAGCGCTTATTAGTGTGACGATTCTGCGAAAACTTGGTATACAGTTGATTAATATCCATGGTCAGCACGATTCTGCATCTTTGTTTGATGAAGCGAACCATCTGATTTTTTTGGATGATTTTGCGGAGAACAGTGCATTAAGAGCAGAGTATGCAGCAGCATTTGATGCTATGTCCCAAATTCGCAGGGAGATTGAGCGAAAGTCTATGGACGAGGGCGAAAAGCTGCGTAAAATGGAATCTCTTCGTTATCAAATTGAGGAGATTTCCAAGGCCAACCTGGAGCCTGACGAGGATGAACGGTTGGAGGAACGCAGAAAAATCCTGCAAAACGGTGAAAAACTCAGTGATGCGATGCATGCAGCCACGGTAAGTCTATATGGTGACGACGACACAGACGGCGCGGCCGCACTGCTTGCTGAGGCGGAACGGGAGCTGTCCCGCCTCAACCGCTATACAGATGCCTATTCGGCCCTACATGAACGGGTTGCTGACCTGATGTACCAGGTGCAGGATGTGGCAGAAGAGGTTCGTGATGCCCGTGATGATTTGAGCTTCTCTGCTGATGAACTGGATAAAACTGAAGCCCGCTTGGATGTGATCCATCGATTGCGCAGAAAATACGGTGCAACCTGTCGGGATATTCTTGCCTATATGGAAAACGCTCAAAAAGAGCTGGATGAAATCGAGTTTGTCGATGATACTATTGACAGATTGAAGAAGAAACTGGCAATAGCAGAGGCGGAAACGATGGAGATCGCTTTGCGGCTGCGGGAAAACCGGAAGAAGACAGCGGCAGTGTTGTCTGTGCGCATTCTTTCCGAACTGGCTCAGTTGGATATGCCCAAAGTACAGTTTACCTGTGCGTTTCAAGAAATCGCAATGGCAGCCAACGGCGCAGATGCAGTTGCCTTTTATATGTCAGCCAATGCCGGTGAGGCCCTGAAGCCCTTGAATAAGGTGGCTTCCGGTGGTGAATTGGCCCGTATTATGCTGGCAATGAAGAATGTGTTGGCAGAGCAGGATCAGGTAGCTACCTTGATTTTCGATGAGGTGGATACAGGTGTGTCCGGTCGCGCTGCCCAAAAGGTTGCCGAAAAGCTTCGCAGTGTTGCAAAAAATAAGCAGGTTCTCTGCGTAACCCACTTGCCCCAGTTGGCAGCATTGGCAAGCACCCATTTGCTGATCGCCAAGGAGGAGCGCAATGGGCGTACTTATACCACAGTAACGCCTTTGGATATTGAGGGTAGAAAGCGGGAATTGGCCCGTATTATCGGCGGCGCCAACATCACAGAAACTACGCTGAAAAGCGCCGGTGAGATGTTGGCGGATGCCACTTGACAAAATGCGTGTTTTTTGTTAACATAGCTTTACTTTTAACGCGATGATAGGATGCAGTAAGCAATTTCTTTGTTTCAGAGAGCTGCCGGATGGTGTAAGGCAGTAAGGAAGTTGCTGAAGTTACCTCCTGGAGCGGCCTTTCTGAACATAAGTAGGGGAGGACGGGTATGCCCGATACAGCAGTGGCGTTTTTAACGCTATGAGGGTACGGTTGTGAGATCGTACCGAACCAGAGGTGGTACCGCGTAATTTACGCCCTCTGTCCTTCGGGACAGAGGGCTTTATATTTTTTGGAGGATTTTAGAATGAAAGTATATGACGAGCTGGTTGCCAGAGGCTTGATTGCCCAGGTTACCAACGAAGAAGCGATCCGTGAGATGATCGACAACGGCAAGGCTGTTTTCTATATCGGTTTTGACCCCACAGCAGATTCCTTGCATGTTGGCCACTTTATGGCCCTGTGCTTGATGAAGCGTTTGCAGATGGCCGGTAACAAGCCCATTGCTTTGATTGGCGGTGGTACGGCAATGATCGGTGATCCCTCCGGTCGTACCGATATGCGCTCTATGATGACCAAGGAGACCATTGACCACAACTGCGCTTGCTTCAAAAAGCAGATGGAGCGGTTTATTGAGTTCGGTGATGATAAGGCTATGATGGTCAACAATGCCGATTGGCTGCTGCAGCTGAACTATGTGGACTTTATCCGTGAGATTGGCGGTTGCTTCTCTGTGAACAATATGCTTCGCGCTGAGTGCTTCAAGCAGAGAATGGAGAAGGGCCTGTCCTTCCTGGAATTCAACTATATGCCCATGCAGTCCTATGACTTCTACTACCTGTTCCAGAAGTACGGCTGTAATATGCAGTTCGGCGGTAACGATCAGTGGAGCAATATGTTGGGCGGCACCGAGTTGATTCGCCGCAAGCTGGGCCAGGATGCCCATGCGATGACCATCACGCTGCTTCTCAACTCCGAGGGTAAGAAGATGGGTAAGACTGCTAAGGGTGCTGTGTGGCTGGATCCCAATAAGACATCTCCCTTTGAGTTCTATCAGTACTGGCGCAACGTGGAGGACTCCGACGTTCTTAAGTGTATTCGTATGCTGACTTTCCTGCCCCTGGAGCAGATCAATGAGATGGACTCCTGGAAGGATGCCCAGTTGAATACGGCTAAAGAGATCCTGGCTTATGAGCTGACCAAGCTTGTTCACGGCGAGGAAGAGGCCGACAAGGCGCAGGCTGCGGCTAAGGCGCTGTTTGCCGGTGGTGGCGATGATGCCAATATGCCCACAACTGAAATCACTGTAGAGCAGCTGACCGATGGTAAGATCGGTATTCTGAATCTGATGGTCGCCTGTGGCTTGGCGCCTTCCAACAAGCAGGCCCGTCAACTGGTTGAACAGGGCGGCGTATTCGTCAATGACGAGAAGGTACCTGCTCCTCAGTTTACGGTTACAGAAGAAATGCTCCGTGAGGGTGTTAAGATCCGTAAGGGTAAAAAAGTTTTCCACAAAGCAATTCTCGGTTAATACGAAAACCACCGGCACGGCCGGTGGTTTTCTTTTACAAAGAAGATCAGCCACAGACAAGAGTCTGTGGCTGATCTGTAATTACTTAATTAACCAAGGTTAGCAAGAATTATATCCATATTCAGATATTTGGTGTTACCAACAGCGGTGGAAGTGCCTTCCATGATCTTGTTGTACCAAGCTTCAACATCATTGGTACGCATTTCCTCTTGGATCATGTAATCACGGTAGGTGAGTTCATCATAGCTGGAGAAGTACATGATGTGGTAGCCGTACTCAGACTCAATGATACCGGTATCGCCAACCTTGCGGTTACTATCAATACACCAGTTCAGGAAATTGGGTACGTAGTTGGACTTGGGATGGATATCCTCGTACAGACCGCCAGTCTCCTTGGAAGCGTCATCCTTGGTGTGCTTTTTAACCAGTTCAACAAAAGAATCCTCAGTCTTCTTGCCGGCCTCCCATTCCTTCAGCAGCTTTTCGGCTTGCTCCTTAGCCTTTTTCTTTTCGGCATTGGAATAGGTCTTGCTACCATCGGTAGCGGTGGTGCCACCTTCGAAGGCAACCAACAGATGACGGACATTAGCCAACTTCTGCGTATTTTCGTTACGAGCCTGGAAGAGAACGACGGTGTAACCGGTGGTAGTCTTTACTTCTTTACCATCCTTATCCTTAGAGGTGGTTTCCTCGGCGATAACGGTGATCTCGTTTTCAACGCGGGCTTTGTCAGCCAGCCAGGACTGCAGATTGGAAGCAATCTGGGGATATAACAAATTGGTCCTGCTCTGAGAAGTAACAGGATCCTTGGAATCCTTATTGATCTCCAGCGCACCGATCATCTTGTCCAGTTCTTCCAAATTGGTAGCAGTTTTTAGGGAGTTAATAGCTTCTTCGGCTTTCTTTAGAGCTGCAGCTGTTTCTTCGGCAGTAGGCTCCTTCTTTTCCTCGTCGTCAGCCTGCTTGGGCAGGAAATCTTCGGCGCTCAGTGTGTAGGTGGAATAGCTGAAGGAGGTGAAGTTATTTTCTTTGCCTTTCTCGTAGCCGCGGATTGCAGGATCATCATACTTGAGGTCTGCGCTGTACTTGCTGTAGTATGCGCTTGCAATCGTAGAGATCTTGGTGTACGCACTGTAGGACTCCAGAGAAGCACCGAAGCCGTAAGTAGCCTGCAGGAACTTGTCAGCATTTTTGTAGCCGTAAAGCTGAGCATACAGCTCAAACATATTCAGGTTAGAATCCAAAGCAGTTTGCTCATCTTCACTGAGCTTGAAGCCATCAGCTATAGCCTTATTATAAAGTGCATAGTCACTCTTAGCCTTGGCCAGTGCTTCGCCTAAGTAATAGTCGGACCAGGTAATGCCCTTTTCCTTGTCATAATCTTGCTTGTTCAGAGGGACGGTAGCTTGCATACCCATAAAGCCAATCATTGTGTCGACGCTTTCGCCGTACTGGCTCTGCCACTGAGAGTAGAGATTCTTAATGTAGTCGGTCAGATAGTAATTAATCTGAATGCTGTTCAGCTGCTGACCGTTAACGGTTGCAGCGATGGTTTTCTTCTGGAAGTAACCGGATCTGTTAACACCGTTACTCACGAGAACTGTGCCGAAAACAATGGCAATCACAAGCATAATTGCCACAAAAGAAATAGTCATAGTCTTAAGTTTCTTGGCTTCTTTCTTCTCCTGCCGCTGCTTTTCAGTCAGCATTTCGGCAGCCAACTCCTTGCGGAGTTTTTTCTTACTGGATGCGCTCATAGTATCAATTCCTCTCATACGTATGGTTTGCGGCCCAAAGCGGACGCACAAGTTAATGTATTATAACCTATTTTTCTCTCAGTTGCAAGAGGAAACTTTCAGTTTGTTATATTTGTGAAAAAAGTTTACAAAATTTGGGCAGAAACACCAAAAACAAGGGGAGCTAAGCTCCCCTTGCCATACCCGCTTTGGCCGTATGCGTCCGATTATGACCTGCACCAATCTGCAGGTGGGTCGCCGCTCCGTGTCTGCGCTGCTCCCAACGTCCGCCGTCTGTCAAAGCAGGGGCGGGAGGTCTGCAATACGACAAGGAAGTCAAGCATCCCGTATTATAAAATGTGGGTCCAACAGGACGCATTACGCACCAAGCAGGCAGTGCGGTTATTCTTCGTCTTCCTCGTAGAGCTGCTCCATGATCAAATTATAGACAGTTTCCAGCTCGGCTTCGTCTTCAATAGCGCAGAGGGTGGATTCGCCGTCATCTTCCTCAACGGACTTGAGAATGCTGACTTCTAACTCTGCATCTTCTTCATCGGTAGCCAGCGTGACAGCCAAATAGGTTTCACCGTTATATTCAATGCTGGTGAGAACTTCCAGCTCGAACTCGGTGCCGTCCTCGTCTACGATGGTAATAAAATCAGAACCGTAATCATCCATTAGTGGATACCTCCAATCGTTGTTGTAGGTATATTCTAACCGTAAACCCTGTGAAAATCAAGTATAATCCTGCCGCTGATTACAGTATATCCTCAGAAATGTTTTTTATGAAATCAGCGTGAGGGGAAATCCTTGGGTTTGGGGTATACTGTAATATATATTGTTAGATAATTTACAAAATAGGTCTTTCGTTTTTGTGCCGGATGTGCTATAATGCTATGCGTAGTGCTATAGCTATGCACAATTGAGTGTTGTTTGATCCGGTCGGCCTCTTGGCCATATGGATGGAGGTTATATAATGTTTGAAAAAATCTTGCATAAAGTCAAAGCTATAAAGCAGAAGCAAAATCAGGTACGGCAAAACTGGAATCCCCATTGGAGTATGCGCACGGCCCACAGAGGATGGATGATTGCCTTTTCTGTCTTTAAGGTTTTTGCCGGTGCTGCAATTACTGTTTTGCTGGTCGGTGTAGTTTGCTGTTTTGCCTTTATGGGAGTAATGGGTGACTACCTGCAAAATGACATCCTCCCTATGGCGGGTATGGCTATCGAGGATGTATCGATGGACCAGAGTTCCACAATGTACTATGTGGATTCTGCCGGTGATATTCAGGTCTATCAGAATATTTTTGCCACAACCAGCAGTAAATGGGCAGATTTGGAAGATATTCCCGAGGATCTCGTGCATGCGGCTGTTGCTATTGAGGATCACCGTTTTTATACACACCAAGGTGTTGACTGGATAACGACTGTTAAGGCCTGTGCCCGTATGTTCTTTGGCGATGACTCGGTTGGCGGCTCCAGCATTACGCAGCAGTTGATAAAAAACCTCCTGTTGTTTGAAGATGAAAGTGCAGACGATGTTACCGTGCAGCGTAAGGTGCTGGAGATTTTCCGGGCACTGCAGCTGGAAAAACGGTATCATAAAGATACCATTATGGAGATGTACCTGAACTGCATCTATTTGGGCCAGGGGTGCCGCGGTGTTCGCAGCGCAGCAGAGACATATTTTGGTAAGGAATTGGAACTGTTAACACCAGCAGAATGTGCCAGTTTGATCAGTATCACAAATTCTCCCACGTATTATGATCCTTATCAGAACTTTGAAAACAATAAAAAGAGAAAAGAAGATGTCCTTTGGGCTATGCGTGAATACGGATGGCTGACTGATGCTGAGTATCAAGAAGCGATTGCCCAGGAGCTTGTGCTTAAGGTTGGCGTAGATGAAGAAGATCGTCTCACCACTTGTGTGAATTGCGGTTATCGTGATGTAGCAAAAAACTACAAGGAAGCAGACGGCAAGCGTTTTTGTCCGCAATGCAATACGCAGGTGTCCTTGCAGAAGGATAATTCCCAAGACATCTACTCTTGGTTTGGCGATACTGTGCTGGAGGACGTGGCCAAGGCATTTGCCGAGGAGGCCGGTTTCCAGTGGAATTCCAGCACAAGAGAACTGATGCTCCAGCAGATTCAAAAGGGCGGCTACCACATTTACACCACTTTTGACAAAGCGGCCCAGGACTGTGTGGATGCTGTCTATACCAACATAGATAAGATCCCCGATACCCGTGGAGGTCAGCAGCTTCGCTCTGCTATTGTGATCATTGATAACCGTTCCGGTGATATAGTTGCTATGGCCGGTGATGTGGGCAAGAAGACTGATCACGATGCATGGAATAGAGCTACGGATGCAAAGCGACAATCCGGCTCTTGCATTAAGCCCGTTACTGTTTATGCTCCGGCATTTGAGTCCGGCGCAATCACACCTGCAACCGTGATTAAGGATTTGCCCCTTAGCTATAGCAACGGACCTTATCCGCTCAATGATACCCGGACTTATTCTTATGCGCGTACTATTTTCCGCGGTGTTGTTCGTTCTGTAAATGCTGTGGCAGCTAATGTTGTTGACAGGGCCGGCGTGAATTATTCTTACCTGTTTGCGAAAGAGAAGTTTGGCATTTCTACTTTGGTTGAGTCTTATACCGATCCAGATGGCCGCAACCACAGCGATATCGGCATTGGTCCGCTGGCTTTGGGCGCTCAGACCTTCGGTGTTACTGTGCGTGATATGACAAGCGCTTTTGCGACCTTTGCCAACAAGGGTAATTACCGTTACGGAAGAACCTTCTCCAAGGTTTATGACTCCAAGGGTAATTTGGTTTTGGATAACACCCAAAAGACGGAGCAGATTCTAAGCGAGAAATCCGTTGACTACATGAACTACTGCTTGACAGCTGCTACCAGAGAAGGTACGGGTACGGAAGCTGATTTGTTCTACTCCTACGGCGTTTCTACAGCAGGCAAGACTGGTACCTCCGGTGATAACTATGACCGTTGGTACTGTGGATATACCGGCTACTATACCGCAGCTGTTTGGTGCGGTTTTGAGAGTCCAGAGTCTATTCAGTGCTATAGCGTAAACAACCCTGCAGCGTATTTGTTTAAGCAGGTTATGGGACCGCTGCACCAGGGCAAGAGCGATATTATACTGTACAATCAGAATAAGCTCCAAAGCGTAAATATGTGCCTTTCCTCCGGTAAGCTGGCAACTTCTGCCTGCACCAATGATATCCGGCTGGATGCACCTTTGAACCCCAGTGATTTCATTGCTACCAGCCAGGCTGTTGTGTATGCCGAAGATATGCCTACCCAGTATTGCGACAAGCATGTCTTGGTGGACTACTGCTCCGGTGGCGGTGTTGCAACTCAGTGGTGCCGAAAGTTTGCGGCTGTTGACAGCTCTGTGAAGCTCCGTCAGGAAGGTCTTGTGAAAATGACAAAGAACGAGATCGACCAGATTTTGAAGGCATCCTCTTATCGTTTGATCAGCGACTATCTGCGTAACGACTATGTATACTATATCAATGCTGACGGTACGGATGCGGTGTTTAAGGGTATGAATGGTAATCTAACCAACGATGCCCCCTATGTGACCTGCAAGGTGCACACCCAAAGCGCATGGGAACAGTATGCTGCCCAGCATCCCGGAGTGCAGTGAGATATGCGTGTATTGACGCAAAAGGAGAAAGAGATGATTTGGATTTCCGATGAATGGAAGGAATATGAGGTGTTGGACACGGCAGGCGGTGAGCGCCTGGAGCGGTGGGGTAAGTATACCCTTGTTCGCCCAGACCCTCAGGTGATTTGGGATACACCTCACAGCCATCCTGCTTGGAAAAAATATGATGCCCGGTATATTCGCTCTTCTACAGGTGGCGGCCATTGGTCTGACCACCACCTGCCGGAGCGCTGGCAGATTCACTATAAGGACTATTTGACCTTCAATGTGAAACCTATGAACTTTAAGCATACCGGCGTGTTCCCGGAGCAGGCAGCTAACTGGGATTTTATCCGGGATAAGATCGCGTCTGCCGGTCGTCCTACCCGGGTGCTGAATTTGTTTGCCTACTCCGGTGGCGCTACCCTTGCTGCGGCAGCCGGTGGCGCAGAGGTATACCATGTGGATGCCTCTAAGGGTATGGTGGCTTGGGCAAAGGAGAATGCGGTTGCATCCGGCCTGGCAGACCGGCCCATACATTGGATCGTGGACGATTGCGGTAAATTTATTCAAAGAGAGATTCGCCGCGGCCGCCGTTATGACGGTATTATTATGGATCCGCCCAGCTATGGACGGGGACCCAGCGGCGAGATTTGGAAGATGGAAACCAGCTTTTATCCCTTCCTGCAGGAGACTGTGAAGCTTTTGTCTGACAATCCGCTGTTTGTGATCATCAATTCTTATACCACCGGTCTTGCACCTTCCGCTGTTGGCTATGCATCGGATGTGGTGTTTGGTAATGTCTACGGCGGTAGTACTGCTGTGGGTGAACTGGGCCTTCCGGTGCAATCCACCGGCTTGGTGCTGCCCTGTGGCGCAACCGGACGCTGGACACCTTAACTGGAGGGCAAAATGAGTGCGATTTCTGTAGAAAATTTGGCATATACTTATCCGGGCGCGGATGATGCGCCCGGCGTTGCCGTGTTTGAGGATCTCAATTTGTCAATTGAGGAAGGCGCATTTGTTGCTGTTTTAGGCAGTAACGGATGCGGCAAATCCACCCTTGCCAAGCACTTCAACAGCATTCTTTTGCCTAGTGGCGGTAAGGTGTTTGTGTGGGGGATGGATACTGCGGATGAAGAGAAGCTTATTCAGATCCGCAAAACGGTTGGTATGGTATTCCAGAACCCCGATAATCAAATTGTAGCGAATGTTGTGGAAGAGGACGTAGCTTTTGCTCCGGAGAATTTAGGTATTTCTTCACCAATGATCCGTCAGCGTGTGGATGCTGCCTTGAAGTTGGTTGGTATGTATGATTACCGCAACCATGCGCCGCACCTTTTGTCCGGCGGACAGAAGCAGCGTATTGCCATTGCCGGTGTGATCGCGATGGAACCCAAGTGCATTGTGCTCGATGAACCCACAGCAATGCTGGATCCTAAGGGTCGTGGGGAAGTGATGGAAACGGTCAAGCGGCTCAACAGGGAAAAAGGAATTACTGTAATTTTAATAACCCACCATATGGATGAGGCTGCTCAGGCTCAGCGTGTGGTGGTACTGGATAAGGGAAAGGTGGCTTTGGACGGCACACCCCGGGAAGTATTCTCTCAGATTGAGAAGCTTCACAGCATGGGATTGGCAGCTCCGGAGACAGTGGAACTGTGCAGCAAATTAAATGCTTGCGGCTTTGACCTTCCCTTGGATAGACTCAATGCAGAAGAATGTGCGCAGGTACTTTGTGAAACTTTGAAGGCCTGACCCACAGGAGGTTAGAAAAGTGGCGCCTATTTTAGAGGTTAGAAACTTAAGTCATACTTATAGCATCGGTACGCCCTTTGCCCACAAGGCGTTGGATAATGTTTCCTTTGCCGTGGAGCGTGGTGAGTTTATCGGTGTGATCGGACATACCGGATCGGGTAAGTCCACCTTGATGCAGCACCTAAATGGCTTGCTGAAACCGGAAATCGGTGAGATTTTATTGGACGGTGTGGATATTTGGTCTGATAAAAAAATTACCCGGCTGAGCCGTTTCCGTGTGGGCTTGGTGTTTCAGTATCCGGAGTATCAGCTCTTTGAGGAAACGGTATATAAGGATATTGCTTTTGGCCCAAAGAATATGGGTCTTAAGTCGGCAGAGATCGATCGCCGTGTCCGGGAAGCGGCCAAATTGGTGGGGCTTACCGAGGCGCAGTTGGAGGTTTCTCCTTTTGATCTGTCCGGTGGACAGAAACGACGTGTAGCCATTGCCGGTGTGATCGCAATGGAACCGGAAGTTCTTGTTTTGGACGAACCCACCGCCGGACTGGACCCGGAGGGCAGGGAAGAGGTACTTTCCAACATCGAAGCCTACCGCAGAAGCAAGAATGCAACCATTATGATGGTCAGCCATTCTATGAACGATGTTGCCCGCCTTGCCGACCGCTTGCTTGTGATGAATGATGCCACGCTGGCTATGGACGGCACTCCCGAGCAGGTGTTTACCAAAGCGCAGGAGCTGGTGGATATGGGATTGGATATTCCCGAGATCACAAAGCTGTTTTTGCAGTTGCAGAAATTGGGTTTGCCGGTTGAGCCTGTATTTACCATGGATCAGGCGATAAAAGTCCTGCGGCAGCTGAAGGAGGGGAATGCCTATGCTTAAAGACATTACCCTTGGTCAGTATTTCCCGGGAAATTCCGTGATTCACCGTATGGACCCCAGAACCAAGTTGGTTGGGCTTATCATATACATTGTGGCGCTGTTTACAGCGACCAGTTGGGTGTCTTATGGGATCATGCTGGCATTTCTGATCGTAATGGTAGCGCTGTCTAAGATTCCCGTAAAGGCCTTGTTTAAGGGCATGAAACCGCTGATCTTCATCCTGATATTCACCGGCCTTTTGAATCTGCTGTTTAACGGCGGTGAAACAGTTTTGGTTGCTTTTTGGAAGATCACCATTACATTAGAGGGCATTATTCGTGCATTTTTTATGGTTGCGCGAATTTTAATGCTGATATCCGCAACCTTCCTAATGACCTATACCACATCTCCTATTCAGTTGACTGATGGCCTGGAATCCTTATTGTCACCGCTGAAGAAGATCCGTGTACCGGTCCACGAGCTTGCAATGATGATGTGCATTGCTCTGCGCTTTATTCCTACATTGATCGAGGAAACAGACAAAATCATTTCTGCACAAAAGGCAAGGGGCGCTGATTTTGAAACAGGTAGCGTTTTGAAACGGGTGAAAGCACTTGTGCCGATTTTAGTGCCGCTGTTTATCAGTGCCTTCCGCCGTGCTGACGAATTGGCAACAGCTATGGAATGCCGTTGCTATCAAGGCGGTGAGGGCCGCACAAAAATGAAACTGTTGCGCTATCGCAGACGGGATTATTTTGCGTACTTGATCCTGCTTATGCTTCTATCCGGTGTGATTGTGGCAGCATCCTTTGGCTTGTGAGGTAGTTATGCGCAATATTGCATTGTTTTTGACTTATGAGGGAACTGCCTATCACGGCTGGCAGACACAAAAAAATCTTGCCACCGTCCAACAAACATTGGAAAAAGCCATCGAAATGGTGGTAAACCACCCGGTTCATGTAACCGGCTGCGGTCGGACGGATGCCGGTGTTCATGCCCGGTGCTATGTGGCAAATTTTCGAACGGAATCCACCATTCCGGTGGATCGATTACCCTATGCGCTAAATACCCATTTGCCCATTGACATTGCTGTGACAAAGGCATTTGAGGTGAATGAAAACTTTAACGCAATTGGCTCTTGTGTCCGCAAGGAATATACCTACACCATTTATAACTCCCGTCTGCGAGATCCATTCTATGTGAACAGAGCTTGGTTTTATCCGAAACATCTGGACGAAACTGTGATGCAGAGGGCAGCAGACCAGTTTGTTGGCACTCACGATTTTGCCGCTGTCCGCAGTGTTGGAACGGATGTAAAATCTACAGTCCGCACAGTGTATTACTGCAATGTGGAGCGCAAGGGTGATATCATCGAAATAAAAGTTTGCGCTAACGGATTTTTGTACAATATGGCCCGGGCTATTGTGGGCACAGTGGTCTATGCCGCTGAGGGAAAATTCCCCCCGGAGCAGATCGCCAAAATCCTTTTAGAGGGAAACCGAACTGCAGCCGGTCCTACCGTTCCGGCAGGTGGCCTTTATATGACCCACCTGTGGTATGATGACGGACTGGATAAATTTGAATGTACGCCATTACTTAAAAATTCATAAATTGTTTTTCCTTTTCCGGTGAAACTATGATATTGTACCGGAAGAAAGGTCGTGAGAATCGTATGCAGCCAAAGTTGTGTACCAAATGTAAGAAAAACATGGCCGTTGTCTTTATAACAAAGATCGAAAACGGCGTGAGCATGAATGAGGGCTATTGTATCAAATGCGCCCGTTCTCTGGGCATTCCCCAGATCGATGCGGCTGTGAAGCAAATGGGCTTTTCAGATGAAGATCTTGATAATCTCTCTGATGAAATGAGCAATATGTTCGGTCAGATGGATGGGGAAGATGACGAAGCCGAAGGCCGCACTGCCACATTCCCAATGCTTAACCAGCTGCTGGAGAATATGGGAGCACAGCAGGGTGAGGCAGAAACTCAGCAGGAAACTGATAAGGAGCAGAAACCCAAAAAGGAAAAGGGAAGTAAGCATAAGTTCCTGGACAACTACTGTCTGAATCTTACCGGTCGCGCCCGTGAAGGCAAGATGGATCCTGTGATTGGCAGAGATGAGGAGACTGAACGGGTGATTCAGATTTTGAATCGCCGTCAGAAGAACAATCCCTGTCTGATCGGTGAGCCTGGTGTCGGTAAAACTGCTATTGCGGAAGGTCTTGCCCAGCGGATCGTTGCAGGCAAAGTGCCCTACAACCTGCGGAATAAAGAAGTGCTCCTACTGGATTTGACCGCACTTGTGGCAGGCACACAGTTCCGTGGCCAGTTTGAGAGCCGAATGAAGGGCTTGATCGCTGAGGTAAAGGCCTGCGGTAACATTATCTTAGTGATCGACGAGGTCCATAACCTGGTTGGCGCCGGCGATGCAGAAGGCTCTATGAATGCTGCCAATATTCTGAAGCCAGCCCTGTCCCGTGGTGAGATCCAGGTGATCGGTGCCACTACCTTCAATGAATACCGTAAGCACATTGAGAAGGACGCTGCACTGGAGCGCCGTTTCCAGCCGGTTTCCGTAGCTGAGCCTACCATCGAGGAGGCTTGCCAAATTATGCAGGGTGTTTCCAAGGCCTATGCAGAGTTCCACGGTGTTGTGGTTTCTCCGGAGATCGCCCGGCAGTGTGTTATCCTGTCCGAGCGCTATATCACCGACCGATTCCTGCCGGATAAGGCAATTGACTTATTGGACGAAGCCTGTTCCGATGTGAACCTGCGCTGCGAGGAGATTTCCCGTCGCGCTGAGTTGAAAAAGGAACGGGATGATTACGAGCTGGAGCTGCGTATGCTCACCGAGGATACGGAAAACGAGCATTATGAGCGCCTGGCAACCATCCGCAGTAAGCTGTGCCAATTGGCAGCGGAGATCGAGGAACTGGAGAAAATTCCTGCGCCGGCTGTTACCATTGAGAATTTAGCCCGGATTATTGAGCTGTGGACCAAGATTCCTGCCAGCAAGATCAAGGCTCAGGAGTATCAGCAGCTTAAGGGACTTGCTGACCGGCTGAAAGAGCATATTGTCGGCCAGGACGAGGCTGTGGAAACTGTTGCCAAGGCAATTCGCAGAAATCGCGTGGGCATCAGCCCCAAGAAGAAGCCTGTTTCCTTTATCTTTGTCGGTCCTACCGGTGTGGGTAAGACAGAATTGGTGAAATGCCTTGCAAACGATATGTTTGATTCTGTGGATTCTCTAATTCGGCTGGATATGACAGAGTTTATGGAGAAGCATACTGTTTCCAAGCTGATCGGTTCGCCTCCCGGTTATATTGGCTACGATGAAGCAGGCCAGCTGACGGAGAAGATCCGCAGAAAGCCCTATTCTGTGGTGCTGTTTGATGAGATCGAAAAGGCCCACCCGGATGTGCTGAATATTCTCTTACAGGTGCTGGATGATGGTCGTATTACCGATGCCCAGGGCCGTGTGGTGAATTTTGAAAATGCCATTATCGTAATGACCTCCAATGCCGGCTCTGAGGGCCGTGTGGGCGGTTTGGGCTTTGGCCGAACCGATAATGAGATGGTCAAGGAAAAGACCATGAATGCCCTGCGGGAGTTCCTGCGGCCTGAGTTTATTAACCGTGTCGATGAGATCGTCTCCTTCAACCGCTTGACGGAAGAGAATTTCCTGGGTATTGCGGACATTATGCTGGAAGAGCTGCGACAGAGCCTGGAAAACCGCGGTTTGAAGCTCACCTGGGACGAAGAGGTTCGGAAATATTTGGTGGATAAGGCCTATTCTGTGACCTATGGAGCCCGGAATCTCCGCAGAGAGATCCAGCGCAGTTTGGAAGATCCCATCAGCGAGAAGATCATTGATTCCTTTGAAAAGCCCATCTCGGCTATTAAAATTACAGCAAAAAACGGTGAGATCAAAATTTCTGCCAAATAACCTGCACCCCCGACTGCGGTCGGGGGTGTTTACTGTATTACAGGTCGAATTCGTCAGTGAGTTTGTTGGAAAGCTTCCAGGTCATATCTTCCATTTTGTCAGCCGCTTTTGCAGCCAAACGACGGGTAGGATTATTCTTGGGCATGGTTAAGATCGCCACAGCACCTACCGCCGCGCCCACACCAACCGCAATAGCCAAACCTTTTAAATGCATACGATCGCCTCCTTTCGACATTAGTATTCCCCGCTGCTTAGGAAACACAAGAGGAAAGGTTTCACACCTATGTAACAGTTTGAATAAAAAGCCAGGATGTGCGTTTGCCCATCCTGGCTTTCTGTCACCCCAGGATACCGTTGCGGGGCATCATGGTAGCATCTGTGCCTTCAGTTCCGTCGGGGATAAGAGTGGGATCGGTGTTAACACCGGGATCGGGAACATTGGTCTGGGGAACAGGGATGGTCATTTCTGTAGTGGGCATGACTGTGTCAGTCGTGGGTGCTGTTGTTGCGTTTGCACCGGTGGTTTCAGTAGGATCCAATGTGTTCTTGCTGCAGGCACAGGCGCACAGAGAAAATGCCAAAGCAAGTACAAAAGTAAAAACGATGAGTTTCTTCATATGCATTCTCCTTTTTTAGATTTCAACAGTAGTATTTCCAGCACTTGCGTACTTAGACAGGAAATTTGCGTGTTTCCTGTAAAAATATTATCAAACAACCATTGATATTTGAAAAAGTTTGGAGTATAATGTAACAGAAAATAAATGACAAAGGAGAATTTTCTCTTATGAAAAAGCTTTCTGTGAAAAAGGGTGCAGAGTGTATGGCTTGCCTGCAGTGCGTTGCAGCTTGCTCTGAGGCCTTCTTCAAGGAATTTCACCAGGATCTGTCCTGCATTCAGATCATCGAGAAGAACGGCGCAGCCAAGCCTATGACCTGCATCCAGTGCGGTAAATGTGCTAAGGTCTGTGAGTCCGGTGCAATCACCCAGAACCCCAAGACCGGTGTATATATGATCAATAAGAAGCTGTGTACCTCCTGCGGCAAGTGCGTGGAAGCCTGCCCCATGAAGGTTATGGTAGCCCCCAAGGCTGACAGCCCCGCTGCCAAGTGCATTGCTTGCGGCATTTGCGTGAAGGCCTGTCCTATGGAGATCCTGGAGATCGTCGAAAAGTAAATCCTACATAAACAGCCGGGTTTTTACCCGGCTGTTTTTATGCAAAAAATATGATAGTTATAATTGCATATTGCGCCCAAATATGATATACTGTACATAATCATATGCCCGGAGGCGTTTATGAGAAATTTGACTGATTTTCAGCAGAAAATGGCCGATTTGTTGCCGGGGTTGGAACTTCGGTATAATGAATTATTGGCTAAGCATACATCCTTTCGTATTGGCGGTCCGGCTGCGGTAATGGCTTTTCCTAAAACTACCGCAGAATTGGCTGAAGTTTTGAAAGTGTCCGCTTTGTTGGACTGTAAAACCGCTATATTAGGCGCAGGAACCAATATCCTGGCACCGGATGAAGGCATTTCCGGTTTGGTGATCTGCCTGAAGGATTGCCTTAGCGGAATAGAGAGAATCGATGATACCCATATTCAGGTAGCTGCCGGTGTGACCATGACTCGCGCCGCAGTGTTTGCGGCCAATGCTGGCCTGTCCGGTCTGGAATTTGCCCACGGCATTCCCGGCACAGTTGGCGGCGGCGTGTACATGAATGCCGGCGCTTACGGCGGCGAGATCTGCCAGGTTTGCACCCAAGTAGAAGTGATGGATATGTCCGGCAATTTGCGTACCTACACAGGCGAGGAAATGAACTTTTCTTACCGCCATAGCCGCTTGGAGGACGAGGGTGGCATCGTGGTGAGCGCAGTTTTTGAATTAAAACCCAAGCCTACCGAAGCAATTCGAGCTGTGATGCAGGATCTGATGGCTCGACGCAGTGCGTCGCAACCCCTGGATCTGCCCTCTGCGGGGTCTGCGTTTAAGCGGCCTGTTGGCGGCTATGCGGCGGCGCTCATCGACAATGCAGGGCTGAAGGGTCACCGCATCGGCAACGCCGCTGTGTCAGAAAAGCATGCGGGCTTTGTGGTGAATTTGGGCGGCGCAACCGCCGAAGATGTAAAAAAACTTTTAACCGATGTTTCCGACCGGGTGTTCCGGGAATCGGGCATTCGCTTAGAACCTGAGGTTCGTATTTGGTAAACAGAGAGGAGCAGGGCAATGGCTATTTCTTTTTCCGGCAGCGCAAAAGAAGAGATCTGCCGTTACAATCCCACAAAGAATTGCTGTGCCCTGGCGGAATGCTTTGGCATTTTGCTTTTCTGTAACAGCTTTCGCACTGACGGCATTCGAATCATCACCGAGAGCCGGGAGTTTGCCGGGTTGCTGCCAAAGCTGTTCAAAAAGGCCTTTGGCGTTGCTTTTGACGCAGAGCCGGAAGGGGACAGCGCCGGTAAGCTCATTTTTCAAATCACCGATAAGGATAAGATCCACCGGATCATGTCCGCTTACGGCTTTGATGCGAAAGACACCCTTTCTTTGCACATTAACCTTCCTGTTGTGGAGGAGGATTGCTGCAAGGCCGCTTTCTTGAAGGGCGCATTTTTGGCCGGAGGCTCTGTTACGGACCCTGCAAAAGGTTATCATATTGAATTGACCACCACCCACAGCAGCGTTGCCAGAGAGTGTAACTCCTTGATGTATGAGGTGCTGGGCGTTGAGCCGAAAGCTGCCTCCCGCGCAGGCGGTTATGTGCTGTATTTTAAGCAGAGTGATATGATCACCGATTGCCTCACATATCTGGGTGCGCCCCTGGCGGCCATGGGTATCTTGGAGGCGAAACTGGAAAAAGAACTGAACAACAAGGTCAACCGCCGTTGCAACTGTGACGATGCCAACACCTCTAAGGTGGTGGAAGCTGCCCAGGAGCAGCTCAATGCCATTCGTGTTTTGCGAGAGCGGGGACTTTTCGATAAACTGCCGGAGAAATTAAAGCAGGCAGTTATAGCCCGGGAGGAAAATCCCGAGGCATCACTGACGGAGCTGGCGGCACTGATGGAACCGCCCATCAGCAAACCGGCTATGAACCACCGGCTAAAAAAGCTGGTACAGATGACCCAGGAGGGTACGCTATGAGTTTTGCGCATTTACATTTGCATACGGAATATAGCCTCCTGGATGGCGCATGCCGCATCGATGGGCTTATGGACCGGGTCAAGGAGCTTGGTCAAACCGCTGTTGCGATCACTGACCACGGTGTAATGTACGGTTGTATCGACTTTTACAAGGCTGCAAAGGCCGCCGGTATCAAGCCTATCATTGGCTGCGAGGTATATGTAGCGCCCCGGAATATGGCCGACCGTGTCCATGGTATCGACAATGACCCCTACCACCTCGTTCTTTTGTGTAAGGATAGGCAGGGCTATGAGAACCTGTGCTACTTGGTATCCCAGGCCTTTGTGGAGGGCTTTTACGGCAAGCCCAGGGTAGACCTGAATCTGCTCCGTGAACGGCATGAGGGCTTGATTGCCACCTCTGCTTGCCTGGCAGGTGCGATCCCCCAGCGGCTGCTGCAGGAGGACTACGATGCAGCTCTGAAATATGCCCAGGAAATGGCGGATATTTTTGGACCGGACCATTTCTATTTGGAACTGCAGGATCACGGTATTCCTGAGCAGACCCCTGTAAACCAAGGCGTTATGCGCATTGCCCGTGAAACAGGACTTCCTTTGGTTGTTACCAATGATGCCCACTATCTTCGCAAGGAAGATGCCCGGATGCATGATGTCCTGCTGTGTGTACAGACTGGACGGACTGTGGATGACCCCAATCGTATGAAATTCCAGTCCGAGGAGTTTTATCTGAAGAGTGAAGACGAGCTGCGGCAGTTGTTCCCCGGATGCGATGAAGCCTTTGAGAACACCATGAAGATTGCAGACCGCTGCAATTTGGAGTTCGTCTTTAATGAGTACCATTTGCCCTCGTTCCCTGTGCCGGAAGGTTTTACCAATGAGGAATACTTCCGCAAGCTGTGTGAAGACGGATTCCGGGAGCGCTACCCCGATGCCCCCGACAGCTACCGGGAAAGACTGGAATATGAGATCGGTGTTATCAGCCGTATGGGCTATGTAAACTACTATCTCATCGTTTGGGATTTTATCCGTTTTGCGAAGGAATCCGGTATTCCTGTAGGACCTGGCCGTGGCTCCGGCGCTGCTTCTATTGTTGCATACTGTATGCACATTACGGAAGTTGACCCCATGAAATACTCGCTGATTTTTGAGCGTTTCCTCAACCCCGAGCGTGTCAGTATGCCAGATTTCGATACGGATTTCTGCCAGGAACGCCGTGGCGAAGTTATCGACTATGTTATGCAGAAGTACGGCGCCGACCATGTGGCGCAGATCGCCACCTTTGGTACGATGGCTGCCCGCGGTGCGATCCGTGATGTGGGCCGTGCGCTGAACTTTACCTATGCGGAAACCGATGTGGTTGCAAAGCTTGTGCCCACTATGCCGTTGCATATCACTTTGAAGGATGCGCTGAATGTATCTCCCAAGCTGAAGGAGATGTATGATGGTGATGAGCGGGTCAAAAACCTCATCGATACTGCAATGAGCCTGGAGGGTATGCCCAGAAATACCTCTACCCATGCTGCCGGTGTTGTGATCACCGCCGACCCGGTGCATACCTATGTGCCTCTGTCCCGGAATGATGAAACCACGGTTACCCAGTACACAATGACTACCATTGAGGAACTGGGCTTGCTGAAGATGGACTTTTTGGGTCTGCGAAACCTAACTGTCATCCGTGACGCGGAGTTGCAGATTCAGAAGTTTAATCCCGAGTTTTCGATGGACAGGATACCGGACGATGATCCCGAAACCTTCCAAATGCTCACCGAAGGCAAGACCCAGGGCGTGTTCCAGTTGGAGTCTGCCGGTATGACCGGGGTCTGCGTGGGTATGAAAGCAGACAGTATCGAGGACATCACGGCAATTGTGGCGCTGTACCGTCCCGGTCCTATGGACTCCATTCCTAAATTCATTGAGAATAAGCTGAATCACAAGAAAGTTACCTACAAATGCCCCGAGCTGGAGCCTATTTTGAAGGTTACTTACGGCTGTATCGTTTACCAGGAGCAGGTTATTGAGATATTCCGGCAACTGGGTGGCTATACCATGGGCCAGGCTGACAATATCCGCAGAGCCATCTCCAAAAAGAAAATGAATGTGATCGAGGCAGAGCGGAAAGTCTTTGTCTACGGTGATAAGGAAAAGGGGATTGCCGGTTGTATCGCCAATGGCATCAGCGAAAGTGTAGCCCAATCTCTGTATGATGAAATCGTTGCCTTTGCCAACTACGCGTTTAACAAGGCCCATGCTGTTTGTTATGCGGTTGTGGCCTATCAGACGGCATATCTCAAGTGTCATTATCCCCGCCAGTATATGGCGGCGTTGATGACCTCTGTGCTTGACTCTGCTACTAAGATATCCGGATATATTGCCGAGTGTAAAGATCTTGGTATTGCAACGCTCCCTCCGGATATAAACCATTCTGTTGACAGCTTTGCTGTGGAAGGGGATGCTATTCGCTTTGGCTTGGGTGCTGTGAAGAATGTAGGCCGTGGCCTTATCCGCAGCATGGTTGCCAAACGGGATGCGGACGGACCGTTCCAGTCATTGGAGGACTTTATCCAGAGAATGGGCGACGAGCTGAATAAGCGTGCAGTTGAGAACTTTATCAAGTGCGGCGCTATGGATTGCTTTGGCTACCACCGCAGTGAACTCTTGGCCGTGTATGAAAATATGATGGATTCCATTGCCTCTTCCCGGAAACGGAATATAGAGGGGCAGATGAACCTCTTTGCCATGCTTCAGGATACGGATGATGCTGTGGAGATTCCTATCCCTAAGTTGGCAGAAATGAGTAAGGCTGACTTGATGCTGATGGAGAAGGAAACCACCGGTATTTATCTGTCCGGTCATCCGATGGACGATTATCGCCATCTGCTGAAGGGTACTCACGTGGTTCCTATCGGTCAGCTTATGGATGAGGAAAGTACCTATCAGGACGAGCAGATCGTCAGTATTGCAGGTGTGGTGCAATCCATCAAAATGAAGACTACCCGGAACAATTCGATGATGGCCTATGTTACCCTTGAGGATGATACGGCAGCCATTGAAATGCTGGCATTTTCCAATGTGCTTAGCCAATACGGCAATTATATTCGGGAAAACCTGCCTGTTGTAATTGTTGGCCGGCTCTCTATGCGAGATGATAAAGAACCCCAAATTGTTATTAACCGCGCCTGCCCAATATCTGATTACACGGAGCAGAACCGTTTGATGGAGAATATGTCCGGTCCTGCGGTGCAGAAGACCGGTACACTTTATCTGCGTCTTCCCACAGAGGCGGGTACACTGTTTGATAAGATCCGTGCAATTCTGGGTATGTTCCCGGGAGACAGCCAGGTAGTCGTTTACTTTGCGGATACCAAGCAGCGGCGGGGCAGCAGATGCAGTCTGGACAGCCGTATGATACCGGAGCTGGAACGCGTACTTGGCAAAGAGAATGTTGTAATAAAATAGCTTTTCAAATAAGCCCTGATATGGTATAATTTTTTGAGGAGGTGTTGCTATGAGAAATCGAATAAAAGCCCTGGCTGCTGTACTTGTAGCGGCACTGACCCTTACCGGCTGCACAATGCGGACGGTTGGACAGATGTATCAGCTTCCCAAGCGGTCAGAGGATTATAGCAATTTGCAGTCCGTGATGGATAAAGCTATGGTGGGTCTTAAGTTTAGTGCCCCTATTTCCGGCGATAATCAGCAGTCGGTGCAGATGGCTGATATTGACGGAGATGGGGAACAGGAATATTTGGTTTTCTGTAAAGGCTTAGCAGAGCTTCCTTTGCGCATTCTTGTGTTTGACCGGGTAAACGGTACGTACATACATATTGATACCGTTGAGAACAATGGCGCTGATTTTGACCAGGTTGAATATATTCAAATGGATGATAAACCCGGTGTGGAAATTGTTGTAGGTCATAAGATTAGCGATATGCTTACGCGATCGCTGTCCGTTTACACCTTTTCTGATGGAGAATCGGAGAGACTGATTACCACAAACTACAGAAAATTCTTGGCTGTAGATATGAACGGTGATCGTCAAAGCGAATTATTTGTCCTTCGTTCCGGTCAGATGGAGTCTGATACGGGAGTTGCGGAGCTTTACAGCTTAGTCGGGGGGATCATTGAGCGTTCCAACGAAGTCAATTTATCCACCTCTGTGGATAAATTAAAGCGTATATTGGTTGGAAAACTCTATGATGGAAAGCAGGCAATATTTGTGGCAACCTCAGTAGGGGATACATCTCTTGCGACAGATGTTTATACCATATCGGATAAGCATCTTGTGAATGCGGTAAAAACAGATCCGGAGGGCATGGGTACCCAAACCTTGCGTAATTACTACATTTATGCCGATGATATCGATAATGACGGCGTTACGGAGCTTCCTCGCATTATAACCACGAGGCCCCTTGGCAATATATGGACATCAGAGCCCAGTAAGCTGGTTTTGTGGTATGCAATGGGTAGCAACGGTAACACCATTGACAAGCTTTATACGTACTATAACGCCGCAGGTGGCTGGTTTTTGAAGATCAACAACAAACTTGCTCCACGGATCACTGTTGAGATTGAATCCAATACATTTACGTTTTATCTTTGGAATGCCGATTACACCAATGCAGAAAAACTCTTTACTGTCTTTACCTTAACCGGTCAAAACAGAGAAGAACAAAGCTTATCCGACGAAAAATTTGTTTTGCTAAAGACCGACACAACGATATATTCCGCAACTCTGGAGAGTGCTGCTGAAAAATACGCAATCACACAAGAAAGCTTGATCGGTAGCTTTAGTCAGATCCATCAAGCGTGGAATTCCGGAGAAATGTAAGAGGTTTTGGGAATGAAGAAAGTACTTATTTTAGAAGATGAGGAAAATATCCGCAGCTTTGTGGTGATCAATCTAAAACGCGCGGGCTATCAGGCGATTGAGGCAGCATCGGGCATGGAGGCGCTGGAGAAACTGAACAAAAATCCTGACATTGGTGTAGCGATTCTGGATGTGATGCTTCCGGATATTGATGGTTTTGAAGTATGCCGACGGATTCGCGCAACCAGTAAACAGATCGGTATCATTATGCTTACTGCCCGTACCCAGGAGATTGATAAAGTTACAGGACTTATGACCGGTGCGGATGATTATGTTACAAAGCCGTTCTCTCCCGCAGAACTTACTGCCAGAATCGATGCGCTGTACCGTCGTATTGGTGGAGAGAGCAGGGCAGAAACAGAGTTGCTGTGTCACGGTCCTTTTGTGATGAATACCCGTAGCCATGTTCTTGAAAAACTGGGAAACCGCATTCGCTTGACACAGGTGGAATATGCCATCCTAAAACTTTTTATGCAAAACCCAGGCAGGACTCTTTCGCGTGAAGACATTATGTCAGCCGTTTGGGGCAGGGATTATGAGGGCGATTTGAAGATCGTGGATGTGAACATTCGTCGTCTTCGGATCAAGATTGAGGACAACACCGCTGAGCCTACATATATTACAACAGTGTGGGGTTTTGGCTATAAATGGGGCATATGATATTTAAGAAAAGAAAATGGCGCGTTCTGAAAATTACAGGCTTGCGCCGACGCTGGTTTTTGAATACGGTTGCTGTGATCGGTATGCTGGGCTTAGTTGCTGTTTTGGTGGTTACTACTGCATTTTCGGTGTACTACTACTCGGCAATGGAGTCGGATATGCGCTACCGAGCCAGATCCACAACAGAATTCTTTGCTGATTACCTGAATCAAAGCTACAATGCTTATTATCAGTCCTGCATTACCTATGCACAAACCTTTGAGGATCGGAACAATATTGAACTTCAGTTTATCAATACCTCTGGCAGAATGGTGGCGTCCTCCTATGGTGATTGGGTCGGTAAGCCGCCTTCCACTCCAGATATTTCCGATGCGGTCACGACCCGGGATATTTGCACCTATATTGGCGAGAATTCTCAAACCGGCGAGCGAATCATGGCTGTTTCCAGCCCGATGATCTATAGCAACGGCGAAGTGATCGGTGTGCTTCGATTTGTGACTTCTACGCAGATGATGGACAGACAAATTGCGATTGTTGCCGGTATTTCGCTGGGTGCGTTGGGCGTATTTATATTACTGGTTATCTTAAGCAGTAACTATTATATCCGTACGATTTTGATACCGTTGGGTGAAATCGTGGATAAGGCGCAAATGGTTGCCAATGGCAGCTACGGTACGCAGATCCAAACCCAGTTTGACGATGAAATCGGAGATTTGGCCCGGACGATCAACGAAATGTCCCTGAAAATCAGCGAAAATGAGAAGATTCAAAGAGATTTTATTTCTTCGCTTTCCCATGAGCTACGCACACCGCTGACCGCAATTACCGGTTGGAGCGAAACCCTGTTGGATTCCGATGTGCTTGATCATGATACCCGCCGTGGTGTGCGTATCATTCACAGGGAAGCAGACAGATTGACCGGTATGGTGGTGGATCTCTTGGACTTTACCCGCCTGCAGGATGGCCGTATGACCTTGAATGTGGAAATGGTTGATATCCGCAGTGAGTTTGAGGATACCGTGTTTATGTATGGCAGCCGCTTGGCTGAAGAGGGTATTCATCTGAAGTATTTGGAGAACGACCAGGAAATTCCGGAGATCCCCTGCGATCCACAGCGTTTACGACAGGTGTTTTTGAATATCTTGAACAATGCGGTGAAACACGGCGGTGAGGGTAAGATGATCGATGCAGGTATCGTGTATAAAGACGATTCTGTAATTGTCACCATTCGGGATTACGGTCCCGGTATTCCTGTGGATGAACTGGAATTGGTGAAGAAGAAGTTTTATAAGGGCAGCTCCAAGGCAAGAGGCACCGGTATCGGTCTTGCGGTCAGTGATGAGATCGTACAGATGCACGGCGGTGAACTTACGTTGGAGAATGCTCTTACCGGTGGCACATTGGTAACGATACGGCTGCCGGCTTCTCAGTAAGAAAGGACGACTATGGCAAATCAGGAAAAATTCAAAACAATGATCGGCGGTCAGGCGCTTATTGAGGGCCTTATGATGCGTGGACCCCAAAAAGATGCCATTGTGGTACGGGGTAAGGACGGTGTGACTGTTGAAGTTTCTGACCGAAAAACCCATCCGGAAAAATCTCCGCTGAAATGGCCGCTTATTCGCGGTGTTGTAGGCTTTTTTGATGCCCAGGTATGCGGCGTAAAAGCGATCCTGCGTTCTGCAGATCTGTCTCCTGAAGAAGCACAGGAGGAACCGTCAAAATTTGATAAGTGGCTTGAAAAGAAGTTAGGCAATAAAAAGTTTCAGAGCTTTGTTGTCGGTTCGGCAGTGGCATTGGGCTTGGGCCTGTCGATTTTTCTGTTTTTCCTGCTTCCAATGTTAATTGGCAGCTTTTTTGACAGATGGGTCAGTGGTTTTGTCCAAAATGTAATTGAGGGCGGTATTCGCATAGCGCTCTTCACAGGCTACATTCTGCTGGTTTCCTGTATGGAAGATATGAAGCGTGTGTTTGCTTACCATGGTGCGGAGCATAAAACGATTCGTTGCTATGAGGCAGGACTTCCGCTTACAGTAGAGAATGTTCGCTGTCAAACAAGGCTGCACCCTCGTTGCGGAACAAGCTTTTTGTTGGTGGTTATGATCATCTCTATACTGCTTTTTTCCGTTGCGTCCACTGCATTGCTTGCTGCAATTCCGAGCTTGGCTGCAATTAAGGGAACATTTCTGTATCGGTTGGTTATGATAGGATTTAAGCTATTGTTGCTGCCTTTGGTTGTCGCCTTTAGCTACGAGATCAACCGATGGGTAGGCAGACATGATAATTGGTTTACACGCATTATGTCTGCTCCGGGTTTGTGGTTTCAAAAGTTTACCACAAAAGAACCGGATGACAGCATGATCGAGATCGGCATTGAAGCGCTGAATGCGGTTTTGCCCGAAAATGAGGGGGAAGACCGTTGGTAATGACATTATCGGAGTTGTACCAAAAAGTACGCCACTCCCTTATGGAAAAAGAAGATGCCGAATCCGCAACGTTTATTGCAAGACAACTGTTATGCAAGGTTACAGGAAAAACAAAAGAACAGCTTCTTGCAGACCGGCAGATGTATGTTTCTGATGATGCCTTTGCTACAGCGGAACAGCTGGTAAAGCGGATCCTGGCGGATGAACCGCTGGCATATGTGCTGGGAGAGTGGGAATTCTACGGATTGACCTTGATGGTAAATCCCAGTGTGTTGATTCCTCGGGACGATACCTGTGCAGTAACGGATTTGGCTATTCAGCAGGCTCTGTATTTAGGCGAGAATCCCCGCATTTTGGATCTTTGCACCGGTTCCGGTTGTATTGGCCTTGCGGTAGCCTCAAGGGTAAATGATGCCAAAGTAACCTTGGCAGATATCTCCCGGGATGCCCTGCAGGTAGCAAGAAAAAATATTTCTGCCAATAAACTTTCTGCAAGGGTATCCTGTGTGCAGGCGAATGCGTTGGAAGAACCGCCTGCATTTTTAGGCAAATTTGATATGATCATATCCAATCCCCCTTATATCACAACCCGCGAAATGAGAGATTTACCCCGCAGTGTGGCTGCCTTTGAACCGAGATTGGCACTTCATGGCGGTGATGACGGATTGGAGTTCTATAGAAGCATTGCAGAAAAATACCGTTCCGCACTCAAACCCGGTGGATATTTGTGCTTTGAGTTTGGAATGGGGCAGGGGGACGCTGTCTGTGCCCTGCTGGAAGAAAATGGGTTTACAATACTGGAGCGTTCCAGTGATTATAACGAAAGAGAACGGGCAGTACTCGCCCGGTATAACAGGAAGGAAGCATAACTATGGCTACAAAGAAAACTGCGTATGAAGCTCCCACCCCCGCATCTGACAAGAAGAAGGCGTTACAGACCGCGATTTCTCAAATAGAGAAGAATTTTGGTAAAGGTACTGTTATGCGTCTGGGTGACCGCCCGGATATGAATGTGGATGCCATTCCCACCGGCTCTTTAGCACTGGATGCAGCGCTGGGTATTGGCGGTGTCCCCAAGGGCAGAATTATTGAGATCTATGGCCCTGAATCCTCCGGTAAGACCACGCTGGCTTTGCATATTTTGGCAGAGGCGCAAAAAATGGGCGGTGAGGTCGCATTTGTGGATGCAGAGCATGCCCTGGATCCTGTCTATGCAGCAGCTTTAGGTGTAGATACGGATAATATGCTGGTATCTCAGCCGGATACCGGTGAACAGGCTTTGGAGATCACCGATGCCCTGGTGCGTTCCGGTGCTGTGGATGCAGTGGTTGTTGACTCCGTTGCTGCTCTGGTTCCTAAGCAGGAAATCGAAGGCGAAATGGGTGATACCTTTGTGGGTCTGCAGGCAAGACTTATGTCCCAGGCACTTCGTAAGCTGGCCGGTACCATCGCTAAGACCAACTGCGTTGTGATCTTTATCAACCAGCTGCGTATGAAGATTGGTGTGATGTACGGCAATCCTGAGACCACCACCGGTGGTAACGCGCTGAAGTTCTATTCCTCTGTTCGCTTGGATGTTCGCCGCGTGGAGTCCCTCAAGGAAGGCGGCAACGTGATCGGCAACAAGACCCGCGTTAAGGTTGTAAAGAACAAGGTTGCTCCTCCGTTCCGTGAGGCCTATTTCGACATCATGTATGGTGAGGGTATCAGCAAGTGGGGCGAATTGGTTGACCTTGCTGTGCAAATGGAAATCGTGCAGAAGAGCGGTAGCTGGTTCTGTATGGGCGGTGAGCGGATCGGTCAGGGCAAGGACAGCGTGAAGACCTTCCTGCAGGCTAACCCCGATGTTGCGGAGCAGGTGGAAGCCCAAGTTCGTGAAAAGCTGATCGCTGGCGCAGCTGCGAGAACCCCTGCGAAGGCAGCGGAGCAGCCCATTGCAATCAGCGCTGACGATTTCGATGATGAGGATTGAGTCTGTGACCGCCCAGCCGGACAGGGCTGGGCGGTATGCGGTTAAATTTGATGATGGCACCGTGATGCGTCTGTATCGGCAGACAGTTGAGGATTTTCTTCTGTATTCCGGCAAGGAAATGGATGATGATGAGATTCAAAAGCTTCGGATCGCCGCCGGAAAAATGTCCGCGAAGATGCGCGCAGTGCGGATCGTTTCAGCCAGCAGTGTCTCTAAGTCGGATTTGGAACATCGGCTGATCCAAAAGGGTGAGAGTAAGGAAGATGCCAAGCAGGCCGTAGAATGGATGACTGACCTGGGTCTCTTGGATGATGAAAAGACAGCGCAGCAGATCGTGCAGCGGTGTATTTCCAAGGGCTACGGCCGTTCCCGCGCCAAGCAGGCTCTGTTTGAAAAGCGGATGCCCAAGGAATTGTGGGAAAGGGTATTGGCAGATTATCCTGATCAAACCGAAAAGATACTGGCATTTTTACAAACAAAGCTGGGTGACAACTGGGACGAAAAAGACCTGCGCCGGGCTACGGACAGCCTTCTTCGCCGTGGTCACAGCTACCAGGAAATCCGCAGAGCCGTGCAGGAATACACTGATGGCAGAGATTTCCGGGAGGAAATATATGATTAAAGTTGGTTTTATATCCCTTGGTTGCGCCAAAAACCAGGTGGATTGTGAAAGAATGATGTACCGTGTCCAGGAAGCCGGTTACCAGGTGCAGGCGGATGTGGTTGGTGCGGATGTGGTTGTGATCAATACCTGCGGATTTATTGATTCAGCAAAATCCGAAGCAATTGATTCTATCCTGCAGATGGCACAGTTGAAGGAACAGGGACTTGTTGGTAAGATTCTTGTTACCGGTTGCCTGTCCCAGCGGTATCAGCAGGAAATTCTGAATGAATTGCCGGAAGTTGACGGTATTCTGGGAACAGGCAGCTATACCCAGGTTGTGCCGACCATTGAAAAATTGTTGGCAGGGGAGAGCGTCAGTGTTTTCGCATCCATTGACACCCCGGAGGAAGAATGTGGGCGCATCTTAACAACCCCCGAGCATTACGCCTACATTAAGATTGCTGAGGGCTGTGACAACCGCTGTGCTTATTGTATTATTCCATATCTGCGCGGTAAATTCCGCAGCCGGCAGATAGACGATATTATCTATGAGGCACGCATTTTGGCAGCAAGCGGTGTAAAGGAATTGCTTGTGGTAGCCCAGGACACCAGCCGTTACGGAACAGATTTCCCGGAGCATAAGCGATTGTTACCGGAATTACTGCGGCAGCTGTGCCAAATTGACGGGTTCGAGTGGATCCGTGTCCACTATACCTACCCCGATGAAATAGATGATGCGTTCATTGATGTGATGGCGACAGAGCCGAAGATCGTGAAGTATTTGGATATACCGATCCAGCATTGTAACAGCAAGATTCTGAAGCTCATGAATCGTCGCGGTGACAGAAAACATTTAGAAGATCTCTTTGCAAAGCTTCGTGCGCGTATTCCCGGTCTTGTCCTTCGCACCAGTGTGATCACCGGTCTTCCCGGTGAGGGTGAGGAAGAATTTGCGGAATTGTGCGAGTTTCTGAAGGAGCAGCGCCTGGAGCGTGTTGGTGTGTTTCCGTTCTCGCCGGAGGAGGGAACTCCGGCTGCGGAAATGGAATTTGTGGATTCTGAGATTGCCCAGCAGAGAGCTCAGCAGTTGGAGATGATCCAATCGGCCATTATGGACGATTATAATGGTGCAATGCTTGGAAAAACAGAAACCGTACTTGTGGACGGTTATGACGAGGATATGGGCCAGTTTTATGGTCGTACCTATGCAGACTCCCCGGAGATAGACAGTAGAGTTTGGATAGCTTCCCAGGAGGCATTGGTCGAAGGCACTTTCGTGAACGTGTGCATTGATGGTGTCGTAGATGGGGAATTGTCCGGTTATATTATGGAGGATTGATTATGACTTTAGCAAGTAAGATTACATTGGTTCGTGTAGCTTTTATTCCGCTTTATATGGTAATGATGTACTTAAGCGGTGGCGTGTCCGGTTTGTGGATGTGGCTGGCCTTGGCTGTGTTTATTATTGCAAGCCTCACGGACTATGTTGACGGACAGATCGCCCGGAAATGTAACCAGGTCAGTGATTTTGGTAAGTTCTTAGATCCTTTGGCAGACAAGCTGCTGACTATCGCAGCAATGACTATGTTCTGCGAGTGGGGTCAGATGGCTGCTTGGGCGCTGATGCTGGTGCTGACCCGTGAGTTTGCAGTTACCGGCCTTCGCTTGGTTGCTGTGGGCAAGGGTAAGGTGATTGCTGCCGGCTGGAGCGGCAAAATCAAAACTGCCAGCACAATGATCGGCCTGTGCGTGATGATGGCATTCCCCGGTGTCGGTTGGATTTCCACTGCTGTAGTTGCCGTTATCATCGTGACTACTGTTTATTCCGGTATCGAATACTTTGTGCAGAATTGGAACTGCCTTTGGGATTAAATAAATGCTGTGCCGGTGCATTGCACCGGCACAAGCTGTGAAGGAGACCTACAATATGAATATCAAGGAAATTGGTGAGATCCGCCGCCGTGTGCGCCGGGATCGCAGCAATATGACCGCTATTTACGGTTGCTATGTGAATAGTCAAAGAGAGATTATATCGGAATTTAAGCAAAGCACCGGTATCATGCCTGAGAACGAAGCCGAGCGTTATTTTGGCTTGATGAAACGGGCGTTGTCCGGGTCTTTGGGCAAGAATCTTATCGACATTACCTTTAAAACCTCTCAGGTAGCCGATAGCCCGGAGCATAAGCTGCTGATGGAACTGCGTAATACAGAATTGAAGGATGAAAACCTGCGCTTGGATTTGTATCAGAAAATCCTTCAGAATATGAATGTAGATGACGGCCTGCTGATACTGATCGGCTGTGACAGCTATGATGTGCCGTTTAAGAGCAAGGATGATGAGGTCCAGGCAGATGCATCCGGTGAAGTTTATAAGTATATTCTGTGCGCTGTATGCCCTGTGAAGCTGAGTAAGCCCAATTTGCGCTATGACCCTGAGGATAAGGCTTTCCATGATGGTGGTGTGGCCAATGTGCCTGCTGCGCCGGAAGTAGGTTTCTTGTTCCCGGCTTTTGACAGCCGCGCCACCAATATCTACAATGCCCTTTTCTACACGCACAGCCCCAAGGAGGGCCACGAGAATTTAATTGATGCATTGTTCAATACCAGGGCACCTAAGCCTGCAGCAGAGCAGAAGAAGTCCTTTGAGACCCTGTTGGGCACCAGCTTGCAGGAGGAATGCAGCCTGGATGTGGTGCAGACGGTCCATGAGCAGATTTGTCAGAGTATTGAGTTGCACAAACAGAGCAGAGTGGCCGATCCGTTGCTGATCTCTAAGGAGGATGTGAGTGCAAGCTTGAGCTCCTGCGGTGTTTCTCAGGAACATATCTCAAAGTTTAACGTGGCATTTGATGAGACCTTTGGTTTTGAGACACAGCTGCATCCTAAGAATATTATCAACAGTAACCGTATTGAGATCACAATGCCCGATGTGTCCATACAGGTTTCCCCGGAGCGGAGCGATTTGATCGAAACCCGTGTGATCGGCGGCGTGAAGTATATTATGATCTGCGTTGATGAAAACGTGGAAGTTAACGGTGTACCTATTCATATCACAGAAGGCGAGAAGCTGAATGTATAAGAAAACAGCCCAGGAGTTCCTGGGCTGTTTATGTATTTACTTTTCGCCTTTCATCAGCTTGACCAAAATATCGGTGCAGGTCTCAATGCCCAACACGCTGGAATTCAAGCAAATATCGTAGTTCTGAGATTGACCCCAGGTTCTGCCGGTATAGTGCTGGCAGTTGACCTTGCGGCGCTTATCCTTTTCATTCAAGCGAGCTTTGGGCGTTTTTTCAGACTCACCATAAAGCCGGACGATGCGTTCGGCCCGTGCTTCCTTATCAGCGCAGATAAAAGCGTGCAGTACATCCGGACGATCCTTCAGCACATAGTCAGCGTTTCTGCCTACAATAACGCAGGGGCCCTTCTCGGCAATCTGTAAAATAACATTACATTGCACATTCCAAAGGAAATCCGCGGTGGAAAGACCGTTCATCACACCGGGGTGTCCATGGGAAGCAAAGGCGTAAGAAAAAATGCTTTTTCCGGGGGAGTGCTCACTGTGTTCCTCCACATACTCGGGTGCAAAGCCGGATTCCAAAGCAATATGCTCCACCAGCTCCTTATCGTAGAACGGAATACCAAGTGCTTCCGCCACCTGATGTCCGATGGTGCGGCCGCCGCTGCCAAATTCACGGCTGATGGTAATGATCTTCTTTTCCATAGTAGTACCTCCATTCTTGGTGTCAATTTTATTATAGTGGAAGTACAAAAAAATGTCAACAGGCGTAAAGAAAACGGGGCGCAAAAACTTGCGCCCCGTGATTTATTTAAGTTTCAAAGCGTAAATTTGGCAACCACGCGTGCCGACCACCAATGTGTCTTTGAATACGGCAGGGGAGGCCTCAATATTACTGCCAAGACTGATTGTTGTCAAAACAGTGCCTTTGCTGTCCAACATCATCATATTGCCTACGGAATCACAGGCAATAATGCGCGCTGAACCGTCATCACCGTAAACGGCAACAGGGGAGCTCCAGGCATAATTGTTCATGGCTGTTTCCCAAGCAATTTCGCCGGTCTTGGTATCGATAGCTACCAATTTGCCTTCCCAGATACTGGGAGTTCTGGCAATGGGATAAATAACCAAACCTTCCAGCTCCGTTCCGGGTTTGCCGAGAATGGGAGAAGCCTGCACACCGCCGGATACGTCCTTTACAGTGCCGCACTCAAACTTGGTCTCCCAGACAATCTCACCGGTCTTGGCATCCAGCTTGTAAACACAGATATAGCCGTAACCACCACTTGCTGTCCAATGGAGGGAGGGGGCGGTATAGATATAGCCACCGTCTGTGCCGTTCCATTCAAATGCAGGTGTGGAATTGGAGTCGTCACGGGTATCCTGAGACCAAACCAACTGCATGGTATCCAAATCAATGCAGAAGAACATACCGCCGTTTTCGGAGATGTACAGATAACGGTCAACGATTACACAGCTGGGTTCATAGCCGATCCAGTAGGTGTCGCCATTGGAACGCTTGGTGTCATAACGTGTCTTGACAAGCTCCGCAGGCTCGATGCTTAGAGTGCCAGCGGCCTTGTCGTATTGGGTATTCAGCTTGATAGTGTAAAGCACACCATTTTCGCCGGGCCAAATCAGCGTATCTGTTTCAGCATCGACCAAGGGACTGGAGTCGAAGGCGCTCCAACCTGCACGCCAGGAGAAGCCATCGTAACCGTTCTTTTCGTAAAGAATGCTACCGTCAATCAGGCTGATCATATACATTCTGGGCGACTTGTTATTCAAAAAGTCACCGGAGCCAACATACATAATGGGATAACCTCTGGGATCCAATGCACCGGCGCCCTTGAAGTTCATGCCAACTCTGATGGGATTTCTGGTATATGTTCCATCGTCCAGATCGTAGAAGTAGATGTTGCCGTCCAAGGTTGCATAGATGACCTCAACAAGGCCTTCTTTTTCCTTCTTCTCCGGGAACAAATTCATGATGTCTTTGGTTTCCTGATCCCACTGTACGATCAAAGGCTGGCCGGTCCAACCGCAGCCGGTCCATCCATTGAGAGAACCGATATCACGTCCCCAGGCCTTTTCAAAGGTATTTTCGGTCACATTTACAGTACCGTATGTTGGGCTGTTGCGGAAGTTGTTACCACGGAAGGTAGCAATTCCGGGCAAGGAAAAATATTCCTCAGGCTTGCCGAAGGAAATTCCGGTGGAAGGCATGCTGTCGATCATTTCACCGCCCCGGATGATTTCCCATTTAATACCCCAATTTTCCGGGTTACTGGAATCGATTTTAGCCGGAGTGAAGGTGGGTTCGGGCGCTTGGGTGGGAGGTGTTGTGGGTGCAGTTGTAGGAGCGGTGGTCGCAGAAGGAGAGCTGGCTTGTGTTGCGGTAGTAGTGGAAGGCTTTGTTGAGATCTGTGCATCCAGTTTGTTGCCAACAACATTATAGCGAACAAGGCAAACTACAGTACAAACCAAGACGATCAGCGTTGAAAGATACATTGCTTTCAAGATGGTCCACTCAGTTTTACGTTCTTTTCTCTTCCATTTGAATTGTGCAGCGACTAGTGTAAAAACAACACTGGCAAGGAGCAATGCGCCGCAGATGATGGCCAGCAAGATGAGTGAGGTTTTCATCTGCTTGTAGCTTTCGGCTGCGGATATTGCTGATGTAAGAATAGATAAATTCATAACAACACCTTCTCTATATGTAATCATATTTATTATAACATTGATGTTTCCGATAAGCAAGATATATTGATGAAAATTTATATTTAAGTCAGTGGTATTTTGCGTTGAAATGGATTGGGAAATATGGTACAATTATTGCATCTTAACACAGGAGAATGCTATGGAAACCATTATTACAACTCTGGCCCAGGAGCTGGGCCAAAAGCCCCAGTATGTGGAGAATGTCGTGACCCTTTTGGACGAGGGTAACACCATTCCTTTTATTGCTCGTTACCGGAAGGAACTCCATGGTGGTATGGATGATACCATTCTGCGAAACCTGGAGACTCGGCTCAATTATTTGCGAAATTTGCAGGAGCGCAAAGAGGAGATTATTCGCTCTATTGAGGGACAGGAAAAACTGACTCCCGAGCTGGAAGCAGCAATTTTGGCAGCAAAAACCCTGGCAGAAGCGGAAGACCTTTACAGACCCTATAAACAAAAGCGCCGTACCCGCGCGACAGTTGCCAAGGAAAAGGGTCTGGAACCTTTGGCTCTTGCGATTTTTGAACAAACAGGGGAGGACCCCAGCGAGCTTGCCAAGGAATACATTGACTCCGAAAAAGGTGTGGAGACTCTGGAAGATGCCTTGGCTGGCGCATCTGATATTATTGCGGAAATGATTTCCGATAACCCGGATATCCGCAAGGCTCTGCGTTTGAAGATGGAGACACGGGCGGTGGTGTCTGTCCAGGCAACTGACCCGGAAGCAGAGAGCGTTTATACCCTGTACTATGATTTTACAGCCCCCGTTTCCCGTTTGATGAACCATCAGATTTTGGCTATCAACAGGGGAGAACGGGAAGGCTATTTGAAAGTATCCGCTGCGCTGCCCGGCAATGAGGGGCAGGCCTTGGTGTGCCGTATGTCCCTAAAGCCTACGATGTGGGTGTCTGCCTTTGTGAAGGCTGCGGCGGAGGATGCCTTTGACCGACTGATCGCGCCCAGTGTTGAACGGGAATTGCGAAATACTTTGACTGATCGGGCCGCAGAATCTGCCATTGCCAATTTTGCACTGAACTTAAAACCACTGCTGATGCAGCGACCGGTTAAGGGTTTTGTGACCATGGGACTTGATCCCGGATTTAAGAATGGCTGCAAGGTAGCCGTTGTGGACGGTACCGGTCGTGTATTGGATACTACCGTGGTCTATCCTACTTTCTCACAGCGGAAAAAGGATGAAGCAATCGTGAATCTCAGCGCGATGATCCGTAAGTATTCCGTTCGGCATTTGGCGATCGGTAATGGTACTGCATCCCGGGAAACAGAGGCAATGGCGGTAGAAATGCTGAAAAACCTGCCCGGTGTCAGCTATATGATCGTCAACGAAGCAGGTGCTTCTGTGTATTCTGCTTCCAAGTTGGCCGCTGAGGAATTCCCGGACTATGATGTTAACCTTCGCTCTGCTGTGTCCATTGCAAGAAGATTGCAGGATCCCTTGGCGGAGTTGGTAAAGATCGATCCCAAGGCCATTGGCGTTGGCCAGTACCAGCATGATTGTCCTCAGAAACGGCTGGATGAGGCTTTGGGCGGTGTTGTGGAGGATTGCGTGAATGCGGTTGGCGTGGATGTGAATACGGCATCTATGAGCCTGCTGCAGCAGGTGTCGGGTCTTAACAGTACCACTGCCAAGAATGTGGTCGCCTACCGGGAAGAGAATGGTGCATTTACCTCCAGAAGCCAGCTGAAGAAAGTTCCCAAGCTGGGGCCCAAGGCCTACCAGCAGTGTGCCGGCTTCCTTAGAGTGCCGGAAAGTAAGGAAGTTTTGGATAACACAGGTGTCCATCCCGAGGCCTATGACGCTGCAGAAACGTTGTTAACACTCTGCGGATACACAAAAGCGGATGTTATTAGCGGCAACCTTACTGAGCTGCAGTCCCGTGTGGACAGCCTTGGTATTGCAGATGCAGCGGAGCGTTGCGGTGTAGGTGTACCTACCTTGGAAGACGTGGTAAAGGAACTGCAAAAGCCCGGTCGCGATCCCCGTGACGATCTGCCTGCGCCGATCCTCCGAACAGATGTGTTGGACATAAAGGATTTGAAACCCGGAATGGTTTTATCCGGAACAGTTCGTAATGTGATCGATTTCGGCGTGTTCGTGGACATCGGTGTTCACCAGGACGGCCTGGTGCATATTTCCCAGGTCTGCAACCGTAAACTGCGACATCCCTCAGAGGTTTTGCAGGTTGGCGATATTGTAAAAGTATCTGTCCTGGAAGTGGATGAAAAACGTAAGCGCATTAGCTTGACTATGAAGAATATTCCTAAGGAATAAGTAAAGAGCCCGTCGGAAAGACGGGCTCTTTTGTACTTATTTGGTAGGCTTAAAGCTATCTTTCAGGCTCACAGAGCGGTTGAATACCAAATGACCGGGAGCTGAATCCTTGGAGTCGGGGCAGAAATAGCCCAAACGCATAAACTGATAGGATGCAGGAGCTTTGGCGTTGGCCAGGCTGGCTTCCACCTTGCAGCCGGTGAGAACTTCCAGGGAATTGGGATTCAAGCAGGAAAGGAAATCCTTGCCGGATGCATCGGGATCGGGATCGTCAAAGAGGTTACTGTACTGACGGACCTCGGCATCGCAGCAGGTAGCAGCATCCACCCAGTGGATGGTTGCGCCCTTGATCTTCCGGCCGTCGGCAGGATCGCCGCCCTTGGAATCGGGATCGTAGGTGGCCAGCACCTCGGTCACATTGCCGCTTTCATCGGTAACACAGCCGGTGCATTTGATCACATAGGCACCCTTCAAGCGGCACTCAGGGCCATCGGGGTAAAGTCGCTTATACTTAGGAACAGGCTCAGCCAGGAAGTCGTCAGCCTCGATCCACAGATTGCGGGAGAAGCTAACCTCACGGGTGCCGTCCTCGGGCTTGTTGGGATTGTTCTCAACCTGGAAGGTCTCGCTTTGCCCCTCGGGATAGTTGGTAATGGTCAGCTTCACGGGCTTTACAACAGCCATAACCCGCTGGGCTGTCTCGTTCAAGTCCTCACGCAGGCAGTGCTCCAGGAAAGCGTATTCGATGGTATTGGGGGATTTGGCAACACCAACGCGGTCGCAGAAATTGCGGATTGCGGTGGGTGTATAGCCTCTGCGGCGCAGACCGCACAGAGTGGGCATCCGGGGATCGTCCCAGCCGGCAACACGGCCTTCTTCTACCAACTGACGGAGCTTGCGCTTGGACAGAACAGTGTGGTCAATGCCCAAACGGGCAAATTCGATCTGCCGGGGATGATGGGGGACGGAAACGTTCTCAACGACCCAGTTGTACAGAGGACGGTGGTTCTCAAACTCCAGAGAACACAGAGAATGGGTGATACCCTCCAAAGCGTCCTGAATGGGGTGGGCAAAGTCGTACATAGGATAGATGCACCACTTATCACCCTGGCGATGATGGTGCATGTGACGAATACGGTAAATCACCGGGTCGCGCATATTGAAGTTGCCGGAAGTAAGGTCGATCTTGGCGCGAAGGGTGTAGCGGTTGTCCTCAAATTCACCGGCGCGCATCCGGGCAAACAGATCCAGACTTTCCTCGATGGGACGGTCGCGGTAGGGAGAAGTAGCGGGGGTGTTCAGATCGCCACGCATCTCCTTTGCCTGCTCGGGAGTCAGCTCACAAACATAGGCAAGACCTTTTTTGATCAGCTCCACAGCATACTCATAGTCCTTCTCAAAATAGTCAGAACCATAGTAGAACCGATCGCCCCAGTCAAAGCCAAGCCAGCGAATATCCTCTTTGATAGCTTCCACAAACTCAACATCTTCTTTGGTGGGGTTTGTGTCATCCATACGCAGGTTACACATGCCGTTGTATTTCTCTGCAGTGCCGAAATCGATAATCAGTGCCTTGCAGTGACCGATGTGCAGATAGCCGTTAGGCTCCGGCGGAAAACGGGTGTGGACAGTTTGACCGGCATAGCGACCGCCCTCTGCGATGTCTTCATCAATAAAGGCATGGATGAAATTCTTGCTTTCGTTCATTTCAGCCATTGTTTGAGACCTCTCTTTTTGAAAAATTTGGGTATATTATAACCCATCTGAGTGATTTTTGCAACCACAAAGAACACGTGAAAACGATTTTTGAATAAACTTTTTCGGCAAGTTGACAAAAATGAAAATTTATCGAAATTATAGTTGTCAATTTGATGGTTTTATATTAAAATAGGGAGAGTAAAAGGAAGGAGTGATTTCCCGAAATGAAGTATAAAAGAATTCTGCTGAAAATCAGCGGTGAGGCATTGGCCGGAGATCAGCGCAGGGGCCTGGATTTTGAGGTTGTCAATTCTGTTTGCAAAGTTATCAGACAATGTGTTGACGAGGGCGTTCAGCTCGGCCTTGTAATTGGCGGCGGTAACTTCTGGCGCGGCGTTAAGGACGGCGCAGATAAGATGCAGCGCTCTCATGGTGATGCCATGGGTATGCTGGCAACTGTGATGAATGCGATCGCTGTTGCAGATGCTTTGGAAAAGCACGGTGTGGATGCCCGCGTATTGTCCGCTGTGGAAATGAATAAGTTCTGTGAGTATTTTACCCGGGATACTGCAAATCGTTACCTGAACGAGGGTAAGGTCGTGATTTTTGCAGCCGGTACCGGAAACCCCTATTTCTCCACAGATACCGGCGCTGTGCTCCGTGGCGTGGAGATCGAAGCGGATGCTATTTTAATGGCAAAGAATGTTGACGGCATTTATTCTGCAGACCCCAATGTTGATCCCACTGCTGTGAAATTTGATACCCTTACATATGACGAGGTTTTGGCCCGTCACTTGAAGGCCACAGATACCACGGCTATGACCCTGGCTATGGACAACCATATGACCCTTATTTGTTTTGCGTTGAAAGATCCCGAAAATATTCTCCGCGTTGCCCGCGGTGAAACCATTGGTACAATTGTTAAGGAGGACTAAATTATGAGCGTAGATTTTACTGAATTCACCAAGAAGATGGATAAGACCCTGGTACACCTGGCTGAGGAGTTTGATGCAGTCCGTGCAGGTCGTGCCAACCCCAAGGTTCTTGATCGCATCACTGTGGAATATTATGGACAGGAGACTGCCCTTAACGGTGTGGCTACCATCTCCTCTCCCGATGCCCGTACGTTGGTCGTACAGCCTTGGGATACCCAGCTTCTGAAGGAGATCCAAAAGGCCATTCAGATGAGCGACTTGGGTATCACACCTCAGAATGATGGCCGTGTGATCCGCCTGATCTTCCCGCAGCTTACAGAGGAGCGCCGTAAGGAGCTGACCAAGCAGGTCAAGAAGTATGCCGAGGATGCTAAGGTCGCCATGCGTAACATCCGCCGTGATGGTATGGACTATGTGAAGAAGCTGAAGAAGGATTCTGCTATTACCGAGGATGAGCAGAAGAAGGCCGAAAAGGACCTGCAGGATCTGCTGGATAAGTTTACCAAGAAGGTAGACGAAGCCACCGCTGCAAAGGAAAAGGAACTGATGGCAATCTGATTGCCTTGCAAGGATTGGGGGCGCTTGCGCCCCCAACACTACTATTTTGGAAAGGAGTCAGTGATGACACCTTCTGTGAATGAGAATAAACAGCCCGTGCCCCGACATATTGCGATTATCATGGACGGCAACGGACGCTGGGCTAAAAACCGGGGGTTGCCCCGTACAGCCGGCCATGCAGCCGGTGCAGAGGCTTTTCGTAAAATTGCAAATTATTGCCGCACCTTGGGTGTGGAGTATTTGACTGTCTATGCGTTTTCCACAGAGAATTGGAAACGCTCTGCTGATGAAGTAAGCGGTATTATGCGGCTGCTGGGCAATTATCTGAAAGAGGCTCTGCGAGATATGGAGAAAAATCGCGTCCGGTTTTGCTTCTTCGGTGATCTGTCTCGCCTCAGCCCCAATCTGCAAAAGCTGTGCGAGGAAGCACAGAGCAAATCCAGCGATTACGATGTGCAGGTAAATTTTTGCCTGAATTATGGTGGCCGCGATGAGTTGGTCCGGGCTGCCCGGCTGTTTGCCCAAGACGTGGCAGACGGAAAAGCACAGCCAGAGGATCTAACAGAGGATAAACTGCGTGGTTACCTCTATTCCAAGGATGTGCCGGATCCGGAGCTCATTATTCGACCCTCCGGTGAGCTGCGTACCAGCAATTTCCTGCTGTGGCAGTCTGCTTATTCTGAGTATGTGTTTATGAATGTACTGTGGCCCGACTTTGGTCCTGCGGACCTGGATGAGGCCATTTCCCAATATAACCGCCGTAACAGGCGTTTTGGAGGTGCGTAAGTTGAAAACACGAATCATTGCAGCGGTTTCCTTGCTGCCTTTCTTGCTGGCGATTGTTTTGTTCCTGCCCAAGATCTGCACAGCGATTCTCTTTGGCTTAATGGCTGCCATCGGCGCCTATGAGCTGCTCCACAATACCGGTTTAGTGAAACAAAATCGCTTGGTTTGGTATGCTATTATTATGGCACTCTATGTATCCCTTTGGGGTAGCACCGTGACAGCATATCCCGCAATTTTACTGGGTGCATTGGCTTTTTTTGCCATCTTGTTTGGTGAGCTTTTGAAAAATCACGATCAACTCCGCTTTGAAGACTTGGCATATACTTTTGTTGCGGGTATCATTTTGCCTTATTTGTTGAGCGCTGTGGTTCGGATCCATAGCCAGGAAACAGGCAGACATTTGATTCTGTTACCGTTTGTTGTTGCGTTCCTGTCAGACACCGGTGCGTATTTTGCCGGCCGCTTCTTTGGAAAGCATAAAATGGCTCCGGTAATCAGTCCCAAAAAGACCGTGGAGGGTTTGGTTGGCGGCGTGGTTACTGCGATTGTCGGTGTGGTCATCTACTGTTTGATTTTGAAAGGTGCTTTTGATTTCCAAGTGAATTGGATCTATGTGCCTGTTTATGGAATTCTGGGTTCTCTGGGCGCTGTGTTTGGAGATTTATGTTTCTCTGTTATCAAGCGCCATACCGGCATTAAGGACTATGGCAATCTGATCCCCGGACACGGTGGAATTTTTGACCGTTTTGATTCTATGGTCGTGGTTGCACCCCTTGTGGAGCTGTTGCTTTTGACTATACCAATGGTGGTGAAATAAAAATGATACAGTGCATTAGCATCCTTGGTTCTACCGGTTCCATTGGCCGGCAGACATTGGATATTGTTGATAATCTGGATATTCCGGTTGCGGCCCTTACTGCCGGCACCAGCGTGGAGCGGATGGCTCAGCAGTGCCGGAAGTACCAACCTGCTTTGGCGGTGATGGCAACGGAGTCGGCAGCGGCTGAATTGCGGCAGGAAATCTCCGACCTGCCTACCCGTATTGCATGGGGTGAGGAGGGTCTTATTGAGGCCGCTACCATCCCTGAAGCGGACTGCGTGATTACTGCTGTGGTTGGTATGGTTGGCTTGAAGCCCACCCTTGCTGCCATTCGTGCAGGTAAACGCATTGGTCTTGCCAATAAGGAGACCTTGGTCTGCGCCGGTGAATTGGTGATGGCAGAAGCCAAGCGCTGCGGTACTGAAATCATTCCTGTTGACTCCGAACATTCTGCGATCTATCAGTGTTTGATGGGCAGTCACAGCAAAGCGGAAATCAAGCGCATTATTTTGACCTGTTCCGGAGGCCCATTCTATGGAATGGATAAGGAGCAACTGCGTTCTGTGACCAAAGCGGATGCTCTGCGGCATCCCAATTGGAAGATGGGACCAAAAATCACCATCGACTGTGCTACACTGATGAACAAGGGCCTGGAAGTGATCGAGGCAATGCGTTTATATGACCTGCCATTGGAGCAGGTGGATGTGGTGATCCACCGGCAGAGCATTGTGCATTCTATGGTTGAGTTTACAGATGGCGCTGTGATGGCACAAATGGGAAGCCCCGATATGCGCCTGCCAATTCAGTTGGCTATGACTTATCCGGAGCGTAAGAAATGTCCTGTGGAGGCGCTGGATCTGCTGACCAACGGTAGTCTTACCTTTGCAGCACCGGATATGGAAGCATTTCCTTGTTTGGCGCTGGCAAGACAGTGCGCAAAACTTGGCGGAACTGCCTGCCCGGCAATGAACGGCGCTAACGAGGAAGCTGTTGCTCTGTATTTAGCCGATAAGATCGGTTTTTATGATATTTATGATTTGGTGTCCAAGGCGGTGAATGCCGTTGCCTTTATTGCGAATCCTACTCTGGAACAGATATTAGAGGCGGATCGACTGGCAAGAGAGGCTGTACGCCGGGAAGCCAAACAATAAGCGAGGATATTTATGACCATTGTTTTTGCGATTTTACTATTTAGTTTTTTAATATTTATTCATGAGCTGGGACATTTTGTGGCTGCAAAGCTTTCGAAAGTCCGGGTAAATGAATTTTCTATGTTTATGGGTCCTGCCATCTTCAAAAAGCAGGTGGGTGACACCCTGTATGCCATTCGGTGTATTCCTATTGGCGGTTACTGCGCCATGGAAGGTGAGAATGAAGATACCGATGATCCCCATTCTTTCCAGAAAGCGGACTGGTGGAAACGGCTGATCATTTTGGTTGCCGGTTCTTTTATGAACTTCGTTACTGGCGTTGTTTTGATTGCAATAGTACTTTCCTGCAGCAAGGGCTATACGGATACGAAACTGGTGAATGTGGAGCCGAACAGTTCTGTCGCGGTAGTGGGCGGTTTGCAAACCGGTGACAGAATTCTTTCCTTGAACGGTACAAAGACTGATATTTATGCTGACTTTGCTTTGGAGACACACTTTCTGAAAGATGGAAATTATGATGTAACTGTTGAAAGAAATGGTCAAAAACTCAAGTTGGAGGATGTTCCGTTTGTCCGTAAGGACTTTGGTGATGGAGAAGGCGTTCGTTTCGGCTTAACCTTTGGCCGCGAGAAGACAACTTTTCATTCGGTATTGCGGCAAATTTGGCCCGAGACCCGTTATCAGATCAAATCTGTGATCCTCAGCCTAAAGATGCTCTTTACCGGCCAGGCTGGCGTTAAGGATATGGCAGGCCCTGTGGGTATCGTGCAAATGATGTCTGAAACGGTGGAAAGTGTTGACACTGTTCGTGCGCAAGTTCTGACAAGCCTCAGCTTTGGCAGTATGATCGCCATCAACCTAGCGATGATGAATATGCTGCCCATTCCTGCTTTGGACGGTGGTCGCGTTTTGGGCTTGATTTTGACCTGCACTATTGAAAAGATTACCCGGAAGAAGTTAGATGCAAAATATGAGGGCTATATTCACGGAATCGGTATGGTTCTGCTCCTGGCGCTGATGGCTGTGATCCTATTTAAGGATATTTTTGTGATTTTTAAGAGGTGATACTATGACAAGACAAATCCATGTTGGCGGTGTTCCCATTGGTGGCGGCGCCCCTGTAGCAATTCAGTCCATGCTCAATACCAAAACCACCGATGTGGAGGGGTCTCTGTCTCAACTCCACAAGCTGGCTGCAGCGGGCTGTCAAATCGCCCGTTTGGCTGTTCCCAACCAAGAGGCGGCCAAGAGCTTTGGAGAAATTTGCAAAGTTTCTCCATTGCCTTTGGTGGCGGACATCCACTTTGATTATAAGTTAGCTCTGCTGGCGGCTGAGGGAGGCGCGTCCAAGATTCGTATTAACCCCGGCAATATTGGTGGGGAAGACCGCGTTCAGGCTGTTGTTGCCGCTTGTAAGGAGCGGAATATTCCTGTCCGTATAGGTGTTAACGGTGGCAGCTTGGATAAAAAATTGTTGGAAAAATACGGACATCCCACAGCTGAAGCCCTTGTAGAAAGCGCTTTTCAGCACTTGGAGCTGTTGGAAAAGTACGGGTTCTATGATACCTGTGTTTCTATGAAGTCATCCAACGTACCTACTATGGTGGCAGCTGCCAGATTGTTCCGGAGTAAATGTGATTATCCTATCCACATTGGCGTGACTGAAACTGGACCTGTGCGAATGGGTCTTATGAAGTCCGCAATGGGAATTGGTGCGCTTTTGTTGGACGGAATAGGTGATACAATCCGAGTGAGCCTCACAGATGACCCTGTTGAAGAGGTTTATGCAGCGAAGGATATTCTGAAAGCTGCCGGCCTTCGCAGGGAAGGTGTAAATATTATTTCCTGTCCTACTTGCGGCAGAACCCAAATCGATTTGATTGGACTGGTCAATCAAGTGGATGAAGCGCTGAAAAACTGTGAAAAACCCATTACTGTTGCGGTTATGGGCTGCATTGTAAATGGCCCCGGCGAGGCGCGGGAAGCAGATATCGGCATTGCCGGCGGCGATGGCTGCGGTATGTTGTTTGAAAAAGGGCAACAGATTTGCAAGCTGCCCTACGACCAGCTTTTGCCGGAATTACTAAAGAGAATTGAAATGTTATAAGAGGATACCATGTCAGAGCAGATTAATTTCTTAAATATGTTCTCAGACTATGCGCCGCATGAAGACCTGCAAAAAGCCCTTTCACAGGCGGCTGTTGTCGCAGCGGATGTGGACCCTTCGGGCCGTACCATAACGGTTGCTATCCATTCCGCTGACTACATACCTGCAGCGCTTTTACAGCGGGCGCAAAGGGATGTTGCTGAACTTTACGGACTTTCCAATGTGGAGATCGTAGCCACCCATCCGGCAGATCAATTGCATAATATCCGTAATGAAGATCTGATTGCGCTGTTTGTGGCAGAGGATTCTATGAATATGGGTAGTTTAGCCGGCGCAGTTTGGGAATGGCAGGAGAACACCATGCATATCCAACTGCGAGCAAATGGCAAAGATACCCTCCTGAAAGCTGTGCCTTCGGTATCACGGCAACTTCGGGAACGGTTTGGCTGCGAGGTGGCGTTTGAAATCCATGCAGGCCATGCGTTGGAAGGACAGGCTCTTTATGAAGCTATGGAGAAGATGCGCACCGAGTTTATGCAGAACTTACCTAAAGTAGCTGCTGTTGAGAAAAAAGAACAAAAACCTGCAGATTCTTCTACATTTTACGGCAAGCCCTTTAAGGGTACAGTAACACCGATGCAGGAACTGAATCTGGATATGGGTAGCGTGATCGTAGAGGGCCGTGTGTTCAGTGTTGAGCATAAGGAGCTCAAAAAACGCAATGCATGGGTCGTTAATTTCGATATGACCGATAATACCGGTTCGATCCGCATTAACCGATTTATGGAAAGCAGTGAGGCAAAACCTATCCTTGAGAATGTGAAAGAGGGTGCTGTGCTGAAGGTGCAGGGCCGCTTGCAGATCAATCAATTTGATAATGAAATGGTTTTGAAGCCCTTTTCTATGATGCCCGGTGAAATGCCCAAACGCCGGGATCTGGCTGAAGGGGAGAAGCGTGTTGAACTTCACTTGCATACCATTATGTCCAATATGGATGCACTGACCAATACTAAGGAAGCCATTAAGCAAGCTGCCGCCTGGGGTCACAAGGCGATTGCCATCACGGACCACGGTTGCTGCCAATCCTTTACCGATGCGCTCCATGTGGTTGATAATCCTAAATTTGCGCCCAAGGTTGCCGGCACGGATGATCCTATCAAGATCCTTTATGGTTGTGAAGGCTACTATGTGAACGATGTGGATGACCGCATTGTTGTTCACGGCAGCAAGGATATGGATTTTGCTGGGCAGTATGTTGCTTTTGATCTGGAGACCACAGGCCTTTCTTCCAAGCATGACCGTATTATTGAGATTGGTGCTGTTTTGATGAAAAACGGACAGGAAATAGACCGTTTCCAAACCTTTGTTGATCCGGAAATGCGCCTGCAGAAGGATACCATAGATCTGACCGGCATTACCGACGATATGCTCAAAGGCGCACCAAAACTGGAAGAGGTATTCCCCAAATTCCTGGAATTTGTGGGGGATAGGGTACTGATTGCCCATAATGCGGATTTTGACACGGGATTTATCCGGACAGCCTGCGACAAACTGGGTTATACCTATAACTTTACATCAGCAGATACACTTGTGATGGCGCAAAACCTTTTGCCCCATTTGAGTAAATTTAAGCTGGATGTGGTGGCAAATGCGCTGAGTTTACCAGAATTTAATCACCATCGGGCTGCCGACGATGCGGTGACCTGCGGCATGATTGCGGCAAAATTGTTTGAAAAATTGCAGGAGATGGATGTCCATACTCTCCAAGCGGTGAATCCGGCAATGGAAGGCTTGCGCGCTCACGGCAATGTAGGAAACCGCCATGCCCGCCATATTATTCTGTTTGCAAAAAATCAGATGGGCCTGCGGAATCTGTATCACTTGATATCACTTTCCAATCTTGAGTATTTTAAGCGTCAGCCCCGTATGCCAAAGTCGGAGATTCTGAAGTACCGGGAAGGCTTGATAATTGGTTCGGCCTGTGAAGCCGGCGAGTTATTACAAGCGATCATTGATGGCAAGAGCGATGATGAGCTGAAGCGAATCGCATCCTTCTATGATTTCCTGGAGATCCAGCCCCTAAGCAACAATGCGTTTATGCTGGAAAAGGGAACTGTTACGGAAGAAGAGGAACTGCGGGAGTTTAACCGAACCATCGTCCGCTTAGGCGAGGAATTGGGAAAACCAGTAGTTGCTACTGGAGATGTGCACTTCCTGCATCCGGAGGACGAGATCTTCCGCCATATCCTTTTGGCTACCAAGGGCTTTGAGGATTGCGACCGCCCCAATCCGCTTTACTTCCGTACTACGGATGAAATGCTTAAGGAATTCTCTTATCTTGGTGAGAAAAAAGCCTACGAGGTGGTCGTTACCAATCCCAATTTGATTGCTGATATGTGTGATGTGGTGCGACCTGTGCCTCATAACCTGTTTGCGCCCAAGATCGAGAACTCCGTAGAAGATTTGAAGGATCTTGTTTACGGCAAGATGCATCGTCTTTACGGTGAAAATCCTCCCGAACTGATTCGCAAGCGCATTGACACCGAGCTGAATGACATTATTACATGCCATTACGATGTGATCTATATGTCCGCACAGCGGTTGGTGCAGAACTCTCTGGAAAACGGCTACCTGGTGGGTTCCCGTGGTTCTGTCGGTTCTTCCATTGTGGCATATATGTCCGGTATCACTGAGGTTAACTCTTTCCCGCCCCATTACCGTTGTCCCAACCCGGAGTGTAAATACACCACCTTTGATGTGCCGGAAGGCTATGAATGTGGCGCTGACTTGCCGGATGCGGTTTGTCCCAAGTGCGGAACGCCCTATGCAAAGGAAGGCTTTAACATTCCCTTTGAAACATTCTTGGGCTTTGGCGGTGATAAAGTACCGGATATTGACCTGAACTTCTCCGGCGAATACCAGGCTAATGCCCACGCATATTGTACAGAAATGTTTGGAAAATCCCATGTTTTCCGCGCTGGCACTGTGGGCACAGTGGCTGAGAAGACCGCTTATGGCTATGTGAAAAAATATCTCTCTGAACGGGGAAAATCAGCATCTGCGGCGGAAATCAATCGCCTGGCAGCTGGATGTGTTGGTGTGCGCCGTACTACCGGTCAGCACCCGGGTGGCCTGGTTGTTATTCCACAGGAGAACGAGATTTGGGACTTCTGTCCTGTCCAGCATCCGGCTGATGACCCTAACTCCGACCAAATCACTACCCATTTTGAATATCACTCTATGGAAGAGAATCTGCTGAAGCTGGATATGCTAGGTCACGATGACCCCACCATGATTCGTATGATGGAGGATATGACCGGTGTGGATGCCAAGACCATTCCTTTGGACGATAAGGATACTATGTCTATCTTTACATCTTCCAAAGTGCTTGGCTATGAGGATGATAAGATCCTCGGACCAACCGGTGCTGTGGCAGTTCCTGAGTTCAATACCCGATTCACACGAGGCGTTTTGCTGGACACCAAGCCGGAAAAATTTGACTTCTTAGTGCGTATTTCCGGTTATACCCACGGCACGGATGTGTGGTTAGGCAACGCCAAGGATTTGATCGTGTCCGGCACAGCCCGGGTGGATCAGACCATCGGCTGTCGTGACGATATCATGATCTATCTGATCTCCTGCGGACTTCCCGAAAAGCGGGCGTTCAAGATCATGGAATCTGTGCGTAAGGGCAGAGGTCTGCCCGATGGTGCAGAGGAGGAAATGATTCAAGCCGGTGTTCCGGATTGGTACATTACTTCATGTAAGAAAATTAAGTACTTGTTCCCCAAGGCCCATGCGGTGGCTTATGTTATGATGGCTTTCCGCATCGCTTGGTTTAAGGTCAATCACCCGTTGGCGTTCTATTCTGCTTATTTCTATCGCCGCAGCCAAAAGGGCGGATTTGATGCCGTTTTGATGACCGGCGGTATGGATAATGTTGTGGCTAACATCAAGGCTATCGAATCCAATGAGGATGCCACGGCAAAGGACGAGGATCTGCTGACAACCCTGGAAGTTGTCTATGAGTTCTACCTGCGGGGCTTTGAGTTTGCGCCTATCAGCCTTTATAAGAGTCACGCAACAAAATTCCTTATTGAAGACGGCAAGATTTTGCCGCCCTTCGTTGCAGTTTCCGGCTTGGGCGAAACAGCGGCCTGGGATTTGATGCATGGCCGTGAGGGCAAGACCTTTATTTCTATTGAAGAGGTCGCTGCTGCTTGCCCCAAGGTGTCCAAGACCCACTTACAGATGCTGAAAGAGGCAGGCGCTTTCGGCGAATTACCGGAAACCAATCAGATGAGCCTGTTTTAAGGAGGTTTCTTATGCAAGATATTGGTATGCAGTACCACATCCACTGCAAAGAGGGCGATGTGGGTAAGTACTGTTTTCTGCCCGGTGATCCCGGCAGATGTGAGGCGATTGCTGCACATTTTGATAACCCTGTCCATATCGGCATGAACAGAGAATATAACATCTACACAGGTACATTGCTGGGTGAAAAGGTGAGCGTCTGTTCTACCGGTATCGGTGGGCCGTCGGCCTCGATCGCTATGGAGGAGCTTGCAGCCATCGGTGTGGATACCTTTATCCGCATTGGTACCTGCGGTGGCATTGCCATGGATGTGCTACCCGGTGATATAATTGTTGCTAACGGCGCTATCCGCTATGAACACACATCCATGGAATATGCGCCTGTTGAATTTCCTGCTGTCCCCGACTTTGGCGTTACAGCAGCACTAAAAGCTGCAGGGGAGGAGCTTGGCTATCGCACCCATGTGGGTGTGGTGCAATGCAAGGATTCCTTCTACGGTCAGCACAGCCCAGAGAAAAGTCCTGTGTCCTATGAGCTTTTGCAAAAGTGGGAAAGCTGGAAACGCCTGGGTGTCAAAGCCAGCGAGATGGAATCAGCGGCTTTGTTTGTTGTGGCAGCTGCGTTAGGTGTACGCTGCGGCAGTTGCTTCCATGCAGTATGGAACCAGGAGCGGGAAAAAGCCGGCCTGGAGATGCCGATGACGGAAGACACAAGCGCTGCTATCCGTGTGGGTATTGAGGCAATGAAGCGCCTTATCATTGCGGATAAGTAATAAGAAGCAGGCGATGCATTATTGCATTGCCTGCTTTTTACTTTCTTTATTTATCTTCTCGTCCGGTAGTTGAGAAAGGATAACAGCAATGAAGACCAGCACACAGCCAAGACCTTCCCAAAAACTCAGCCGCTCGTGCAGTACGATCCAGCCGGCTAATACGGCAAAAACAGATTCTGTGCTCATCAGCAGGGAAGCGGTGGCAGAATCCAGATTCTTCTGTCCGATATTTTGCAGAGAATAAGCAATGCCCATGGAAAGAATACCGGCATAGGCAATGGAACCAAAACAGCCACGAATTGCGGTCCAAGAGGGTTCTTCTGTAAAGACCATCACGATAGCAGAAAGAGCTGCACACAAAAATGCGTTGATGCAGTTCAGCCGCAGGCAATCCACCTGGTTAGCAAATTTGTCAACTGCCAAGATTTGAATTGCAAAGGCCACTGCGCAACCCAAAAGAAGTAAGTCACTGGTTGCGATGCTTTTGACGCCGACACAGCTTAGACAGTACAGGCCGCCAACACCCAGTACGACACTAACGGGTACCCATTTTGAAGGCTTCTGTCCGAAAAACATACCGATAATTGGCACAAACACAATGTACATTGCGGTCAAAAAGGCGGATTTACCGGCATCTGTATCCACAATGCCGAGTTGCTGCAAATTTGTGGCCACAAACAAAGGAATGCCGCAAAGCAAGCCGGCTTTCCATAAGTCCTTATCCAACCAGCGAGTAAGAAAGTCTTTGCCATCATTTTTATAAGTAAATCTATCCGATACTGCAATGATGGGAAGCAGTATCAATCCGCCCAGAAAGCATCGCGCAGCCTGGAAGGTAAAAGGACCTATATGGTCCATGCCGATACTTTGAGCCACAAAAGTAGAGCCCCATATGATCGTTGCGATCAGTATGGCAAGATTGCTTTTTAGTTTCTTATTCATAGTTTTTATCACCGGAAGAATACTATCATATCTTGAAAATAAAATCAAGGTTATACTTTCCAATTTTCTTGCGATGTGGTATAATACAAATAATATAATAGGAGGGAAAATGATGGATATAATTCGTGAGCGTTCGGAAATTCCCGTAGCCGATAAATGGGCTATTGAGGATCTATATACAAGCGATGAGGCTTGGGAGCAGGAACTGTCTACCATTGCACAGGACAAAGAGGTTTTGTCTGGCTTTGCCGGACGCTTGGCTGAAAGCGGACAAACCCTTTATGATTACCTTTACCGGTCTGAAATGACCGATGTGAAGGCATCTCGACTGGGTAATTACTGTATGCGAAAGTCTGATGAAGACACCCGCAATGCCGTCTACCAGGCAATGACCGGCAGATTTACCAGTGTGATGGTGGATTTAAGTTCTGCCCTTAGTTTTGATACACCGGAGATCATGGCAATCTCCGACGAACAGTTAGACGGCTTTTATGTTGATTGCCCCGAATTGGAGCGGTATCGCCGTTATTTGACCAATTTGCGGCGGAAAAGGGAGCATATTCTTTCTCCTGCTGAGGAAAAAATCCTGGCAGCTGCGGGTGAGCTTTCGCAAGCACCGGATACCATTTACGGTATGTTTGCGGATGCGGATCTGAAATTTGAAGATGCGATGGATTCCGATGGTAATGCTCATCCGGTAAAGCAAGCTACCTTTGTACCTTTGCAGAACAGCTCTGACCGGGTTTTACGGAAGAATGCTTACGAGAGCCTGTATAAGGGCTTTGGCGATTTTAAAAACACTGCAGCTTCTATCTTGGATGCCCAAAATAAGCAGATGAAGTTCTTTGCTCAGGCCCGCAGATACGAAAATGCCTTCGAGGCTTCGTTGAATAATACCAATGTGCCCACATCTGTGTATCTAAATCTCATTGATACCGTCCATAAAAATATGGACAAAATGCACCGTTATGTCTGTCTGCGGAAAAAGCTATTGGGCTTGGATGAACTGCATTTTTACGATGTTTACGCGCCGTGGGTTTCCGATGTTGACAAAAAAATCAGCTTCGATGAAGCAAAAGAAGCTGTTTATAATGCCCTTGCGCCCTTAGGTGATGACTACCGGGCGATTTTGAAAGAAGGATTTGAGAACCGCTGGATCGATGTATATCCAAACACAGGTAAGCGCAGCGGCGCCTATTCTGCCGGAGCGGCTGTCCATCCTTATGTGCTTTTGAACTTCTCCGGCACTCTGGACAGCCAGTTCACCCTGGCACACGAAATGGGTCATGCGCTGCATTCCTATCTTTCTAATAAGCACCAAAACCCCATTGATGCCCATTATGTGATTTTTGTAGCTGAGGTGGCATCTACCTGCAACGAAGCCTTGCTGATGGAGTATCTGCTGAGTAAAACAACAGACAAAAAAGAGCGTATGTACCTCATCAATCACTTCCTGGAGCAGTTTAAGGGTACGCTTTACCGACAGACGATGTTTGCGGAATTTGAGCTGAATATCGGTAAGATGGTGGCGCAAGGCAAGACCCTTACTGCGGATGATCTTTGTGCTGAATATCGTCGGTTGAATGAGGAATACTTTGGCCCGGATATGGTGGTCGACGATCAGATTGCCGTAGAATGGGCAAGAATTCCGCATTTCTATTACAATTACTATGTGTTTCAGTATGCAACAGGCTATGCAGCCGCTATTGCACTTTCCCGCCGGATTCTGCATGAAGGGGAGAAGGCGGTTAAGGATTATCTTGATTTCTTGTCCGGCGGCTGTTCCAAGAGCCCCATTGATCTTCTTAAGGACGCAGGTGTGGATATGACCGGGCCGGAGCCTGTGGAGGCAGCGTTGGAGCTGTTCAATCAGTTACTGGACGAGATGGAAGAATTGGCAGGTGAATGAGATGGCAGATATTTTTCTTCCCACATTGCATACTTTTGCGATGAGTAATATATTTACCGGATCTTGTGGCACATTGCGGTTTAAGATAGAACCCAAGGTTGTAATGCTCACGCCCAAAGAGGTTGATATGGAAAACAGCACTATTTTTGCTGAGCTTTGGCACGGTGCGCTGTGCTATGAAAAGAGCAAGATGGAGAAAGAAGCTACATTTCCAATGTCAGAGGAGGGTCGCTTGGCTCTCAAAGCCTGGCTGGAAGAAAATGTGTAATGAAACAGACCGCCTATGGCGGTCTGTTTTTATGGGATAAATATGGAAAAATAGCGGAAAACCATTGACATTTTCGGCTTTTATGGTAGAATATCTACGATATGTAAACGCAATGCGGAAACCAAGAGGTTGGTTAAGCCAAAGCGAGAGGGGAATGGTGTGAGCCCCTTGCCGAGACCTGCCTTCAGCCACTTCCAAGCAGCCCGGGATGACCGGGACGGGAACTCCCGTTACAGAGTGACTAAGATACTTCTGATTAGAAGTGAATTAGGGTGGTACCGCGAACGCCTCGCCCCTAAAACAGGGGAGAGGTGTATTTTTTTGAAATTTTTAGGAGGTTAATTTAATATGAGCAAGAAAGCCTATGGCGTAAATGAGCTGCGTGAGATGTTCCTCAGCTTCTTTGAGAGCAAGGACCATTTGCGCCTGCCCAGTTTTTCTCTGATCCCCCAAAATGATGCATCCCTGTTGCTAATCAACTCCGGTATGGCGCCCATGAAACCCTACTTTAAGGGCGAAGTGGAGCCTCCCAGAAGAAGAGTTTGCACCTGCCAGAAGTGTATCCGTACCGGTGACATTGAGAATATCGGTAAGACCGCCCGTCACGGCACCTATTTTGAGATGCTGGGAAACTTCTCTTTTGGCGATTACTTTAAGCACGAGGCTATTGCCTGGAGCTGGGAGTTTTTGACCAAGGTTGTTGGCCTGGAAGAAGACCGCCTGTATCCCTCCATCTATGAAAACGATGAGGAAGCATTTGAAATCTGGAACAAAGAGATCGGTATTCCTGCTGAGAACATCTTCCGTTTTGGTAAGGCTGATAACTTTTGGGAGCACGGCTCCGGCCCCTGCGGACCTTGCTCCGAGATCTACTATGACCGTGGCGAAAAGTACGGCTGCGGCAGCCCCAATTGTAAGGTTGGTTGTGAGTGTGACCGTTTCATCGAGGTTTGGAACAATGTGTTCTCTCAGTTCGACAATGACGGCAACGGAAATTATACAGAACTGGTGCAGAAGAACATCGATACCGGTATGGGTCTGGAGCGTTTGGCTGTTGTCTGCCAGGATGTAAACTCCCTGTTTGATGTGGATACGGTCATGAATATTACCAACCACGTTACCAAAATCACCGGCGCCGCTTACGGCCAGAGCAATAAGACCGATGTAAGCCTGAGAGTTATCACCGACCACATTCGTGCATCTACCTTTATGATCGCTGACGGTGTGCAGCCCACCAACGAGGGCCGTGGCTATGTTTTGCGCCGTCTGCTCCGTCGTGCTGCCCGTCATGGCAAGCTCCTTGGCGTAAACCGTCCGTTCCTTTATGAGGTTGTTGAGACTGTTATTAAGGAAAATGAGAGCCACTACAGTTATCTCCGTGAACGTGCTGCCCATATTATCCGTGTGGTAAAAACAGAAGAAGAGAACTTTGCCCGTACTATTGATACCGGCATGCGTATCTTTGGTGAAAAGCTCCAGCAGCACAAGGAAAAGGGCGAAACTGTCTTCTCCGGTGAGGATGCATTCCTGCTGGCTGATACCTATGGCTTCCCTGTGGACCTGACAGCGGAGATGCTGGAAGACGAGGGCATGACCCTGGATATGGATAAATTCGTCGCTTGCCGTGAAGAGCAGCGTGTCCGCGCCCGTGAGGCTCGTAAGGCCTTGGGTGATCTGGCTTGGGCCGGTATCGATCTGGGTCTCGATAACACTCCTACCGAATTTGTTGGTTACACCGAGATGAACT
>JAZNNO010000004.1:0-11908 GCA_045580345.1 Faecousia sp.
GCTACTCCCACTACCCCGATGATTTCGTAAAGCTGTTCGTGCAGAAGGCTGTTGAGAACGGTATGGATGTTATCCGTATCTTCGACGCGCTGAACGACGTGAAGAACCTGAAGGTTGCTATGGAAGCTACCGTCAATGCCGGCGCTATCGCTTCCGGCACCATCTCCTACACCACTTCCCCTGTCCACACCCACGCCAAGTACGTGGAGATGGTCAAGGAGCTGAAGGAAATGGGCGCTTCCACCATCTGCATTAAGGATATGGCCGGTATTATGGGTCCCCAGGAGGCATATGACCTGGTTTCCGCTATCAAGGACGCTGTGGATATGCCCATCGACCTGCACACCCACTCCACCACCGGTTTGGCATTCATGACCTACCTGAAGGCTGTGGAAGCCGGCTGTGACATCATCGACACTGCAATTTCTCCCTTCTCCGGCGGTACTTCCCAGCCCGCTACCGAGACCCTGGCTTACGCACTGCGTCAGCTGGGCTACGAGGTGGAGCTGAACGACGAGTGCACCACCAAGATGGCCGACTACTTCAAGGGCATCCGCGACGAGTTTGTTGCTGACGGCACTCTGATGCCCAAGGCTATGGCTACCGATACCCAGTGTCTGACCTACCAGGTTCCCGGCGGTATGCTTTCTAACCTGCTGAGCCAGCTGAAGCAGATGAACGCCCTTGACAAGTTTGACGAGGCTCTGGCTGAGACTCCCAAGGTCCGTGCTGACCTGGGTTATCCTCCTCTGGTTACTCCCACCTCTCAGATGGTCGGTGTGCAGGCTGTCCGTAACGTGCTGGACGGCGAGCGCTACAAGACCGTTTCCAAGGAGATCAAGGCTTACTGCCGTGGCGAGTACGGCACCACGCCCGCACCCATCAATGCCGAGATCAAGGCAAAGATCCTGGGTGACGAGAAGGAGTTGGAAGGCCGTTATGCTGATACCCTGGCTCCCATCGTGGAGGACACCCGCAAGAAGCTGGAAGGCATTGCCAAGTCCGATGAGGATGTGCTGAGCTACATTGCATTCCCCAACCTGGCTGAGAAGTTCTTCGAGGAGCGCAAGGCCAAGGAAGAGAACGAAGTGACCTACACCATCGTCGAGGCATAAGGAGGTAGAAAGATGTCTATCTTATCTGCCGTGGCTGAGGCAGCTCGTCCCGAGCCCACCCAGCTGGATAACATCCTGACCTTAAGCTTGGTTGGTCTGCTGGTGTTGGTGGTGCTGATCGCTGTGATCCGCAGAGCCACCAAGAAGGATGCTGCTCCCGCACCTGTGGAGGAAGCTCCCGCACCTGTGGTGGAAGCGCCTGCTGCACCCGGTTCTGCAGGCCACCTGAAGCTGCACAATGTAGAGCCCAAGACCGCCGCTATGGTTATGGCCATCGTGGCTGACAAGCTGCAAAAGCCTATGAATGAACTGAGATTTATTTCCATTAAGGAGGTAGAGTAAAATGAAGTATAAAGTAACTCTGAACGGCCGCACCTACGAGGTGGAGGTCGAAGCCGGCAAGGCAATGTTGCTGGATGAATATGAAGCCATTGCACCCGCACCCGCTGCCGCTCCCGTGGTAGCTGCCGCACCCGCTGCTGCTCCCGCAGCCGCTCCCGCTCCCGCCGCTGCCCCCGCCGTTACCGGCGCTGGCGAAGCTGTCACCGCTCCCATGCCCGGCACTGTGCTGAAGGTGAATGTCACCGCCGGCCAGGCTGTTAAGGAAGGCGATGTGCTGTGCGTGCTGGAAGCTATGAAGATGGAGAACGAGATCATGGCCCCCAAGGCCGGTACTGTTACCCAGGTCGTCACCTCCAAGGGTGCTTCCGTTTCCTCCGGTGATCCTCTGGTCGTTATCGGCTAAGGAGGGCACACATGGAAATCCTGTACGAAAACTTATTAAAGTTCCAGTGGCAGGACATTGTGATGATCCTGCTGGGCTGCCTGCTGTTTTTCCTGGCCATCAAGAAGGAGCTGGAGCCTTCTTTGCTGCTGCCCATGGGTCTGGGCACCATTTTGGTGAACATTCCCGGCTCTACCGCCCTGGTCGGCCCGATCCAGGAGCTGTATAACGCAGGTATTGCCAACGAGTTGTTCCCGCTGCTGCTGTTCATCGGCATCGGCGCTATGATCGACTTTGGCCCGTTGCTCACAAACCCCAAGCTGATGCTCTTCGGCGCTGCTGCTCAGTTCGGTATCTTCTTTACCCTGGCTATGGCGAGCGTCTTCTTCCCCGATGCTAAGGACGCCGCTTCCATCGCCATCATCGGCGCTGCTGACGGCCCTACCTCCATTGCTGTTGCTAACACCCTGGGCTCCAACTATAAGGGCGCTATCACCGTAGCGGCTTACTCCTATATGGCTCTGGTGCCGGTCATTCAGCCCCCTGTTATCAAGGCGCTGACCACCAAGAAAGAGCGCCAGATCCGGATGCCCTACGAGCAGAAGTCTGTAAGTAAGACCACCCGCATTATGTTTCCCATCATCATCACCGTGGTTGCCTCTGCCATCGTTCCCGATGCTACTGCACTGATCGGTTTCCTGATGTTCGGCAACCTGATCCGGGAGTGCGGCGTGCTGGAGAGCCTGTCCCAGACCGCGCAGAATGTGCTGGCAAACCTCATCACCATCTTCCTGGGCATCTCCGTGGCTTTCAATATGGTTGCGGACAAGTTCCTGCAGGTGGACACCCTGCTGATCATGGGTCTGGGCCTGGTGGCATTTATCGTGGACACCGCCGGCGGCGTGCTGTTTGCTAAGCTGATCAATGTGTTCTCCAAGAAGAAGATCAATCCTATGATCGGCGCTGCCGGTATTTCCGCATTCCCCATGTCCGGCCGTATCGTCCATAAGATGGGCCTGGAAGAAGATCCGCAGAACTTCCTGCTGATGCACTCCATTGGCGTGAATGTTTCCGGACAGATCGCTTCCGTTATTGCCGGCGGCATCATCTTGAGCATGTTTGGAGGTTAAGCTATGAATATTACGTTTAACCCTATGGGCTTTGTTGAGCAGCTGCCCCGTATGGGCATTGGTATGCTGGTGATCTTCGTGGTTATCGGTCTGATCATCCTCACCACCATGCTTATCAACTGGCTGTTCTCTAAGTAAGAAAAAGAATTTTATTCCGGGGCGGTGACCCTGTGGTCATCGCCCCCGCATTTTACCTCGAAGGAGGTTTTCTTATGGAAAACATTACTCTTGGCCAGGGCGGCATTTTGGCGCTCCTTGGCTATGCAACGGTTTTCGTCGGTCTGATCCTTTTGATGGTACTGACGATCATTCTTGGCAAGTTCTTTATGGCTACTGCCAAGAAGACTGCTGCTCCCGCGCCTGCCAAGCAGGAAGATGCGCCTGCAGCGGAAGCACCCACTGCGCCCGGCTCTGCCGGCCAGCTGAAGCTCTACAATGTAGAGCCCAAGACCGCCGCCATGGTCATGGCTATCGTGGCGGACAAGATGGGAAAGCCCATCAACGAGCTGCGCTTTCTCTCTATTAAGGAGGTGGCAGAATGAACATTGGCGAAATTTTGCTGAACCTGTGGGAAAAATCCGGTTTTGCCGCCGCAACCTGGCAGAATTATGTGATGCTTCTCATCGGCTGTGTGCTGCTGTACTTAGCTATCGTGAAGAAGTTTGAGCCGCTGCTGCTGTGCGGTATCGCATTCGGCTGTATCCTCACCAATTTGCCCATGGCAAATATGTACCACCAGGGGCTTTGGGATAGCTTTATGTCCGAGTTTTTGAAGGCTGAAGACGGCACCTATTTGCTCAATGAGTTAGGAGAAAAAATTGCCAACCCCAATTATCACAGCTATGGCGCTGTGTTGCGGGATGGCGGTCTGCTGGACTTCTTCTACATCGGTGTCAAGACCAGCATTTACCCCTGTCTGATCTTTATGGGTGTGGGCGCAATGACCGACTTCGGTCCTCTGCTGTCCAATCCCAAGAGCCTGCTTTTGGGCGCTGCTGCCCAGATGGGCGTGTTTGCCGCCTTTGTGGGCGCGATCGCTTTGGGCTTTACCGGCAACCAGGCCGCTTCCATCGGCATCATCGGTGGTGCTGACGGCCCTACCGCCATCTTCCTCACCTCTAAGTTAGCTCCCGAGCTGTTGGGCGCTATCGCTGTGGCAGCCTACTCCTATATGGCGCTGATCCCTCTGATCCAGCCCCCCTTTATGAAGCTGCTGACCACCAAGGAACAGCGGAAGATCAAGATGGAGCAGACCCGGCAGGTGTCCAAGGCCGAGAAGATCGTGTTCCCCGTTGCGGTTACCCTGTTCGTGGCTCTGCTGCTGCCCGACACCGCGCCGCTGATCGGCTGCTTGATGCTGGGCAACCTGGCAAAGGAGACCGGTGTTACTGACCGTCTGTCCGATACCATGCAGAACGCGCTGATGAACATCGTCACCATTCTGCTGTCCATCTCTGTGGGTGCGACTATGGTTGGCTCCAACTTCCTCACCTGGGAGACACTGAAGATCGTGGTGCTGGGCGTTGTGGCATTCATCCTGTCCACCTGCGGCGGTCTGCTGGTGGGTGTGCTGATGTGCAAGCTGACAAAGGGCAAGATCAATCCCCTTATCGGCTCTGCCGGCGTGTCCGCTGTGCCTATGGCAGCCCGTGTATCCAATAAGGAAGGCCAGAAGGCCAATCCTTCCAACTTCCTGTTAATGCACGCAATGGGCCCCAATGTGGCCGGTGTTATCGGCTCTGCCATTGCCGCAGGCTTCCTGCTGAGCATTTTTGGTGCATAAATTGTGAAACAAAATCCCCACCCAAACGGGTGGGGATTTTTTATACAATGATGATTTGGTTGTTCCCGGCGGTATAGTCGTAGACCTTTTCCGTGTCGGTGATGACGGTGTCCAGGGTGTCTAAAGAGACCAAATTGTATGGGGTGGACAGGGAGAATTTGGTCTCATCGCAGAGAAAGACTGTCTTTTTGCTCTGCTCGATGGCCACCTTGCGGATCTGGGTCTCCGGCAGGGAGGGGTCGTTGAGCATTCCCTGGGCGTTTACCCCGTGGCAGGAAAAGAACAGGGTGTCGATGTTGAACCGCCGGATGAAATCCTCTGCAAAGCTGCCGAAGTGAGCCAGGGAATTTTCAAAGATCTCGCCGCCGGTGCAGTAGGTCTTGATGCCCCTTTTTGCCAGCAGGGTCGCCAGGGTGATGCCGTTGGTGATGACGGTGATGCCCTTTTTCTCACCCAAAAAGTCCGCCATTTGCAAGGTGGTCGTGGAGGAATCGATAAAAATAATGTCATTGTCTGCCACCAGCTCCGCCGCCGCCCGGCACAAAGCCCGCTTGCTGAGGGCGTTGACCGTTCTGCGGAAATTTAGAGGGGCAACGGTGTGCTCACCCTGGATCTTTTTTGCGCCGCCGTGACTGCGGACGATCTGACCCCGCCGCTGCAGCTCCGCCAGATCCCGGCGAATGGTGGGCAAGCTCACAAAGAGCTGCCGGCTCAGAGCGTTGGCGGAGATATACTGCTCCTCCTCCAAAAGGGCTAATATTTTATCATAGCGTTCTTCTTTTAACATAACATACCTCACATATAGGAATCGTAGGGGAGGCGTTTCGCCTCCCGTGGGACGGGGAACCCGTCCCCTACGGATATTTGCAATGGAAATAATACAATTTGAGCGTTTTTGATTGTTTATCCCCTTTTTGGCCACTCGTTGACAATCGTTTTTGATTGTTTTATTATAAAGTAGCGGAATATACTTTGTCAAGGAGATGGCAATATGTTTGATGTAGCGATTATCGGTGCCGGTGTGGTGGGCGCAATGGTAGCCCGGGAACTGGCCAAGTACCAGCTGAAAATCATTGTTTTGGAAAAGGAAAACGATGTGGCCATGGGCGCCAGCCGGGCAAATTCCGGCATCGTCCACGCAGGCTATGATGCCGCCCCCGGCTCTTTGAAGGCCCGGCTGAATGTGGAAGGCGCGGCTATGATGGAGGATGTCTGCAAGACCCTGGGCGTGAAGTACAAGCGCAACGGCTCTTTGGTCATCGGCTTTGACGAGGAAGACCGGAAAGGCATCGAGAAACTGTTGGAAAAAGGCAAGGCCAACGGCGTGGAAGTGGAGTTTTTGGACCAGGCAGGCGTGCGGGCTTTGGAGCCCAACATTGGAAAGAATGTGACCTGCGCCCTCTACGCTCCCACCGGCGGCATCGTCTGCCCCTATGACCTGACCATCGCCGCTTTGGGCAATGCTATGGACAACGGCGCAGAGCTGCGGCGGAATTTTCCTGTTACAGCCATGGAAAAGATCCCCGGCGGCTACCGGATTTCCTCTGAAAATGGGGAAGTGGAGGCCCGGTTTGTGGTGAACTGTGCCGGCCTTTATTCCGATGAAATCGCAAAGCTGGTGGGTGACGATTCTATCTCCGTCCACCCCCGGAAGGGCGAGTACATACTGCTGGACAAGGAGTGCGGCGGCGTGGTGCGCAACACCATTTTCCGCACCCCCACCAAGATGGGCAAGGGCATTTTGGTCAGTCCCACTGTGGACGGCAATTTGCTGTTAGGCCCTACCTCTGTGGACAAAGAAGACAAGGAAGACAAGGACACCACAGCGGAGGGCTTTGCCGAGATCTTGGGTAAGGCCAAAGAATATGTGGAAAACCTGCCTGCAGGCAAAGCCATTACCTCTTTCTGCGGTCTGCGTGCTGCCGGCAACACCGGCGACTTCATCATCACCTCCCCGGAGCAGGGCTTTGTGAATGCGGCGGGCATTGAATCCCCCGGTTTGTCTGCCTCTCCCGCCATCGCCAGGTACATTGCCGGAATGCTCCGCGAGCAAGGCCTCGATTTGGCAGAAAACCCCAATTATGTGGCCACAAGAGTATCTTCTCACCACTTCCGGGATGCATCTTTGGAAGAGAAGAACGCTATGATTAAGGCCGATCCCGCCTACGGCAGGATCATCTGCCGCTGCGAGGGTGTCACCGAGGGCGAGATTCTGGATGCCATTCGCAGAAATCCCGGCGCAACCGACTTGGACGGCGTCAAGCGCCGCACCCGCGCCCAAATGGGTCGCTGCCAGGGCGGCTTCTGCATGCCCTATGTCACCGAGCTTTTGGCAAAGGAACTGGGCATTGCCTATGAGGATGTGACAAAATGCGGCGGCAAGTCTGTGATCAATGTGGAAAAAACCAAGGGAGGAATGGCCCAATGAGAGATTTGGTCATCATCGGCGGCGGTCCTGCCGGTATGAGCGCCGCCATTGCAGCTTTTGAACAGGGCATTCGTGATATTTTGATCCTGGAGCGGGACGAAAGCCTGGGCGGCATTTTGCAGCAGTGCATCCACAACGGATTTGGCCTGCATAAGTTCGGCGAAGAGCTGACCGGACCGGAATATGCCTGGAAATATGAGCAAAAAGTTCGGGAATTGCATATCGAAACCAAGTGCAACACCATGGTTTTGGACATTACCGAGGATAAAGTTATCACCGCTACAAATGCGACAGAGGGTATCTTCCAGCTGCAGGCCAAGGCCATTGTGTTGGCTATGGGCTGCCGGGAGCGGTCCAAGGGCGCGCTGAACATCGCAGGCAGCCGGCCTGCAGGCATTTTCAGCGCCGGCACAGCCCAAAAATTTGTGAATATGAAGGGCTATCTTCCCGGCAAGAATGTTGTGATTCTGGGCAGCGGCGATATTGGCCTCATTATGGCCCGCCGTATGACCCTGGAGGGGGCAAAGGTCCACGCAGTTTGCGAGCTGATGCCCTATTCCGGCGGTTTGGCCCGGAATATCGAGCAGTGCCTCAACGATTTTAACATTCCTCTGAAATTGAGCCACACCGTGGTGCAGATCCACGGCAAGGAGCGGCTGGAGGGCGTGACCATCGCCCAGGTGGACGAAAACCGCCGTCCCATCGCCGAGACCCGGGAGTTCATTCCCTGCGATACGCTCCTTTTGTCCGTGGGTCTGATCCCGGAAAATGAGCTTTCCAAGGCGGCAAAGGTAGACCTTAGTCCCATTACCAACGGCGCGGTGGTGGACCAGGACCGACAGACCTCCATCCCCGGCGTGTTCGCCTGTGGCAATGTGCTCCATGTCCACGATTTGGTGGACTTCGTTTCCGAAGAGGCGGAGATCGCCGGCAAGGCCGCCGCGGCTTATATTAAGGGAAACACCGGTAAAAAAGTGGAGATCCCTGTAAAAACAGACGGAAAAGTTCGCTATACTGTCCCCCAGATCATCACAGAGCAGAAGGACATTACCCTCTATTTCCGGGTGGGCAATGTCTATAAGAATGTCCGGGTGAATGTGACCGCCGGCGACAAGGTGATTTTATCCCGGAAGCGGCCCAAGGTCGCCCCCGGCGAGATGGAGTCTGTGACCATCAAACAAGACCTGCTTAACAATGTAGGGTCGCTGACCGTTTCTTTGGAGGAGCTGTAATATGGAGAGAAAACTTACCTGTATCGTATGCCCTCTGGGCTGTCAGCTGACCGTGCAGCTAAATGGCCGGGAAGTGGTAAAAGTGGAGGGCAATACCTGCCCCCGGGGCGCAGAATATGCGAAAAATGAATGCACCAATCCCCGGCGCACCGTGACTTCCACTGTCCGCTGCGAAAATGGCGGCCTGGTGTCCGTGAAGACCGACCGGCCCATCCCCAAGGAGAAAATGTCCGAATGTATGCAGCTTATCAACAAGGCTGTTGCCAAGCTCCCCGTTTCCATCGGTGATGTGATTCTTTCCGATGTGTTCGGCAGCAATATCGTGGCTACCCAGAATAAAACTTGACAAAACCGGTAAAAACAGGGTATAATACCCCAAGATATGAAAAGGCTGCGAACAGAAGAGTAAGCTGCAAAGGCTGGTCAGAGAGCCCCGGTTGGTGGAAAGGGGTACAGAGGAAGCTGCTGAACATGGTCTGGGAGCCGGTGCGTCGATATTTAGGCCCACCCGGGTGCGCCCGTTATTGCGTTTTGAGGTGGGGATTTCCCCACGAACCAAGGTGGTACCGCGGAGTAAAACTCTCGCCCTTGCTCTGCAAGGGCGATTTTCATTTTTAGGAGGAATTATTATGTCTAAGGGTAACTATTACATTACCACACCTATCTACTATCCCTCTGCCAAGCTGCACATCGGCCACACCTACTGCACCGTGGCCACCGATGCCATGGCCCGCTATAAGCGGCTCCAGGGCTACAATGTGTGCTTCCTCACCGGCACCGACGAGCACGGTCAGAAGATCGAGGATAAGGCCAAGGAGGCAGGATGCACCCCCCAGGAGTATGTGGATAACATCGTTTTGGGCGAGGGCGGTGTGCTGGATCTGTGGAAGCTTATGAACATCAGTAATGACCGCTTCATCCGCACCACCGACGATTACCACGTTGCTGCCATTCAGAAGATCTTCAAGAAGATGTACGAAAACGGTGACATTTACAAGGGCAAGTACACCGGTAAGTACTGCAAGCCCTGCGAAAGCTTCTGGACCGAGAGCCAGCTGGTGGACGGCAAATGCCCCGACTGCGGCCGGGAAGTGCAGGATGCGGAGGAGGAGGCATACTTCTTCCGGCTGAGTAAGTACGCTGACCGGGTACAGGATCTGCTGGAAAACACCGATTTCTTAGAGCCCCGATCCCGTGTCCACGAGATGGTGAACAACTTCATTAAGCCGGGCCTGGAGGATCTGTGCGTGTCCCGTACCAGCTTTAGCTGGGGTGTGCCTGTGGACTTCGACGAGGGCCATGTGGTGTATGTTTGGATCGATGCGCTGTTTAATTATATGACCGCCCTGGGCTTCTGCAACGATGCCAAGGAGGGCCTGGAGGACTTCTGGCCTGCCGATGTGCACTTCGTGGGAAAGGAGATCGTCCGTTTCCATGCTATCATTTGGCCTGCAATGCTCATGAGCCTGGGTCTGCCCCTGCCCAAGAAGGTTTACGGCCACGGCTGGCTGCTGTTGGACGGCGGCAAGATGTCTAAATCCAAGGGCAATGTGGTCGATCCCTATATCCTGGCCCAGCGCTTTGGCGTGGATGCCCTGCGGTTCTTCCTGCTGCGGTCCTTCCCCTTCGGCTCTGACGGCAATTTCAGCAACGAGCTGCTGATCTCCACCATCAACACCGATTTGGCAAACGACCTGGGCAACCTGGTTTCCCGTACTGTGGCAATGGCCCAGAAGTACTTTGGTGAGCGCCTGCCCGCCCAGCAGCAGGTCAACATCGAGATGGATAAGGAACTGGTGGAAATGGTCTGCACTTTGCGTGATAAGTACGAGGAGCAGATGGAAAAGTACGCCTTCCAGAATGCCCTTGCTGAGGTGTTCAAGGTCATCTCCCGTGCCAATAAGTATATTGACGAGAACGCGCCCTGGGTACTGGCCAAGGACGAAGCAAATCACCCCCGGCTTGCCAAGGTTCTGTATAACCTGCTGGAAACTGTCCGCATCTGCGCAGGACTGCTCTCTCCCTTTATGCCTGCAACCGCTGAGGAAATTGCCAAGCGGCTGGGCGGTGCGAGAATGGACTGGGATTCTTTGGAAGACTTCGGTGTGCTGCCTGTGCAGGTAGCAACCGTTGCCGGTGATGCCCTGTTCCCCCGTATCGATATGGAGAAGGAGCTGGCAGCCCTCGAGGAGCTGTCCAAGCCCAAGAGCGACATTGAAATTGAGCCCTATGCCACCGAGCATGTGGATTTTGACACCTTCTGCAAGTCCGATTTCCGGGCTGTGAAGGTCAAGGATTGCCAGCCGGTCAAAAAGAGCGACAAGCTGCTGCAGTTCACCCTGGACGACGGCACTGGTACGGATCGGCAGATCCTCTCCGGCATTGCCAAGTTCTATAAGCCCGAGGAGCTGATCGGCAAGACTTTGGTTGCCATCACCAACCTGCCTCCCCGGAAGATGATGGGCAAGGAGTCCTGCGGTATGCTGATCTCCGCTGTCCACACCGAGAAGGGCGAGGAAAAGCTACACCTGCTGATGGTAGACGATGCCATCCCCGCCGGCGCAAAGCTCTGCTGATAACAAAAGCGACCTGTAAAAACAGGTCGCTTTTTCTAAAAAAGAACATACTTCAATGTCATTGCGACAGAGGTCAAGGAAGCGCCAAAGGCAAGCAACGCGACCCCGAAGTGTATATAGATACTCGAGAGGGGAGCGTTGCGCAGCAAGTCGTTTTGACGGTTTGGCGGTTCTTTGACACTCTGAAAACGCGCCCGGCCGATTGGCCGGACGCTTAAATTTTTATATTCTGTAAGAATTACAGCAGGGTGGAGAAGTGCTTGATGGTACGGACCATCTGAGAAACGTAGGAGTTCTCGTTGTCGTACCAGGAAACAACCTGAACCTGGGTCATGCCGCCGGGCAGCTTGTTGACCATGGTCTGGGTAGCGTCGAACAGAGAACCGAAGGTCATGCCGACGATATCGGAGGAAACGATCTCGTCCTCGGTGTAGCCGTAGGACTCGGTGGTAGCAGCCTTCATGGCAGCGTTGATCTCTTCCTTGGTAACTTCCTTAGCAACAACAGCGTTCAGGATGGTGGTAGAACCGGTGGGAGTGGGGATACGCTGTGCAGCGCCGATCAGCTTGCCGTTCAGCTCGGGGATAACCAGGCCGATAGCCTTAGCAGCACCGGTGGAGTTGGGAACGATGTTGATAGCACCGGCGCGGGAGCGGCGCAGGTCGCCCTTTCTCTGAGGACCGTCCAGGATCATCTGGTCGCCGGTGTAAGCGTGGATGGTGCACATGATGCCGGACTCGATGGGAGCCAGATCGTTCAGAGCCTTAGCCATGGGAGCCAGGCAGTTGGTGGTGCAGGAAGCAGCGGACATGATGTTGTCTTCCTTGGTCAGGGTCTCGTGGTTAACGTTGTAAACGATGGTGGGCAGATCGTTACCGGCGGGAGCGGAGATAACGACCTTCTTAGCGCCGGCAGTGATG
>JAZNNO010000005.1:0-41635 GCA_045580345.1 Faecousia sp.
GGTGCAGACTTCTTGCAGCCGGGAAGTGTCAGAAGGGAGAACGCCAGGATCAAGGCGACCCATCTGACGAGCCAATGTTTATGGTTCATAAAAATCCCCTTTCTCTATAGTTAGATTATTTTTATTATAACATTGGTGTCCCCAAAAAGAAATAGGAAAAATAAAAAAAGCACACCGCGATTGCAGCGTGCTTTTTTATACGATCGGGTCTATAAGCCGGGTTCTGTCTTGACAGCCATCTATCTACTTCCGCAATTGCTCACGGAATGCAGCCGCCTCCTCGGAACGGTCGGGCAAACCTATTGTTCCTCCACGGCGTTGCTCCGGATAGAGTTTACATCGTAAAACCTATGTCTCCATAGGCCGGGTGGGCTCTTACCCCACCTTTTCACCCTTGCTTGGGGATTCCTTTGGAATCCCCAAGCGGTATATCTCTGTTGCACTTGTCCTGGGGTCACCCCCGGCGGGCGTTACCCGTTATCCTTGCCCTGTGGAGCCCGGACTTTCCTCACCTGAGTCCCGTTGGGGGCTCAGCCGCGGCTGTCCGACCCGGTCGCCCGAATATTGTAACCCATTGCACGCCAATTGTCAAACATCTTGCAAAACTCTAACAAAAAGGATATACTATAAAGTAAGAAATAAAAAGCTTCATTGTCACGGGTGTGGCAATCTCAAGATTAGCTTGCAAGGGGAATTTGTTATGGCAAGTATTTTGGAAACTTATTTTACATCCCTGAGAGGGAAGAATATTGTGGTACTGGGTCTGGGTGTGAGCAATCGTCCGCTGGTGCGCTTGCTTTTACGCTATGGCTGCAGCGTAACCGGTTGTGATAAAACACCCCGGGAAAAGCTGGACGAGGAACTGCTGGAGCTGGAAAAACTGGGCTGTAAATTGCAGGTAGGGGAGAGCTATCTTGATGATCTTTCTGCGGATTTGGTGTTCCGTACCCCCGGAATGCATCCGGGCAATCCTGCCTTGGAGGGCCTGCGGCAGACCGGCGCGGAAGTCACCAGCGAAATGGAGATTTTCTTTGAACTGTGTCCCTGTAAGATTTTAGCGGTCACCGGCTCTGACGGCAAGACCACTACCACCACCCTCATTTCCGAAATGCTGAAAGCTGCCGGAAAGACCGTGTGGCTGGGCGGCAATATCGGCACGCCCCTGCTGCCCAAGCTGGATGATATGAAAGCTACCGACTATGCTGTGGTGGAGCTCAGCTCCTTCCAGCTGATGGATATGCGCCGCAGTCCTTCCGTGGCGGTGGTGACCAATTTAGCACCCAACCATTTGGATGTCCATAAGGATATGGAAGAATATGTGGAGGCCAAGAAGAATATCTTCCGCTTCCAGTCTGAAACAGATTCTTTGATCCTCAATGCGGACAATGCCATCACGGCAAAGCTCCGGGGAAACGGTACGACCCAATTCTTCTCCCGGCAAGGAGAAGGATATATCCACCTGCGGGAAACCGTCATTTACCGTGGCGAAACCCCGGTGCTGGATAGCCGGGATATTGTGATCCCCGGTGTGCATAATATTGAAAATTATATGGCTGCCATTGGCGCTGTGGAGGGTCTTGTGGCGGATGAGGTGATCCGCAAGGTGGCCCGGGAGTTTGGCGGTGTGGAACACCGTATCGAACTGGTGCGGGTGAAAGACGGTGTGAAATTCTATAACGATTCCATCGCATCCTCCCCCAGCCGTACCATTGCAGGTCTCAATAGCTTTGACCAAAAGGTTTTGCTGATTGCCGGCGGCTACGATAAGCATATTCCCTACGATGTCCTTGGCCCGGTGATCTGCGGCAAGGTGAAAAAGCTCTATGTAAACGGCGCAACAGCCCAGCAGATCCGCCAAGCGGTGGAAAATGCCCCGCAGTACGCTCCCGGAAATCCGGAGATCATCGATTGCGCAGACTTTACCGATGCTACATACCGGGCGGCGGCAGATGCCAAAGAGGGCGATGTGGTGCTGATGAGTCCTGCCTCGGCGGCTTTTGACCAGTTTAAGAATTTTATGGTCAGAGGCGACTACTTCAAGAAGCTGATTAAGGAGCTGTAATATGAAAATTTCCAAAGTGTCCACGGCCTTACGCAAGCTCTTGCCCGTAAAGTATTGCGGCGCGGTGATCGTGGCGGCAGGCAATGCCTCCCGTATGGGCGGTATCGATAAAGTGATGGCCCAGCTTGGTGGTGAGCCGATGGTCGTTCGTACAGCTCGTGCCTTCCAGGAAAGCAATGTGATCCGGGAAATCGTAATTGTCACCCGTCCGGATCTGATCGATAAGATCCAAGAGCTTTGCGCGGATTTTACCAAGGTCAAAGCTGTGGTAGCCGGTGGTGCAGACCGGGCGGGGTCTGTGAATAACGGCTTAAAAGCTCTGTCGAAAAAGGTACGTTTGGCGGCTGTCCACGATGGTGCAAGACCCCTCATAACCCAGGAAGTCATCGACAGAACGGTGCGTACTGCCCATATTTATGCTGCCGCAGCCCCCGGAGTGCCGGTAAAGGACACTGTGAAGATCGTTAAGGGCGGCGTGGTGGAAGCGACACCGGACAGAAGTACTTTGCAGGCTATTCAGACCCCCCAGGTATTTGATTATGACCTGCTGAGAGGTGCACTGAAAAAAGCAAAGGACGATAAAGCGGCTATTACCGACGATTGCTCTGCCGTGGAGCGAATGGGAATGGCTGTGCGGATCGTGGAAGGTGACGAGCGGAATATCAAAGTCACAACCCCTATGGATCTGCGGATCGCAGGACTGCTGCTGGAGGAAATGCAATGAGGATCGGACACGGATATGATGTACACCGGCTGGTGGAATGCCGGGATTTGATATTGGGCGGCGTGCAGATCCCCTTTGAGAAGGGACTATTGGGCCATTCCGATGCGGACGTGCTGCTTCACGCGGTGTCCGATGCGCTGCTGGGAGCTGCGGGACTGGGAGATATCGGCGTGCATTTTCCCGATACAGACCCCGCCTATAAGGGTGCGGATTCCCGGAAACTCCTTGCTGTAGTTGTGGATAAGATCCACGCAGCGGGCTATCGTGTGGGCAATGTGGATGTGACCATGATCGCCCAAAGACCTAAACTGAAGGATCACATTCCCCAAATGCGGAAGAATATCGCCGAAACCCTGAAAATTTCGGAACAGCAGGTGAATGTGAAGGCTACCACCGAGGAACACCTTGGCTTCACCGGCGACGGCAGCGGCATGTCCTGTCATGCGGTCTGCCTGTTGGAAGAACTATAAAAACACACAGAATAACCCTCCCGGACATAAACTGGTTCGGGAGGGTTTCTTTATGAAAAATTGTATCATAACCTTCCGCTCCGTGACCCCGGCCCAGCGGGCAGAGGAGGTCTTGCGCCGGGCGGGAGTGGAATGCAGTATACAGCGCACACCCAAGTGGATGGAAGAAAAGGGGTGCGGCTACAGCTTGCGGCTTAATTGCCGGGATATTATGACTTCGGCGGCATTTTTGCGGCAGGCGGGAATACACTTTCGCAGGGCCTATACCTTGCGGGATGACGGAACACCGGAGGAGCTGCGCCTATGATCTATCTGGATAACGGCGCAACATCCTTTCATAAACCGGAAACGGTCTACCGGGCAATGCGGTGTGCTTTGGACAACTGTGCCAATCCGGGCCGTGGCGGCTATCCCGCCGCCATGGCTGCTGCCAAGACGGTTTTGCGTTGCCGGGAGCGGGCAGCAAGCCTGTTCCATTGCGTACCGGAGCAGGTCGTGATGACATCTAATTGCACCCACGGTTTAAATATTGCCATCAACACCCTGGTAAAACCGGGGAGCAAGGTGGTGATCTCCGGCTTTGAGCACAATGCGGTGACCCGTCCGCTCCACGCAAGGAAGGCGCAGATCACAGTTGCCGGGCGAAAACTGTTCTGCTGGGAGGACACCCTGGAAGCGTTTGAAAATGCACTGAAAAAGGGCGCAGATGCGGCGGTATTCACCCATGTTTCCAACGTGTTTGGCTATATTCTGCCGGTGTATGAGATGGCGGATTTGTGCAGGCAGTATGGTGTGCCTTTTGTGATAGATGCTGCCCAATCGGCGGGAATGCTGCCTATCGATCTTCAAAAATTAGGGGCAGATTTTGTTGCGATGCCCGGCCACAAGGGCCTGCTTGGCCCCCAGGGAACGGGCCTTTTGTTATGCGCAAGAGAGCCGATGCCCTTATTGCAAGGTGGGACCGGCAGTTTGTCCGCATTGCAGGAAATGCCGGATTTTCTACCGGATAGCCTGGAGGCAGGCACCTTGAATGTGCCCGGTATCGCAGGATTGTCCGCCGGCCTTGCCTATGTGCTGGAGCAGACGCCCCAGCGGATTTTGGAACGGGAGTGCCGGGAGGCCCGCCGCTGCGCAGATGCACTGGAAAAGTTGGGATTTCGTGTGTTTTCCGGGGAGGACCAAAGCGGCACGGTGTCATTTGTTCCCAATATGGATTGCGAGGAGGCGGCCCGGCTTTTGGCAGAGCAGGGGATCGGTGTACGGGCGGGCCTGCATTGCGCCCCGCTGGCCCACGAAAGCGCAGGCACATTAGATACCGGCACTGTACGCATCAGCTTCGGCCATGATGCTGCACCCTGGCAGACGGGAATGCTGGCGCAGGAAGTTGAAAAATTGGTCCGTCAATCGTAAAAAAATTATGAATAGCTATTGCTATCAGTTCACAAATCCGCTATAATAGGATAGATAATAGGCTTGGTATGCCAAAAACGCGAAAAGTATGGCATTGCGATATAAAAAACACGGAAAGAAGGGGCAGATATGGGAATTTTTGGATCTATCTGGCAACAAATACAGGCGATGCGGTGGTCGGATTATTTTGACATCATTATCGTCGCATTTTTGATTTATAAATTACTGCCTCTTTTCCGCTCTACGGGCACCTCCCGCATTGCGTGGGTGGTAGGTGTCATTATAGCGGTTGCGTGGCTGACGGATGCACTGAATATGCATGCGCTGAGTTATATTTTCTCGGAGATACTGGCGATCGGACTGCTGGCGCTGGTCGTGCTGTTCCAGCCGGAGCTGCGCCGAATGATCGACCACCTCAGCAATATGAAGCTGGCGGATATCTTCCGGAAAAAGCATAGCCAGGATATGGAGCCTGTCATTACCCACACCGTCCGCGCCTGCGAAACCATGAGCCAGGAGAAGATCGGTGCGCTGATCGTATTTGCTCGGGATAACCGTCTGGATGAGCATTTCAAAAACGGTACAATGATCGATGCCCAGGTGTCTGAGCGTTTGATCCGGAACATCTTTTTCCCCAAGGCAGCCCTCCACGACGGCGCAATGATCGTCCGGGACGGCCGTGTGGCCGCAGCGGGCTGTGTGCTACCGTTGTCTGACAGTGAACGGCTGAACCTGGATCTTGGTACCCGTCACCGTGCAGCTGTGGGTATGAGCGAAGTATCCGATGCTGTGGTGGTTGTGGTTTCTGAGGAAACCGGCGCCATCTCCGTTGCTGTGGGCGGTATGCTCAAGCGCCACTTGGCGCCCCAGACCCTGGAACGGCTGCTGCGTAATGAACTATGTCCGGAGGAGGATGACCAGGAGCAAACCCTGGAGGTAAAGCTGTTCCAAAAGATCAAGCAGAGCGAATTGCTCCAGAAGATGAAACAGAACAAGCTGGTGGAAAAAATAAAGCAGAAGAAGAGCAAGGGAGGAAACGAAAATGATCATGAAAAATAAATTCCTTGCAATGGCTTTTTCTGTGGCGGTAGCATTCTGCCTTTGGCTGTTTGTAATTACCGTTGTCAGCCCTGAGTCGGAAAAAACGTATTTTGATATTCCTGTAGTGCTTCAAAACAAGGATGTTTTAGAACAGCGGGGACTTATGGTAGTCAGCGATATCCCTAAGGTCACCCTGTCGCTGAAAAGCGATCGGGCGATCCTGAACGATTTGAATGAGAATAATATCAATGTTATCGCAAATTTGACCAATGTGGAAACCGCCGGCACCCACGATTTGTCTTACGACATTTCTTATCCGGGTAATATTTCTCCCGGTTCTGTTTCTGTGCAGAGCAGCTCTACAGAGATGATTACATTGAAGGTAGAAAAGCGTGTTACCAAGAAAGTTCCGATTTTGTTGGTGGCAAAGCAGGATTCCAAGCTGCCTGAGGAGTATTTCACAGATTTGAGCAAGGCTGCCTTCACTACCCGGCACGACAACCAGCCCGTTGCCATTACGGAAGTGGAAATCTCCGGTCCGGAAACGGTCATCAGCCAAATTACCCAGGCGATTATCGATGTGGACCTGAATACAAATCTCAAGAGCCTGGAAGATAAGACTGAGGTCTATACCCTCTGCGATGAAGAGGGTAAAGCGGTCAATGCAGAAAAGGTGACTACCGATGTGGACGTGGTGCAGGTTACCTTGCGGATTTTGAAAGAAAAGACCATCGAGATCACATCCCAGATCGTTCCCGGCAAGGGCGCAGAAGAAAGCAATGCACGGGTAAGTTTGGGACAGCAGTCCATTGTGATCCGCGGTGAAAAGGATCGGGTAGAGGCACTGCCGGATACAATTGCCATCCCTATCAATTTGGGTGAGTATTTTGAAAACGGCACCTTTGAAGTGGACTTGAACGATATTGGCATTGATTTGAGCGGTATGGAGATCCATACCGGTAAAGCCCAGGTCGAGGTGACCTTGGAGTTTACAGGTGTTGCCATTGCCGAGTTTACCATACCGGTAAAAACCGTAAATGTACCGGAAGGCGCTCGGATTGCCAGCAAGGCGGAGCAACTTACTGTAACCGTTCGTGGCCCAAAAGAGGATATCCGTTATATGAGTGGCTCGGATCTGCTGGCCCAGGTGGATTGCACCAATGTGACGGGTGGCCGCAACGAGCTGACAGCCCAAATCACCTGCGAAAAATACCCCAAGGTTGCGGTTACCAGCGGTGACCACAAAGTGATGCTGGATGTTAAGGTGGATGAACCTGCAAGCACAGCACCTGAAAAATAAAGGGAAAACATAGAAAAGAGGAACTTGCTTTGATTAAGAGTATGACCGGCTACGGCCGGGCTGTGGAAACAGTAAACGGACGGGAATTTACCGTAGAAGTCCGTTCGGTAAATAACCGATACCTGGATTGCTCCGTCCGGTTGCCCCGTATCCTTTCCTTTGGTGAGGATGCTGTGAAGCAGGCGGTAAAGAATGCCATTTCCCGGGGTAAGGTGGATGTGTTCATTTCTGTGCGCAGCGAAGGTGGCGACGAAGTCCAGGTAACTCTCAATAAGGCCGTACTGGAAAGCTACCTGGAAGCTATGCGTCAGATGGTAAATGAATATGGCGTGGCAGATGACATCAGCGCATCTTCTGTGTCCCGGCTACCGGAGGTGTTCTCCCTGGAGAAGCCCCAGGTGGACGAGGAGCAGCTCTTAGCTGACCTGATGGGCGTGGTAGACAAGGCCCTGGAAGGCTATAACGCAATGCGTGCTACCGAGGGCGAGGCCCTGGATAAGGACCTGCGCAGCCGTGGCGAAACCATTTTGCAGTTGGTCGCAAAGGTTGAGGAGGGCAATGTGCAGACAGTAATCGACTACCGCACCCGCCTGGAAAACAAGCTGAAAGAAGTGCTGGCAAACACTGCATTGGATGAAAGCCGCATCCTTACCGAGGCTGCGATCTTTGCGGACAAGGTGGCCGTGGACGAGGAAACTGTCCGCTTGCGCAGCCATCTGCAGCAGATGAACGATATGCTCACCGCCGGCGGCGCTGTGGGCCGGAAGTTAGACTTCCTGCTCCAGGAGATGAACCGGGAGGCCAATACCATCGGCTCCAAGTGCACGGATGTAGCCTTGGCCCGTATCGTTGTGGATATCAAGGCTGAACTGGAGAAGATCCGGGAACAGACCCAGAATATTGAGTGAGGCGGCTATGAAACTGATCGGAATCGGCTTTGGCAGTATGCTGGCTGCCCAGCGTGTCCTTGCCATTATGGACCCGGACTCCGCCCCCATCAAGCGGGTGGTAGCTGAGGCCAAGGAGAGAGGAATGCTCATTGATGCATCCTATGGCCGGGCAACAAAATCCGTTATTTTGATGGATACCGACCATGTGATCCTCTCGGCGCTGACCACAGAAACCCTGTCCGCCCGTTGGGAAGATACCCAGGAGGAGAAAGAGAATGCCTAATAAACTGTTTGTGATCTCCGGTGCTTCCGGTGTGGGCAAAAGCACGGTACTGGCAAAGGTGATGGGGGAAAGACCCGACCTGCGCTTTTCTGTATCTGCCACCACCCGTAAGATCCGGGATGGCGAGGTGGACGGCGAAAGCTATTACTTTGTTTCCAAGGACAAGTTCCTGGATATGATAGAAAAGCACGAATTTTTGGAATACGATGCCCATATGGACAATTACTACGGCACACCCAAGGCGCAGCTGGAGGAAAAACTCCAAACCGGCAGTGTGATCCTGGATATTGAGCCCAACGGTGCATTCAATGTCCGTAAGGAAAAAGACGATGCAGTGCTGATCTTCATTGCGCCTCCTTCTTTGGAGGAACTGGAGCGACGGCTTCGCAGCCGTGGCGATACCTCGGAGGAGCAAATTGCGATCCGCCAGGCAAGAGTGGCCTGGGAGATGGAGCAGAGCAAGCAATACGACTATGTGGTAGTCAATGACATTGTGGAGCGCTGCGCCGCAGAAATTTTGGAAATTATCGCCCGTGAGGCGAATTGATGAATTGGAGGAAATGATCATGTTGTACCCCCCCGTAGCAGAACTGCTTAAAAATGTAGGCAGCCGTTATTTGCTGGTGAATGTGGTTGCCCAGCGGGCAAGAGCCATTGCCACTGAGGCGGAAGAGGCCCAGGAAACACTTACCGAGAAGCCTGTGACCCTGGCTATCCGTGAAGTAGCGGATGGCAAGCTGACTGCCGACCTGAAGGAAGAGTATAAGCGCTAAGTTATAATAACCGCACAAAGAGAGGAGAGGGTTCTATGATCGCGAAAATTGCCGTATCAGCGGCCACTTTTGCCATAGACAAGCCCTATTCCTACTCTGTCCCCGCAGAGCTTGTTTTACAACCCGGTATGCGGGTGATGGTCCCCTTCGGCCGCAGCAACCGCCATACAGAGGGCGTGGTGCTGACATTGGAGGAGGGGAGCGGCGATGGCTTAAAGCCCGTTGCCCAATCTCTGGACGATGAGCCCATGCTCAGCGAAACGATGCTCCATTTGGCAGGCTTTATGCATAGGCGGTATTTCTGCACCTTGTACGATGCGATCCGCGCTATGCTGCCGGCAGGCCTGTGGTTTCGCAGTAAGGATACCTTTACTCTGACGGAGGACCGTTCCTGGCAGGAGAAAACCTTGCGTCAAGCCGATGGCAGAGCCATTTTGGAGCATTTGCTTTCCGTTGGCGGCAGTGCAGATGACAATGCCCTCCGGGAGATCGTCCCGGAGGAGGAAAGATTTGAAAAAGCAATCGCCTACCTTTTGGGGAAGAAGTGGATCACCGCCCAAAGGAATTTTGCCCGCCGGACCGGCGATAAGCAACAGCTGATCGCAACTCTAGCCGTTCCCACCGAGGAGGCCCAGGAATTTGCAGCCACCCGTTCTCGGGCTGCAGCAATGCAGCGGACGGTTTTGGAGCTGCTCTGCGGTATCGGCTCTGCTCCTGTGAAGGAGATCTGCTATTTTACCGGCGCCAAGCCGGCAACGGTTCGCCGCCTGGCGGACCTGGGTTATATTGCCCTTACGGAAAAGGAACTGCTCCGCTGCCGGGAGATTCGCCCGGTCCAGCTGGATGGACCTTTGACCCTCAATCCCCAGCAGCAGACGGTTTTTGAAGGCCTCTGCGCCCAAATGAAGGAAAAAGTCCCTGGCACAGCCCTTTTGTACGGTGTTACCGGTTCGGGCAAGACCTCCGTGTATATCAAACTGATAGAAAAATGCATAGCAGATGGCAAGCAGGCCATTCTTTTGGTGCCGGAAATTGCGCTGACACCCCAGCTTTTGGGGTTGATGGCGGCCTATTTCGGCGACCGGGTGGCAGTCCTCCACAGCAGCCTGCCGGTGACGGAACGATACGACCAGTGGAAGCGCGTCCGTTCCGGGGAGGCAAAATTGGTGGTGGGAACACGCTCTGCGGTGTTTGCTCCCTGCCAAAACCTGGGCCTTGTGATTTTGGATGAGGAACAGGAGCATTCCTATAAATCGGAAAATACCCCCCGCTACCATGCAAGGGAAGTGGCCCTGTGGCGGGGCGTGAAGGAAGATGCTTTGGTGCTGTTGGGTTCTGCGACTCCCAGCGTAGAGAGAATGTTCTATGCCAAATCCGGCATTCACCGGCTCTATCAGCTGCCTAACCGCTTCGGCGGCCGCAAGATGCCCGAAGTGGAGATCGTGGATATGCGCCAGGAGCTGAAGCTGGGCAACGACCTGTCTATGAGCAATGCCTTGCAAAATGCCATCCGGGATACGGAGCAGGCGGGAAAGCAAGCCATTTTGTTCTTAAACCGCCGGGGTAACAGCCGGGCGCTGGTATGTGTGGATTGTCGGCAATCTCCGGAATGTCCCCGCTGCAACGCAAGGATGACCTACCATAGCGCCAACGAGCGGCTGATGTGCCACTATTGCGGCAACTCCATACCTGCCCCCAGCCGCTGCCCCGATTGTGGCGGCCCTATGAAACGGATCGGTACCGGCACCCAGCGGGTGCAACAGGAACTGCAGGCCCAGTTTTCGGACATTGCCGTGGAGCGTATGGACGCGGATACCGTATCTGCCTCCAACACCCATGAGATGATCCTGGAACGGTTTCAAAAGGAACATATCCCTGTACTTATTGGCACCCAAATGGTTGCCAAGGGCTTGAATCTACCGGATGTGACCTTGGTGGGCGTGCTGGATGGTGATCTGGGATTATATACCGACAGCTACCGGGCTGCGGAAACCACCTTCAATATGCTGACCCAGGTGGTAGGCCGTGCCGGCCGTGGTGATACGGCAGGCCGGGCGATGATCCAGACGATGCTCCCCGACCACGCGGTGATCACCTTGGCTGCCAAGCAGGATTATGACAGCTTTTATAATTTGGAGATCGGCCTGCGCAAACAGCTGCAGACCCCACCCTTTGGCGATCTGACGGTGATTACCCTCACTGGACAGGAGGAGGCCCGGGTGCTCCACGGCGCTGCCAAGCTGAAAGACAGCCTGCAAAACCTGTTGAAGCTGCCGGAATATGCCGGCCAAAGCTACAGCGTTTTGGGACCTGCGCCCTGCGCTGTGCCCAAGATCAATTATAATTACCGATACCGCCTGACTCTGCGGTGCAAGATGAATCCGCCCCTGCGGCAGCTGCTTGCCCACCTGCTGCGGCAATTCGCCCAGGACAGAGAAAACCGCGGCGTTTCGGCTTTCATAGATATAAACGGTTACGAATAAAGAGGAAAATAGATTATGGGTTTGCGTAAGATTTTGAATGATAAGGACCCGGCTTTGCATAAGGTATGTAAGCCGGTGGAAAACTTTGATGAGAAGCTCCATAAGCTGCTGAACGATATGCGGGAAACGCTGATCGATTCCGATGGCGTGGGCCTGGCAGCACCCCAGGTGGGCATTCTGCGCCGGGTGGTGCTGGTGGACAACGGTGAGAAAATTTTGGAGCTGGTGAATCCCACTTTGCTGGAGACCTCCGGTGAACAGATCGGTGCCGAGGGCTGCTTGAGTGTGCCGGGCAAATACGGCCTGGTAAAGCGACCCAATTACGCAAAGGTCCGTGCCCAGGACCGGTATGGCAATTGGTTTGAAACAGACGGGGAGGAGCTGACCGCCCGTTGCTTCTGCCACGAGCTGGACCACTTGGACGGCATCCTCTACACCCAGGTGATGGAGCGCCTGCTCACCGAAGAGGAACTGATGGAATACTAAGGAGATACCCTATGCGCATCGTATTTATGGGCACGCCGGATATTGCGGCGACCTGCTTAAAAAAGCTGCTTTCCGAGAATATGGAGATCGTGGGTGTGTACACCCAGCCGGACCGTCCCAAGGGCCGGGGCATGAAGATGCAGTTTTCCCCTGTGAAGGAAGTGGCACTCCAGCATAATATTCCTGTTTTTCAACCGGAAAACTTCCGGGAAGAGGAAACCGCGCAGCAGCTGCGGGATCTGCAGCCCGATGCTGTGGCGGTAGTGGCCTATGGCCGCATCCTGCCCCAAGCTGTGCTGGATATTGCACCCAACCGTTTTATCAATATCCACGCAAGTATTTTGCCCCAGTACCGGGGCTCTGCCCCTTACCAGTGGGCAGTGCTGGATGGTTTAGAGGAGACCGGTGTTTCCGCCCAGTTTATGGTGCGGCAAATGGATGCAGGAGATGTGGTCGGTGTTGCCAAGACCCCCATCGGCCCTGACGAAACTGCCGGCGAGCTGCTGGACAGATTGGCAGTTTTGGGCGCTGACCTTTTACACGAAACCCTTGTAAAACTCAAAAACAACACATTGATCCCCATGACCCAGGACGAGAGTAAAGTGACTTTCGCCCCTATGCTGGATAAATCAATGTGCCCCATAGATTTTACCCAAACGGCTAAGGCTGTCCACAACAAGGTCCGGGGCTTAAATCCCTGGCCGGTGGCTACCGCGCAGATCGGCGGCAAGCAGTTTAAGGTGTATACCACAGCCCTAGTGGAAAATCCCACCAATGCCCCGGCAGGTACGATTTTGGGCTTGACCAAAACCGGCCTGCAGATCGCCTGCGGCGAGGGCGCTGTGGAGATCCGTGTCCTCCAGGCGGAGGGTGGCAAACGGATGGCAGCCCCCGATTATTTCCGGGGACACCCTCTGGAGGCCTGATATGGGCGCCAGAGAAACTGCGCTGAATGTGCTGATCGCCTGCCGGAAGGAGGGCGGTTGGTCCAATAGCGTGTTGAAAGCTTACACTGCCCGGGATCGCTTAGACAGCCGGGATAGTGCCTTAGCGGCAAGACTTTCCTACGGTGTTTTGCAAAACCGCAACTATTTGGATTTTTACCTAAAGCAGCTGCTCACAGGTAAGTTGAAAGATTTGCATCCGGTGCTGCGGGATATCCTCCATTTGGGCCTTTATCAGATGTACCAAATGGACAAAATCCCCGAATCCGCCGCTGTCAACGAGTCAGTGGAACTGGCAAAAAAATACTGCCGCAAGCAGCGCAATGCCTCCGGCCTTGTGAATGCGGTCCTACGGAATGCTGTCCGTACCAAGGGAAGCCTCCAGGAACCGGTTTCCTGGGAGGATAAATACAGCCACCCCGGTGATTTGATCAACTTGCTCAAAGGCTATGTGGGCAAGGAACGCATTGAGCCCATGCTCAAAGCCAACAATGCTGTTGCGCCTATCTTCGCCCAGGTGAATACTTTGCGTACCACCAGTGAAGATTTGCTCCAAAGATTAGCAGGGGAGGGCGTTACGGCACAGCTTCACCCCTGGCTTCCTGATTGTCTGATCCTGTCCGGTACAGGCAGTATGGAGCAGCTTAATAGCTTCCGGGAGGGCTTATTCTATATTCAAGATCCGGCGGCTAAGCTGAGTGTGCTGTGCGCAGAAATTACCCCCGGTCAAAAGGTGCTGGATTGCTGCGCTGCCCCCGGCGGCAAGAGCTTTGCGGCGGCAATGGCCGGTGCGGGGGAGATCACTTCCTGTGATATCCACCCCCATAAAATTGATTTAATTGCCAAGGGCGCAGCCCGGTTGGGCTTGCCTCAGATACATCCCATGGAGCAGGATGCCACCGTTTTTAACCCGGACTGGGAAGAAAAAATGGACACGGTCATTGCCGATGTACCCTGTTCCGGCTTTGGCATTATCCGGAAGAAACCGGACATCCGCTATAAATCCTTACCGGAGGCAGCGGAGCTTCCTGCTTTGCAGCAAGAAATCATCAACAATGCAGCCCGCTATGTAAAGCCTGGCGGCTTGCTTTTGTACTCCACCTGTACTTTGGTGCAGGCGGAAAATGAGGGAGTTGTGGAGCTGTTCCTCCATACCCACCCGGAATTTACCACCGAACCCCTGCCCCTGCCGGCAATCTTCCCCAAGAACGAGAGCGGAATGTTAGCCTTGGTGCCGGGAGAATATGACACAGACGGCTTCTTTATCTGCCGTCTGCGGAGAAAAGTATGAACAAACTAAAATCTATGACAATCCCGGAAATCGGGGTCATATTGAAGGAACTGGGCCAGCCCGCCTTCCGGGCCAAGCAGGTCTATTCCTGGCTCCACAAGGGTGTGCGCAGCTACGAGGGGATGACCAATCTCCCCAAAGCACTGCGGGATACACTGCAGGAGAAGTATCCCATTTGCGCCCCGGAGGTGGTGCGCAAACAGGAGTCCCAAAAGGACGGCACGATCAAATACCTTTGGAAGCTGTCCGACGGCAACTGTGTGGAAACCGTACTTATGCGTTATCACTATGGCAACACCGTCTGCATTTCCACAGAGGTGGGCTGCAAAATGGGCTGCGCTTTCTGCGCATCCACCTTGGGCGGCTTGGTGCGTCCGCTGGAGCCTTATGAAATGCTGGACCAGGTGCTTTTCACCCAAGTAGATTCCGGCCTGCCCGTATCCCACATCGTGCTGATGGGTATTGGTGAGCCTTTGGATAATCTACCCAATGTGCTGCGTTTTTTGGAACTGGTGAACAGCGAAGAGGGCATGAACATCTCCATGCGCCACATCAGCCTATCTACTTGCGGTCTGGTTCCCAAAATCGACGAATTGGCAGAGCACAAGCTGCAGATCAGCTTAGCCATATCTCTTCACGGACCCAATAATGAGATCCGCAACAAGATCATGCCGGTGAACAAGGCCTATCCCGTGGAGGAGCTGATCGCTGCCTGCCGCCGGTACTATGATAAAACTTCCCGGCGTATCCATTTTGAGTACGCTATGATAAACGGGCTCAATGACAGCCCCGAGCAGGCAAAGGAATTACTGGCTCTGCTGAAGGGCTTGCCTGCCCATGTGAATTTGATTCCCCTCAACCATGTGGAAGAAAGCCCCTTAAAACCCAGTACAAAAGCCGCGGTTGCGGCCTTTCAGAACCTGTTGGAGCAGGGCGGTGTTACCGCCACAGTGCGCCGTACCTTGGGCAGCGATATCGATGCCTCCTGCGGCCAGCTCCGCAGAAAGTATACCCAACAGCGATAAAGAGAAGGATGTGAAGTCTTATGCAATATTGGGCCTCTACAGACCTGGGCGCAGTCCGCACCCAAAATCAGGACACCTACCGGGTGGAAAAATTAGATAAAAACACCCTTTTGTGCGTGGTGTGCGACGGTATGGGTGGCGCAAAGGCCGGCAATGTTGCCAGTACGCTGGCAGCTGAGGCATTCACCAAGGAAGTCAAACGAGCCTGGTCATCGGATCTTTCCGGCGACCGCCTGGAGCAAATACTCCGGGGCGCGGTAAAGTTGGCAAATTTCACCGTCTATGATCAAGCCCAGCAGGTCGAGGACTATAGCGGTATGGGCACGACCTTGGTGGCTGCACTGATCCGGGGGAAAAAGGCGAGCATCGTCAATGTGGGCGACAGCCGTGCCTATTTTATAACCAACGACGGCATCCGGCAGATCACCACGGATCATTCCCTGGTGCAGATGATGATCGCCCGGGGCGAACTGACACCGGAAAAGGCAAAGCGCTACCCCGGTAAAAACCTGATCACCCGGGCCATCGGCACGGAGGAGCAGGTGGAATGCGATGTATTCAACTTAGATGTTGGGAAAGAAACTTGCATTCTTTTGTGTACAGACGGCTTGTCCAATCTGATGGACGACCAGGAAATTTTGTTTGAAATTGCCCACAGCCAGGACAGAGGAGATTGCTGCCAGCGGCTGCTGGACATTGCGAAAAAGCGGGGCGCACCGGATAATGTGACCAGTGTGCTTGTGGCATTGTGAGAAAGGAGTTGACCGAAATGGAGAAGGATAAGTACATAGGCCGTATGCTGGATAACCGATACGAGATCTTGGAGGTCATCGGCACCGGCGGTATGGCAGTGGTGTATAAGGCCCGTTGTCACCGACTCAATCGGTTGGTGGCTATCAAGATCCTGAAGGATGACAATTTGGAGGATGAGGATTTCCGCCGCCGTTTCCATGCGGAAAGCCAGGCTGTCGCTATGCTCAGCCACCCCAATATCGTGAATGTCTACGACGTGTCCACTTCCGTGATGGCGGATTATATCGTAATGGAGCTGATCGAGGGCATTACCCTGAAGCAGTATATGGCTAAGAAGGGTATGCTCAATTGGAAGGAGACCCTCCACTTTGCCATGCAGATCGCAAAGGCTTTGGAGCACGCCCACAGCAAGGGCATTGTCCACCGGGATATCAAGCCCCATAATGTGATGGTGCTGAAAAACGGCTCTGTAAAGGTGATGGACTTTGGTATTGCCCGCTTGATCTCTCACGGCAATACCCTGACCAAAGAAGCCTTGGGTTCTGTCCACTATATTTCCCCTGAGCAGGCAAGAGGCGGCCGGATCGACGACCGTTCCGATATTTACTCTCTGGGCGTTGTGATGTACGAAATGATGGCCGGTCGTCCGCCTTATGACGGAGAATCTCCCGTGGCGGTGGCGATCCAGCATATCAACGGCGGCGCATCCCTGCCCTCACTCCTGAACCCCAATATTCCCGGCGGCCTGGAGCAGATCATTATGAAGGCAATGGCTCGGAATCTTTCTGACCGCTATCCTTCCGCTACCAGAATGCTTGCGGATATGGATGAGTTCCGCAAGGATCCCACCATGCTGTTTGATTATACCGGTCTTCCTTTGGATGCGGCCATCCGGGTACAGAAGGTGCTCAGCGAAAAGGAAGCTGCAGAACAAAATGCCGAGTTGGAGCCGGATTGCGCTGGAATTCCGATCCCTCCAACACCGCCCACGCCTCCCGTACCGGCGCCTCCACCCATACGGGATCCCGAGCGGTTCAGACAGCAACAGGAGCGGTCTCAGAGCTTTGGCTTGACCCGCAGCCGTGGTACAACGCTGGCAATTATCATTTGTTCTGCGGTGGCCTTGGTTGCTATCATCATTTCGATGATCGTAATATTCAGCAATCGTGGCAAGGATACCGATAAAAAGGTAGTAGAGGTTCCTACCTTTGTGGGCAAGCAACTGTCGGAATTCTCTGAGTACAAAGATCTGATCATTATGAAGGAAGAAGTGTACGACGAGACTGTTCCCGCCGGTGAGATCATCAGTCAGAAAATAGAACCGGGCAAAGAAGTGATGAAGGAAAGCCGCATAGAAGTGGTTGTCAGCTTGGGACCCCAGCCTGAGATCGTTAAGATGCCTGACTTGCAGAATAAGACTCGGGAAGAAGCCTTGGCTGCGCTGAGCCAGCTTGGATTTATTCCTGAGGTTGTGGAGAAAAACGATGAGGTCGTCCCCATTGGAACGGTTATCAGTACCGATCCCGCAAAGGATTCTTTGCTGACGAAGGATACTAAGATTACGCTGTTTGTCAGCAAAGGCCAAAAAATATCCACACTGGGCGGCATGCCCAACGTGGTGGGTGAAACCAAAGAAAAGGCAGAGGAAATCTTGAAGAATCAGAAGATGAATCTGCAGATTGAAGTGGTGGAAGTCTTTGACCCTGCTGTTGCAGTGGGTGTTGTTGTGGAAACTGAACCCAATAGCGGTGCTGGCTTGAAGGCGAACGACAAAGTGATCCTACGTGTCAGCAAGGGTGTTGAAATGAAGCAGATGCCTTCTATGGTGGGTATGAGCCTGACTGAAGCGAAGGGTAAGCTGAAAGAGTTGGGTTTCACAAAAGAGCCTGTGGTCAAATATTCTCCCGGCGTGGAAGCAAAGGATACTGTTGTATCCCAACTGCCCACAGAAAACCTGGAGTACGAGTTGGGTGTGGAGATCACCCTGGAAGTGTCCGATGGTTCTCTCGTGCCCAAGACGGTCACAAAGAATGTGAAGATCGATCTAAAGGGAAGAGCAGATGAGGGTAGATGCGGTGTAACCATCAAACGGGAGGGCAAGAAGGATATTGACTTGTCCGTTCCCAAGGGAACACCTTCTGTGGAATTGATCGACGAAGAGGGCGCAGGAATGGTTTATTATACCATTGTGATCAACGATACCGAGACCTGGACGCATATTGAGGATTTTGCAGAGGAAACAAATCCCACAGAGGCAACCCAGGAGGCGACAACGCCCAATGGATAAACGCCTGACCGGACGTATCGTCCGCTCCTTAAGCGGTTTTTATGATGTGCAGACCCCGGAAGGTGTGATCACCTGCCGGGGCCGTGGACACCTGCGCAAAGGCCAGGAAATTCCCCTCACCGGCGATATGGTGGAGATAACCATAGCCCAGGGGAAAGGAATGGTGGAGAAAATTCTTCCCCGCCGAAATCGGTTTATCCGTCCTGCGGTTGCCAATGTGGATGCGTTGGTGGTGTTTGCCTCCAATGTAAATCCGGTAACAGAACCATTCCTTATCGACCGGGTGGCAGCCATTGCCGGCAACCAGGATGTGCAGGTCCATATCTGCGTGAATAAGTGCGATTTGGATGCAGGTACCGACTTGGCAAGGATCTACCGCAACGCAGGATTCCCTGTGATCCAGGCCAGCGCTGTCACCGGCGAAGGTGTGGAGCAGCTGCGTCAGCTGCTTATGGGCAAACTCACCGCATTTACTGGCAATACCGGTGTGGGCAAGAGCAGTATGCTCAATGCTCTGTGCCCGGAATTGCAGTTAGCAACCGGTGAGGTGTCCCAGAAATTGGGCCGTGGCCGGCATACTACCCGCCATGTGGAGCTTTATAAAATCGACGAAGATACCTTCGTGGCAGATACGCCGGGATTTTCTTCGTTTGACACAGATCAGATGGACGTGATCTTAAAGGAGAATCTGCAGTATACCTTCCCGGATTTTGCCCCCTATTTGGGCAAATGCCAGTTCCATGACTGCTCCCACCGGGCAGAGCCGGGCTGCGCTGTGCGGCAGGCTTTGGAGGATAGCGCTTTGGAGCCAACCCGGTACGACAGTTATTTGCGCCTTTACGAAAAGGCCAGCCAAGTCAAAGAATGGGAAAATAAATAAGAAAATGACAGTACAGTTTTTTGCCTGTACTGTCATTTTTTAATATGTTGCTGGTGAATAAACAAAAAATATGCTAAAATAGGAAATAGAGTGAGATATTTCTATCTGAAACCGTAGTATATAGTTGAGGCGGAAAGGAGAGTGAGTATTTTGGATGATAGGAAAATAATTGAATTGTTCTTCGAGCGCTCAGAGCAGGCAATCATGGAACTATCGAATAAATATGGCTCAGTTTGTGCAAAGGTTGCGTTTAATATACTGAATAATACACAAGATGTCGAAGAATGTGTGAACGATGCGTATCTTGGCGTATGGAACGCGATACCACCTCAGAATCCAAATCATTTAGTAAGCTATGTTTGTCGGATCGTCAGAAATCTTGCGATTAAGAAGTACCATATGAATACGGCGGCAAAGCGAAACGGCATCTATGATGTGGCGTTGGACGAACTTGAAAACTGTTTTCCGTCTTCTGTTTCGGTAGAAGCGGTGTTCGATGCCAATGAAACCGCGAGAATCATAGATGACTTTCTTGCAACCCTCGATCAGAAGAATAGAATTCTGTTTGTGCGCCGATATTGGTATTTGGATTCTGTTGAGGAACTTGCAAAATGTTTTCATACAAACAACCACAACATATCGGTTCGACTTTCCCGCACGAGAGATAAGCTAAAGAAATATCTAATTAAGGAAGGAGTGACTGTATGAAAAGAAAATGGATTTCTGAAACCATTGACAACATAAATCCGAGATATATAGAAGAAGCTGCCGAATACACCGGCAAAACAAAGATGGTATCTCCCAAATCGCGGTATCTGTGGTCAGCAGTAGCGGCCTGTTTCGTGTTTGTCCTTGGGATGGGTGTGTGGCAGCTTCAGCAAAGAAAGCCTGCCGAAGGGAATGGGGATCCTACAAGTCCTACAGGCGCGGCCATAACGGATGCGCCTGTTATTTGGGGAACATCCAACAGCGATTCTCAGGAAATGGGGTATAGTGAATGGAACGGGAAAAGGGTCACTATGTCCTTGCATACGGTATTGTCCGATGAGAAAAATAAGAACAGTATCATTGCCGTTGGGGTGGGCTTTGAGCTGGATAATAAATTCGTTTACAACGGCAAAACCATAGAGGAGCATACTGCAGAATCGGATAGGGAGCAGCAAATTTTAGACAGTATGGGCACGTTGCTCAAAATGGGCGATGAGCTAAAGTATGGCGAGGCGTTATATAAAACAGGGACTCCCAACGGGATAAAATGGGCAAAACAGCTGTATGATGAAACGGTGGAAAATATCGGTGAGGACGTGTTGAAAACATATATCGTGGACGGAGAGTTTTTGAAAGAAAAACTGCAAACCGATATAGAAAATTTGGGCAATCATATGACCAAGCGCCAAGAGCTTGACAAAGCCATTGAAGCCTATTATAGCTTTGCAGCGACACAGGCAAGTGAACGGTTATGGGAAAGCAATATCCCTTCTGAAGTGAGAGATGGTTTGATCGTGTATGTAACCCTGACGGAGCTTGCCTCCCTTGAGATCGATAATGTGATGTTTTATTCCTTGGCGCTGAAAGCCGGCGAAGGGGAGGATATGGCAGAAAATTCCGCAGACGATGTTGCAACGGAGAGTCTCACGGCATTCGCGGAATGAAACCATAAAAAACCGGAAGGTAAAAACCTTCCGGTTGCTTTTTACAGTGTTGCTTTCACAGCGGCGATGTGTTCCGGGGTCGTGCCGCAGCAGCCACCCAAGACCCTTGCGCCCATTTGCCGGCAATCAGCAACGATTTCTGCAAATTCCTGAGGGCCCATAGGATAGATGGGCAGATTGTTTTCTCCGATCACCGGATTGCCCGCATTGGGCTTGCAAACCAGCGGGCCTTTCACATAGCGGCGCAAACGGCTGACCAGTCCCGCGGTCATATTGTCCGCTGCTACGCAGTTAAAGCCCACGGCGCAAGCGCCGGCTTCTTCCAATTCCTGCAAAACCGGGGCAGCATCCATACCGGAAAACAGGCTGCCGTCGGGTTGCATGGTAAAGGTGAACAGCATAGCCTCCGCGCCTTCTAACTGTGCGGCAGTGAAGATAGCCTCAGCTTCCTGGGGGTACATCAAGGTTTCTGCAGCCAACAGATCCGCGCCGCCTTCTAAAAGACCACCGATCTGTACCCGGTAGTTTTCTACCAGCAGATCAAATTTCTCCGGGTCAAAGCTGTCGCAGAAAGCGGCTAAGGTCGTTAAGTTACCGGCAACCAAAGCGCCCTCAGCGGCGGCTTTGGTCAGCGCTACCAAATGGGCGTTGATGGTCTCGGCCTGCTTGTGCAGATTCACCCGCTCTAAGGCAATGGGCTGGGCTTGGAAGGTGGGCGCGTACAGAATATTGCTGCCTGCTTGCACATAGCGTCTTTGCAGGCTGATGAGAGCGTCCGGGTTGGCTAAGATCCATTCCTCGGTGCAGCAGCCCGGGGGCATACCGGCCTTTTGCAGCTCAGAACCGGTAGCGCCGTCCAGCAAAACGGTTTTTTCTAAAAATGCGGAAAATTCCTGTTTGGTGAGCATAGTATCACATCCTTTGCCTTATTATAACCGCGTCGAAGAAAAAAGGCAACATACATTGACGAAGTTTGGGGAAACTGTTAAAATAAAGAAAAACTGCGAAGGAGCAAAATTATGAATAAGACTCGCTTAAGATCCTATGCGCAACTCATTGTCCGTCGGGGCGTGAATGTGCAGAAGGGGCAGGAGGTTTTGATTTTTTCGGAGCTGGACCAGCCGGAATTTGTAAAGCTGGTGGTGGAGGAAGCCTATAAGGCCAAAGCCAAAAAGGTCACAGTAGAGTGGAGTTACCAGCCTTTGGATAAGATCCATGTGCGTAACCAATCTGTAAAAACCCTTGGTACTGTTACCGAATTGCAAAAGGCCCGGCAGCAGCACTGGTGTGATACCATGCCTGCCCGTATTCACCTGATTTCCGAAGACCCGGATGGCCTCAAGGGTATGAATACCGAGAAGCTGGCCAAGGCAAGACAGATGTCTTATCCCATCTTAAAGCCCTATATTGACCAAAGAGAGGGTAATCAGCAGTGGTGTATCGCAGCTGTCCCCGGTGCTGCCTGGGCAAAGAAGGTGTTCCCCGGCCTGCGTACAAGCACTGCAATTGAAAAACTGTGGGAGGCCATTCTCTTTACCTCCCGTGTTACCGATGATCCCCTTGCCGCCTGGGAGGAGCATAACAAAAACCTCCACGACCGCTGCGCCTATCTCAACAGCTTAGGGATCGAAAAACTCCACTACACCGCCGATAACGGCACAGACCTGACTGTGGGTATGATTCCGGAAGCACTGTTCTGCGGCGGTGGGGAGACCACTCGCCAGGGCGTTTATTTCAACCCCAATATCCCTACCGAAGAATGCTTCATTTCTCCCAAGCGGGGAGAGGCAGAGGGCATCGTCTATTCCACCAAGCCCCTGTCCTACCAGGGGCAGATCATCGACAAGTTCTCTATCCGCTTTGAAAAGGGTAGGGCAGTGGAGGCCAAGGCAGAAGTGGGCGAAGATCTGCTGAACACGATGATCTCTATGGATGAAGGCGCGGCCTATTTGGGAGAATGCGCCTTAGTGCCGGAGAGAAGCCCCATCGCGGAAAGCGGCATCCTCTTCTATAACACCCTGTTTGATGAAAACGCCGCCTGCCATTTGGCTTTGGGAATGGGCTATGCCGATACCATCGCCGACCACCACAACAAAACCCTTGAGGAGTGCCGGGAGTTGGGCATAAATGACTCTATGATCCACGAGGATTTTATGATCGGCTGTGACTCTATGAATATCGATGCCATCACCCGGGTCGGCAAGGTTGTTCCCATCTTCCGGAAGGGAAACTGGGCGTTTTAATAAAATTTTTCTAAAAAATCGAAAAAAACACTTGCATTATGGTTATCTGTATGGTATGATATCCGGGCGATTAAGAATTGCTAGGGCAATTGCGCCCTTTTAGCTGACTACAAGAAAGAGGTGAATGAAATGAAGGAAGGCATCCATCCCACTTACGAACAGACCACCATCCGTTGCGCTTGTGGCAACGAGTTTACCACTGGTTCCACCAAGAAGGACATCAAGGTTGAAATCTGCTCCAAGTGCCACCCTTTCTATACCGGCAAGCAGAAGCTGGTTGACACCGGTGGACGTGTTGACCGTTTCAACAAGAGATTCAATCTGAAGTAAGAATGCAGTCCGTACCGCAAGTAAGTGGTACGGACTTTTTCTTGTGTTTTTTCCCAGTTTTTGAAAGATTTTTGTTGTGCAAATGCCTGTATTTGTGTTATACTATAAGGTAAAGAAGTATCACCTGGAGGGTGTATGGAACAAAATTTTGACGAAAAGGTAATAGAACGGGCAGTGCTTGTGGGTCTGAATGCGGATTGCTTCACCCGGGAGCAGACTGCCACCGATGAGACCATAGAGGAATTAGAGGCCCTTTTGGAGACTGCCGGCGGTTTTTGCACCGGCAAGATCCTGCAGAATCGCCATGCTCCCGATGCCCACAGCTTTATCGGTGAAGGCAAGGCTGAGGAGGTGCGGATGCTGGCGGAAGCCACCGAGGCGACTATGGTGGTCTTTGACAATGAGCTTTCTCCCGGCCATATCCGGGCTCTGGAAGAGATTTTGGGATTGCCCGTCCTTGACCGCAGCGCCTTGATTTTGGATATTTTTGCCCAGCGGGCCAAGACCAAAGAGGGCCGCCTGCAGGTGGAGCTGGCGCAGTATAAATATTTGCTGCCCCGCCTGTCCGGTATGGGCAAAAATCTCTCCCGGCAGGGCGGTGGTATCGGCACCCGGGGACCCGGTGAAACCAAGCTGGAATCTGACCGCCGACATATCCGGGAACGGATCGCCCGCTTGGAACACGAGTTGGAACAGGTGCGCCAGGTCCGTGGCGTTCAGCGGGAACGGCGGCAGAAAAACTCCGTGCCTGTGGTAGCCATCGTGGGCTATACCAATGCAGGCAAATCTACTTTGCTCAATAAGCTTACCGATGCGGGCATTCCTGCCAATAATCGTTTATTTGACACACTGGATACCACATCTCGCCAACTGAAGGTTTCGGACAATCTGGATGTGATTTTGTCCGATACCGTTGGATTTATCGCAAAGCTGCCTCACCATTTGGTGGATGCCTTCCGGGCAACTTTGGAAGAACTGGAATATGCGGATTTGCTGCTCCATGTCATCGACTCTGCCGATCCCAACAGGGAAGAGCATATCCAGGTGGTGGAGAAGCTGATCGATAAATTGGCAAAGCCCGGTACCAAGACCCTGCGCTGCTATAATAAGGCAGACCTGGTCAGCCCTGAGGAGATCCCCATCGGAGAAGATGTGGTGCGGATGTCTGCCAAGCAGGGATTCGGTATGGACGACCTGCTGAAAGCGATTGAAAAGACCTTAGACCAGGGTCGCCACCACATTGTCGTAACCTTGCCCTATTCAATGGGCGGCATGCTGGACACCCTCCATTCCGGCGCTCAAGTTTTGAGCGTGGATTATACCGGTGATGGCATCGTGGTGGAAACCATCGTTGACCCGGTTCTGTATGGCAAGTTGCGGGAGTTTATCACAAAGGAGTGTTAAGACTTGGACGAATATCTGGTACCCACCGGATTCGGTGAGGATGAATTTACAGAGAAAAAATCCAGGTTTATCGGCCGTGTTTGGCCTGTAGAAACGGAAGAAGAGGCCTTGGAATGTATCCAGGCTATGAAAAAGCAGCACTACGATGCCACCCATAACTGCTGGGCTTATGTGATCAAGGATGGCCCTATGCGGTTTTCTGATGACGGCGAGCCGGGCGGCACAGCCGGAAACCCCATGATGCAGGTGCTGCAAAGAGAAAATATTTACAATGTCTGCTGTGTTGTGACCCGGTATTTTGGCGGCGTCCTTTTGGGCGCCGGCGGTCTGGTGAGAGCCTATACAAAGGGGGCGAAGATCGCCATCGACGCAGCGGGTAAATCCATGAAGCGGGTGTGGAGCGTGCTGTACATACCCTGCCCCTATACTTACTACGAGCGGATGAAATTAGAGGTCGCGGCCTTTGGCGGCATTATCCGGGATACCAAGTTTACCAGTGAAGTGGAATTGGAAATTCTGGTTGCCCAGGCTGACGCCAAACCTTTTTTGGATAAGATCACCGATATGACCTCCGGCACAGTGGAGGGATTGGAAACAGGACTTGAATACCGGGCATTCCCGGTGGAGGTGGAGTGAAATGACCGTACGGGAAGAATTGGAAGCGTTGGAGCATACCCAGCTGGACAGACGGGCAGCTTTTGCCAATGAAACCAGGGGCAGACTCCGACCGGAAGAGCCTAAAGTCACCGATGTCCGTACTGCCTACCAGCGGGATACGGATAAGATCGTCCACAGCAAGGCCTTCCGCCGCTTGATGCACAAAACCCAGGTGTTCCTCCGTCCGGAGGGTGACCACTACCGCACCCGTATGACCCACACCTTGGAGGTGGCAAGAATTGCCCGTACCATCGCCAAGGCGCTGAACCTGAACGAAGACCTTTCAGAGGCCATCGCAATGGGTCACGACCTGGGCCATACCCCTTTTGGTCATGCCGGTGAAACGGCCCTGTCCGAAGCGATGGGTCAGCCTTTCTGTCACAATGAGCAGAGCCTGCGGGTGGTGGATATCCTGGAAAATGAAGGCGCAGGCCTGAATCTTACTTACGAAGTGCGTATGGGCATTTTGGGTCATACCGGACCTCGCATTCCGGAAACTATGGAAGGTCAAATCGTCCGTTGGGCAGACCGGATCGCTTATGTAAATCACGATATTGACGATGCGATCCGGGCCGGTATTTTGGCAAGGGAGGACTTGCCGAAAGTCGTGCAGAAAACCCTGGGCATTACCCATTCTTCACGCATCAATACGCTGGTGTGTGATATGATCGTCACCTCCCGGGAGGCAGGGAATATCACCCTGTCAGAGCCTGTGGAAAAGGCACTGAACACATTGCGGGAATTTATGTTTGAGCGGGTCTACCGCAACCCGGTGGCCAAGGGCGAAGAAGCCAAGGCCAAGGATATGCTCAAGCGGATGTATGAATACTACTATGATCACCCGGAAGCCCTACCCGAGGACTTCCAGCCCCAAATGTCTTTAGAGGGAATGGGGCGTACCGTCTGTGACTATATTGCCGGCATGACCGACAATTATGCCGTAGACAAATATACCGAGCTTTTTATCCCGATGGGGTGGCAAGTTCGGGGATAATATGTTATAATAAATCAATTACAGGAAAGGGGGAAGACAGATGGCATTCCCGGCATCATTTATCGATGAGCTCATGGCCCGCAACCCAATCGAGGATGTGGTAGGCCAGTATGTTACCTTAAAACGCTCCGGCGCCAATATGTTTGGTCTGTGCCCCTTCCATGGGGAGAAGACCGCCTCCTTTTCCGTAGCCCCCGATAAGGGTATCTACTATTGCTTTGGCTGCCATAAGGGCGGCAGCGCCATCAATTTTATGATGGAGCTGGAGGGTTTAAGCTACCCGGATGCAGTCCGCTCCCTTGCCAAGCGAGTGGGCATGGAAGTGCCCGAGGACGAGCAGTATCAGAGCCGCTACCGCGCCCAGGAACGGCTATGGGCGCTCCATAAGGAGGCTGCCCGCTTCTTCCATTCTCAGCTGTATGCCCCCGTGGGCAAGGCTGCTTTGGACTATGCCCTGGGCAGAGGAATGAATAAGGCGATCCTCACCCAGTTCGGTGTGGGCTATGCCCCCGATAGCTGGGATTCTTTGATCAAGGCCATGAAGGCCAAGGGCTATACGGAGCAGGAATTGATCGATTCCGGCCTTGTGACCAAATCCCAGAAAAACGGCAATATTTTTGACCGGTTCCGGGACCGGCTCATGTTCCCCGTGATTGATGTGCGGGGCTATGTGATTGCGTTCAGCGGCAGAACCATGAAAAAAGACGATGATGTTGCCAAATACTTAAACTCTCCGGAAACCGCTATTTTTAATAAGCGCAAAAATCTGTTCGGTCTGAACCTTGCCAAAAAGACCAAGGAAAACAGCTTGATTTTGGTGGAAGGCAATGTGGACGTGGTGGCGCTGCACCAGTACGGCTTTGACAATGCGGTTGCCTCTTTGGGTACTTCTCTTACCGAGGAGCAGGCAGCGCTCATCACCCGATATGTAGAGCAGGTCATTTTGCTGTATGACTCTGACAAGGCGGGTCAGAATGCTACCCAGCGGGCCATCCCTATTTTGGAGAAAGCAGGTCTGCGGGTCAAGGTTTTGCACGTGCAGGATGCCAAGGACCCGGACGAATTTTTGAAGAAATTCGGCCCGGACAAGTTCCGCCTGCTGCTTGCGGAATCCTCTGACCGGGTAGAGTACCAAATAAACGCCATCCGCGCCAAATACGACCTGCGTATCGACGAGCAAAAGATTCGCTATATCCAGGAAACCGCGGAACTGATCTGCACCCTGGACAGCCCCATCAAGCGGGAAGTCTATGGCAGCCGTGTGGCGGAATCTGCCGCGATCAGCCCGGAGGCAATGAAGTTAGAGGTGAACAAAGCCTTTAAGCGGCGCATTGCCCGGGAGAAAAAGAAGCAGGAAAAAATCGATTTAGACCCCATGAAGGCTCTGCAGCCCAAGGAACGGTCTATTCGCTATGACAATATGAAATCCGCTTTGGCGGAAGAGAGTATCATCTCACAAATTCTGCGGGAGCCAGCCTTGCTGGATAGCTGTGGCAGCCTCACCGGAGAACAGTTCTCCGTGCCCCTTTTGGGCAAGGTATTTACCCAGCTGCAGCAGCGGCACAGCAAAGGTATGGAAGTATCTTTGCGGGTGCTGGAAGAGGTATCTGCAGAGGAAATGTCCCACTTGGCTGGTATTTGCCAAAAGCAAACAGGCCCGGTGAACGAAACTGCATTCCGGGATTGTGTCAAGATCGTATTGGGTGAGCAGCAAAGCCGCCGGGTCAGTACCGACGATGATCTGCTTGCCTTCCGGAATAAGCTTAAGGAAAGTAAGGGAACAAAACTATGACCCTGACCCTACAGGACGAAACTGAAGTTACTGTTAGCCACGGAGAGGACGAGGCCCAGCAGTATTTGCAGCAGATCCGGGCGATCCCCCGGCTGACAGCAGAGCAAGAACGGGCTTTGGCAAAGGAATGCGCCGCCGGCGATGAAGAGGCCATCCGGAAGATGGTCAGCGCCAATTTGCGGCTGGTGGTGTCCGTGGCCAAAGAATATGCGGGCCGTGGCGTGCCGCTGATGGACCTCATACAGGAGGGCAGTATCGGCCTTCTTACCGCAGCGAAAAAATTTGATTACACCTTAGATTACCGGTTTTCTACCTATGCCACCAAATGGATACGCCAAGGTGTTACCCGATGCATCCTTAACCACGCGGGGCTCATCCGCGTGCCGGTCCATACCGCTGAGCGGATCCGGAAGGTTTTGGCTGTAAAAACGGCCCTGCAGCAGGATCTGGAACGGGAGCCTACCGTAAAAGAACTGGCAGAAAGCACCGGATTTTCGGAGAAGAAAGTGCTGGAATACCTGTCGCTGATCCCGGAGGTCTGCTCTTTGGATGCAGCTGCTGGCGAGGATGCAGACAGTGCGCTGCGCCTGCTTTTGGAGGACTTACAAGCGCCCCAGCCCCAGGAAGCCTTGGTGCGCAGTGAGCTGGAGCATACCATGGATGCCCTTCTTGGACAGCTGCCGGAGCGGCAGCAGGAGCTTTTGCGGCTGCGTTTCGGTATGGAGGACGGCACCTGTTGGCGATTGGAAGCCATCGGTGAAAGGTTGGGCGTTTCCAAAGAACGGGCCCGCCAGCTGGAACGCCAGGCCATGGACAAGCTGCAGCAGCTGGGAGCTGGTTTGGGATTGGAGGACTTCCTGAAATGATGGAATTTGCATTTGAAGAATCCGCCTGGGAACAGGCTTTGAAAATGCTGCGTCCCGGCGATGTGTTGCCTGCGGCAAGGGCATTGATCCTTATGGAAGAAATGTCCGACGAGGAGGCAGAAGAGGCTCTTTTAGCATTGGAAGAGCAGGGGATCACCCTGGATATAACCGACCTGCCTATGGACTCCGGCAGCGGCGAAGCCGCTCTGCGTCTGCGGCAGGAGCAGCAGATGGTAAAATCCGGCGACCTTTTGACAGACCTGGATGAAAATGATCCCTTAGGCCTTTATTTGCAGGAATTGTCAAATATTCCCGTGGCGGGTGATGCACAAGCCTTGGCGGAGCAGTATGCTGCCGGCAAGGAAGAGGTGTTGCAGGACCTTACCAACCTGTGCCTCAGCCGGGTGGTGGAGATTGCTTGCGAGCATACAGGCCGTGGCATTCTGCTGCTGGACTTGATCCAAGAGGGCAGCTTGGGCCTGTGGCAGGGCATCCTGCGCTATACAGGCGGCGATTTTGATTCACATATCGATTGGTGGATCCGGCAGTATTTGGCAAAGGCTGCGCTGATGCAGGCTCGTTCCAGTGGTATCGGAGAAAAGATGAAAACAGCCCTGGAAGATTTCCGGGATATGGACCAGCAGCTTTTGGGCGAGCTGGGCCGCAATCCCACTTTGGAAGAAATTGCAGAGGCAATTCATATCACCCCGGAGGAGGCGGCAACGGTGGCAGAAATGCTCACCCAGGCCAAGCTCCGCCAACAGACGGTGCTCTCCCGTGAGCCGAAAGAGGAAACCCCCGACGATAACCAGGCAGTGGAGGACACAGCCTATTTCCAGGCCCGTCAGCGGGTGCTGGATATGCTGTCTACTTTGTCAGAGCAGGAGGCAAAGCTTTTGACTCTGCGTTTTGGCCTGGATGGAGGCTTGCCTAAAACGGCGCAACAAGCCGGTGAAATATTGGGATTAACGGCGGAAGAAGCCGTGAATATGGAAGCTGCGGCGCTATCAAAGCTCCGCAAGTAAGGAGGATACTATGGCTAAGACTTATGCGATCGCCATTGACGGCCCTGCCGGTGCAGGCAAAAGTACCATTGCCAAGCGACTGGCAAAGGAGTTGGGCTATCATTATGTGGATACCGGTGCGATCTACCGCACTGTGGCATACTTTATGGATCTTTTGGGCGTCAGCCCCAAGGATTCTGATGGGGTGGAGCGCTACATTGACGAGCTGACCATCCAAATCGAATACGACGAAGAAGGCAAGCAGCACATGCTGATGAACGGTATGGATGTGACCGACGAGATCCGCACCCAGGACATTTCTCAGAAAGCCAGTCTGGTTTCTGCCCAGCCTGTGGTCCGGGAAGTGCTGCTGGATATGCAGCGGGATGTGGCCAAGGCCCATAATGTCATTATGGACGGCCGGGACATCGGCACTGTTGTCCTGCCCAAGGCAGATGTAAAGATCTTCCTCACCGCGACCCCCGAGGTCCGGGCAAAGCGCCGCTGTGACGAGCTGCTGGCAAAGGGTCAGAAGGTGAATTACGAGCAGGTCCTCAAGGATATCATTCAGCGTGACTACCAGGATACCCACCGGGAAATTGCGCCGCTGAAGCTGGCCCGGGATTCTGTTAAGGTTGATACTTCCGAGTTGGACATTGACGGTGTTATTGCCGCCATTGAAGCTATTATCAAGGAGAAGATTCCCGTATGAGCATTCGCGTAGCGGAAAGCGCTGGCTTTTGTTTCGGTGTGAACCGGGCAGTGGAATTGGTGGAGCAGGCTGCAGCTACGGACCAACAGGTTTGCACGCTTGGTCCTATCATCCACAACAGACACGCTGTGGAGCATTTTCGTCAAATGGGTGTGAAGGTGATCGAATCCCCTGAGGAAGCCCAACCGGGCCAAACAGTCATCATCCGTTCCCACGGTGTGACCCGTGCGGTGCAGGAGGCTTTGGAGGCAAGAGGCGCCAAGGTGGTGGATGCTACCTGTCCCTTTGTGAAGCGGATACATAGTATCGTGAGCCGCGCAGAGGGGGAAGGCCGCTTGCCGGTGATCATCGGTACCCGCGCCCACCCGGAGGTGGAGGGGATCGCCGGCTGGTGCAGCAATTGTAAGGTTTTCGAAACCCCCGAAGAGCTCCAAAGCTGGGCCCGATCCGGAGAGATCTCTTCCGATTTGCCCATCAGTATGGTCTGTCAGACAACTTCCACCGAAGCTCTTTGGAATTTTTGCAAAAAAATTGCAAAAAAAGTGTTTACTAATGTAAAAATTTTTGATACAATATGCAGAGCGACTGAATCCCGGCAGAATGAGGCGGCAAGCCTCAGTAAGACCAGTCAGGCAATGGTGGTGGTGGGAGATACCCATTCTTCCAATACCGGCCGTCTGGCAATGATTTGCCGGGAACACTGCGACCGGGTCATGTTGGTGGACAATGCCACAGAGATCGATCCCGAGCTGTTTTGCGGTGTGCGTGATGTTGGAATCACTGCCGGTGCATCAACCCCGGCGTGGATTATAAAGGAGGTCAATAAGACAATGAGCGAAATTATGAATGTTGAGGCTGTACAGGAGGAAAGCTTTGAGGCACTTCTTGAGCAGTCCATCAAGACTTTAAATACAGGAGATAAGGTTATCGGTATCGTTACCGGTATTGGCACCACTGAAGTCCAGATCGACCTGGGCACCAAGCACGCCGGCTATATTCCGTATGATGAAGTCAGCGCAGATCCTTCCGTGAAGCCCGAGGATATTCTGAAGGTGGGCGACGAGATCGAAGTATTCGTGGTCCGTGTGAACGATCAGGAAGGCACCTGCCAGCTGTCCAAGAAGAAGCTGGACGGCATCAAGGTTTGGGACGAACTGGCTGCCTGGTGTGAAGAGAAGGCTACTGTGGAAGGCGTTATCACCGAAGAGAACAAGGGCGGCCTGGTTGCTACTGTTAAGGGCATCCGCGTGTTCATCCCCGCTTCTCAGTCCGGTGTTGCCAAGGGCGGCGATATGGCAGCTCTGGTCGGCACTACCACCCAGCTGAAGATCACTGAGGTCAACCGCGCCCGTCGCCGTGTGATCGGCTCTATCCGTGCTGTTACTGCTGAGGGCCGCAAGGCTGCACAGGAGAAGCTGTGGAGCGAGATCGAGGTTGGCGCAAAGTACCACGGCACTGTTAAGTCCCTGACTTCTTACGGCGCATTTGTGGACATCGGCGGTGTGGTCGGCATGGTCCATGTTTCTGTGCTGAGCTGGAACCGCATTAAGAACCCCGCTGAGGTCGTGAGTGTTGGCGATGAGATCGATGTTTACGTCATCTCCTTCGACGCTGAGAAGCGTAAGATCTCTTTGGGTTACAAGACAGCTGAGATGAACCCCTGGAATCAGTTTATGACCACCTACAATGCAGGCGACGTTGTCACCGCTAAGGTCGTGAAGCTGATGACTTTCGGTGCATTCGCTGAGATCATTCCCGGTGTTGACGGCCTGATCCATATTTCCCAGATTGCAGACAAGCGTATCGGCAAGCCCGAGGATGTGCTGGCTGAGGGCCAGGAAGTCCAGGTGAAGATCACCGATATCGACGCTGAGAATAAGCGTATCTCCCTGTCCATCCGCGCTCTGCTGGAGCCCGTTGCAGAGGAGACCGAAGAGGAAGCAGAGGAAGCTGCAGAGGCAACTGAGGAAGTTACCGAAGAGGCTTAATTGACATTACATACCGGGACCGAAAAATCGGCCCCGGTATTTGCCGTAAATACCCGCAAGCAAATAAGGAGAAATATTATGGTAAAGCACATTGTTCTGTACACATTAAAAGAAGGTGTAGATAAGGCAGAGGCAGTGGCCATCATCAAGGCGCAGCTGGAGCCCCTGGTAGGTGTGATCCCCGGTCTGCAGGCTATGGAGATCCGGGCTGCCTACAATGGTGTGGACTACGCCCTGTACTCTGAATTTGAGAGCAAGGAAGCACTGACGAATTATGCGACCCATCCTGCCCACCTGGCAGCCAAGGAGCATTTCTGGAACTTCCTGGATACACGCGTCTGCGCTGACTACGAGGTGTAATATGAAGGCGGTTGTAACAGTTGTAGGCAAGGACCGTGTGGGTATCATTGCCGAGGTATGTACGGACCTGGCCGGATTCCAGGTCAATGTGCTGGATATCAGCCAGACTGTTATGCAGGGCTACTTCACCATGATGATGGTGGTGGAAGTGTCCGGCGCTACAGTGCCCGTGGCTGAGCTTGCCCAAAAGTTAGAGGAAAAAGGCAAGGAAATGGGTCTTTCCATCCGCCTGCAGAGAGAAGAAATCTTCCAGGCAATGCATAGGGTGTAAGCGTATGTTGGATTTTAAGGATATTTTAGCCACCCAGGATATGATCGATAAGCGTCACCTGGATGTACGCACCATCACTATGGGCATTTCTCTTTTGGACTGCGCCCATGAGGATGTCAACATCTGCGCCCAGCGGATCTATGATAAGATCACCCGTCGGGCGGAGAATTTGGTAAAGGTTGGCGAGGAGATCGAATGGGAGTTCGGTATCCCCATCGTGAATAAGCGGATCTCCGTGACCCCCATTGCCATCGTGGGCAATAGCTGTAATACCGATACCTATGTGCCTTTGGCCATTGCCATGGATAAGGCCGCTAAAGAGTGCGGTGTGAACTTTATCGGCGGCTTTTCTGCGCTGGTGCAGAAGGGCTGTACCAAGGGCGACTGGGTCTTGATGGATTCTATCCCCGAGGCGATGAAGGCCACCGACCTGGTTTGTTCCAGCGTCAACGTAGGCTCTACCAAGGCCGGTATCAATATGGATGCCGTTGCCAAAATGGGCCAAATTATTAAGAAAACTGCAGAACTGACCGCCGATAACGACGGTTTGGGCTGTGCAAAGTTGGTGGTTTTTGCCAACGCAGTTGAGGATAACCCCTTTATGGCAGGTGCCTTCCACGGCGTGGGCGAGCCGGAATGCGAGCTGAATGTGGGTGTTTCCGGTCCTGGCGTGGTGTACCATGCCCTGCAGAGTGTAAAGGGTCAGCCCTTTGATGTGGTGGCAGAAACCATTAAGAAGACTGCCTTCCGGATCACCCGTATGGGTCAGATGGTTGGCGTAGAAGCCGGTAAGCGTTTGGGCGTACCTTTCGGTATTGTGGACTTGAGCTTAGCGCCTACTCCTGCTGTGGGCGACTCCGTTGCCCGTATTTTGGAGGAGATCGGCTTAGAGATCTGCGGTACCCACGGCACGACAGCAGCCCTGGCTATGCTCAATGACGCGGTGAAAAAAGGCGGCGTTATGGCATCTAACCATGTGGGCGGTCTCAGCGGCGCATTTATCCCAGTGTCCGAGGACGAGGGTATGATCGCCGCAGCCCTATCCGGCACTTTGACCCTGGATAAGCTGGAGGCTATGACCTGCGTTTGCTCCGTGGGCCTGGATATGATCGCTGTCCCCGGAGACACCAGCGCAGACACCATTTCCGCGATCATTGCCGATGAAGCCGCCATCGGTATGGTCAATTCGAAAACAACAGCTGTCCGTATCATCCCTGCTCCCGGTAAGACCGTTGGGGATATGGTGGAGATGGGCGGCTTGTTGGGCAGCGCCCCGGTGATGCCCGTACATAATGAATCCGCTGTAGACTTTATTGCCCGCGGCGGTCGTATCCCTGCACCCCTGCAGAGTCTTAAGAATTAAGGAGATACCCAATGAAAAGATTTTTGGCAACAATTTTGACCCTCGTGATCCTGCTGTCTGTGGCACCTTCCGTAGGCACAGTTGCCGACGCAGCCATTACAAAGGATCCTTTTATTGCGATGACATGGGATCCAGCAAGTATAGAGCAATACGGCAATATTGCCCAGGCTTATATTATTCGGGTAAAGAATATTGGCGGACAAGTCAGACTGCGTGACGATGGTGATAATGCTAAGCTGGCGCAGACTGTAAAGGCTGAACTGGATAAGCTGCCGGATGGCATGAAGTACATCCGTCTGTTCAATACCAGTGCGGCATTGGAAGCAGATGCTGACCTGGTCATTTTTGCTGATGGCGGCGTTAAACAGCTGAAAACGCAATTCGATGAATTTATTAAGGCCTATAAGGATTTGGGCGGCAAGCTGGACGGTATCATTTTGGATACGGAATATACTGCTATGGGCAGCTGGTATCTGTATGGCTCCCCCTATGGTGGCCACTATGCGAAGAATGCCCCCGCAGGCAGCAACCGTAATTTCTATCATGATGTGGTTGCCCATCCCAAGTATAAGAGTGAACTGCGTCCCATGCTGGAGGAAGCCGGCTTTACATTCTACCAGGAAGTAGGCGGCGACAGATCCGAGATCTGGAGTATGTATCCTCCCCAGACCATCAAGCAGGTATTCAGCGCATCCAAGCAGGCTGAACACAATGCAAAGTACGGAGATTGCTATGCAATTTGGAATCGGGTTATGTATAACCGGATCGCAATGTACTTTAATTATGCGCTGTATGAGCCAATGAAGGCCCTTTACCCGGATGCGACCATGTCTGACTATCAGTCCTATGAGGGCCCCACATGGTATAAGAACCTGCATGGCAATACCAATGGTTTGAAGACCGGCAATGTGTCCAATACCAACGACTATTCTCATTTGCCCAATGCCAGCTACTTTAAGGATGGCAGTACTTACCTGTATCAGAATCCTGCAAGCTACAATAACGCGGTCTATGACGATGATCCTTACGGTATGCTGTTGTGGAATATCAATAAAATGAAGAATATCTACGATGCAACCGACAGCAAGAAGATCAGCGTATGGATATCAAGATATGACTATGGCAGAGCCACCTCTTATAAGGGCAACACTGCCTACTACACCGAGTCCTTGTATCATTACGGTATGATGGATCCCCAGCCCTTCCTGGTCTATATGACAGTATCGGAAGGTGGCGGCCAGGCAGGTTATGACGAGCGTCTGAAGTATATGTCCGAGGCGCTGACAGAACTGACCCGCGTTGCCGGTTACTCTGACCGCAAGCCAATTTCTGTTCCCACAAACTGGAATGACGGTTACATGCTCACCGGCATGTACGCAAATGGCCGGAATATCTGGCGTATTACCCCTGATGTTACCGGTGGCACAACAAAGGAAAGCTTTAAGATCAAGGACAGCGATCCGACCTTTAAGATCAACGGTACGACCGTAACCTTCCCCGGCGGCAAGATCCTCAAGGAGGGTTCTGTGACTATGGGCAGCACCGGTTACTGGGTGGAAACCAAGGCCAATGTGAAACCTGTTGTCACCCGAGATGCCGAGCGTTACAGTGAGAATCCCTCTTATCTGGAAAATTATGAGAGCTATAAGGTCGGCACTGTTTTGAATGAGGGTAATGTGGCCTTGCCCCAGACATGGAAGTTCAATGTGAACAAAGATATGGTCATCACTGACAGCAACGGCGATAAGACCCTGGCACTTACCGGCACGGCGGTTCTGGAAAATGTGAAGCTGCCTAAGAATATCACTGCCGGTGACAGCTATGCCCGTCAGCAGGCTTGGGAGATTTCCGTGACCTTGCCGAAGGCGATGAACAGCGGCGCTAAGGTGGTCTTGCTCAATACCTCAGTAGATGGCGGTATTAAGCTGGAAGGCGATAAGGTATATTACGACGATTACGGCCAGTACAAAGAACTTGCCGGTGTCACACTGGAAACCGGAAAGGAATATACCTTTAAGCGAGATGTTGATTTCGATAACGGTACCTGTACTTATGCTGCCTATGAAGGCGGTAAAATGCTGAAACAGGTAAAAGATGTGGATATGCGAGACGTTGATTTGCCTGTTCAGACTATCAGCATTTCCTGCGCTGATCTGACCACGCAGGTGCTGATCGATGATTACAAGCTCTATCCGACCGGCCTTGCCGCTGATCTGTCGATCTATGATGTCTACGGCGGAGAGAAGCTGATCGATCACAATAAGCACGAAAAGGCAGAGGTAGCTTATCGGTTGTCCTGGTTGAATGCAACTGCCCAAAAGAAGACCATTAAGGTAAAGGCAGCTTTCTATAACAGTGACAATTCCCAGACTTCTGAAACTGTGCTTGCCACGGTGACTATGGCGCCCGGTGATGACGGTGTGGTTGTTGGCACTGTGAAGAATACAAGCAAAAAGATCAGAATTTATTTGGACGATGGAACAGGTGAGATGGCCGTGAAGCCCACGATACCTGAGGTTGGCTCCGATTCCGGAGAGGAAGAGAATGTAACGCCCACCAAGGGAACAGCTTTGACCAAGCCAACCACTGAAACCAAGGCTCCGCTTACAAAGCCCACCAGAGCAAGCAAGACCACTTCTCCAACAAAGGCAACCAAAGCGCCTACAAAGACAACCAATCCTGGTGAGACTTTGGCCCCCGGTGAAACCTTATCCACCGAGGCTACTACTGAGGTAATGGCTCCCGGTGAAACCCTGGCGCCCGAAGAGACTTTAGCCCCGGAGGAGACCCAGGGAACTGACAACGAAATCAAGGAACGTAGAGTCAATACCGCGTTGCTGATTGTCGGAATCGTTGTGGCTGGCTTGGCTGTTGCAGGCGGTTTGACTTGGTTCTTCCTGGCTAAGAAAAAGCCTTCGGTTCCTGCACCCGCTCCTGAAGCGACTGAAGGACCCGAGGAAATCCAAGAACTGAACGACGACCCCGAAGCGTAAGTAAATAAAAAAGGAACGACCGAAAGGCCGTTCCTTTTTTGCCCAATGCCGAATTTATGTTGTAGGGGACGGGTTTCCTGTCCATAGGGAGGCGAAACGCCTCCCCTACATACAGAGAAAGCGGCTGTCTCAAAATGGATGAGACAGCCACTTTTTATTGGGATATTTTTACAGAGTTTCCATGACTGCCTTGATTCTCGCTACGGTTCTGTCGTAGCCGAGGATCTGCATGACCGTGTAAAGATCGGGGGAGTTTGTCTTGCCTGTAACAGCCTGCCGGACAAAGGTGGACACATCCGCAACAGTGCCGTCGAAGGCGGTGGGGTCAGCCTTGTAGGCCTTCATATCGGTGGTGAAACCAATTTCCTCGGTGATTGCTTTGACCTTGTCAAACCAGGCAGAAGAATCGTCCGTAATGTCGAACTTCTCCAGGAACTTAGCAAGTACGGTTTTCACAGTGTCAGCGCTGAACTTTTCGTCAAATACAGGCTTTTCCAAATACTCGTCGTAGAAGAAGCCCATATATGCCTTGGCCTCGGTCCAGACAGCAATATCCTTTCTGGGCTTCTTGCCGCCCCGGCCAATGGCCAAAATGGACTTGGTGTAGGCAGGATCACGCTCTAATTTTTCGGCAAAGTCAGCATCAAACTCCTTAGCCCATTCGGTGAGCAGCTCGTAGACAGTTTCAGCATCCATCATGGCGATCACATTTTTGCTCACGTCAGTCAGCTTTGCATAATCGAACAGATTGCCGGCGGGATTCAGTTTCTTGGCACTGAAGGGGAAGTCGGTGGCGGGAGCGGTTGGGTTGGCGCGACGCCAATCCTCGTAATTGGAGTTTAAGAGCGTCATAATGTACTCATAAACCGCCGCAACAGGGAAACCCTCGGCCTTGTAGAAGGTAAGCGCCAGTTCCGGGTCTTTCCGCTTGGACAGCTTGCGCTTGGAATTTCCGTCCATCTTCATCAGCGGTCCGATGTGGACATACTTGGGCAGCTTAAAGCCTAATGCCTTGAACAGCTGAATGTGGAAGGGCAGGGTAGCCATCCATTCATCACCGCGAACCACGTGGGTAGTGCGCATCAAATGATCGTCCACCGCGTGGGCAAAGTGATAGGTGGGAATGCCGTCGGACTTCAGTAGCACATGGTCAATGTCGTTTTCGGTGATGGTCAGCTTGCCCTTGACCACATCGTCGAACTTAAACTGATTCTCAATAGAACCCTCGCTGCGGAAACGCAGCACCCAGGGCTTGCCGTCAGCGATTTGTGCTTTGATGTCCTCAATAGCCCGGTCACGCCAAATGGCGTACTTGCCATAGTAACCAAAATTCTCCTTGTTTGCTTCCTGCTGCTCACGCATAGCAGTCAGCTCTTCTTCGGTGCAGAAGCAGGGATATGCCTTGCCCTCTTCCACCAGCTTCTTGGCAAACACATGGTACAGACCCGCTCTCTGGCGCTGCCGGTAAGGGCCGTAGTCACCAAAATCACCGCTGTGGGATGCGCCTTCGTCAAAGGCGATGCCATAATGCTTCAGCGTGTCAATGAGAACCTCCACCGCGCCGGGAACTTCCCGCTTGGCATCGGTGTCCTCCACCCGCAAAAACAGCACACCGCCGCTCTGATGGGCCATCCGCTCGGAAATGAGACCCTGTACCAGATTGCCCAAATGGACAAAGCCGGTGGGCGACGGTGCCATACGGGTGATGACAGCGCCCTCGGGGCAATTCCGCAGAGGAAATCTCTCTTCTAACATCTCGGGAGTGTCGGTGACGCCCGGGAATAATAAATCAGCCAATGCTTTGTAATCCATAGTATCAACCTCTATCTAAAAATCTTTTTGTTACTATACCATATTCACCCCCGGAAAGTCAATTTCCCATTGCGTTTTTCTGCCAGCTGTGATAAAATATTAAGAAATTCCCGGAAAAGAGGAAAGCAAAATGGAAGAAATCGTACAGAAGAAGAGAATGTTATCCGGCATCCAGCCCAGCGGTGACCTGCATTTGGGCAATTACCTGGGTGCTATTAAGAATTGGAGTGGCCGTGCCGAGCAGTTTGACTGCTTCTACTTTATGGCGGACATGCACACCATCACCGTCCGGCAGACCCCTGCTGACCTGCGCCGCCGTACCTTGGAGCAGCTGGCTCAGTATATTGCCTGCGGCTTAGACCCCGAGAAGAACACCCTGTTTGTCCAGAGCCATGTCCACCAGCACGCAGAGTTGGGCTGGGTGCTGAACTGCTATACTATGTTCGGCGAGCTGAGCCGTATGACCCAATTTAAGGATAAGTCCGCCAAGAATGCGGAGAATATCAACGGCGGCTTGTTTACTTACCCTGCTTTGATGGCTGCGGATATCCTGCTGTACCAGCCGGACCTGGTGCCCGTAGGTCACGATCAGAAGCAGCACTGCGAGCTGACGAGAGATGTTGCCCAGCGGTTCAACAGCATCTATGGCGATGTGTTCAAGATCCCCGAGCCCTACATCCCCGAGACCGGCGCCCGGGTCATGAGCCTGAATGCACCTGAGAGCAAGATGAGTAAATCTATGCCCGAGGGCTGCGTGTTCTTGATGGAGCGCCCCGAGGATATCCAGCGGAAGTTTAAGCGGGCCATTACCGACTCCGATACCGAGAACTGTGTCCGTTTTGACCCGGAGAATAAGCCCGGTGTTGCCAATCTGATGAGCATTTATGCTGCCGTCACCGGTAAGACCTATGAAGAGATCGAAACCGAGTTTGCAGGCCAGGGCTACGGCGCATTCAAGCCCAAGGTGGGCGAGGCTGTTATCGAGACCTTGCGGCCCATCCGTGAAGAGGCCAGCCGCCTGCTGAAGGATAAGGCATACCTGGAAGGCGTGTACCGTGGCGGCGCTGAGCGGGCCGCTTATGAGGCTGAGAAGACCCTTCGCAAGGTCTATAAGAAGATCGGATTCCTGGCAAGATAAAATGAAAGGGTGCGCTTGCCGCACCCTTTTGCATGAAAGCGAGGGCAAAACATTGAAAGCGCTGAAACATTTTGTGACCATCACCAAGCACCGCATGATCGTGTGCGGCGGCTGCTTCCGGGTGGGACTATATTGGCGCGGTCTGGTACACGACCTGTCCAAATATTCCCCCACGGAGTTTCTGAGCGGCGTGAAATACTATCAAGGCACCCGTAGTCCCAATACCGCCGAGCGGGAGGAAAAGGGCTATAGTGAGGCCTGGATGCACCATAAAGGCCGCAACCGTCACCATTATGAGTATTGGACAGACTTGAGCCTGGAAACAAAGCAATATGAATCTCTCCCAATGCCCCGGAAATACCTGGTGGAGATGGTGATGGACCGCCGGGCGGCCTGTATGACCTACCAGGGGAAAGCCTATACCGACGGCGCAGCCTTGGCCTATTTCCGCAAGAGCCTGGAGCGCCATCGTATGCACCCCCAGACCCAAAAGGAACTAGACTTTTTGCTTGAAATGCTGGCGGAAAAAGGGGAGAAGGAGACCTTTTCTTATATCAAACGCTCCGTCTTGAAAGGCAAACCCTTCCCTTGGGAAGAGACATAAGTTCACCTTGTTGTCATTGCGAAACCAGTCCGCAGACTGGTTGTGGCAATCTCTTGTATAAATTTTTGGCGTGGGGAAATACTACCTGCGAACCACGGAGAAAAAACTGGTAAAAAACGAAAAAAATGCTTGACTTTTTTCGTTTCGTGGTTATAATAAAACCTGTCCGTGTGATAGAGGATTAGTGTAACGGTAGCACACCGGACTCTGACTCCGTTTGCGGGGGTTCGAATCCCTCATCCTCTGCCAATAAAAAACACCACCCAATCGGGTGGTGTTTTTTATTGGCTTTGGTTGTGAGAGGGATTCGAACCCATCTAAGTGCAACTGTCCAGTGGACAGTTGCTACC
>JAZNNO010000006.1:0-2946 GCA_045580345.1 Faecousia sp.
GGTGAAGTAAAGGGCGCCCGTTTCTTCTTTAGCGGCGACAAGCCGGAGGAAGGCTCCCAGTATGGCTGTTTTGAGGGCTACGATTATCCCAAGTCGGAGGCCAAGCGGGCTTAGAAGACAATTAGGGGCTACAACTCCTTGGCTCACAGAACGACATGGCTACGACCCGACTTGGTGAAGTAAAGGGCGCCCGTTTCTTCTTTAGCGGCGACAAGCCGGAGGAAGGCTCCCAGTATGGCTGTTTTGAGGGCTACGATTACCCCTCCCACAACGGTATCGATTTCTACCACCGGTTCCGGGAGGATATCGCCCTCTTCGGCGAAATGGGCTTCAAGACCTTCCGTATGTCCATCAACTGGACCCGTATTTTCCCCACCGGTATGGAAGAAGAGCCCAATGAAGCGGGCCTCCGGTTCTATGACGAGGTGTTCGATGAGCTGCATAAGTACGGCATCGAACCTCTGGTCACTCTTTCTCACTATGAAACTCCCGTTGCCCTGTGTAATACCTGGAACGGCTGGGCCGACAAGCGCACCATTGAATGCTGGGAGCGCTACGTCACCACTGTGGGCAACCGATATAAAGGCAAGGTCAAGTATTGGCTGACCTTCAACGAAATCAACATCGCCCAAATGGCTCCCTACATGGGTGCCGGTGTGGGCTACTCCACCCCCCAGATCGTGGCAGATACCTGCAAGCACCAGTTCCTGGGCAGCGCCCGGGCTGTACAGATTCTCCACGCAATCGACCCCAACAACATGGTCGGCAATATGGTAGCCTATGGTGCTACCTATCCCAACACCTGCCATCCTGAGGATGTGCTGAAGAGCAAGCTGGTGAGCCGGGGATCCCACTTCTTCTTCGATGTCCAGGCTACCGGCCGCTATCCCAACTACAAGCTGAAGGAATATGAGCGGGCAGGCATTGAATTCCAACTGACGGACGAAGAGCAGCAGCTTCTTCTGGACGGCACCGTGGACTTCCTCAGCTTCTCCTACTATATGTCCAGCGTCACCAGCGCCGATCCCAAGGTCATTGAAGATGCCAAGGGTAATTTCATGGGCGGCGTGAAGAATCCCTACCTGAAGGCCTCCGACTGGGGCTGGCAGATCGATCCCGTGGGTCTGCGCTACGCCTGCAACGAGCTGTGGGACCGCTACCACAAGCCCCTGATGGTCGTCGAAAACGGCATGGGCGCTCAGGACAAGCTGGAAGCTGACGGCACCATCCATGACCCCTACCACATCGATTACCTCCGGGGCCACATTCAGGAAATGGACAAGGTCATCAACGAGGACGGCATTCCCCTGATCGGCTACACCCCCTGGGGCTGTATCGATCTGGTTTCCGCCTCCACCGGTGAAATGCACAAGCGTTACGGCTTCATCTATGTAGACTTCCAGGACGACGGCACCGGCAACGGTGACCGCTACCGCAAGGACAGCTTCTACTGGTACAAAAAGGTCATCGCCTCTGACGGCGCAGACCTGGATTAAGGAGAACGCCTATGCCTTTCCCGAAAGATTTCCTCTGGGGTGCCAGCACCTCCAGCGCACAGGTAGAGGGCGGCTTCGACTGTGACGGCCGGGGCCTGTCCATCTGGGATATGAAAGCGCCCAATCCCGGCTGCTGCTCCTTCCACTACACCTCTGATTTTTACCATCACTATAAAGAGGACATCGCTCTGATGGCAGAAATGGGCTTCAAGGCCTACCGCATGAGCATTTCCTGGAGCCGCATCCTGCCCACTGGCGAGGGTGAGGTGAATCAGGCCGGCATTGACTTCTACAAGAATGTCTTTGCCGAGTGCCACAAGTACGGCATTGAGCCGGTGGTCACCATCTTCCACTTTGATCTGCCGCTAAGCCTGAAGGAAAAGTACGATGGCTGGCGCAGCCGGAAGCTGATCGATCTCTATGTGGATTACTGCCGCATCCTCTTTGAAAACTACAAAGACGATGTGAAATACTGGCTGACCTACAATGAGCAGAATATGCTGATCTTCTTCGGTGCCTTCGACATGATCGGCGGCGGCAAGGGTTTCAATACCCCCAACGATCTGTATAACGACGCCCACCGGCAGCTGGTGGCCCAGGCAAAGGCCATTCAGCTTTGCCACGAAATGTGCCCCGATGCCAAGATCGGCCCTGCCCCCAACATCACCACCTCTTATCCTGCATCCTCCAGCCCGGAGGACTACCTGGCCGCCATGAATATGGATGACCTGCGGAACAACCTCTATCTGGATGCGCTGGTTTTCGGTGAGTACCCCAAGAGTGTCTACCGCTACTTTGAGCAGAACGGCGTGGTGCTGGATGTACAGCCCGGTGATTTTGAGGCCATGAAGGCCTGTCATCCGGACTTCATCGGCTTCAACTGCTACGGCTACGACACCACCCAATATCTGGAATACTACAAGCAGGACCTCAGCGCGTTGGCCAATGCGGACAACCGGAATATGAGCTACCTGATGGCCCTGATGGATAAGCCGGGCATCGGCCGGGCTGTGAAGAATCCCAATTTCGTCAAGGCCGAAACCGATGGCCACAGCTACGATCCTTACTGCATCCGGGTCACCGCCCGGCGGCTGACGGACCGGTATCACCTGCCTCTGATCATCACCGAAAACGGTTACGGCCGCCCCGATGTGCTGGAATCCGACGGTACCGTCCATGACCAGTACCGCATCGAGCATCTCCGGGAAACCATCCGGCAGATGAAGCTGGGCATTGAAGAGGGCGCCATGCTCTTCGGCTACTGCCCCTGGAGTGCCATTGATCTGGTGTCCACCAGAGAGGGCATCTCCAAGCGGTACGGCTTCATTTATGTGGACCGGGATGAGGATGACGAAAAAGCAAAAACTGCCGAAATGAAGCGTTACCGCAAGGACTGCTTCTACTGGTACAAGAAGGTCATCGCCAGCAACGGCGAGGATCTGGATTAAGG
>JAZNNO010000007.1:0-3229 GCA_045580345.1 Faecousia sp.
TGCCATTGCCGGAATCACAGCCGTGGTGCTGAACCGGCTGGAAGCCAATGCGCCGTATAGGATTTGGCGCAGTACCGAGGAACCTCCCGAAGACGGAAGTTATATTGATGTTTGATGAATACCGCCGCTGCTTGATTAAGCAGCGGCGGCCTTTTGCTTATTTGAAGAAGGTTGCGTAGGAGCCGCCGTTAAAATCCACATGGCTGACCGGATCGCCCAGCTTGCCGTCCTCACCGATGGGATAGGAGTAGACACCACCGCTCTGCAGACAGGTGACGATCAAAAAACGACCGTCGGGGGAGATGGCGCAGCCGCGTACCCAGCGACCGTCCACGGGCTTAACTTGAGCCAAAGATAGGGCGCCGGTTTCCTGGTCAATTTCCAGGACGCTGACTGCATCGGCACCGTTGAGCATATCGTAGATCCATTTGCCGCTGGGATGCATCACAAAGCCTTGCTGCTCCAGAGGCATGAAGCCGTCAGCGGGCATCACGGTGGGTTCCCCGTGGAGCCATTCCCGGACCTCCGGTGCTTTGTTGCTGGGGATATTGTCGGGCAGGGAAGAGATGGTGTTGATGGGAGACAGCTCGCCGTTTTCGGTGTAGGTGAATGCAGCTACATCCATATTCCTCTCGTGGTTGTGATAGAAGAAAGGTTTGGTGGGGTGGAAAGCACAGTACCGGGGCGCAGAACCGGGCTTTTCTGCATAGGGTTCGGATACCACCACCAATCTTTCGTTTTCACAGTCCAACTTGTAGAAGTAAATATGGGCATCGCCCTTGTCACAGCAGGCAAAGAGCTTGCCGTCGGGGGAAGGGAGAATGGTGTGGGGACGGGAATGCAAGCCGCGACCCTCGACGGGATAATCCTCGTGGTTGTGGACATCCACCATGGGACCAATGGAGCCATCCTCGTTCAGACGGAACAGACAAACGGAGCAGTCGTCGAATACGCGTACCATATGGTAGTAGCCATCTTCGCCCTTGACAGCCTTGGTGACCACGTTGAAGCCGGAGTGGTTGGCAAGCAGAAGGTACTTTTTTGTGCTGTCCAAAGCCAGGAAACAGGGGCAGGGTGCTGTTGCATAAACACGGCTCAGCTGGGTCAATTCGCCGGTTTCTTTGTTTACCGAAAATGCATAAATGATGCCGCCGCCGCCCTTGTAAAAATCGGGATTTTCATGGAGCTCGTTGGTGATGTAAAGTATATTTTTTTCGGTGTCGATGGCTGTGCAGTTGCAGGAAAGGTCCTCGTGCTGTTTGCCTAAAAGTTCCATAGAACCAGTGGCTTCGTCAAAGCAAATTGCACCAATTCCGGGGGCGCCACCGTGCTCTTTCCAGCCGCTGATGTATAGTAAGGTCTTGCCCATGGGGGATTCCTCCTTAGTGTGTAAATCTTCAAAATAATCATACAAAAATACGGTGTAAATAGCAATTCGAAAAATAAAAAATATTATACGAAAACGGAAAATAATGCTTGCTTTTTGAAAGATACGTACTGTATAATCGAAATGAACATCATAGAAAGGGTGACAGATTATGTCTTTTTCCTATACTTATCCGAACATTTTTCTGTGGGATGACGCAACCTGGGCAGACCGGGAAGCACCCATTCAGCCTCTGGTCAATGACCTCTGCAAATACATGTTTGAGAACGTAAAACACCATGCCAATCTTGGTCTGTATACCGGCCGCACCGACGGCGATTACAATGCCAAGAGCAATGTCCGGACCTATCCCGAGGTTCTGGAAAGCTGGGAAAAGAAGGGCATCCATTGCCATATTACCAGCATGGGCTTCATGGCCTGGATCGCTATGATTCCCCACAGTGCAAAGGCCGACACCCCTGTTGTTGTCCGCTATCATAGTGTGGACATGAAGGATGGGAACTGGGCCATGGATACCCTGTCCTATTACAAGGAAATGAATGAAAATGCTGCAAAGAACGGCTTTGCGGTGGTGTATCTGGTCACCGGTGCGCCTTTCGGCAGCGGTATCTTTACGGACATTCTGATGGAAGTGGCAGCCCTGTGGCGGCTGGACCTGGAACCCATTTATATGGATCTGACTGGCTTGCCGAAGGAGAAATTCCCCGGCGGCGAAGAGTTCCACGGTCTGCGGGTACGGAATGTGGATGACCAGTGGCAGTCCTTTGTGGGGCATCAGTATATCTGCGGCAGCATGAATAAGCGCAATCCGGAATTTGATCTTCAGAAGCTGATTCACTCTCCTTTGGGCAAGGCTATGGCTGACGGTATGCGTATGGAATATGATTACCGCCGTTGGGATGATCCTGAGCTGTTGGCCCAGATCGAAGAGAAGGGTGTGAAGCTGGAAGGCCACTGGCTGAAGGGCGAACGGTATCTGACCGCAAGCCCCATTGGCAATGAGAAGAAGATCCCCCTCTTCATTTGCATGAAAGAAGTCCGTCCCTGCAATGAGTTCCATGCCCTGACGGCCCTGCAGTTCTACTCCCACCATTTGGACTTGGTGGCCATGAACGAATGTATGCTGCTGTACTTTGCTATGGAATCTCCTGAGGATAACGAACTGCTGGTGGAAATCATGGATGAGGTGATCGCAAACTATCCCGTGGACACCTCCCGGATCTACATTACCGGTCAGAGCCATAACGGCTATCTGGCACTGAGCTTTGCCTGCCACCATATTGACCGAATCACGGCAATCGCAACACTCAATGACCGCCATGGCATCGCATCTCCCTATTATGCCCATGAGTCTGTTCCGGTCACCGATGAGATGGTGGAGATTTTCAAAGCCAATGAACTGCCGCTGATCAACATCTGCGGTCAGATCGAGAATGTGTTCCCCCATACGGAACCCGGTTCTAAGGCACGGGAGCAGGCCATCGATGCCTACCGCCGCCGCTTGGTTGCATTCAACTGCCCGGAAAAGAGTGTCGCGGAAGTAGAGGCCGCATTGGAAAGCAAGGACTTGGCAGAGCGTAAGAACGGTGTTCCTGCTGATCATACCGAGGTGCGCTATGTGATGGGCCATGAAGTTTATATTGCCGATGTTTATAACAAAGCTGGTAAGCATCACCTGCGTTTCGCCACACTTGACAACCTGCCCCATATGATCACACCTCAAATGGCAGAACTGAGCTGGGAGTTCCTGCGGCGCTTCGCAAGAGCTGAAGACGGTCGTATCGTAGAAATTCAGGAGGTCAAGAATGGAAAAGACAATTACGGCCCTGTGGGACTCGGATG
>JAZNNO010000008.1:0-8502 GCA_045580345.1 Faecousia sp.
GATCAAGATAGTCATAAACAATCCTCCGCTTGTAAGCGATACACTTGTTTTTATAGAAATAATCAATCATCTTGGTGGACATGCTGAGCTGAATGATGGCAAGCTTTATATTAATGCTCAGTCGATTAATAAATACAGTATGGACTCCGGAAAACTGGTATGAGTCCAATAAAGATGGGCTAGAATTACGGCTGACTCAAAATGAAGAGAATTATGAAATACGGACAGTAGTTCCAGAGCCATCAGTTCGAGAAAAGAAGATAAACAGGCATTTGATACGAACCTATATTGGCAATTTTGGTTTTGCACATAAAGAGGTATTGGCACAAGTAGGTTACTGGGATGAGTTTTATACTGGGTATGGCATTGAAGACGACACTATGGCGCTCAAGCTGTTTATGCAATATGGCCGTCCTGCGTTATTGAACAATATTTCGGTTGTTCATATTTGGCATAGAATTAGTAAAGATAACTATAATCAGCTGTCGGAAAATAAAACAATGTTTGATCAAATACTGCGTAAAAATGGAATTAAGTGTTTCCATGTAGGACGTCTTTTGTACGATGAGGATCATGTTATCGATTATTTAGATGAAAATAGAAATTATTTTGATTGATTCGGTGCAAAAATCTAATCAAATATTGTAAAATAGCATTATCCTTACTTCTATTTATTATGCCATTTTGAAGTGTATTTCGTCTACTCGAGTCCGGCGGAAACCACCAAGCGGCTGTTTCTGCCGGACTCTAATAATACACTAAAAGGGAACGTGATTTGCTTATGAATGATAAAGTCAGTTTGCTGGTTCAAAACTTGAAAGGTGCAGGACATTGCTTTTTTCATCAACAGCGTTTCCCAAAAGGAAATAGACTGCTAATTGATGGAAAAGTAAAATTGATATATCCCCGACAAATGAACTTACTTGCGCATTTCGATAGTAGCCGTTAGAGTTGTTAAGAAATGTATTCTTTACACACCTCAAAACATTCACTAAGGTGACATCACCCTTAGGTTCCACTGCTTCGGCGTGCAGGTTCGAGTCCTGTTGCCCGCACCAAATAAAAAGGAGGCCTTTTGGCCTCTTTTTTATTTGGTCCTGGCAGAACCTGAACGCATCAAATGAAACATGCCGGGGGCAGTTTGCGGCAACCAATGCAAAAACAGGTTGCATCCATAATTTCCTCGGGTCCTGTTGCCTATGTGCGAATGTATTTTGCTTGACAATAGTTGGTTTTTATTTATAATAGTTGCATACGAAACTGTTGCGAAGGCAACGATTTTGGTTTACGGAGGATACTATGTCGAGATTTATGAAGATGCTGAACAATATCTGCCGATCCCAGGCAATTTACAGGCACAGCAGAGTATTGGCGGATGATTTACAAAGCAGTCACTACGCCTTCGTTCTGGCGATCTGCCGTGAGCCGGGTCGATCCCAGGAGGATTTGGCCCGGGAGCTTTGCGTCAACAAAAGCACGGTGGCAAGAAACGTCAATTGCCTTGAGGAGAAGGGGTATGTTACAAGAAGCCCACTGCCCCAGGATAAACGGCAATTTTCGGTCTTTCCCACCGAAAAAGCGCTTTGCGTTCTGCCGGAAATAAAGGCTGCTTCCGCAGAATGGATGAGGCTTTTATCCGAGGGGATATCACAGGCCGAACTGGACATATTTGACTCTGTATTGAAACGGATGCAGGAGAAGGCAAGAGAGATCATCGAACAACAAGAGGTCGGCAAATGAAGTGGGTATTTACATATATCAAACCGTTGAGAACAAGAATACTAAAAGGGATTACGGTAAAGATTGTTGGCACTGTGGCGGAGTTATTGATTCCGTTTTTGTTGAGCTACATTCTCGAAAACGTCATTGAAACCAACGATGTGGCAAAAATCCTGGTCTTTGGCGGGGTGATGGTGGTTTGCGCGGTAGCTGCCTGCCTGGGCAATATCATTGCAAACAGAATGGCGGCAAAAACGACTATGATGTTCTCCACACGGATGCGGAAGGTTTTGTTTTCCAAAACCCTGTATCTGTCCGCCAGGAGCACGGACCGGTTTACCATTCCGTCTTTGGAATCCAGAATCACATCGGATACCTACAATGTGCAGAATTTTGTTGGTATGATGCAGAGAATGGGTATTCGCGCGCCGATCCTGCTGCTTGGCGGCAGCATCATCACGCTCCTGATGGACAGCAAGCTGGCGCTGGTCATGATCGCTACCCTGCCGCTGATCTTTATTGTGGTTTACAGCATTTCTCGGATGGGTGTCCCTCTTTATTCCAGGGTCCAGCAGTCGGTGGATGGTATGGTTCGGGTGGTCCGTGAGGATGCCCAGGGAATCCGGGTGATCAAGGCGCTGTCAAAGGAGAATTACGAAAGCGCCCGTTATGACAAAGCCAATATGACCTTGCGGCGGAATGAAACCCGGGCAGGAACCATTATGGGTGTAGTCAATCCCGTGATGACACTGCTGATGAATATGGGTATCGTTGCGGTAATCGCGGTCAGTGCCTATTTCGTATCCCAAAACCAATCCTCTGCTGCCACGGTCATTGCGTTTATGCAGTATTTTACGCTGATCTCCATGGCGATGATGTCGCTGTCGAGAATGTTCGTTATGTACACCAAGTGCGCCGCTTCGGCAAAGCGTATCGCATCGGTTATGGAAGAAGAAAACGAACTGGCGCTTTGTGACGACGACGGCAAGGGCGATCCTTCCGCACATATCTCCTTTGAAAATGTATCTTTTTCCTATCTCGGAAAAAGCAATAACCTGACCGATGTAACCTTCTCACTAAAAAAGGGTGAGACCCTGGGAATCATCGGCGCCACAGGCAGCGGAAAATCCACCATCCTGCGGCTTCTGATGCGCCTGTACGATACAAACGAAGGTGTTATTCGCATTAAGGGAAAGGATGTGCGCTCCTACCCGCGTGAAGAGTTGACGGCAATGTTCGGAATCGTATTCCAAAACGATTTTCTCTATGCCGATTCCATCGAAGAGAACATTTGTTTCGGCCGGGAAATCAAAAGCGAGGATATTGTAAAAGCGGCGAAAATCGCACAGGCCCACGATTTTATCACCGCTTTTCCGGATGGGTATGCCCATAGGATCACCACGGGAGGAACGAATCTTTCGGGTGGTCAGCGTCAGCGCGTGCTGATCTCCCGGGCCATTGCGGGAAATCCTGAAATATTGATCTTGGACGATTCTTCGTCGGCCCTGGATTACAGAACCGATGCCAATCTGCGTAAGGCCCTTGGAGAATCCCTCCCGGATTCTACGGTGATCACCGTAGCGCAGAGAGTCAGTTCGGTGAAAAACTGCGATCTGATTCTGGTCATTGAAGAGGGTGCGATCATCGGCTGCGGAAAGCATGAGGCGCTGATGGAAAACTGTGCCGTATACAGGGAAATCAGTGACTCGCAGATGGGAGGTGCCTTCCTTGACGAATAAGAACATAACACCAAAAAACAAAACGGGGATTTTTATCCGGTTGAGCCGGTATGTCCTGGAACAATGGCCGCTGTTTGTCGTGGCATTGTTGTTGACGCTGGGTTCCAATCAGCTCTCTCTGCTAGGACCGCGGTATTCCGGCGCAGCCATTGATGCCATTGAGCTGGAGGGCGGCGTGGACTTTTCTGCGGTCTGGGAGAATATTGGACGGATGCTGGGCTGCTATTTGATTTCGGCGATGCTGGCTTACTTGCTGTCTGTGGTAATGCTCCGGCTGAGCCAGCGGATCATCTACAAAATGCGCAAGCAGGTCTTTGAAAAGCTGATGACCCTCCCGGTCAATTTTTTCGATACCCACGCTACCGGCGATATCATCAGCCATTTATCCTATGACATCGATACCATCAACAGCACTTTGTCACATGATTTGGTGCAGATTCTGACCAGCGCGTATACCGTGGTGGGATCACTGCTCTTTATGTGGCAGATTTCCAAACCGATGATCCTGATTTTTGCGCTGACCGTTCCAGTGTCGCTGCTGTTTACCCGGTACCGTTCACAAAAAGTCCGTCCGCTGTTCAGGAAGAGAGCGAAAAAATACGGTGAACTGAACGGCTTTGCGGAAGAGATGCTCACCGGCTCCCGCACCATCTCTGCCTATGGGCGGCAGGATGTGATCGCTTCCCGTTTCAACAAGATTAACAACGAGGCTATGGATGCTTTTTACAAAGCGGAGTATAATGCCGCTTTGCTGTATCCCACCATCAATCTCATCAACAACATTTCCCTCGCTTTGGTGGCGGTCATCGGCGGTATTCTGTATATGTTTTCGCTAAACGGCACGATTCTGGCCACCTCTGCCTTCTTTATTACCCTTGGCGGAGTGGCCCAATTCGTCCAGTATTCCAGAAAATTCGCGGGACCGATCAATGAGTTTTCCAATATCCTTCACGAGATCCAGTCCGCGTTCTCGGCGGCAGAACGTGTGTTTGCCGTTCTGGACGAAGAACCTGAAAAAGTGGATGCGGACGATGCAATGGAGCTGAAAGAAGTGAAAGGCGACGTTTGTCTGGAGAATGTGACCTTTGGTTACACGGCAGACAAAACGGTGCTGAAGAATGTGTCCGTCAATGCGAAAAAGGGACAGACCGTGGCGATCGTTGGACCCACAGGTGCCGGCAAGACCACGATCATCAATCTGCTGATGCGTTTTTATGATCACCAAAGCGGCGAGATACGGATCGATGGGATACCGTCCATCAGCATCAAACGGGCGGATCTGCGTCTGGCGTTCAATATGGTACTTCAGGACACATGGCTGTTTTGCGGCAGCATATATGACAACATCGTATACGGAAGAGAGGATGCGTCTCCTGAAGAGGTCTATGCGGCGGCAAGATCCGCGAAGATCGACTCCTATATCCGGGGTCTGCCAAATGGATATGAAACGGTGCTTTCGGATGATGGTGTGAACATTTCGAAGGGGCAGAAGCAGCTGATCACCATTGCCAGGGCGTTCCTTTCCAAAGCGCCGATCCTCATTTTGGATGAAGCAACCTCCAACGTTGACTCCCTTACGGAAATCCAGATCCAATACGCCATGACTGCGCTGATGGAAAACAAGACCTGCTTTGTTATCGCCCACCGGCTTTCCACTATTCAGAATGCTGATACGATCCTCGTCGTGAAAGACGGCGCGATCATTGAGCAGGGAAATCACGATGAACTGATCCGGCAGGGTGGTTTTTACTATTCGCTGTATCATTCGCAGTTCCATTAAAGCATGTGTTCAAAACCTTCACTAGGGTGACATCACCCTTAGGTTCCTCTGTCTTTGACGTGCAGGTTCGAGTCCTGTCATCCGCACCAACAACAAAAAGGGAAGGCGTTTGCCTTCCCTTTCTTATTTCCATTTTTCCATCAAGCTGCGAAGCTGTGAAGCAAATTTTGCATTGTCCTTGTTGGAGCGACCTTTGCAGGTCTTGACGAAAGCAAGAAGCGCTTCTGCCGTGGCAACCAGTTCTGCGTAAATTGCCTGGGCTCGGGCAGATCCCCTGGATACCTCGTTCCGGCGAATGGGCTTGGAGTCTGCAAAAACGGTCATTTTGCCTGTGGCAAGATTGTACTCTGTGCCACTATAGGGAGCTTCTGCGGAATAGCCCATTTGGGTCAGCAGCTTTTGGAAAACCATGCAGGATTCGTCGTCACCATGGTTGATAAATACCGTTTGCGGCTTATTCTTGAAACCTGCCAGCCACTTGAGCAGGCCCCCCTGGTCTGCGTGACCGCTGGTGCCGTGGAGGGCGGCGATCTCTGCGTTTACGGTAATATCCTCACCGAACAGACGGACATAGGGAGCGCCGTTTTGCAGCTTTCTGCCCAAAGAGCCCTCTGCCTGATAGCCTACAAACAAAACTGTGTTCTTATCACTCCAAAGATTGTGCTTCAGATGGTGACGGATACGACCTGCCTCGCACATACCGCTGGCAGAAAGGATTACCTTTGGCCGATTGTCGAAGTTGATCAGTTTGGATTCATCGGAAGTCACCGACAGGCAAATATCGTCAAACCAAATGGGATTGATTCCCTGCTTGACCAGGGCTAAGGTCTCTTCGTCAAAACAGCTTTGATCGCATTGCAGGAAAATACCGGTAGCCTCCACTGCCAACGGGCTGTCCACATATACGGGGAAGCCATCGTGACCCTTGACCATACCTGCCTGCTTGACCTGCCGGATAGCATAGAGCAATTCCTGGGTCCTGCCCACGGCAAAGGAGGGGATCACCACATTGCCGCCCCGGTCAAAGGTGCGCTGCAGCACACCGGCAAGCTCGGCTACAGTATCGCCGGGCTTTTCGTGAAGCCGGTTGCCATAGGTGGATTCCAGCACTAAATAATCGGTTTCCTCCACGGGCAGGGGGTCTTTGATCAGTGGCTGGTCGGTGTTGCCCACATCGCCGCTGAATACGATCTTTTTTGTAGTTCCGTTTTCTGTCAGCCAAAGTTCAATGCAGGCAGAGCCAAGCAGGTGTCCAATATCGGAAAAACGAACCTCCACACCTTCTTCCGCCTGTATGATTTCCCCGTAGGCGCAGGGACGGAAACGGGAAATTGCGCCCACGGCATCTGCCATAGTGTAGACAGGTGTGATCAAATCGTCACCGGCACGCTGGGCTTTCCGATTTTGCCATTCTGCTTCGGACTCCTGAATGTGGGCAGAGTCCCGCAGCATAATGTTGCTTAAGTCGCAGGTTGAGGGCGTGGCATAAATGCTGCCCCGGAAACCGTCCTTATAGAGCTTGGGCAGCATTCCGGAATGATCCACATGGGCGTGGGTCAGAAAGACTGCCTCGATGGTACTTGCCGGAACAGGGATGGGTACATTTTCAAAAACATCAATACCTTGCTCCATACCGCAGTCCACTAAGTACTTCTTGCCGCATACCTCCAAAAGGGTACAGCTTCCGGTTACTTCGTGGGTTGCGCCGATAAATTGAATTTTCATAGGATTGCCCCCTTTCTATTTCTTATTATAGCATAAAAAATCAGATAGTACAGAGATAAATTTGACAGAATTGCAAATCGGGCATATATGTGGTATAGTATAAAAACTGTGTACGACTGAAAAAAGAGGGAAGATTATGGAGATCGGTATCAATTTATATCCCAAGTGGCCTTACAAAGAAGTGATCGCCGCCTTTGCAGAAAACGGTATCGCCAGAACTTTTGTGAATATTGAGCATCCGGAATTTGAAAAAGCAATGGAGGCTTTAGAGAAAGCCGGCATCGTTGTTGACAATTTCCACGCCCCTTTCAAAGGCCTCAATGTGATTTGGGAGCCGGGGGAGGCGGGCGATGAAATGCTCCGCCGCCTGATGGACGGTGTGGATGCCTGCGTCAAATACAATGTTAAGGTGATGGTAGGCCATGTTTCCAACGGACGGCCTATGCCGCCCATTAGTCCCGTTGGTTTGGACAGATACGACCGGCTGATGGCCTATGCAAAAGAAAAGGGCATAACGATTGCCTTTGAAAGCCACCGGTTTGTGGAGAATGTCCGCTACTTTATGGAGCGCTATCCCCAGGCGGGCTTTTGCCTGGATACCTCCCACGAGGATGCTTTTACTCCCGGTGTACGGTATATGCCTATGTGGGGTCACCGGCTGGTTGCCACCCACTTGAGCGATAACGAATATGTGTGCGATTACGATATGCATATGCTGCCCTTTGACGGCCATATCGATTGGGAGAAAACTGCCCGAGAGATCGCCCAGTGCGGCCGGGATGTGACCTTGATGCTGGAAGTTAAGCCGGATAATCACGAAAAATATAAGAATGTGTCCATAAAAGACTACTATGCCGCTGCGGCAAAAAGCATCAAGCGCTTTGCAGAAATGGTAGAAAATTGCAAGATTGACCCTTGCAATACTGCCCAATCTAAGTTACAATAACTGACAGGAATTGGATTAGGAGAAATTGTTGTTATGATCTATCAGAATATTTTAGAGGCCATTGGCCATACCCCCATCATCCAGCTGAAGCGGATGGTGCCCGAGGGTGCGGCCCGTGTCCTTGTAAAGTACGAGGGATTGAATGTAGGCGGCTCTATCAAGACCCGGGTGGCCTATAATATGATCCAGGATGCCATCGCCAAGGGCAAGATCACCAAGGATACCATCATTGTAGAGCCTACTTCCGGTAACCAGGGTATCGGCCTTGCATTGGTGGGCGCGGTGCTGGGCTATAAGGTGCGGATCGTTATGCCGGACTCCGTCAGTGTGGAGCGGAGGAAGCTGATGCGCCACTATGGCGCGGAGGTGGTCCTGGTCCACGATGCGGGCAATATCGGCGATGCCATCGAAGAATGTTTGCAGACCGCTCTGCGTATGGAGCGGGAAGACCCAAATGTGTTCGTGCCCCAGCAGTTTGTAAACCCCGCCAATCCTATGATCCACCGGCACCAGACCGGCCTTGAGATTTTGGAGCAGGTGGGCGGTCCTATTGACGGATTCTGCTCCGGTATCGGTACCGGCGGCACCATCAC
>JAZNNO010000009.1:0-25015 GCA_045580345.1 Faecousia sp.
ATTTTTTTAATTGCTCTATTTTGGTAATTAAAATAGTACAATTCAAAAACGATATGGTTAATAATACCCCCTAAAATATGGTTAGTAATGACCATATTTTTAACCATATGTATGACCATATAATTAACCATAAAATAACACATACAGAAGATAAAAAAGACAGGTCTGCGGCCGAGCGCAGAACCTGTCTTTTTTCATTCAATCATCTTTACATATCGTCTTAAATACCGATATGACTTACCCGTAATTTTTTCCACTTCATAATAAGAACAGCGACCATTGGCAAGGTCGGTTAGAAGGTTGGTCGGAACAACACACCTGTCCATCTTTTTTAGAAGTCCTGACCGTTCATAATCGCTAACAATGTGTGAAACCTTTGATGGAGAAACAAAGTTTTCTGTCGCTATTTGTCGAATAGACTTGCCGTTTTGGAACTGCTCTTTGAAGTATTGGGGTGTAAAAATAATCGCCATATAATTCCTCCTTGGTCGTAAAAATAATTACACCTAAAAGGTATTATACAGCGATTTTATTTTCCAGAAATCTTACTTGCGATATTGTTCGTGTTTTAAGTATTTATCGTAGCGAAGATACTGACGGAACCAGTGCTTTGCCCGAACATCACATTCCATTAAAAGAAAATCTTTTTCTTTACCTTCGGGAACCGTTTCTGCATATTCCCAATTTTCTATATTAATTCCAGCAAGGAAGAATACGGTATAGGCATAACCACGATTTTCAATTTCGGCAAGGTCAAAGGGGTTGTCCTTAAAGAATTTATATAATGTCTTTGCTTCTTCGCTAATATCTCCTAAACGAGTAGGAGTTTTTACAAGGTTGTATTTTTCTAACTCTTCGTTATATCGAACTATCCAACTATCTGTACCGATATATTCAGAAATTCTTCGGTTGAAGGTGTTTCGGCTTGTACCAATTTCTTCAAGAACTTCCTTCTGACTTGCTTCGCCTCGTTCGATTTGCCAATACCCTTCAATAATTCTTGGGTCAAGAACACGAGTGCTACACTTCTTGTAATCGGCAGCAGAAAAATAGTCGGCCATTTGCAATGTTGCGGCTTCTTCTCTTGATTTTACTTTTTCAAAAGACAGAGAAACAGTTGACATGGCTTCTGACTTTAACACTCCTGCCTTGTCAAAGTAACAGACAAGAAGTTCGTTTTTAGAATTAATAATTCTCTGATATACCTGCTCGATTTCATCGTTTTTGCCGAGTGCGGTGATATCAGGGATTATCACGATGTTTTCTGGTGTCGATAAAATATTCTCCAAATTCTTCTTGCTTCGCATATACGATGTGCAAACATCAACAACGATGTTATCTATATTCAAAGCATTTGCAATATCTAATACTTTTTTATACTTTCTTGTTTCTTTATAACCTTTTGCGACCTGATGGTTTTTGAAGGTTATACAAGAATAGACATACTTCATTCGTAGGTCCCCCTCTCGTAAATTCTATTGGAAGTATAACACATAATATACAATATGTCAAGTAATCTCAAAGTAATCTTAACGAATTTTGAAAATATTTTTATACAATCGTGCAATTTTTCTTAAAAAAGACTTGACAAAATCTTAAAAAGCGGTTATACTGTGAATTAAGATAAGTTGCACCAATGTACAACTTTCGAAAAATAATTAAAAGGATGTGATTTTATGACCCCGCAAAACTCGTACAGAAAGTACGAACCAGAGTACACACAACTACCTTTTAAGTTTATAGATAAAAACATATCTTTACGAAAACTTATCAGGACAAAAGGATGTACATATTTGGCATATTACATAGCCATTCAAGACAGTATGGCAGCACATGTTGAAGAGGAATTTACTCTCTCTTTTGACGAAATGATAGATGCTATCAGAGAAGAATTGTGTCTTTATTCTTCAACAGACGATGAGATAACCGAATGGTTGAACGTTCTCATTGCTACCGATGTTGTTAAGCAAAAGTATTTTATTGATGCCTACGATGAAAGTGAAACGGAGCGATATTTCATACCTTCCGTTGCTGAAGCACTTCAAGAGGCATATGAGGCTTGGATAACCAAATGTATCAACCCCTCCAAACTTTCAAAAGAAGATAAGGCTAAAATCGCTGAACTTCGTCAAAAAAACCGTGAAATTGACAAGGCAATTCGCAATTTGGCGAGCCAACGAAATCGTGACGAGGCAATGTTGGACCTCATAATCAACGAAAAGCCTTTTGATGAACTTCGAGCAAAGGAACTTCGTTGTGACCTTGACATTATACGAGGAAAAAATGCTTCTTTATATAAAGAAAAGCGGAAGTACGACGAAGAAATCACTAAAATTAAACTTTCGAAAGGAGTTGTTAGCGATGAAGAATAATTATTTACCTATTCTCTGGGACTATCCAGATATGCCACTTAAATTGCAGGCAAAATTCGACAAGTTTTTCGAAGATAAGAAGCACGATGCTTTGCTCGGCGATGATTATTCCGCTTATGCAGCTTATGTCATTGATATGGTTTGTTATCGCCGAGATGCAAATGTCAGTAGCAAAGAGATGGATATACTTATTGATTTGTATAAGTATCCGAACGAATATGCTGACCGTCTCACACAAGAACTTTCCGAATTGCTCGGACACAATAATACAGATTAGAAAGGAGAAGTCTATATGAGCAATAATACTGTTACTATTAATTCTAATGATATTTTCATCAAAGCATCCGAAGTTGCAACTGTGATGAATGTATCCCGTGCCTATGCCTATCGCATCGTTAAGCAGTTGAACGAAGAACTCGCTGCGAAAGGTATGCTAACAATCGATGGCCGTACCAACCGCAGATATTTCTTTGAGAAACTTCAAGGTGCGGTGTCAGCATAAGGGAGGTGCGGTTCAATGAGTGAATATCGTAGCCTTGTAAAAAAAGATGGCGACAAATATCGTGTGTTTTACAGTTATATTTCTCCAAAAGACGGAAAAAGACATCGCACCTGCAAGCGAGGTTTCAAACTAAAAAAGGATGCAGACAAATGGGTTAAATATGACCTTCCTAATATTATCAAGCAACTCGAACATGTTGAAACACTTGACGAGAACTTAACTATGGGAGAATTGGTTGAAAAGTACAAGCAGCATATCTCAATCCGACTGAAACCAACAACTGTCGCTACCAAAGAGCATATTATCGATAAGAAAATACTTCCTTTTTTCAAAGACAAGGTTGTATATAAAATATCGGTAAAAGATATCGAATCATGGCACGACAAATTACTTACCGAAGAAAGCAAAAGCGGAAAAAAATACTCGGAGACTTACCTTCGAACCATTAACAATCAGTTGTCGGCTATTTTAAACTATGCTGTTCGCAAACACGGCCTGCAAGACAATCCAATGTCAAAAGCCGAGTTGATAGGTAGCAAAGATGGTGAAGAGCGAGAGTTTTGGGAAGTGGACGAATATCTCAAATTCAGAGATGCTATCTCGGATAAGCCCATCTTCTACTATGCTTTTGAAGTGTTGTTCTGGTGCGGTTTAAGACTTGGTGAAATGCAGGCCTTAACCGCAGAAGACCTTGATTTGGAAGCAAAAACCCTTCGTGTAGACGAAAGTTATGCTCGCTTGAAGAAGAAAGACATTATCGGAGCACCGAAAACCAAAGCGGGCAAACGAACCATCGCTATTCACGATGATTTAGCACTCGAATTGAAAGAGTATCTGGAATGCCTTGGTCCAATTGACCCAAAGGCGAGAATTTTTCCAGTATCAAAATCGGGAATGCACCACGAGATGGAACGAGGGTGCAAACTGTCGGGGGTAAAGAAGATTACCATACACGGTCTTCGTCATTCACATATTTCTATGTTGATGGAAATTGGTGTACCTGCCGTCGCTATTGCTCCACGAGTTGGCCAGAAGCGAACTTCAATGACAATGCACTACGGTCACCCGTATGAAAAGCGGGCTCGTGAAATCGCTAACAATATTAACGAAATGGCAGGTAAGCAAAATGTCTGAAAAGAACCGTGACAGAAAACAACGGTGGCGGTGTATAACAGTTGCTTTTCGTGTGTCACCGCAGGAAAGCGAAACAATCAATATGATGGTGAAAACATCGGGACTGACTAAACAAGAATATTGCACCCGAAGATTACTTGGAACAGATATTACTGTTCATCCGAATATACGGATACAGAGATATCTTCGGGACTATCTTGTAAGTCTAACAGAGGAACTGCAACGATTGGAACAGATAGACCAAACAACCGATGTACTTGAAAATATCAAATACTTGTTGGAGCTTATTGCGAAACTCTCTCCCGTAAGTGAAGGGGGTGAAACAAACGAAAGTCGAAGTTAATGGCCTTGCCTTTGAAGTAGATGAAATGCATGTTGAGGCGGTCAGACGAATGGGACTGATGTGTGTTCACGATGAAACCATCAGACAATTCGCAGAGGAAGGTCGCATCAGTAAGAGCGAACCGCCTTTCGGAGCCTTCTATTGGGTCAATGACAAAGAATTGGAAGAAATAAGGTCTTGGGAAGCAGAGCACGGAGCTCGTGTGTATATGGTTGTCCGCAGTCACACCGAATACGGTACAATGGACTCTTATTTGTATGTGAGCAAACACAAAAACGAATGGGAAGCCGACCGACAACTTATTAAGGATGGTCAAACCATTGCCTATGTAGTTAATCGTGATGACCCATTCTGCTCTGAAATCGGCTCAATAGGTATAAAACCGACACCCGCAAAAGGTATTATCAGAACTTGGTAACAAAAATGTGCTCCGATGAAAAGTCGGAGCACTCACTAACTTTAAAATAAATTAAAAGGAGTTTTATAAATGATTATTTCGAAAAATAGTAATACAGATTTCTTTACCGTCAACGGAACTGCAAATGCAAGTGAATGCGGTGTATTTGATGACCTTTATAATGTAATAGGACCACAAAGCAAACAAGAGTTTTGTTCACTTCTTGTTGATGAATACGGAGCCTTTAACTTGTATGATTTTGCCCCAAACATTAGAGAGGATGAGGTTTACAACTTCTTAAACAAACCTTGCCGTATTTATCGAAATGAACTGTCAAATGGTGTCATTACTACTTCGCTGCGAGGCATCACCAACACAGATTTTGTTCACTTGCCAAATACTTCTCTTGTAGATTTAAGAAGGGTAATTCCAGAAGGACAACAAGTAAAATCATTTTTGGTGGATACAGCAACAGATATAATTAAGGGCATACGAATTGTAGAGCTATCGGACAAGACGATATCTCAACTTCTCAAAGATTGGATAACAATGGAAAACAGAGGCATCAGTTCATCAGAAATCTTTGAAACCCTTCAAGAGAAAGTGTATTGTTATTCATCTGATGTTTTCCTGAAAAGGTCAACATATGTTGGTAGGGATATCTCAAGCATGGTACCCCGTAGCCTCTTCATTTCTCCACCGATTGAATAATCAACTATGTACATAAAAATGCTCTGCCGTAAAAAGCAGAGCATCTCAAAAATAAATTGTAGTCAAATTGTAGTCACTAACGAAAACAGGAACTCAAAAAGCCCGTAAATAAAGGGTTTTCAAGGATATATTATCATTCCCACTCGATGGTGCCGGTGGGCTTGGGTGTGAGGTCGAACAGAACGCGGTTGATGCCTTCCACCTCGGCGGTGATCCGGGCGACGATCTTGTGGAGAACGGGATAGGGGATCTCCTCGATGGTGGCTGTCATAGCGTCCTTGGTGTTCACGGCGCGGATGATGGCGGGCCAGCCCTCGTAGCGGCTCTCGTCCTTCACGCCAACGCTCTTGATATCGGGGATAGCAATGAAGTACTGCCAGGTCTTCTCAGCCAGGCCGCACTTGTCGAACTCATCACGGAGAATTGCATCAGCCTCACGCAGAGCATGCAGGCGGTCCCGGGTAATGGCGCCCAGGCAGCGCACACCCAGACCGGGGCCGGGGAAGGGCTGACGATAAACCATAGCGTGGGGCAGACCCAGAGCCTCACCAACCACACGGACCTCGTCCTTGAACAGCAGCTTCAGAGGTTCTACCAGCTCAAACTGCAGATCCTCGGGCAGACCGCCCACATTGTGGTGGGACTTGACGGCCTTCTTGCCCTCGGCAGCCTTGATGGACTCCAGAATGTCGGGGTAGATCGTACCCTGTGCCAGGAAGGAAATACCCTCTAACTTCCGTGCCTCGTCAGCAAAAACAGTGATGAATTCCTTGCCGATGATCTTGCGCTTGGTCTCGGGGTCGGATACGCCTGCCAACAGGTCCAGGAAGTGATCGGTAGCGTCAACATAGATCAGGTTGGCATCCATACCTTCTTTGAACATCTTGATAACGCTTTCGGATTCGTTCTTACGCATCAGACCGTGGTTTACGTGCACGCAAATTAGCTGCTTACCAATGGCTTTGATCAGCAACGCAGCTACCACAGAAGAGTCAACACCGCCGGAAAGCGCCAGCAGCACCTTCTTGTCACCAACCTGCTTGCGGACAGCGGCCACCTGCTCTTCGATAAAGGCATCGGCCAAGGCCTTGGTGGTGATACGTTCCATAGTTTCGGGACGAACATTACTCATAACGGAAAACCTCCATTTTTAGAATCAAAAAATCGATACTGGTATTATACATCTGCTTTTTTTGATGTGCAAGAGGAAATTGCAGAAAAATTGACTTTTTAATCCCGAATTGGAAGGGTTATATTTTTGCGGAGGGCGATTTCTTCTTCGTATGTAGTCAAATGTACCGGGGAGAAGTGGGTGAAGGGTATCTCGCCGGTAGCTGCCCGCACAAAGGCCTCCACGCTGCAGGCGGTCATAGAGTAGGCGTTCACATAGGTGTCCACCCGCTCAAAGTACTGCTCGCCAAGGTAGGGAGAGCCAAAGGAAACATACACGGATTTCTCCTGGCCATACATCATAGACCAGTGGATCTTACCCATTTCTGCCCCCATAAAGTCAAGAAAACCTCTGGGACGGAAGGGACGGGAGAACATGGCGTAGATAACAAGGTCACTGTCGTCAATGTTCTGGAAGGAGGGGAAAGGATACAGTGTGGCATCGAAGCCCCGCTTGCACAGCTCCTCGGTCAGCACCTTGCCCCGTTCCCGGGTGGGCTCGTGCTGGGTTATGGCGCAGACAGCGATTTTTTTGACCTTTTTCGGGTCAATGGGGAAGTGCGTTGCGTTGTCACGGACCAGTGTGACGGAGTGATCTGCTGTCTGAATCTGGGTCTTTTTGACAAAGGTCTTTTCTTCCGCAGTCATAGGACGGGGATCGTTGCAGCCTTGGAACAAGCCCAGCTTTTCCTTCATCTTCAGAATACGGGAAACCGCATCGTCCAGCCGTCCCATGGAAACATAGCCGCTTTCCACCGCTGCGACCAAATTGTCAACATAATTGGCAGAAGGCCACAGCAGCATATCGCAGCCGGCCTTAAAGGATTCGATTTCGGAGGTTTCCAGGTCTTTATACCAGCCGTTGAAGCCGCCCATATCCAGCGCATCGGTGACCACCACGCCCTCAAAGCCCATCTCACCCTTTAAAAGCTTGGTGATCAGCTCATAGGACAGGGTTGCCGGCAGACACATACCGTTGGGAGCGCGTTCAGTCTGGTAGGCGGGCAGAGTGATGTGACCGGGCATAATGGAGTACACGCCGGCATCGATCAGTGCCTGGAACACTTTACCGGATTTCTGCTTCCAGTCCTCCCAGGACAGGGTGTTGTTGGTGGTCACTGCGTGCTGGTCACGCCAGTCCAAGCCGTCGCCGGGGAAGTGCTTGGCGCAGGCGGCAAGTCCGTTTTCCTGCATACCCCGCACCACCTGGGTGAGCAGCTTAACGGCAAGCTCCGGATCGTCGGAGACACTGCGGGTGTTCACCAAGGGGTTTCTGCGGTTGATATTTAAGTCACACACCGGAGAAAAAGTCCAGTTTGCGCCTACGGAGCGGGCCTCCAGGGCGGTTGCTTTGCCGTAGTTGTAGGCGATTTCCTCGCTGTTGGTGGCGCCCAGACCCATCATATAGGGCAGCGGGGTCAAGCCCTTGAGCATATCGCCGCAGCCGTTTTCAAAGTCGGAAACCACCAGCATGGGAATGGTACATGCATCGGCGTATTTTTTTAAGGTGGCTGCTGCTTGCTCCAATCCGCCGGCATCGGCTTCGGTGATGATCTCGCCGAAGAAGAACGCTGCGCCGGCATTTTTAACAGAGGATTCACGACCGCCATTCAGTCGCAGGACAACGGTTTGCAGGACCTTCTCCCGCAGAGATAAATCGGTAACCTTCATAATGCACCTCGCATTTTTTTGATACGATTAGTATAGTAACGTTATTTTTCTATGTCAATAGAACGGCAGTTGTTTTTTAGTCCAGGGCCAGACCAAACCAACCGGGCATGGGGCAATCTTTCCGGAAAGGCAGCCACATAGCAAAATCACTCTGCGTACCGGGCGTACGGAAACGGCCGTTGGAAAATCCCAAAGTTTTGAGAATTCCCGGAGCAGCCTGGGTATTCCCAAGGAATTCCTGGGCAAAAAGGCCATCCGGTGAAGCCTCGCAAACCAGCAGAAAATCCTCGCCGGCATAAAAGCGGCAGTAGCCTGCCAGGAAAACCATAGCCTGCTCTTCCTGCACCACGCCGCCTTCCGGTAAATAAACAGAGCGAAGCCTGGTGTATTCCTCCGGTGTGATTTCCCGGAGGGGTATGGGCGCATCACCTGGCTCGCAGGAAAATCTTGATACGGTGGTGGCGGTCTCATAGCCGAATTGACGGTAGAAATCAAAGAGAGATGCGCCGCTGGGAACCAAAATCGCCCCGGCATAACCTTGGCTTCGCAAAATTTCGTGGGTTTCATTAAGCAGCCTTCCGGCAAGACCCTTGCCCCGGTGGCTTTTTAGGGTAGCCACGCCGTAGATATAGGCTATCTTGTGGCTGGATAGTTCACAGTCAAACCAGTAAAGGGCGCTGACCGGCACACCGTTTTCGGCAATGTAGTGACACCGCCGGGGGGAATATCCCACGGAGAAAAACAGGTCTGTAAAATCATCGGGCTCGTTGAAGGCCTCTTGCCATAAGCGCCGTAAAGCTTTAACAGTCATAGCCTTCCTCCTTGAGGCACGCCCACCATTTTTCAATGAGCCTGTCCGGGTAGTAGGACAGCTTCGCTTTCCGCAGGCCCTCCAAGCCCATATCGTCCTCCCGGTTCAGCCATTGGACTTGGGGGTGTTTCTCCCGCAGATAGCGGGCAAATTCCCGGTTGATGGCGGCATAAGCCCCGTCATAGCCATCCGCGGCTTTTTCAAAGTGAATATCAAAGGTGTCCTCAGACAGGGCAGAGCCCATGGTCATGGCGATGATCTTGCCTTCGTGTCGCAGGATAAGGCCTTCCATACCCAGTTCCTCCCGGCTTTGCAAGGCACGGCGGATGGCGGCCTGCTCCAAATAGAAGCTGGCAGTGGGGTCGGCGGCTAACTTGGCGACATACCAATCCTCCAGCATCTTCTCTACCTGTGGGGTGTTGCCCTCCGTGATAGGTTCGACGGTGGTTTCTGGATAAGCATCCCAAAACCGATTGCAGTGGTTGCGCTTGCGCTGGAGCTTTTTGCCCTTCAGGTCTGCCAGTGCCTCTACGGAATATACATAGTCGTAGCTGTCCCGGTCCGGTTGAAAATAGAATTGGTCCGGATACCATTGTTCCAGCAATTCCTTGTCCTGGGCTGTCAGACAGGTGATGCGGCAGGGAATACCCCGCTCCCGGGAATCGGCAATGATCGCATCCAAAGTGGGCTTCAGATCCTCTCCCAATGGGAATTTATATACGCTTTTTCGGTAAAACTGGGAGAAAAAGGCTAAATTTCCTTCGTGGAAAGTTGCCTTTTGCCGTCCCCATAAATACATATTGGCAAAGCTGTACTCACAGCCCCGCTCTGCGCAGTAGCGCAGGTAGGGCTCGTACAGTTGTTTATCCGCAGGCTTTACAGCCGTAAAATTCAGCATATAGGTATCACTCCTTTTGTATAATCTCATTATACCACAATTTTCGCCTCGGTACAACGAAAATATGGCTACTTGCTTTTTGACCGGGTTTTTGCTATACTATAGGAACAAAAAGAGTATAAATCCTTAAAGCGAAAAGGAGCGATGATATGAAAACGAGGAAGATTTTACAGGCTTTGCTGATGATAAGCTTGGTTGCGGTGTTGCTGCTGAGCTTTGCTGCCTGCGGTAAAAAGAAAAAACCTGCCCCCACTGAGGCAACCACCGAGCCCACCGTGATGACGGAGGCAACCCAGTCCACCGAGGCGACCACTGCCCCCACCCAGGCTCCCACAGAGGAGACTACCGAGTCCACTGAGCCCACCTGCGAGCACCCCAATGCCAAGATGGTGGTGGACAAGAAGCCCACTTGCCGCATTCCGGGTAGTCAGCATATGGAATGCGAAGAATGTGAATACATAGGACCTGCAGAAGAGATTGAGAAGATCGACCACATTTCCAGCGATTGGATCTTGGAGAAGGAAGCCACCTGTTTGGAGGAGGGTAACCAGTATATTGAGTGCACCATGTGCAAGACCCGGCTGGCCAATGCTGCTATTCCCAAGGCGGGCCACACCCCCGGTGAATGGATCCTGGATAAGCAGGCTACCAACACAGAGCCCGGCAAGACCCACCAGGAGTGCGATATATGCAAAGAGGTACTGGCTACCGCAGAGATCCCCACCACCGGTACTGCCGGTCTGACATTCAAGCAGAATCAGGATGGAACCTATACCGTTACCGGCATCGGCACCTGTAAGGATACTGTGATCTACATTCCCGGTGCCTATGAGGGCGGTGCGGTTACCGCCATCGGTGAGAAGGCTTTTGCCGGCTGCACCAAGGTGGAGAAGATCATTCTGCCCAGCTCTGTTACAGAGATCGGCGACCGGGCCTTCTACGATTCCGGCTTGAAGGAATTCACCGTTCCCGCAAGTGTAAAGAAGATCGGTACACAGATCTTCTTCCAGGCAGATAAGCTGGATACTGTGTATTATAACAGCGATTATGCCAATGAGACCGCACCCATCTTTGGCGCTACCTGGATCAGAAAGGTAGTCTTCGGCGGCAAGAAAGTGCCTGCCTATGTATGCCAAGGCGCATCCGGACTTTCGGAAGTTGTCATCGGTAAGACCGTTCTTGAGATCGGCAACAACGCCTTTGAAGATTGCACCAATTTGGGCACTGTGACCATTCCCGACAGCGTTTCTGCCATCGGTGAGGCATCCTTTGCCGGCTGCTCTGCTTTGAGCAATGTTGTCATTCCCAACAGCGTGACCCGTATCAACAAGCGGGCTTTTGCCGGCTGTACAAGCCTTTACACGGTTACCGTTCCTGCCAGCATGACCAAGATCGGTGAGGAAGCGTTCAGCGGGTGCAAGAAGCTGCAGACTATTGATTTCCAAGGCAAGCAGGCCCAGTGGGATAAGATCACCAAGGGCACAAACTGGGATCATATGGTCAGCAATTACACTGTGAACACGAAAGAATGAATAAAGCGCCCCCTTGTGGGGGCGCTTTGTATTTAGGCTGAGGGGAGTTGAACTCCAATAGCCCCACAGCAGCTCTTTTTGCCGCTTTTTGGTTTGTTTTCCTTGCCTTGCGTCAGCAAGGCTGCGTCATCCGTACCAAAAATCAATCAAAAATTTCTTGCTGAGGGGTGCTTCGCAGTTTTCAGCTGCCTGCATTTTTCAAGACGAATAAAATCGCGCAGACAATACTTGCTGTATTATCAAGCGATTTTCTGATGTATTGGGGAATGCAGACATCTGAAAACCTGTTGGGGTTCAACCTCCCTCAGCCTAAGGAGGCAGTATGCGTTTTCGGAAAATATATGTGGAGATTTCCAATCTGTGCAATTTAAGCTGTGCGTTCTGCCCCGGCACAAAGCGCAGTCCCGGGTGTATGAACCCCGAGGATTTTGCAAAGCTTTTGCCCAAGTTGCGGCCTTATACGGATTTTCTCTACTTTCATATTATGGGTGAGCCTTTGTGCCACCCCCATTTGGCGGAATTTTTGGAAATGGCCCACGGGCAGGGTTTTCGCGTGATTTTAACCACCAACGGAACACTCCTTGCCAAGCGGCAGGAAATGCTGCTATTTGCTCCCGGCCTTCACAAGATCAATATTTCCCTCCACGCCTTTGAGGCCAATGATTTGGCTGTTCCTTTTGAGGAATACTTGTCCGATTGTTTCCGGTTTGGTAAGACGGCAGAGGGGAAGAAATTGGTTGTCTATCGTTTGTGGAACAAGGGTGGCGCAGATGCCAAAAATGAAGAGATCCTTTCTGCGATGGAAAAGGTCTTTCCCAAACCCTGGGTGGTGGAGAACCGGGGGACACGGATCGCAGACCGTGTGTTTTTAGAATACGGCGAAAAATTCGATTGGCCGGACCTTGGGGCCCCGGAAGGGTCAGAGAAGCTGTTTTGCTATGGGTTGCGGGATCAGGTGGGTGTCCTTTGGGATGGCACAGTAGTGCCCTGCTGCCTGGACCATGAGGGCGATTTGGCTTTGGGAAACCTGTTTGAAGAAGATATGGAGGAAATTCTCCAAAGCCCCCGGGCTAAGGCTATTTATGAGGGCTTTTCCCGGAAAGAGGCGGTGGAGGAACTGTGCCGCCGCTGCGGCTACGCAAGACGATTTGAATAAAGCAAATAGCGGTCATTGCGAACCAGTGCGCACACTGGTGTGGCAATCTCCCTCTTGTGATGGGGATTCCCACGGGCATAAATGCCCTCGGAATGACCGATTTTTGCGTAGGGTATCTGTTTTTGGTAGTTTCCCCTTGATTATTCTATATTTTCTGCTACAATTATAATGAATATTTATGTGCTTAGCCTGACCAATATAATCCAAACCCGTTCCTGAGCCGCGGGGCAGTCCCAATGCCTCGTTACCGCTTCTTGAAGGGCGGCAAGCCCATCTGCGAAGCGGTGCCTTGCCTTAGAACCGCCCCGTAGCACAGGAATCTGCGACCTAAGGGGGATGGATGAATGGTCCAGCCGAAGCATAGGAAGCCGATGGGCTGACGCCCATCAATGAATATAATGACCACTGAGCCAATCAGACGCACCCTTAGGCGGGTTCGGATTATATTGGCCAGGCTAAGGAGTTTTTATGATTACTGTTAATAATTTAGGTATGCAATTTGGCGGCCAGTGGCTGTTCCAGCATGTGGACCTGCAGTTCCTGCCCGGCAACTGCTATGGCATCATTGGTGCAAACGGCGCAGGTAAGTCCACCTTCCTGCGTATCCTCACCGGTGAGCTGGAGTCTACCAACGGCTCTGTTACCGTAGACCCGGACAAGCGTGTTTCCGTGCTGAAGCAGAACCAAAATGCCTACGACGAGTACACCGTTATGGACACTGTCATTATGGGCAATCAGCATCTTTATGATGTGATGAAAGAAAAGGATGCCATCTACGAAAAGGAGGATTTCTCCGACGAGGACGGTATGCGTGCCTCCGAGCTGGAAGTGGAATTTGCAGAGATGGGCGGCTGGGAAGCAGAGTCCGATGCCTCCCGGATCCTCCAGGGTCTGGGCATCCCCACCGATATGCACTATGATATGATGGGTTCCACTGACCCCCGTCTGAAGGTGAAGATTTTGCTGGCCCAGGCACTGTTCGGCAACCCCGACATCATTATGCTGGACGAGCCTACCAATAACCTGGACATTGAAGCTATCAACTGGTTGGAAGACTTCCTGCTGGATTTCCCCGGTATGGTCATTGCCGTGTCCCATGACCGGCACTTCTTAAATACCGTCTGCACCCACACTGTGGATATCGACTACGGCAAGATCAAGATGTATGTGGGTAACTATGAGTTCTGGTACGAGTCTTCTCAGATGGTCCAGGCCATGATCCGCAACAAGAACAAGAAGAACCAGGAGAAGATTGAAGAACTGCAGCTGTTTATCCAGCGGTTCTCCGCCAACAAGTCCAAGGCCAAGCAGGCAACTGCAAGAAGAAAGCTGCTGGACAAGCTGACTGTTGAGGAAATGCCCTGCTCCACCCGCCGTTATCCTTTCGTGGGATTTATGCCGGAGCGGGAGCTGGGTAAGGATATTCTCACCGTCAACGATGTTTCTGTCACCGTGGACGGAGAGAAGCTGCTGGACAAGGTCTATTTCTCAGTGGGCAAGAACGACAAGATTGCCTTTGTGGGCGAAAACGAAAAGGCACAGACCGCGCTGATGCAGATTCTGATGGGCGAGATAGAGCCGGACGAGGGCAGTATCAAGTGGGGCATCTCCACCATTCGCAGCTACCTGCCCAAGGATAATTCTGAATATTTCGAGGGCAACGAGATGGAGCTGGTGGATTGGCTCCGCCAGTATTCTGCCAAGAAGGACGATGTGTACCTGCGTGGCTTCCTGGGCCGTATGCTCTTCGGCAATGACGATGTATTCAAGCATGTGAATGTCCTCTCCGGTGGTGAGAAGGTCCGTTGTATGCTCTCCAAGATGATGCTCAGCGGCGCCAATGTGGTGCTGCTGGACCAGCCCACCAACCACCTGGATATGGAATCCATCCAGGCTGTGAACAAGGGTTTGGAGGCCTTTACCGGCGTGGTGCTGCTGGCATCCCACGACCACGAAATGCTCCAGTCTACCTGTAACCGTGTGATTGCCTTCCAGCCCGACGGCACAATTGTTGACCGCTACGGCACTTACGACGAGTACCTGGAATGGGTGGCGCAGCAGAAGGAGAACTGATATGGAAAAAATCTTGGATATTATCACCGCTAAGATGCAAAAAGCCTTTGCAGAGGCCGGTTACGAAGCCTCTTTCGGCAGAGTGACCGTGTCCAATCGGCCGGACCTGTGCGAGTACCAGTGTAATGGCGCTTTGGCCGCTGCCAAGCAGTATAAATGCGCACCCATTGCCATTGCCAATGCGGTAGCGGAAAAATTGGAAAAGGCTGACTTTTCTATGATCGAGGCGGTAATGCCCGGCTTTATCAATCTGAAGCTGTCCGACACCTTCCTGCAGAATTATCTGGAGGGTATGCGTACTGCGACCGATTTTGGTGTGGAGAAATTCGGCACAGGCAAGACCGTGGTTGTGGACTACGGCGGACCCAATGTGGCAAAGCCCCTGCACATCGGCCACCTGCGCTCTGCCATCATCGGCGAGTCCATCAAGCGGCTGTTTAAGTTCTTCGGCTACAATGCCGTTGGCGACATCCACTTAGGCGACTGGGGTCTGCAGATGGGTCTGATCATCTCGGAACTCCGGGAGCGTCAGCCGGACCTCATTTATTTTGATGAGAGCTTTACCGGTCCTTATCCCGAGGAAGCACCTTTTACCATCAGCGAGTTGGAGGAGATCTATCCTGCCGCCTCCGCCAAGAAGAAGGAAGACGAGGCCTTTGCGGAAAAAGCCCACACCGCAACCTTTGAGCTGCAGCAGGGCAGACCCGGCTACCGGGCTTTGTGGCAGCATATTATGCGCCTGTCCCTGGCGGATATGCGGAAGATCTACGATAACTTAAATGTCCACTTTGAGGCCTGGCTGGGTGAAAGTGATGCCGATCCCTATATCCCCCCCATGGTAGAGGATATGAAGGCACGGGGCATTGCCGTCCAGTCCGAGGGCGCTTGGGTCATTCCCGTTGCCAAGGAGGACGACAAGAAGGAAGTGCCTCCCTGCATTTTGGTGAAGTCTGACGGCTCTGCCATCTATGCAACCACCGACCTTGCCACCATGGTCCAGCGTATGCAGGACTTTAAGCCCGACCGGATGTTCTACATTACCGACAAGCGCCAGAGCCTGCATTTTGAGCAGGTGTTCCGTGCCGCCAAGAAGGCAGGTATCCTGCCCGAGGATTATCTGGTGGAGCATTTGGGCTTCGGCACAATGAACGGCGCCGACGGCAAGCCCTTCAAGACCCGTGACGGCGGTGTGATGCGCCTGGAAGTGCTGATCAAGGAAATGACCGATTTCGTTCGCGCCAAGGTGGTGGAGAACAAGATCGTAGACGAATCCGAGGTGGAGGCAACCACCCAAAAGATCGCCATGGCGGCTCTCAAGTACGGCGACCTTTCTAACCAGCCCACCAAGGACTATGGGTTCGATATGGACCGCTTTGCCGCATTCGAGGGCAATACCGGACCTTATATCCTCTATACCATCGTCCGCATCAAGTCCATTTTGGCCAAATACGGCGCTTGGGAGAACCTGCCCATCCAGGTTCCTGCCAATGTGTATGCCAAGGAGCTGATGCTTGCCATCACCAAAGCAGGCCCTGCTTTGGAATCCGCTTTGGCAGGCGCTGCGCCGAATCTCATTTGCGCTTATATCTATGAACTGGCAGGCGCGGTGAATAAATTCTACCACGAGACCCGCATCCTCACCGAAGAGGACAAAAACTTGCAGGCCGGCTATATCAGCCTTATCGGCCTTGCCAAGCAGGTGCTGGAAACCTGTATCGATATCCTGGGCTTCTCTGCTCCGGAGAAGATGTAATAAAAAAGGTGTGCCTTAGGCACACCTTTTTTATTCCCCTGTGGCGGCAATTATTAAAATGGGCGCTACATCCCGGTATATTTCATCAAACTGACTGAGAGGCAGGGGGTTCACACCCTCACCTACCTCTATGGTATAGCCCGGCCGGCCAAATTCCTGAATGAACCAATCCTTGTACCCGGCAAAACTGGAGTTAAAGGGGGTATCTGCCAGGGTGTAGCCGCTGGCTGCTGCCATCTTGCGGCCCAGTTCTTCCGCCCCCGGCACGAAAATATCCTTGAATTGCCAATAGATCTCCTTGCCCTGGCTGTGGAGGGCTACCACCAGTGCAGGGTCGATATACTCCGTATATCCGGCCAGTGCCCGGGTTTCAAATTGATTTAAGGGGGCACGGCCCACATAATCCCTTGGGCCGGGCTTTACAAAGCCCTGGGCGAATTTGATCTCCCGGGCTTGTAGCCACCCGGCAGGGTATTGCAGATTCAAGTCAACGCCCAAAAGATTGGCTTTCCAGCCATTGGGGAAGGGAATGGAGGGATAGTCCCGGGCCAAACGCTCCGCCAAGTCATACTGAATATCCCCCGGACCAATAGCCCCGGTCACTAGGTCTACCCCGTCGGGATCGACCATGGGCACCATATAGATAGTTACCTGCTCTGCCAATTCCCGGGCATCCCGTCCGTAAATTTGCCCTCCGGAGCGGATGGCCTCAGCCAGTTCTTCTGCAAATTTTAAAAGCACCAAGCTGGTGATCCACTCGTTTGCGTGATGGGAGGCAGAGAAAATTACCTTCCGGGGGCCGTTTCCTGCCACCAAGGTGGAAACAGGCCGCTGAAAGGCGGTGTTGGTCAGCACCTCTGTGCGCAGAAAAGGATATGTACTGACAAGAGCCCTAATATATTGCTCGTTAGCCTGCGATGTGATGGGTATGCCGGTTTGTACAATGGCCATAAAATCACCTCCCATCAGTATATGCTATCTTGGGTGACTGCGTTCAAAAAACAACCCCACAGGGGGGTTGCAAGTTCCTAAAAATAGTGTATAATAGGGGAAAACAAAGGAGGTGGGTACTATGCACGATCATCACGAACAGGATCATTCCTATATGCATGCCCACGGCATTGCCCACTCCCACGGCCATGTCCACGAAAATCAAAAGGCAGTCATCAACCGGCTGGCTCGGGCCATCGGACACTTGGAGAAGGTGAAGCGGATGGTGGAAGAGGGCTATGACTGCTCAGAGGTGCTGATCCAGCTGGCGGCTGTCCGCTCTGCCTTGGACAATACCGGCAAGGTGATCCTCAAGGACCATATTCATCACTGTATGGTGGATGCGGTGGCGGCGGGCGACCAAAATGCCATCGACAGCCTGTGCGAAGCTGTGGACAAATTTATGAAGTAAATAAAAAGGAGTGCTTTTTCAAGCACTCCTTTTTTATTATAACTCGCAGTTTCCAACAGTTCTGGGGAAGGGCAGGACGTCACGGATATTATTGATACCGGTCATATACATCACAATCCGCTCAAAGCCCAGGCCGAAACCGGCGTGGCGGGCAGAGCCGTACTTCCGCAGATCCAGGTAGAAGTCGTAGTCCTCGGGATTCATACCCAGCTCTTCGATACGGTTCTTCAGGATCTCGTAATCGTCCTCACGCTGAGAGCCGCCGATGATCTCGCCGATGCCGGGCACCAGGCAGTCCATAGCGGCAACGGTCTTGCCGTCGGGATTCAGCTTCATATAGAAAGCCTTGATCTCCTTGGGGTAGTCGGTGACGAACACGGGCTTCTTGAACACTTTCTCGGTCAGATACCGCTCGTGTTCGGTCTGCAGGTCGCAGCCCCAGTAGACAGGGAATGCAAACTTGTCGTTGCACTTCTCCAAAATCTCAATGGCCTCGGTGTAGGTCACGTGACCGAAGTCGGAATTTACCACATGGTTCAGCCGCTCCAACAGGCCCTTATCCACGAAGGAGTTGAAGAACTCCATTTCCTCGGGTGCGTGCTCCAGCACATAGGAGATGATATACTTGATCATATCCTCGGCAAGGCGCATATCGTCTGCCAAGTCGGCAAAAGCGATCTCCGGCTCGATCATCCAGAACTCGGCGGCGTGCCGGGTGGTGTTGGAGTTTTCGGCGCGGAAGGTAGGGCCGAAGGTGTAGATGTTCTTAAAGGCCATGGCGAAGGTCTCGCCGTTGAGCTGACCGGACACGGTCAGATTGGTGGGCTTGCCGTAGAAGTCCTGGGAGAAGTCCACCTTGCCGTCCTCGGTCTTGGGAACATCGTTCAAGTCCAAAGTAGTGACCTGGAACATCTCACCTGCGCCCTCGCAGTCAGAACCGGTGATGAGGGGGGTGTGGACATAGACGAAGTCACGGTCCTGGAAGAACTGGTGGATAGCCATTGCCGCCAAAGAGCGGACACGGAACACAGCCTGGAAGGTGTTGGTCCGGGGACGCAGATGGGTAATGGTACGCAAAAATTCCATGGAGTGCCGCTTGGGCTGCAGGGGATAGTCGCCGGTGGAAGCGCCTTCCACGGTGATCTCCTGGGCCTGGATCTCAAAAGGCTGTTTGCTGTCGGGGGTCAGTACTACAGTGCCTTTGATAATGAGGGCAGCGCCGATGTTGATCTTGGAGATCTCCTGGAAGTTCTCCATAGCATCGGTGTACACCACCTGAATGGGGGTAAAATAAGTGCCGTCGTTCAGCATAATAAAGCCAAACTGCTTGGAGCCACGGCGGTTACGCACCCAGCCACCCACGGTGACGGTCTTGTCGGCGTAAGCTGCGGTGTTCTTATACAGCTCACGAACAGAAATCAGATCCATAGTGTTTACCTCTTTGTTTAGTCTATAATATAAAGAGTATAAGCCAAAAAGGAAGAATTTACAAGAGGTTTTGAAAATTTAATTGAGCAAAAATACCCCAAAATTCAGATATCCGGCAAAAGTGACCCACAAAAGATAGGGAAGTAAGAGGTTTCCGGCGGTTTCATCCAAAGCGGAAAAGCGGCGCAATGTGATAAAAATGGCGATCCACAGGGCAATGAGAATGATAAATGCCAGCAGATACATTTGAGCGCCGAAGAATACCAAAGGCCAAATGAAGTTCAGCGCCAGCTGCACAGCATAAGCCTTCAGAGCGGAGCGGATAAGCACCATATCCTCTCCGGAGGTCAGTACCCGGTAGGATGCTTCACCCATCAGCAGATACAGAATGGTCCACACCACGGGGAAAACCCACCCCGGTGGCGAAAGAGGCGGCTGGTTCATTACTTTGTAGCTGCCCATTCCGCCGCTGAGTAATGCGGCAAGACCACCCACCGCTAAGGGAATGGCCCAGCAAATCAGTCGTTTTTTCCAATCGGTTTTCATAGTGATCCCTCCCGGTAAGTAGTCTATGAAAATAATCGGCTTTTTATAATTATCGTTTTTTTGGCCATACTGTATAAGAGGTGTGCAGTATGAAAAAAACGGTGATATTGCTGATAGTTTGTGTTATTTTGTGCGGCTGCAAAAAAGAAAAAGCGCCGGAGCATCGGGTGGTGACGGGGATACAGGTGGAGTATCACCAGGGAGAAAATGTCCTGCATCGCAGCTACAAAAAAACGGAAAATGTCCAGTTTATGCTGAATTATCTTAGGATCTTAAATCCTTTTGGGCCGGTGATCCCGGAGGGAAGACAGGCGGATAACTGCCGGATCACCCTGCAGTATTCCCACGGGCCAGACAGCGTATACCTGCAGCAGGGAAGCGCCTATCTTTGCCGCAACGGCGGGCCTTGGGAAAGTATCGACAGCGCCCGGGCAAGCCTGCTGTATCCTATGCTTTTGCTGCTGCCCTCAGATGCATAAAGAAAGCCCCTGTCATTGACAGGGGCTTTTGTTACATATCCCGGCAGAATTTGCCGTCAGCGGTCATTTCGTAAAGCTCCGTTAAGGAGGCAAAGGTTTTGTTTTCCTTGTTTTTCAAAGGCCGGGAGAAATAGAATTTTCCGTCGCCCAAGCTGTACACGCCGGTAGAGCCCAAGGGGAAATGGCTGCCCCGGATATTTTCCTTGCCGATTTGGCCAATGGGCGCGAGGGTCAGCAGCATTCCGGTCTCACCGTCCCGGCCCAAAAGGGGCTGCTCTGTGGCAGCTGCGGTGGCATCAATGAAGAACAGAACGAAGTCGGTAAACTTCTCCTTTTTGCCACGATATACCGCTGCCAGCCAGGTGCGGCTGTGGGGATCGTATTCCAAATTCTGCATACCATAGCGGGTGTTGCCGGTGTACAGGTAGTACCGCTGCTCAGCAGCTTCCGGGCCGCTGTAATGGGGCTTTTCCTGATTCAGCGGCTGTCCGTAGGTGTCAAAAATGCTGGGGTCATACTGCAAAATCACTTGATGGTCATTATCGTCCCGGCTATTGTCCTCGTAAATGCCGTAGGCCACCATAATCTTTTTGTCGCCGTTTTGACCGAATACCGGGCCGTAGCCTGTGCCGTCAAAGCCGCTGCAGCCGTAGCGGTGCTTGTTGCCGCTGACCGGGTCTGTGGCCTCATAATCTGCCCGCACATCCCCGAGCCAAACCGCCTGCATAATGCCGTCCTTTTCTGCATCCTTTTCCATCCGGTCAATGGCATCCACATCAAAGCTCACCAGATAGAAATTGTCCTCCGGGTTAGGATCCCAGCCGGTGCGGGCGATAACACCGGCGCCGATGGCATCGTGCTTTAATTCCAAAGAGCCGTAGATCTTCCGCCGGTCCGGGTCAAAGGTGATGCAGCCTAAATGGCCTGCCAAATTCTTGACAGAACCCAAGGGCTTTCCCTGCAGATCGGTCTTCAGCAAAATGGTGGTGAAGGAGAAGTACATATGACCCTTTTCCTTATCCAGCGCAATGCCTTGAATGTGACCCTCCGGCCACCAACCGCTGAACACAGCACCGGGGTAGCTTTTCTCTGCGCCGCCGTAAAGGTCATTGTAAAGCCAAAGCACCGTGTAGCGGTCTTTTAAGTCCTTGCCGTAGGTGACCGCATCGGCGATCTTCTCGTGGGAGTAGAGCTTATAAAAATCTTCCATAGAAAGACCCACAGCACCCAACATTTTTTCCAAAGCCTCCGGGGTGGGCATTTCTGCAAGAATTTCACGGATCTCGGCTTCTTTGGCTTTGTAAGCATCCATCAGGGGCTTTTCGTAAAAGCCCACCTTTTTCTGCAGCTCCATGCAGCCCTCGGCCACCGGTCCGTAGACCCGCTGCATTTGGGCGGCGTAGTCGGCAGGCTTGTGCCGCTTTGTGGGGAACGGCTTTGCTAAAATCTTTTGCCGCAGTTGGGCGGTGACCACCGCAGAGTAAGCCACATCAATTCCGTGGGGGAAATAGGGCTCGTCCCGGACAATGCCCACGATCTCAAAGAAGTGAGAAAGGTGATGCTCACTGCCGGAGGCAGGCCGGGAAGAACCGGCAAAGCTCATGGCAATGCCCACCAAAACCAGCGCCTCCATCAGCACCTGCACGCTCTTTTCGTCCCGGTTTACCAAACCGGGAGCAAGCTGCAGGGTTTGCAGCAGTGCATCCATCGTCATATCGTAAATGTACTGGCAGAAATATTCGCCGTTCACCGCCCGGCTCAGCTTCCAGTCATTAAGCGCAGAGTACTTGCCCACAATATCGCCGTAACCGGCCTGGATCATTTCAAAGGGTGCGTCCTTCAAAACAGCCGTGTCTGCCAAAATGGCAGAGGGCACTTTGGCGCTGTATGTCACCTTCATACCGCCGGTGATCATCGCCGCGCCGGAGGAGGCATAGCCGTCCATAGAGGGAGCGGTGGCGACCACAAAATAGGGAAGCTCTGCGTAAAATGCCACATATTTGCAAAGATCCTGTATAACACCGGAGCCGATACCGATGATGAGATCGTGACCGGACAGATTTTTTTGCACCCGCTCAATGGCGGCTTCGTTGGGGATCAGCACCTTGTCCCCGGGGAAGATCACCTTGTCCACCTGCTTGCCGGACAAATAGCCCATGGTTTTTTCACCGGCCGCGGTAAAGGTGTTCTCGTCAGCTACCAAAAGAATTGCTTTGTAGTCCTTGCAAAGGGTTGTCAGATGGCGAATGGCGTCCGGCTCTACTGCCACAAAATCCATATCGCACCGATGGTGCTTTCCGCAGGCGCAATCCACACCCTGTAAAAGCTTTTGAAAATCCATAAGAATCCTCCCGTTGCGTAAATTGCCTTTATTATAGAATGGACATATAAAATAATCAAGAAATGCACAGAATTATGGCCGCTATTTGACAATTGTGCATATTTTGTTGTAAAATAGATAAAAAATGCGCACAGGAGGCCCATATGCTGAAAAATGAACGGGAGCAGGAAATTTTGAATGTCCTGCAAAGCACCGGCTATGCCACGGTGAAGTTTTTGAGTGAGCAGCTTTATACCAGCGAATCCTGTGTCCGCCGGGCGCTGGCCGGGCTGACGGAAAAGGGGTTGGTTCGCAGAAGCTATGGCGGCGTGGAGCTGCTGAGCAGCCATACCAATGTGACTTCTTTCGGCGCACGGGCCCATCAAAACGCGGCAGCCAAGCAGGCGATCGCAAAAAAAGCCGCCCCCTTGGTAGAAGACGGCAGTATCGTGTTTTTGGACGGCTCTTCCACATCTTTTTATTTGGCAGCCCAGCTGCTCAGCAAAACCGGGCTGACGGTAGTTACCAACAATACAGAAATTCTGAACCTGTTGGCCCAGGCTAATTTCAAGGTCTACTGCTCCGGTGGGGAGCTTAGCGAAACGAACCGCACTTGTCTGGTGGGCCCCGATGCCCAGCGCAGCTTCGCCGGCATCTATGCCCAGTACGCGTTCTTTTCCAGCAATGCCCTGTCGGCAGAGGGCGTCATTACCGACTGTACCCGTGAAGAGGTGGCAGTTCGGGAGACCATTCTGCAAAACGCCCGGAAAAAGATTTTCCTGTGCGACAGCAGTAAATTCGATACGGTTTCCGTTTACCGCCAATGCGACCTGAGCCAAATCGATACCCTTGTCAGTGAGGACGACCGTGCCAAGAAGTTTGCGAAGGAATTTCCTAATTTGCAAGTGTTATAAAAAAGCAGCCACGGCAACTTTGGTTGCCGTGGCTGTAACTGTTTTTCTTAGCCTTTTTCCAGAGCCAGGGTCTGGGTGGTCTGGTCGCAGACCTCTGCGGGGCCCCAGTACTGGATGGCGCCGGGGTACACATAGCAGGTATCAACAGCCCAGGTCTCCCGGTTCTCGGCAAAGAACTTGAATGGCTTGCCCTCCAGCTCTACCAGAGCCTTGCGGATAACGGGCTTGTCTGCGCCATGGCGGCGCTCCATGTTCATCATCTTGGTGATGGGCATGCCGCCGGCGACCCACTCTTCAGCGGGCTTAGACAGGTTAGAAACCTTGCTGAGGTAGCCGGTGTAGCCGTACTGGATCAGCATAAAGGCATTGTAGCCCAGGCTGTAGCAGTAGTCAGCATCGAAATTGGAGGGGAAAGCGCAACGGCCTTCGTAGCCCAGGAAGTGATGCAGGGGAGAGAACTTGCCGGCATACTTGCCCTCGGCCTTGCGCTTAGCCAGGTTAGCCTTGACCATCTCGGAGAACAGCTTCTCGGACTCAATGAGGGAAACCTGCACGTTGCCGTGGGGGTCGCGCTCCAGGAACAGCTGCTGCTGAATGGTCTGGGGCAGGATAGCAAACACTGCCATAGACTTTTCGGTCAAACCGGCCTTGATGAAAGCGTACTTTTCTTCCCAGGTAGGAAGTGCGTTGAAGGCATCGGCCTTCGCGCCTGCTAGCAGTTCGTTGATTTCTGCAATCAGCACGGAGAACTCGGGAACAAATTCCACGATGCCCTCAGGAATGATAGCCACACCGAAGTTCCAGCCACGGGCTGCGCGGTTTGCAACGGAGTCAGCAATGTAATCGGTGATCTGAGCCAGGGACATCTTCTTGGCGGCAACTTCCTCGCCGATCAGGCAGATGTTGGGACGGGTCTGCAGAGCGGTCTCCAAAGCAACATGGGAAGCGGAGCGGCCCATGACCTTCACAAAGTGCCAGTACTTCTTGGCGGAGTTGGCGTCACGCTCGATGTTGCCCACGATCTCGGCGTAGGTCTTGGTGGCGGTGTCGAAACCGAAGGAGCATTCGATGTCCTCGTTCTTCAGGTCGCCGTCGATGGTCTTGGGACAGCCGATGACCTGGATGCCGGAATTGTTTGCGGCAAAGTACTCTGCCAGCACAGCGGCGTTGGTGTTGGAGTCGTCACCGCCGATGATCACCAGGGCGTTGATGCCGTGCTTTTTACAGTTCTCGGCAACCACTTTAAACTGCTCCTCGGTCTCCAGCGTGGTACGGGCGGAGCCGATGATATCGAACCCGCCGGTATTACGGTACTGGTTGATGTATTCGTCATCAAAAATCAGATAGTCGTCATCCAGCAGACCGCTGGGGCCGCCCTTGAAGCCGTAGAGGACATTGTCCTT
>JAZNNO010000010.1:0-55548 GCA_045580345.1 Faecousia sp.
ATGGCTCCGATCCGACTTAGCTGGTCATCCCCTCCGCCAAGAAGTGCGGTAAGATCATCACCTGCGAGGAGCACTCCGTCATCGGCGGTCTGGGCGAGGCTGTCTGCGCCTGCCTTTCCGAAAAGTGCCCCACTCCCGTCAAGCGCATCGGCGTCAACGACGAGTTCGGTCACTCCGGCCCTGCTGCAGCACTGTTGAAGCAGTTCGGCCTGTGCAGCGAAAACATTGTGAAGGTCGCTAAGGAATTCTGCAAGTAATATCGAAAGTAAATCCCCGGATGTGTTTCACATCCGGGGATATGCTTTTGTAGGGAACGGATTTATCCGTTCCGCGGAATGCATAAATGCATTCCCTACAATTACTACCGCCGCTCCGGCAGGAGCGGCGGTAGTGTGCTTATTTGCTGAACACAAATTGTGCGGGGGTAGTGGAAAACAGATCGGATTGGAAATCTATTTGCAGGGACTGCCAATCACTGGGAACTTCGACAGCGTACCAACCAATCAGCTTTTTGCCGGGAGCAACATCGCCGTCGAGGGTGCCCTTGTCAAAGGCACAAGCGGCGTTGAAGGAATAGTCACACTTTACATCGTCAACATAAGCGCTGAAAGAAAGCAGGCTACTGATGGATTGCGTCTCAGCGGAAGTGTTTTCAATGGTGAACTTGACACCGACAAACACATTACCGGCCTCGGGGGTGAAGAAATCAACACCATTGGATTCCTCCAGCTTGTTTGCAGTGACCTTCAGATTTTTAAAGGTGGCGGTTTCGTTGAGTTTGAAGGTTTCCTCCTGCTTCTCGGTGGCCTTGGTAGGGGTTTCTTGGTTTTGGTTGGTTTCTTTGGTGGGTGTGTCTTCTACGGTGCAAGCGGTAAAACCGCAAAGCAGACAAAGACACAAGAACAAGCATAAAAATTTTTTCATAGTCGTTACCTCTTTCTTTAGAAATATCCCAAATCGGGATATTTCTATTATACCGATATGGGATAATAATGTCAAGAGGTGATCCTATGCGGTTAAAAGAAATTCGCAAAGCAAAGGGAATTTCCCAGCTGAAAATGGCAATGGATTTGAATACAAACCAAAACACCATCAGCCGCTATGAGACCGGAGAACGGGAGCCGGGCATTACGGAGCTGATAAGAATTGCGGATTATTTTAATATTTCTGTAGATTACCTTTTGGAAAGAACGGATAATCCTCGTATAAACAAATAACCGAGCCTGTGCAGGCTCGGTTATTTTGCGTTATTAGGAAACAAGCTTGGCGACGACCACAAAGCGAAGATGATCGGTGGATGTGTCCTTGTCGCAGGTGGAAAGGGTGAGAAGCTTGTCACCGTATTTGGCAGATACGCCGGTGTCGTAAAAAGACAGCTCTTTGCAGTTGTCTATATAATTCTGGAAGGAGAAGGCGTTTGTATCTACAACGTTGTGGTAGTCGAAATCGGATTTTGTGACATCAATTTCAAAAACAGAAAGGATCTGATAGGTGCGATGCTCATAGACAGTATCAAAATAGATGTAGGGATTTGCATCGTAGTATTCTTTCTTTGCGTATCCGTGGAGGGTGGCGAACATAGAGCCGTCGGTCATATTGTGGCCAAAAATAGTCACATTGTCAGAGGGCTTTTTCAGATCTGCCTGGTTGTGGGCATAGACTGTGCCGTGGCGGCTGTTGTTGTCAAGGAAATCGCGGTGCAGATAGTAGTCCGGCTCGCCCGGCTTTTGCACCACAGGATAGTTCAGTGTGGTGTTGGGAATGTGGATCCAGCCGACCATATCCGGGTTCAGCTGAAAAACAGACGCGTATTCCCGCAGAACCTGGACGGGTTCGCCGGTTGTGGGGTGCTTGATTTCAACAAAAGCGGAGAGGGGTTCCACATAGGTGGATTCTCCGTCCGAAATAGGCGGTCGCTGTACCTGTGCTTGCTCCTGCTGCACAAGGCTTGCAAGATAGTCGTTCTGCTCAGCCTGGTGGTAGTCTTCCCAGGCTCTTTTTGCCAAAACGCCTGCGCAAACCAAAAAAATCGCAGCGAAAAAGAGCATCAGGCAAGGGGGCAGATACCGCTTCAGCTTTTTGCGGTTTATGGACTTGATCTTCTCAGGCAGATTCTTGAAAAAAACAAGGATTTTTGAAAAAAATTCCTTGAAGTCGATCTTTTTAGGAATCCATTTTTTGAAATCAAATTTCATGGGGTCACATCCTTTACTAAGGGGAATTTGCGTTATTATAACATTATTCTGCGGGAAAGTAAAGATGACGGAAGTTACTTTAATGTTTCAAGATACTCTTCTAAGCACAGACCGGCGTTTTGCAGCTCTTTAGCCAGCTCCTTGCCCACATAGCGGTAGTGCCAGGGCACGTAAATGATGCCGGTGCTCTCTGTTTTGCCGTTGGGATAGCGGAGGATAAAACCGTAATCCCAGCAGTGCTCCATCAGCCATTTTTGGACGGGGGTCTTTTCCTGGCCTTCGTCTAAGTAAGGGTAGCTGCTGTCGATCAGATCCACTGCCAGGCCCAACTGATGCTCACTGGTGCCGGGAACAGCGATGATCTTCCCGGCCTCTTCCCGGGCTTTGCCGATGTCATAGCCTTGGTTCAAAAAGTAATCGACCTTGTTGTTGTACAGGTTTTCCTGGGTCACTTGCCGCCGGTAGGAGGAAACGATCCGGACATTATAGCCGGCATTTTGACAGTCTTCCAGCATTTTCAGCAGGGGATCTATGCAGGTCCTATCCAGGACATTGCCGTCCGCATATTGGGCGAAATCATAGAAGGTGACCAGGTCGGGGCTGTAATCATAGGGGACAAAATGCCAGGGATTCACAACGAGGACTTCTTCACCGGTCTTGGTAAAAAAGTGATCGATGCCATCAATGACCACCTTGCCTTTGGCATAGGAGCCATCGGCATTGATATAATAGGTCTTTCCGTCCTTGTTGACCAAACCGGTTTGAATTACGGTGGGAACGGTGGGCGCGTCGGTGGCCTGGGTGCTGTCCGGTTGGGGGCTTGCAGGCGCAGCGCAGCCACATAGCAGGCAGGCGGCCAGCAAAAAAACAAAAATACGTTTCATAACCGTAACCTCTTTAAGATATTTCTAAAGTTACTGTATCACATTTTGCCCCAAAAGGGAAGAAAAAAGAAAAAGCCACCCTTTTCGAGTGGCTTTTTGGAGCAGGGTACGGGAATCGGTTGCGTTTTGCCGTTGGCAAAACAATGGTAGCCGCCAGTGTTTCACTGGCGTCAGCAACAGTCCACCGGACTGTTGCATATAAAAGGGTTCGACACCAGCTCTTTACACAAAAAAGACAGAAACACCCGGATAGGTGATTCTGTCTTTTGGAGCAGGGTACGGGAATCGAACCCGCCTCTGTGGCTTGGGAAGCGACCATTCTACCGATGAACTAACCCTGCGTTTTCCTCATTATAACAAAGAGAATTTGGAAATTCAACCCTTATTTGTCGAACCTGTGGCATTTTGCCCCCGGTTGTGCTATGATAATAAAAAAGAAACAAGGGAGGAAAAAGTGTGAAAATTGCCATTTTGGGTTACAGCGGTTCCGGGAAATCCACCTTGGCGCGGCTGCTGGCGGAAAAGTATCAAATTGATGTGCTGCATTTTGATACTGTGCAGTTTTTACCCGGCTGGGTGATCCGTGGCCAGGACGAAAAGGCCCGTATGACCAAAGAATTTCTGGACACCCACGATGCCTGGGTCATAGATGGCAATTACAGTAAGCTTTCCTTTGACCGCCGTATGGCAGAGGCGGACGAGATTGTATTCCTGCTGTTTAACCGCTTTTCAAGTCTGTACAGGGCTTATAGCCGATACCGGAAATTTGCGGGCCTTTGCCGCCCGGATATGGCAGAGGGCTGCCCGGAGAAATTCGATTGGGAGTTTGCTACCTGGATTTTGTGGAAGGGCCGCGGCAAGAAAACGAAAGAACTCTTCCGTGGGGCAATGACCCAATATCCTGACAAGGTAGTTATTATCAAAAACCAAAAGCAGTTAGATGCCTATATGGCATCGAAAGGAGTTACCTATGGAATATGAAATGGTGCGGGAGATCCAAAATCAGTGTCCCAACAACCAAATGCGGGATATTTTCTTTGAGGAAGTGGAGACCGATGACCCGGCCCAATATGTGCGGGATTTTCTCAAGGGAAGGGCGGTATCCGTGTCCGCTGAGAACGGCATAAACGGCGCAGTTACCGTGTATGCCGACTGCGACGGGCTGATACAGAAGTTTGTTTTTACACCGATCTGAATTTTTTCTTGCATTTCAAGCAAAAAAACTTGCATTACCAAGAAATTATAGTTGAATTTTTCCGCAGAATATGCTAAAGTATATGCGCAAAGCTATGGGCAAGCTATGCCCAAATGCGGGTTTGCGTTACATAGCCCTTCCGGGCTTACCCCAAATTAAGGAGCAATTACTATGGCAACACCCCATACCATCGCAGTAGCCGGCAAGGGCGGCGTGGGTAAAACCACCACCTGCGGCATGATCATCGACTATCTTTGCGGCAAGCAGGACGGCCCCGTTTTAGTGGTGGACGCCGATGCCAATGCAAACCTCAACGAAGTGCTGGGCGTAGAAGTGGAAACAAGCCTCGGTCAGATCCGTGAGGAGATGGCCCAGGCCGAGCTGAAAGGCACGCTTCCTGCCGGTATGACCAAGGCGGATTATGCCGATTTTAAGTTCAGCTCTGCCATCATTGAGGAAGATGATTTCGATATGTTGGTCATGGGCCGCACCCAGGGCAAGGGCTGCTATTGCTTTGTCAATGGCGTGCTGAAGACCCAGGTGGACAAGTATGCCAAGAATTACAGCTATATCGTTATGGACAACGAGGCAGGCCTTGAGCATGTGGCAAGAGGCACTTTGCCCAAGGTGGACACCATGCTTCTGATCTCTGACTGTTCCCGCCGGGGCATCCAGGCGGCAGCAAGAGTGGCGGAGCTTGTCGGTGAGATGGCGCTGCAGCCTACCCGCATGGGTCTGATCGTGAACCGGGCTCCGGACGGCCAGTTGGATGCGGGCGTGCAGGAGGAGATCGCCAAGCACGGCTTGGAGCTTCTGGGCGTGCTGCCCCAGGACGAGAGCGTTTACCGCTGCGACTGCGACGGTGAGCCGTCTGCCAAACTGCCGGACAGCAACCCTGTCAAGGCAGCCGTTAAGAACATTATGAAGTCCATCGGACTTTGATATTGTTAATAAAATTTTTATTATATAAATTATTTTAAGGGGGAAACCAATATGTCTTTTACACCTAAGACGGGCGCCTTCAGCGGCAAGATCAATGCCGTGACCCTGGGCACCGGTGACAAGGCTATCGTCATCGGCGGCCAGAATGTGCTGCCCTTCTACACCTTCGATGCTCCCATCGAAAACGCACCCAAGATCGGCGTTGAGGTGTCCGATCTGGCCGCTCAGTGGAATTGGCCTGAGCTGTCTGCTTTCTACGCAGGCTGCACCACCATGGCTGACTACGCCAAGAAGGCAGAGTCCATCGAGGGCGCTGACTTCATCTGCCTGAACTTCCCTGGCGCTGACCCCAACGGTGAGGATCGCTCCGTTGCTGACTGCGTTGCGGATGCCAAGGCTGTTGCCGAGGTCGTCACCAAGCCCATCGTTGTTATGGGCTGCAAGAACCTGGAGAAGGACGCTGAGCTGTTCACCGCTATGGCAGAGGCTCTGGCTGGCAAGAACGTTCTGTTCATGTCTGCTAAGAACGAGAACTACAAGACCGTCGGCGCTTCCGTTGCCCTGGCTAACGGCCAGAAGCTGGGCGCTGAGACCGCTGATGACATCAACCTGGCTAAGCAGCTGAACATCATGCTGAAGGGCCTGAATGTCAATCCCGAAAGCGTTGTTATGGATATCGGTACCGCAGCTGTGGGTTACGGCTACGAGTATGCCGCTTCCACCTTCGACCGTATTCGCCTGGCTGCACTGGCTCAGGGCGATGCTGACCTGCAGATGCCCATCCTGGGTGCCGTTTGCAACGACACCTGGGGCGTGAAGGAGTCTACCGCTTCCGAAGAGGACGAGCCCGCTTGGGGTTGCCGCGAGGAGCGCGCAATTTCCATGGAAGTCTCCACCGCAGCAGCTGACCTGACCGGCGGTGCTGATGCAGTTGTCCTGCGTCACCCTGCTTCTGTGGCCACCATCAAGAAGTTCATCACTGAACTTGTCTAATCGGAAGGAGGATACATAAAATGGCTTTGAAGGGTCTCGATATTTTTAAACTGTCTCCTAAGACTAACTGTAAGGAGTGCGGCAGCCCCACTTGTATGGCTTTCTGTATGAAGGTCGCCCAGGGTGCTGTTGAGCTGAGCAAGTGCCCCCACTTCTCTGAGGAAGCACTGGCTACTCTGAACTCCGCTACCGCTCCTTTGATGAAGACCGTCTCCGTTGGCGAGCACAAGCTGGGCGGCGAAACCGTTCTGTTCCGTCACGAGAAGACTTTGGTCAACAAGAACCTGTACGCTGTTTCCGTGTGCACCTGCATGGACGAGGCTACTGTGGATGCCAAGCTGGCCGATCTGCAGAAGGTGGACTACGAGCGTATCGGCGAGCGTATGTATGTTGAGTTCGTTCAGGTTTCCAACTGCCAGAACGATCCCGCTGTTTACGCTAAGCTGACCGAGAAGGCTGCTGCTACCGGCCGTCCCCTGGTTCTGGAGTGCTGGGATGTAGAGTGCGCTAAGGCTGCTCTGGCCGTTGCCGGCAAGAACGTGATCCTGGACGGCGCTACTCCCGAAAACTGGGAAGCTATGAATGCTCTGGCTACCGAGGCCGGCGTTGTGCTGGGCGTTTGGGCCGAGAACATTTCTGACCTGTATGACACTGTTAAGAATCTGGAAGCCAAGGGCAACAAGAACCTGGTGCTGGATGTTACCGGCAAGACCGCTAAGGAAACCCTGGCTAACGCTGTCAATGTCCGCCGTACTGCTCTGAAGCAGGAGGACCGCACCTTCGGTTACCCCTCCATCGTGAACCTGGCTAAGGTCGCTAAGGGCGATGACCGTCTGCAGACCGCTTACGCTTCTATGTTCACCGAGAAGTACGCTTCCATCATCGTGATGGAGAACATGACCTACGCACAGGCTCTGCCTCTGTACGGCCTGCGTCAGAACATCTACACCGATCCTCAGAAGCCCATGAAGGTGGAAGCTAAGATCTACCCCATCAACGGCGCTGATGAGAACAGCCCCTGCTGCCTGACCGTTGACTTCGCTCTGACCTACTTCCTGGTCTCCGGCGAACTGGAGCGTTCCGGCCAGCCTGTGAACCTGATTATTACCGACGCTTCCGGTATGTCTGTTCTGACTGCCTGGGCTGCTGGTAAGCTGTCCTCCTCCACCATCAAGAAGACCTTCGAGGAGCTGGACGTTGCCAACAAGAACAAGAACCGCACCCTGATCATCCCCGGCAAGGTTGCCGTTATGAAGGGCGAAATTCAGGACAAGCTGCCTGAGTGGAACGTAGTTGTCGGTCCTCTGGAGGCTGTACAGCTGCCCAAGTACATCAAGGACAAGGAATACGAGGCTGGCGCTAAGGCTGCTGAGGCTGAGCGTGCTGCCAAGGCCGGCGCTGTGAAGGAAGAGGTTAAGGAACTGTCCTTCGACGAGCTGCTGGCTACCAAGGTTCCCGCTATCGAAGTGGTTGACATGGGCGTCAAGTACGGCGGCTACAACCCCGAGTCCAAGACCTTCGTCACCATCGGTGAGAGAATCCACTGTATCGCTCCTGCTATCCGCAAGGCTATGGACGAGCGCGATCCCGCTCCCATCCTGGAGCGTGCCGCTGCACAGATCAAGGCTGGCGCTACCTACCTGGATGTGAACATCGGACCTGCTGAGAAGGACGGTCCCGAGCGTATGATGTGGGCTGTTAAGCTGCTGCAGGAGAACTTCGACAATGTGCCTCTGGCTTTGGATACTGCCAATATGCGCGCTATCGAAGCCGGTATCAAGGTTTACAACCGTACCAACGGCAAGCCCATCGTTAACTCCGCTGACGCCGGTTCCCGTATCGGCTACATCGACCTGGCTGCTGCCAACGATGCTATCTGTATCGCTCTGTGTTCCGCCGACGGTATCGCCAAGGACAACGAAGAGCGTATGATGCACTGTGACAACATGCTGGAGCGTGGCTTGAGCCTGGGTATGTCCTCCGACGACCTGTGGTTCGACCCCCTGTTCCTGGTTGTTAAGGGTATGCAGGACAAGCAAATGGAGGTTCTGGAGGCTATCAAGATGTTCTCCGACAAGGGTCTGAAGTCCACCGGCGGTCTGTCCAACAACTCCAACGGCGCACCCAAGGAAGTCCGTCCCATCATGGACTCCACTCTGGTTGCAATGTGCATGATGCAGGGTCTGACCTCCGCTATCGTCAACCCCAATGACCGCAGACTGATGGAGACCATCAAGTCCTGCGACATCTTCAAGAACCACGTTCTGTACTCCGACAGCTACCTGGATCTGTAAAAACTGATTTCCTAAAGGCAGAGAGGATTTTCCTCTCTGCCTTTTTCTTTATTAGCATATAGACAACGCTGCTTTTTTGTGCTATAATCACAAGACAAAGAGGTGTTCAATATGGAAAACAGGACAAAATTAACAGGAGCCGGTTTCGGCATCCTTGGCGATAGCTATTCTACATTTGCAGGTCACATTCCTGAGGGAAATGCCTGCTATTATCCCCGGCCGGAGGCTGTGGACGATGTGCTTGCCGTGGAGCAGACCTGGTGGCATATACTAATGACCCGCAACAATATGCATTTGCTTGCCAATGACAGCTTTTCCGGCGCTACCGTTTGTACCGATGTCCGCCCCGGCCAAGTGGTTGCCAATGCTTATCCTGCCCGGGCAGAACGCACCTTTTCCGGAGATATAAAGCCGGATTACATATTTATGTTCGGCGGTACCAACGATAATTGGCTGGACAAAACCATTGGCCAGGTGCAGTACGGCGACTGGACGGAAGAAGATTTGAAGCGGACGCTGCCGGCACTCTGTTATGTGCTGGATTACTTGGGTAAGCACAATCCCCAGGCGACCATTGTTGTCCCCATCAACACCGGTTTCAAACCGGAATTGCATGAGGGAATGCTGGCGGCAGCGACACATTACGGCGCGGTGGCAATATGCTTGGAGAATATCGATAAGAAAAACGGCCACCCCAGCGCATTGGGAATGCAGCAGATCGCGGACCAGATCCAGGCGGCGCTGGCATAAACTTAGTATATCTGACCTACAAGGGTCTATAAATATTTAGGAGGAATTTGTATGAGCGTATTAACCGATTTGATTTACGGCGGCAGCAATGCTGTGGCAGGCCTCACTGAGGGCGCTGTGAATGATGCCATTGCCAAGTATGGCGCAGATCATCCCATTGCCTTCCCTGATACCGCTTATTATTTCCCCACCATTTATGCGGCTACCGGCGTAAAGGTGAAGACTTTGGGCGATCTGCCTGCCTGTGTAGGCGTGCTGAAGAGTCTGATCACCAACCAGGAGGACCTGGGCCAGGCACTGAATGCCGGTCTTGCCACCGCTGTTGGCGCTGAAATTATTGAAGGCCTTAAGTATGTCGAAGGCGGCAACCCCTACGAAAACGATTCCGGTATCGGCTTTGTGCCCGACCCCATTATCCGTTCTCTGGGTGTGCCCCTGGTTACCGGCGACATTCCCGGTGTGGCTGTTGTGCTGGGTAAGGCTGAAAATGCTGAGGATGTTGCCAAGGTGGTCAAGGACTACCAGTCCAAGGGCATTATGACCTTTATGGTCGGCGATGTGATCGAGCAGTGCGCAGAGGCCGGCGTGAAGATGGGCCTGGAGTTCCGCGTGATCCCCCTGGGCCATGATGTGACTTCCGTCATCCATGTTGTTACCGTCGCTGTCCGCGCAGCACTGATCTTCGGTAATGTACAGCCCGGCGACCTGGCAGGCTTGCTTGACTACACCAAGAACCGCGTTCCCGCGTTTGTAAACACCTTCGGCGCGATCGATGCCGTTGTGGTATCCGCCGGTGCAGGTGCTATCGCATTGGGCTTCCCCGTGGTGGTTGACATTGACCTGGGCGAGAACCAGGTGCCCGGCGCATTGGAGTCCGTTTGCGACCACAATGAAACTGTGAAGAAGTCCCTGGAGCTGCGCAACATCAAGATCAAGGTGACCGAGCTGCCCATCCCCGTGGCCTTTGCCGCAGCATTTGAGGGCGAGATCATCCGTAAGGCTGATATGCACAACGAAATGTGGTCTTCCAAGAACCCCACCGCTGAGTTGGTTTTGATGCGGGAGCTGGGTGAGGTAGAGGATCATAAGATCACCATCATCGGCCCGGACCTGGATGCAGAAAAGGACCTGGCTTTGGCTACATATGTAGAAGTTGCCGGCAAGAAGATGCAGGTGGACTTCGAGGCGGTTATCGAGCGGAAGTTCCACGCATGGTTTAACTATATGGAAGGTGTGATGCACACCGGTCAGCGTAACCAGGTTCGTGTCCGTGTCAGCAATGCCGCTTTTGAGGCAGGCCTGCGGCTGAAAGACTTTGCAGAGGTTCTGTATGTAATGATCATGGACGAGTTCGACGCTGTGGTTGACAAGTGCCAGATCACTCTGATCACCGATGCTGTTGAAGCCGGTAAGTTCCGTGACGAGATCGCAATGCCCCGCTATGCCCAGCGTGATGACCGCCTGGCATCTATGACCGACGAGGCTGTGGACCGCTACTATACCTGCATCCTGTGCCAGTCCTTCGCTCCCGCTCACTGCTGCGTGGTTACCCCCGAGCTTTTGGGCCTGTGCGGCGCTGTGTCCTGGCTGGATGCCAAGGCTACCAATGAGTTGGATCCCAACGGTCCTTGTCAGCCCATTCTGAAGAAGGGCCTTATCGACGAGCGCACCGGCCGTTACGAGGAAGTCAACCGTATGATCAACGAAGCCACCCACGGCGCTGTTGAGAATGTTACCCTGTACTCCATTCTGGAAGATCCCATGACCTCCTGCGGCTGCTTCGAGTGTATCTGCGGTATCGAGGCTGTATCCTCCGGTGTGATCGTGGTCAACCGGGAATTCAAGGGTATGACCCCTGCCGGTATGACATTCGGCGAGCTGGCATCCTGCACCGGTGGCGGTGTCCAGACTCCCGGCTTCATGGGCCACGGCCGTCACTTCATCGCCTCCAAGAAGTTCCTGTCCGCTGAGGGCGGCATTGCCCGTATCGTGTGGATGCCCAAGGAACTGAAGGACGATGTGGCTGAGCGTCTGAACAAGACCGCCAAGGAGCTGTACGGCATTGAGAACTTCGCCGATATGATCGCAGACGAGACCGTTACCTGCGATGCAGAAGAGCTGATGTCCTGGCTCACCGAGAAGGGCCACCCGGTTCTGAACCTGGAGCCTCTGATGTAAAAGCTACTACAAAAGCCGCGGCATTGCCGCGACTTTTTCTATGGACAATTTTCTTTATCTATGCTATAATCACGAAAGAAAATGGGAAAAAGCGAGGTTTTTGCAATGCCGAAAGTAATATTCCAAATTGAAGGCGCAGAAGCGGTGGAAATTGCCTGCAACCCCGGTGATAATCTGCTGGAGCTGGCAAGACGGGCCAATGTGGCCATCGATGCCCCCTGCAGCGGTAACGGCTCTTGCGGTAAATGCCGTGTGAAGCTGATCGCAGGTGAGGTGGAGACCATCCAATCCCGCCATATTACTGACGAGGAATTTGAAGCCGGCTGGCGGCTTTCCTGCAACTGCAAGGTGGTGGGCGACTGTACTGTGTTCGTGCCGGACATTGCCTCTGCTTACCAAAGCCGTATGAAGACCGCTGACCTGTCGAGCCCCAAAGAAGTTGCTATTTTTGAGGATTGTCAGGCCCAGCTGAAGGAAAGCGGCATTGCATTCCAGAATAACTACCGGGCTGTTGTCCTGCAGATGGCAGAGCCCACCCTGGACGATACCATGCCCGATAACGAGCGGCTCACCTGGGCGATCCAGGATGCCTTGGGTGTGGAGCAGGTGAAGATCCCCTTTGCCGTGATGAGCAAGCTGGCATCTACCTTGCGGGAATATAACTTCCGTGTTTGTGTTAAGGGCGAGCTGCAGAATGATACCTTCTTCTGCATGGAGATCTGCGACCCCGAGGATACTGCTATTGTGGGCTGCGCCATCGATATTGGTACGACCACAGTGACCATGGTACTTACCGATCTCACATCCGGCAAGCTGCTGGCAAAGGGTTCTTCCGGTAACGGACAGATCCGCTACGGCGCCGATGTGATCAACCGTATTATCGAGCAGAGCAAAGAGGGCGGCCGGAAAAAGCTCCAGGATGCCATCATCAAGGAGACCCTGACCCCCATCATTGCCAATCTTTGCAGAACCGCCAAGATCTCCGCCCGGAGCATCCTGTGCCTGTGTATTGCCTCCAATACCACGATGAACCACCTTTTGTTGGGTGTGGATGCCGACCCTGTGCGTATGGATCCGTATATCCCCAGCTTCTTTGCATGGGAGGGTCTCACCGCCGGGGATCTGAAGCTGCCTGCCAACCCCTTGGCAGAAGTGCGGCTTGCGCCTAATATCGGCTCCTATGTGGGCGGTGATATTACCGCTGGTACTTTGGCAACCGGCCTGTGGGATTCCGATGAAATGAGTCTGTTCATCGACTTGGGTACCAATGGCGAGATCGTATTTGGCAACCGGGACTTTATGATGACCTGCGCCTGCTCCGCCGGTCCTGCCTTTGAGGGCGGTGATATTTCCTGCGGTATGCGGGCTACCGACGGCGCTATCGAGGCCTGCACCATTGATAAGGACACCATGGAACCCACCCTCACCATCGTGGGTGAAGCCGGACAAAAGCCTGTGGGTATTTGCGGCAGCGGCATCATCGATATTATTTCCGAGCTGTTCCGCTGCGGTATTATCAATGCAAGGGGCCTGTTTGCCCGGGACGGCAAGCGGGTAGGCCGGGATGCCCACGGCATGGGCCGTTACATTTTGGCAACGGCTGAGGAGAGTGAAACCGGCCGGGAAGTGTCCATCAACGAGGTGGATATCGATAACTTCATCCGGGCCAAGGGCGCTATTTTCTCTGCTATTGACACCATGCTCAGCGCGGTGGATATGACACCGGAGTGCATTGACCGGGTGTATGTGGCCGGCGGCATCGGTTCCGGCATCAATATGAAAAACTCTGTCAACATCGGTATGCTTCCGGATGTGGAGCTGGAGAAGTACCGCTATATCGGCAACTCCTCTCTCACCGGTGCGTACGCTATGGTGATGAGTGACCAGGCAAATGCCAAGTGTAATGAGCTGATGACCAATATGACCTACCTGGAGCTGTCCACCCACCCGGGCTATATGGATGCCTTTGTGGCGGCCTGCTTCCTGCCCCATACGGACGCAAGTCTGTTCCCCAATTCTGTTCAGGAGATGTAATATGCAAGTCGAAAACCATAAAGAAGAAGTCCCCTTTGCCCATTATGAGGAAAAGTTCCGGGAACTGTCTCCCGCGGATGTGACGGAAAGACTGTCCGCCGTAAAATGGGATGGCAAGGCATTTGCTGTGAAGCTGCTGGGCCGGGAATTTGTGATTGCCCACCCGGCGTATGCTATCACTGCGACAGATGGTGGCCCGTTGCCCCCTCTGCCCACCCAGACCTTTTTGCTCCGCTACTTGCTGGAAGGCAAGGATACCCCTTGGAATGGGACATGGAAAACCTTCCGGGAAATGCCCTGGGGCGAGCTGTACATCAAGCCCTATACCGGACGGGTGCTGACCCGGGCGGCCTTTACCTTTGGCACTCGGCTGGATGCTTTCCGGGCTGCGGCTGAAATAATGGGCGCAGTCGTTGTAAACCATGGCGATGCGGGCTACCAATTTGAACTGGTACCCGGCTACCAAATGCAGATCTTGGCTTGGGCCGGTGACGAGGAATTCCCACCCAATGCGCAGGTTTTGTATTCTGATAATTTTGCCGAGGGCTTTGCCCCGGAGGACCGCGTAGTTGCCGGTGATATTCTCATTTCTACCGTAAAAGCAAATATGTAAAAAATGACCCTCATATTTGAGGGTCATTTTTCAAAATCAATACATTTTCGTTCTTTCCAGTAGGTGAGGGCGGAGGCAACGCAATCCTCTGGTAAATCAAAATACTCGGATAATTGCCACAGCTCCGTATAGCCTGCGCAAAATGCTTCTTGAAACATTTCCGCAGTCAGATAGTTTTCCGCGACCCACCGGGCAGCCCGGTATTCGCTGCGCTCCACCAATTCAAAGGGGCTGTCTACTTTGTGAAGCGCTCCGGTGGCGGCGTGGCCCAATTCGTGGCAGCACACCCCACGCAAAGCCCTGGTGGAGCGGATCTTGGAAAAATCCAAAAACACTGCATAATAGCCTTGATCCCGGACAGTTGCTCCCGGTTGGGGGCAGCCGGCATAGGGAATCACATCCACCTGGTTTTTCTTGCAATACTCATAAAAATTCGAAATCTCAAACACAGCTAAATCCTCTGTTTTGCTGCCCGCCTTTCCCGCATCAGCCGGACCATATCCCGGACAGTTTCTTTTTCTTCTTCGTTCAGTTCCTTAAAGTCGCCGTAAAAGGCCACATCCACCTGGTCCAGAACATCAGATTCCTCCTGGCCCAGCAGGTAGCCTACGGACACACCGAAAAAGCCCGCAATTTTCTGCGCAGTTTCGGCATTGACGGTCTTCTTCCGACCTTTTTTCAGATCGGTCATCAAACCACGGCTGAGACCCAGCTCATCACAAAGGCGACCGGGGCGGATGCCTTTCTTCTCACAAAGGGACTCGATGCGCGCAAATAAATTCTCCATATTTACCTCCGGCAAGGGGGTGAGGCAACCCGCCTTGCGATCTCAGAATAAGTACATATCCGGGTACAAATAATAGGATACACTTATATATTAGTACTCTATCGAGTACTTGTCAATGGAAAATGTCGAAAAACCTCGAAAAATATTTTCTCCGCGCCGATCCTTAGGTTTGCTGTCAGTATATGGAAAATACAGTACGATAAAACGGACGGTATGCGCAGAAGTAACCGACAAAAAATACCCTTGCAAGGATTGCTGCTTCGTGGTAGAATAAGCACATAAAGATCTGTTGCCCGGAGGTGGCTTATGAAAAAGGATTTTTTTCAAAATATAAAAGCAGAATACCGGCAGTTTTTGGAAACGAAATCAGGACAGAAACTGAAAGATGTGGGTACTGTCCTTCGCCTTACCTTCAAATGGGCCTATAAGCTGCGCAGCCTTGTGTTGAGCATTCCCGTAGCTGTGATAGCATTGGCTTTGGCTGTGCGGAATCTTGCCCAGCTGCCTGCCCAGGTGAGTTTTCGCTTGCTTCAGTATCAGTTCGTGATCAGCAAGGGAATCGCCGTTTCTTTGCCGTTGGCCATCACTGCTGTGTGCCTTTGTATGATGCTGCTGTCCAAGAAAATGCTGTACCCCTGGCTGATCAGCGTATTTTCCCTGGTGCTGCCCATAGCCCTTTGGTTCACCTACCTGTTTCCCGGTTAAGGAGGTGCAAATTGTGAATCCTGTATTTGCACAGGCCGTCAGTATTGTTGCGATGGCCTTTCTGGTTCTGTCATTTCAAATGAAGACCCCTAAGGGTATATTGCTGATGCAATCTGTTGGCGCATTTTTGATTTCTGTAAGTTTTTTCTTCCTTGAGAAATACGTCGGCGCAATGCTGAATGTTTTGGCATTTGTGCGGGCAATCCTGCTTTTTAATAAGGAGAAACTGCATACAGACAGTAATTTGTGGCTGATGATTTTTGGCGTCGGATATATCGCTGCCTACATACTGACTTTTGCAGTGTTTGGTGAAATCTTCAGCCTTGGCAATGCGGTACTGCAGTGCTTGCCGGTTTTGGGTATGTTCTGCAGCCATTTGGCTCTCCGTTCAGCAGACGCTAAGCAGATCCGCCGTATTTCTTTGGCATCGTCTGTTTGTTGGCTGATTTACAATGGGGTGGCTCTTGTCGTTGGCGCTATCCTTTGCGAGGCGTTTAATCTGGTTTCGATTTTGATTGCCATGATGCGCTTTGACAGAAAAACAAAAGAACGGGTCTGATGACCCGTTCTTTTTATTTGTTAATGTAATCAAAAAGCTCGTCCATGGTATGGGCAATGGCGATTGCGCCGGCGTTTTCTATAGCTTCCACCTTGCCGTAGCCCCAGGATACGCCGATGGTAGCAATACCGTGGGCTTTCGCGCCAAGTACATCAAACGCTGTATCGCCCACCATCAAAGCATTTTCTGCGCCGCCGATTTTGGTGAGCAGGTGCGCCAGCACATCCGCCTTGTGCACCCGGGAGTGGTCAAAGCTGGCACCGCAAATTTCTTCAAAGAACTCCGCCAGCTCAAATTTGTGGAGAATATCCACAGCGGTTTCTTCCGGCTTGGAGGTGGCAACAAACAGCCGGTGGCCCTGGGCTTTTAGCCGTTTCAGCAGATCGTGAATGCCGGGGTAGGGGTGGTTTTCGTATTTGCCCACCACCAAATAGCGACTGCGGAATACATCGATGGCCTCCTGGGCCTTTTCCGCCGGCACACCAAATTCCATAAAGGTCTTATCCAAAGGCGGGCCAACGAACACACCCATTTCCTCCCGGGAGGGGACTCGCAAGCCGAAATGCTCCAGTGCCAAAGTGGCGCAGTTGATGATGCCCTCACCGGAATCCGTGAGGGTGCCATCTAAATCAAAGAAAATTGCCTTTTGCATCATATCCCACCTCCTGTTTTTTGTTAGTATAGCATAAAACGCTAATATTAGCAACTTCCCGATAAAAAAGCACCATCCCTTGGGGGTGGTGCTTTTTGGCGGAGAGTGTGAGATTCGAACTCACGGTGGGTCGCCCCATCACTAGTTTTCAAGACTAGCTCCTTAAACCACTCGGACAACTCTCCCTGTCTTGCCAATGATACCATTTCACCGGTAAAAAGTCAAGGGAAGGAAGTCATCCTCTGGCGGTAATTTTATAAAGAACAAAGCCTATAGACATACCAAAAAGATTCAGAATTAGATCGTCCACATCAAAGCAGCCCAGAAAAGTGAACAACTGGACGATTTCCACAAGAAGGATTACTCCGGTGCAAAAAATCAGAAACACAAAAAATTTTCTAAGAAAAGGCCACACTTTGGGGAATAGGCAACCGGCAGGAATAAAGAGAATCACATTACCAGCCAGGTTGATAATGCTTTGCCTTAGCGATTCTTGGTTTGGAGGATATTGCAGGGAGGTAATATAATTGCCAATGGTTTGGAAAGGACGAAAATTGGCGTTGTGCAGCAGTTGCTGCCAGTAGGGGAGGCCCACAACATAGCGGTTGGAACGGCCAAAGAGTAACCACAGCATAATGCCACCGTACAGGAGCAGCAAAAGCTGCCACCGGCTGAGGGTAAGCTTTTTACTTGTCATAGACTCACCTTCTGCCCTTCTTGGGGGGAGGCCCTTTCTTGGATGGCCGCTTGGCGGCTACCTTGGGAGGCAGCTTGGGAGGTGCCTTCCGGGGACCGCTCCTGGGGGGAACAGCCCGGATCAAGCACTTGGGCCCGGAACCGATCAAATCCTCTCTGTGGGCCTTAAGCAGCGCCTCACGGACAAGATAATAGTTGCCGGGGTTGCGATACTGGATCAGCGCCCGTTGCATAGCCTTTTCATGAGGATCTGTGGGCACATAGACCTTCTCCATAGTCCGGGGGTCCAGGCCGGTGTAGTACATTACCGAGGACAATGTGGAGGGAGTGGGATAGAAATCCTGCACCTGCTCAGGGTTGTAGCCCATATCCCGGATGTACTCTGCCAGTTCCACAGCTTCTTTCATGGTAGAGCCGGGGTGGCTGGACATAAGATACGGCACCAAAAACTGATTCATACCGTACTGCTTGTTAAGGGCGTAATACTTTTCCACAAACCGGTTGTAAACCGCATTCTTGGGCTTGCCCATACGGCTCAGGACCGCATCGGAAACATGCTCCGGGGCAACCTTCAGCTGACCGGAAATGTGGAATTGTACCAGTTCCTTGAAGAAGGTATCCTTCTTGTCAGCCAGCAGGTAATCAAATCGAATACCGCTGCGGACGAATACTTTTTTGACCCCGGGAATCTTCCGCAGCTTGCGCAGCAGCGCTACATAATCGGAGTGGTCGGCCCGCATATTTTTGCAGGGGGTGGGGTACAGGCATTGCCGCTGGGGGCAAGCGCCCTTGGAGAGCTGCTTTTCGCAGGCGGGATGGCGGAAATTGGCAGTAGGGCCGCCCACATCGTGGATATAGCCCTTGAAGTCCTTTTCCTTTGCCATCAGCTCAGCTTCTGCTAAAATCGATTCGTGGCTACGGGTCTGAATGATGCGCCCCTGGTGGAAAGTAAGGGCGCAGAAAGAACAAGCACCGAAACAGCCACGGTTGCTCACCAGGCTGAATTTTACTTCTTCGATGGCAGGCACACCGCCCGATTTTTCATAACTGGGGTGGTAGGTGCGGCAGTAAGGGAGGGCATAAACAGCATCCATCTCCTCCTGGGTCAAGGGCTTTTGGGGCGGATTCTGCACCACAAAGGTCTTGCCGTATGGCTCTGCCAGCCGCTTGGCGGCGAAGGGGTCACAGTTACCGTACTGATTGCGGAAGCTCTCCGCATAGGTCCGCTTGGATGCGGTCAGCTGGGCATAGGTAGGCAGCATAATGGTGGGCAGGCTGTCATCTAACTTGTCGGTCTTGAACACAGTGCCGTCAATATAGGTGATATCCTGCACCTGCATACCGCTGTTGAGGGCATCGGCTATTTCTACGATGCTTTTTTCGCCCATGCCGTACATCAGCAGGTCTGCCTGGCTGTCCAATAAAATGGGGCGCTTCAGACTCTCGGACCAGTAATCGTAATGAGCCAGCCGCCGCAGGCTTGCCTCGATGCCGCCGATGAGAATGGGAACATCTTTATAGGTTTGACGAATGAGGTTGCAATAGACCACGGTGGCATAATCCGGCCGCTTGCCCATTACACCGCCGGGGGTAAAGGCATCGGTCTTGCGCCTGTGCTTGGTAACGGAATAGTGGTTCACCATAGAGTCCATATTGCCGCCGGACACCAAAAAGCCCAGCCGGGGCTTGCCCAAGACCGCAATGGACTTGGGATTTTTCCAATCCGGTTGGGAGATAATGCCCACGGAGTAGCCGGCATTTTCCAGCACACGGCTGATAATGGCGTGGCCAAAGGAGGGGTGATCCACATAGGCATCACCGATCACATATACAAAGTCGCACTGCTCCCAGCCCCGCGCGGCCATATCCTCTTTGGAAATAGGTAAAAAATCCATAACAGTTCTCCTGTAGCATTTTGTTCAGTATAGCATCTTTGTGCAGAAAAAGAAAGGATTATCGTATCTGTTTCTTAAATTGGGAGGGGGAGATGCCTGTGTGCTTTTTGTACAGGCGGAAGAAATTGGCATAATTGTCAAAGCCCACCCGGTAGCAGGCCTCCTCAGCAGAATACCCCTGGCACATCCAATCGTTGGCCCGCTGCAGCCGCCGCAGGATCACATAGTTCCAGGGGGAAAGGCCGGTGTGGTTTTTGAACCAATGGGCCAAATACGAGGGGGTGATGTGGAAATGAGCAGCCACTTGGGTCACGGAAATATCTTCCGTGCAATGCGCATTGAGATATTGCAGGACTTGGTGGAGCATGGGTTCTTTTTGGGGCGAGGTATCCACAGCGCCGCCGAGCCCATCCAACAGGCTGAGCAGCTGGATCAGCTTGCTCAGAACCAGCATATCCCGGTTGGGAGAGTCCTGTTGCACCAGATCGAAAAGCTCCATAATGGCTGCCCTCAGACCGCTGTTTTCCACCGTTTCAGCAGGAATCAGATTGCCTTCGCCTTTATTGCGGTCAGTAAAAATGCGAAAGAGCGGTGACATATCGCAAGGGAATTTCTTCCAAAACTGGGGATCGATATGTAGGGAAAGCCGCTCGTGGTAGACCCCGGGATCGATACTGCAATGAAAGAGCTCCGCAGAATCGGTGATGATAACATCTCCGGCCTGTATGCGATGGGCATTGTCCTCCACCACTAAATTGCCGCTGCCCTGCATGAAGTATAGGAGCATTCGATTGGCATTCAGATGAAGATAGCCGGTGGTGGAATCGACGGCATTAGGGCCTGCGGTGTGCCGCAAACGGAAACCGGGCAGGTCGTTGTATTGTTCTTTCCGGTAAAGTTTTTCCATTGCGCTCCCTCCAATAGTAACCGCTACTTATAGCAGAATTGTACATAAACTGAGCAGAAAAGTCAATTACATAATGATTTATATGGGTGTAAAATAAAGCAAAAGGAGGGATATCTGTGATTTACGATTGCCATATGCATACGGTGAACTCCGATGGCAAAAGCACCATTGATCAGATGTGTGAGTCTGCTATCGAAAAGGGCGTTAGTGGTATCGCCATTACCGACCATGCGGATATGAATTTCTATGAATCCAGGGATACCTATAACCGCATCAAGGGCGCGATCGCCCAAATTCGCCAGGCCCAGGAAAAATGGGCGGACAAGCTGGAAGTCCACTGCGGTGTGGAGCTGGGCGAGTACCTTTACGAGCCGTCAAGCGCTAAGAAGATCTTGGGTCTGACGGATTACGACCAGGTTCTTTGCTCTATCCACTTAGTGCCTGCCGCCCGTTGGGAAAAACCCTATAACCGCATCGACTTTGCCAATGACGGCACCGACGAGGAATTGATCGATTATATGCGGCTGTATTTTGACCTGCTTTCCGAAACGGTGGATGCCTTTGATTTTGATATCCTGGCCCACATTGCCTGCCCGGTTCGATATATGACCACCAGGCACGGAAGATACATAGATGTGATGCGTTTTGAGCCTAAGATCAAGGAAATATTACAGAAAGTCATTGACCGGGGCATTGCTTTGGAGTGGAACTCCGCAGGTCTTCGTTTTAATGAAGAAATTTTTGCCCTCTATTACAGTATGGGCGGCAGATTGGTGACCCTGGGCAGCGATGCCCACTCCTACGAGAATATCGGAAGAGGCTTTGAGCAGTTCCGGTCTTTCTTGAAAGAATGCGGCTTTACCCACTATCATTACTACAAAAACAGACAGCCCCAGGCGGTTGAATTGTAAAGGAGAAACACTATGGAAATGAACAAAACCCCTTTGGAATCCCTGTGCGCGGCCTTGGCTTATGCTATGGGCGTAGAGCCTCCCAAGTACGCAGAGGCCGCCAATGAAGATCTGACTGCCTATATTGACCGCTGCCTTGCCGGACAGAAGGCTGACCGGGTGTTTATCTACAACACCGATGCCATCGGGCAATGGATGATCGAGAAGTACCCTGACCTGTCTGCCGAATCCCGAGAGCGGATGGAGCTGGAACTGCCCATGCGCACAGTGAATCCCCCCAAGACCCCCTGCTGCTTTGGCACGATGTATACCGGCGCAGCCCCCAAGGTCCATGGCATTGAGGTGTACGAAAAGAAGCTGATCACCATCGATACTCTTTTTGATGCTTTGGCAAGAGCGGGCAAAAAGGTGGCGCTGCTGAGCCTGAATAATTACAGCATGTCCATCATCTTTGCCGGCAGAGATATCGACTACTATATCTACGATGTGTGGTCTAAGGTGAATGCCAAAGCAGCAGAGCTGATACTTAAGGACGAGTATGATTTTATTCTGTGCTACAATGCGAATTTCGACGACATTATGCATAAAAAAGGTCCGGAGCATCCGGAAACCATTGCCCAGATGGGATTCAATTTCCGCACCTTCTGCATGTACGACGAGATGATCCAAACCCATTGGAAGCACCATAATGTGCTCATTGGTACCGGTATGGACCACGGCTGCCATGAAACCGAAGACGGAAAGGGCACCCATTGCGAGGACTCCCCCCGTGACCGGAACATTGTCCATTACTACAAAATCTATCCCGCACAGAAATAAGAAAATCCCCCGGCTGCACCGGGGGATTGCTTTCTTCAAATGAGCGTGGTACAATGTACGAAAACGGAGGTGGATTATGGAAGCAATCAGAAAGTTTCTGGAAGAAACCTTAAAAAATGAAAAAATCGCCGGTATGGCGGTTGCCATCACCGACAGAGAAAAGACTATTTTTGCGGAAGGCTTTGGCGTAGAGAGCATCGAGCGGCCGGAAGTTGGGGTCACCTCCAAATCTATGTTCCGCATTGCATCCATCACCAAGGTGGTCACAGGAATGACCGTGCTATCCTTGGTTGAAGAAGGAAAGTTGTCTTTGGATACCCGGGTAAAGGAAATCCTGCCCTGGCTTACCCTCACCGATAAAAATACGGAGGAGAATGTGACTTTGAGGCATCTCCTGTCCCATACTGCCGGACTTCCTGCGGAGTACACCCCGGAGGGTCCCCGGGAGGAGAGCGCCTTAGAGCCGTCCCTGCAGGCGGGTCTGCCCACATTGGAAATGCAGTTTTCCTTGGGGGAAGGCTACCTCTATTCCAATTGGGGCATTCGCCTGGCATCTTTGGTGGCGGAAAAAGCTACCGGTAAGTTTTTTACCCAACTTGCCCATGAGCGGGTGCTGCAGCCTCTGGGAATGGAAAGGACTACGTTTGATTTGCACTTGGCGGCTACCTATCCCATCTGCCTGCCTCATACAGAAGAAAACGGTGAATTCCGGGTATTCCACAAGCTCCAGGAAAATGCAGCCCGGCAGGCTGCCGGCGGCCTGTATTCCAATGCAGAAGACCTGTGCCGCCTGGCCCGGTGCTTACTGAATAACGGCGAAAAAGTTTTGCAGAAAGCCTCCGTTGACGAAATGAAAACGGTCCGTGGTAAGCCCAAGGCTTATGACGGCTACGGCATTACCTTGTTCTCCCATAATGGAGAAAACGGGCAGGTATATTTCCACCCCGGCAGCGCACCTCCCTATGCCACCAGCCTCTATATTCACCCGGCCTCCGGCCTGGGTATTGTGACCTTGATGAACACCCAACGGAATAACCTGCGTCATACCATTCCCAATACCATTTTGAAAATACTGAATAAGGAGTGAAGGCTATGAAGCTTTGTACTACCACCGGAGATTTTGCTGCGTACTATGCAAATGACATCGATAAGATCAGAGAACTTGCGGATGCCGGCTTTCGGTACATAGACCTTTCTATGTACAATAATGAAGCTGCCGCCTATATGCACGACAATTGGCGGGAGGATATCCACCGGCTGAAAGACGAGGCGGATAAGCTGGGCGTGACCTTTGTACAGGCCCATTCCCCGGCCTTTGAGACCTTGGAAACCCTGAGCCCCACGGAAGACCCGGTGGAAAAAACCAAGCAGACCATCCGCTCCATTGAGATCTGTGGCGAGCTGGGCATCCCCATGACCGTAGTCCATGCAGGTGTCAAACGAAATACCCCCCAGGAGGAGACTTTCCGGCTGAATAAGGAATTTTACGAAAAATTAGTGCCTGCAATGGAAAAGACCGGTGTAATGGTGTTGGTGGAAAATGTGGGCATTGCAGACAATAACGGCAGATTTTATATGAACAGTGCTCAGCGGTTGGCGGATTTCCTGGACTATTTTGACCATCCGCTCATGGGTGTTTGCTGGGATGTCGGCCATGCCAATGTGTTTGCCCCGCAGCACGATGAGATCGTAAAACTTGGCAAGCGCATAAAAGCTATTCACTATAACGATAACGACCGAAAAAATGACCTGCACACTGCACCCTTCCTGTCCACTTTGGATAACGACGATGCTATGCGTGGCTTGGTGGATGCGGGCTTTGAAGGCCCGTTCACCTTTGAAGCAACCAGCAAGATCCAGTATAAGCTTCGGAAATTTGAAAACCTCCACGGTCAGAACGGCGCATCTTTGCCGGTGGCAAGGGCCTATGAAAAAGCCCTGTATGAAACAGGCAAATACCTGCTCGCCTCTTACAATGTATATGAGGACTAAAAAAATCACCCTGCGATGCAGGGTGATTTTTTGTTACTTCTTTAAGTATTCAGCTCTACCGGTTTCGTAGAGGTTGTTGCCTTCGCAGTCAATGATGACAAACAGGGGCATATCCTCAACGTACAGCTTGCGCAGAGCCTCAGCGCCCAAATCTTCGTAGGCAATCAGTTCGCACTTCTTAATGCACTTGGCAAGCAGTGCGCCTGCGCCGCCGATAGCGCCAAAGTACACACCGGTGTACTTCTTCATAGCCTCTACGACCTCGGGCAGTCTTGCACCCTTACCAATCATGCCCCGGGCACCTACGCTCATCATAGTGGGAGCATAAGCATCCATACGACCGGAAGTGGTAGGACCGGCGGAACCGATGACCTGTCCGGGCTTTGCGGGGGTAGGACCAACATAGTAGATGGTGGCATCCTTGGGGTCAAAGGGCAGTTCCTCACCTTTGGCCAGAGATTCGCACATCCGCTTGTGACCTGCGTCACGGGAGGTGTAAATGGTACCGGTGAGATACACAGTATCGCCAGCCTTCAAAGTCTTGGCTATCTCTTCGGTGAGAGGAAGGGTAATATGCTTTTCCATTTTACAGCACCTCCGTCTTATGCCGGGTCACATGGCAGTTGATGTTGATCGCACAGGGCATACCTGCAATGTGGGTGGGCATAGTCTCAATGTTCAGACCGATGGCAGTGGTCTTGCCGCCGAAGCCCTGAGGTCCGATACCCAGCGCATTGACCTTCTCCAGCATTTCTTCTTCCAGTTCTGCATAGAAGGGGTCGGGGTTGTGGGTGTCCAGGGGACGCATAATGGCTTTCTTAGCCAGGAGCGCAGCCTTGTCGAAAGTACCGCCGATACCAACACCCACCACCATGGGAGGACAGGGGTTGGGGCCGGCCAGCTCCACGGTCTCCAAAATGAAGTCCTTGATACCCTGCAGACCGGCAGAGGGCTTGAACATCCGGATGGCGCTCATATTCTCACTGCCGAAGCCCTTGGGGCCAACGGTGATCTTCACATTCTCACCGGGAACGATCTCGGTGTAGAGCATTGCAGGGGTGTTGTCGCCGGTGTTGCCACGGCGGACAGGGTCAGCAACAACGGACTTCCGCAGATAGCCCTTGCCGTAGCCGCGGCGCACACCCTCGTCAACGGCTTCCCGCAGGTCGCCGCCAACCAGGTGTACATCCTGGCCGATTTCCAGGAACACGCAGGCCATGCCGGTGTCCTGGCAAATGGGAACATTCTCGCTGTCAGCGATGTTGTAGTTTTCGATGATCTTGTCCAGAACGCCCTGCGCGATCGCGCCGTCCTCGCAGGCGCGGCAGGTCTCAATGGCGCATTTTACATCACCGGGCAAGTGGGTATTGGCTTCAATGCAAAGCCGCTCCACCACGTCGGTGATGGCAGATACTTGAATTTCACGCATTGTTTATTCCTCCTGTCAGTTACAGCATAAAGGAGTTGATCAGCTGAGATGCCAGTACCACCAGTACCAGCGCAATGGGATAGGTGGATGCATAGGCACCGGCCACATCGTCTGTGCCGGCAACACCGATCAGCGTGCCAAGCGCAGGAGTGGAGGTCATACCGCCGGTAATAGAACCCAGGTTGTTAAGCAGGGGCAGCTTGCAGATCTTCTTGGCAAACAGGTAGCCTGTGATCATGGGGATGACAGTCATCACTGCGCCGGCAATAAAGCCATAGACTACCAGCATAATGCCGTACTCAGATGCAGCGATCTGCTCCACCAGCTCCACGCCGCCTTCTACGCCTGCGCCCACAAGGAACAGCATAAGGCCGAATTCCCGGAAGCTTTTCAGGGTGTGCTCATCCACCTTCAGGCTCACAGGACCAATGTGACCGAAGTGTGCCAAAATCAGGCTCATCAGCAGAGGACCGCCGGTCAGCCCCAGAGAGAAGCAAGGACCATCAAAGCCTTCACCGCTCAGAGGAATCTTGATCGCACCCAGCAAAATACCAAGTACAACAGACAGGCCAAAGCCAAAGAAACCAAATTCGTCGATTTCGACCAGTTTCTTTTTGCTGAGATTCAGCTCCGGATTTTCTGCGGTATAGCCAATCAGAAGACGCTCTTTTGCCATGTCGGCCTTCACAAGCCGGGGCATGATCTGAACAAACAGCACCACGCCGATCACGCCAAAGGGATAGGCAACTGCATGACCGAGAGATACCAAGCCCAACTGCTCCGGTGCCATAGCTTCCACAGCGCCTTGGGCAGCAGAGAAGGCGGGGGTAGATGTAAGCGCGCCGGACAAAATGCCGGTGGCATAGGCAGAGCCAATGCCGGGGATCAGCGCAAATACCACGGTAACCAGTGCGCCCATCACGATGATCAGCGCACCCATAGGCACATAGGACTTAGCGTTTGTCTTCAGATTCCGGAAAAATTTGGGTCCGGCAATGCAGCCAACGGAAGAAACAAACAGAACCAGTCCAATGTTGGAAATAAACTTAAAGCTGGAGATTTTGGCATCGGACGCATCTGCCATGAAGAACTTGCCCAAAACAGGCACATTCTGCAGTCCCGGCAAGGTGCACAGATAGCCAAACAGCAGGGCAAACAGAAACACGCCAGCAGTGCCCAGATTTAAGCCCTTGACTTTGATTCTGCCGATGGCATAGCCCACTGCGCAGATAACAAACACGCTCAGCAGCACCACGGGGGTCTGACCGAGGCTGATCAGCTTAGATATAAAATCCATTTTGTTTTTACATCTCCTTATCTTTCGTGGCGGGCGTACTTAGGCAGCAGCAGGGGAGAAACACCCTCCTGTGTAATGCCGGCCTTCTTCAGCTCTTCAGCATAAGCGGTGATGTGATCCAGGTTCATAGCACCCAGCTTCACTTCCTTAGCCTTGGCAGCAGCAGCCTTACCGGCGTTACGGCCAAAGACGATGATATCCAGCAGGGAGTTACCCATCAGACGGTTACGGCCGTGAATACCGCCAACAGCCTCACCGGCGACCAGCAGGTTGGGGATGGCCTTGGTGAAGCCGTCGCCGCCGATCTCCAGACCGCCGTTCTGGTAGTGGAGAGTGGGGTATACCAAAATGGGAACTTTTCTCATATCAATGCCGTAGTTTAAGTACATACGCAGCATTGCGGGGATTCTCTTTTCAATAGTGCCTTCGCCGTGAATCAGCTCGATCATGGGCGTATCCAGCCAAACACCGCTGCCCAGAGGCGTTTCAACACCCTTGCCGTTGGCGCATTCACGAATGATCGCAGATGCGGAAACGTCTCTTGTTTCCAAAGGATGGGCGTAAGCCTCGCCGTCCTTGTTGACCAGCATAGCGCCGATGGAACGGACCTTCTCGGTAACCAGTGCGCCGAAGATCTGGCTGGGATAAGCAACACCGGTGGGGTGATACTGAATGGTATCCTGGTACAGCAGGGGAGCGCCGGCGCGGTAGCCCAAAATCAGACCGTCAGCGGTAGCGCCGTAGTGGTTGGAGGTGGGGAAGTTCTGATAGTGAAGTCTGCCTGCACCGCCGGTAGCGATGATGACAGTCTTTGCCTTTGCCACCATATAATCGCCGGTTTCCATGTTCAGAAGAACAGCGCCGGCCACCTGGCCCTTGTCGTCCTTGATCAGTTCCACAGCGGAGGTGAACTCCACCACGGGAATATGGCGGTTGAGTACTTCGTCGCGGACAGTACGCATGATCTCTGCGCCGGAGTAGTCCTTGCAGGCGTGCATACGCTTGCGGGAAGTACCGCCGCCGTGGGTGGTGACCATACGGCCGTCCTCGTCCTTGTCGAACATAACGCCCAGCTCGTTCAGCCAGCGGATGGCATCGGGAGCTTCCATAACCAAGCGCCGCAGCAGCTCGGGGCGGGCAGCAAAGTGACCGCCGCCGAAAGCGTCCAGATAGTGCTGCACGGGGGAGTCATTCTCCTTGTCCGCAGCCTGGATACCGCCCTCAGCCATCATGGTGTTGGCATCGCCGATACGCAGCTTGGTAACGATCATAACATTGGCGCCGGCCTCGTGGGCCTCGATGGCAGCAGAAGAGCCTGCACCGCCGCCGCCAATAACCAGTACATCCACATCATAGTCGATCTTGCTTAGGTCGATGTTCTCGCCCAGCAGACGGCTGTTGGAGTGGATGAGGTCGGTCAGCTCCACGGGAGCTTTCTGACCCTTGTTGGGTCCGATTTGAATTTCCTTAAAGCCTTCGGGCCGGTAGTCGGGGTGGTAGGCCTTCAGCAGTTCGGACTTTTCCTCAGCCGTCATACGGCGGGGTTCTGTGCCCATACGAGCGGCACGGGTTGCTTCCACCTTCTTGATGGATTCCATCATAGTCTCTGTAAACATCCTGTACCCTCCTTACTTTTCAATGTCCCGGTTGTTGTAAAGCTCTTGCATCTCGGTGATGGGCTTCTGCATAATTGCCTCGATCAGCTCATCATAAGCGCCGGAGTTGATCTCAGCAACTCTGTTTTTCAGATGCTCAGTCTCGGGAGCAATGTACTTACCGGTAAGCCGTCTTGCCAGCAGGCCAACCATGGGATGGCTGATACCGGCGGGGCAGCGGACGGAGCAGCAGCCGCAGCTGACGCAGTCGAAGGACTCCTCAGCGCACTTCTCCAGCTCGCCGCGCTGTGCATAGGCAATGTACTGCATAACATTCAGGCTCTGGGTACAGGCCTTGGTGCAGGCATTACAGCCGATGCAGGCATAAATTTCGGGATACAGTTCCATCATTACCCGCTGATCGGCCTTGATCTCGTTAATGTCGTAGGTCCGCTTGTCAGTGGGGAAGAAGGGGATGGATGCTACATACATACCCTCCTGCACCTGGGTCTGGCAAGCCAGACAGGTTTTCAGCTCATTCTTACCCTTGATGCGGTAGATCGTGGCGCAGGCACCGCAGAAGCCGTGACGGCAACCGCAGCCCCGGGTCAGGGTGTAGCCTGCATATTCCATAGCGGTCATAATGGTCAGATCGCCGGGAACAGAATATTTCTTGCCGAAGAAATAAACATTTACCATATTATTTTCCATTTGGCGTTGTCCTCCTTAGTATTCATTGGGAAGTGCGTCCACCTGGTCAAAGCGGAACACGGGGCCGTCCTTGCAGACGTACTTGGTGCCGATGTTGCAGCGGCCGCATTTGCCCACGCCGCACTTCATCCGAAGCTCCAGGGTGGTGTAGACCTGCTCCATGGCAAAGCCCATTTCTTTTAGACCCTGCAGACAGAACTTGATCATAATGGGAGGTCCGCAGAGGATAGCGGTGCGGTTGGTGTCAAAGGCCAGCTCCTGCAGATAGGAGGGAACAAAGCCCACATGGCCGTCCCAACCCTCCTGGGGCCGGTCGATGGTCAGATGTACATTCACACCGGGGATCTTGGACCAAACCTCTTCGATCTCCTTGCGCTGCACCAAATCGTCAGCGGAGCGGGAACCGTAGACGATGTCAATGTCGCCGTAGTTTTCCCGGTTGTCCAGGCAGTAGTTGATCACACTGCGCAGAGGCGCCAGGGCGATACCGCCGGCAATGAACAAAAGGTTTTTGCCCTTCAGCTCGGTTTCCACGGGGAAATTGTTGCCGTAGGGGCCCCGGACCAGAATCTCGTCACCGGCCTTCAAGGAATGCAGGTGCTCGGTGAGAACACCGCAGCGCTTGATGGAAAATTCCTGATAAAGCTTGTTGGTGGGGGAAGAGGTGATGGAGAACATCGCCTCACCAATACCGGGCGCGCAGACCATAGCACATTGGCCGGGCATATGCTCAAAGAGCTTGCCGCCATTGGGAGCTTCCACCCGGAAGGTCTTTACGTCCGGAGTTTCGGTGCGGATATCGGTGATGATACCCACCTGGGGGACCAGGGTGTCCCGCATAAAGCCGGGATTGTGTTTACATTCGTGCATAGGCTCCTGCATCATACACCCTCCTTTTCAAAGGCCTTGATGACCTTCACGATATTTAAGTGGCTGGGGCATTTGTCAACGCACCGGCCGCAGCCAACACAGGAGAACATGCCCTGATTATTGGCGGGGAAATAAGCCAGCTTATGCATAAACCGCTGGCGGAACCGCTGCATTTGGCTGGTGCGGTTGTTGCCGTGGGCCATCATGGTGAAATCGGAGTACATACAGCTGTCCCAGCAGCGATAGCGCTGAATGCCGTTGCCTGTCGTATAGTCCTTAATGTCGTAGCACTGGCAGGTGGGGCACACAAAGGTGCAGGTGCCGCAGGCCAGGCAGGGCTTATACAGCTCTTCCCAAATGGGAGAATCAAAGTTGGCATCTGCCGCGGCAGCGCCCCATTTTTCCAAAGACAGATTGGCGTAGGGCAGCTTTTCCACGATAGCGCGGATGATTGCCTGCTCTGCTTCAACAGCAGCCTCATCAGCCTTTTCCAGTAAAGAGGTCAACTTCTCGGTGAGCTGCTCGCCCTTCTTGGTCTTGGGCTGCCAGTACAGCTCCTCGCCAACCAGCCAGGTCACCACATCGCCCTCGGGTTCTGCGCAATCCACGCCGAACACCTTGCAGAAGCAGGAAGTGGCGGGTTTGCCGCAAGCCAGGGACACGATGGTGCCCATCTGCCGACGGGCGGCATAGTAGCTGTCGATGGGGTCGGAGAGGAATACCTTATCCAGCACAGCCAAAGCTTTTACATCACAGCCACGGATGCCAAACACAACAAAGGGGGTCTGCCGGGGTGCTTCCCCCGCAATGGCGAATTTGCCTTCCTCCCGGCGGACCTGGTAAAGGGTCTCACTCTGGGGGAAGAAGATGTCCTTGCCGGATTTGACGGTCTTCAAGGTGGCAATGTCCACTTCGGCAGTTTCGGTATACAGACCGAAATTGGTCTGACCGGCTGCCTTTACCGGCAGGAACAGATCGTTTTCAGCAGCGATGGCTGCATAGAGGGCATTTAAGTTTTCTTTTTTGATCTTATACATAATTTACCCCCTGCCTACGCCCGGCTCAGCATCTTCGGTAGTGAAGTTGGTCAGAGGTGCTTTGCTCTCCAAGTCGCTTCCTGCCTGGTACTCGCCGTACAGGGCGTTGATATCCTTAATGAATTTCCGGTTGAACAGATGCAGAGGAATGCCCTGGGGACAGACACGGCTGCATTCGCCGCAATCGGTGCAACGGCCTGCCACGTGGAAGGCACGGATGATGTGGAACATCTTCTCTTCGAAAGAGGTAGTGTTGGCCTTCTGCTCAGAGTCAAAGGCGGTGCTGTCAAACACGCACTTCCGGCAGGAGCAGGCGGGACATACATTCCGGCAAGCATTGCAGCGGATGCACTTAGAAAGCTCACTTTGGAAGAAAGCGAACTTCTCCTCGGGGCTCATAGCCTCAATGCGTTCCACCTCTGCAAAACGGTCGGCATCCACAGTGTCAGCAGATTCACCAATCAGCTCGTCGTAAACAACGTGCTCCTTGCCCTTGCACACATGGCAGCGCTCCAGCATTGCGTCCTTATAGGCAATGGTTTGGGTGCCATAGAGGGTTTCCACGGTGAGGGTTTCCGCTGCATCGGGATACTCCGCGCCGGAGATGTTCAAGATGCCCTCGAAAGGAATCTTGGAAACAGCCAGCTTGCCTTTACAGCCCACACCTACGATGTAAGCCTTCTCCCGGTCAACCCGGTGCTCCCGCAGTAGCTGATTGTAGCTGTAGCTGTCGCAGGGCTTGAGGAAGACCAGGGTCTTGCCCTCTTTCTTGCCTGCTTCGATCATGTACTTGCTCAGGTTAGCGCCGCAGAAGCCGTTATAGACAAAATCCTTCAGGCTCTCGGCAGTTTCAAAGAAAGCGGGTTCGGGGTCATATTCGTATTCGCCCTTCTTCCAGCCCAAAACCCGGGCTACTTCGCCGCTTTCCAAAAGCGCTTTGGCTTTCTTGATCAATTCTTGCATCGCAAATCCCCCAATCTCACATTCGGGCCAAGGGCGCGAACTTTTTCTACAAAGCTGTTCATGGTTTCGGAGAACTTTACGCCCTCAGCAGCAGACACCCATTCCACACGGGTGCGGCCCTCTTCCACGCCCAGATAGTCAAGCATAGAGAACAGAAGGGTCATACGGCGGCGGGCATAGTAGTTGCCGGTGGAGTAGTGGCAGTCGCCGGGGTGGCAACCGCAGAGGATCACGCCGTCAGCGCCCTTTTCAAAGGCCCGGAGGATGAACATGGGGTTCACCCGGCAGGAGCAAGGCACTTTGATGATCTTCACATCGGCAGGATAAGCCAGTCTGCTGGAGCCGGCTAAGTCAGCGCCGGCGTAGCTGCACCAGTTGCAGCAGAAGGCAACGATTTTGGGTTTCCAATTTTCAGTTACCGGCATATTGCATCCACCTCCGCAATGATTTGTCTGTTAGAGAAGCCCTGCAGGTCCATAGCGCCGCTGGGACAGGTTACGGTACAAGCGCCGCAGCCCTGGCACAGCGCGGAATTGACCACCGCAATGCGGCGATCTTCCCGGATGCCGTGGTCGTTGACCTGCTTGGTCTCGTAGGAAATAGCACCGTAGGGGCACACATTGGCGCACTGGCTGCAGCCGTTGCAGCGCAGCTCGTCGGCCTTGGCGGTGCAGGGATTGGTCTTCAGCTTATCCTTGGCCAGCAAGCCGATGACCTTCACAGCCGCAGCGCCGGCCTGGGCTACGGTCTCGGGAATGTCCTTGGGACCCTGGCAAACGCCGGACAGGAACACACCTGCTGTGGGGGATTCCACGGGGCGCAGCTTGGGGTGAGCCTCGGTGAGGAAGTTATTGGTGTCAATAGAAGCGGTGAGCATGGTGGCGATCTTACGCACATCGGGGTTGGGCTCGATGGCAGTTGCCAAAACTACCATATCCGCTTTCTTTACGATCTGCTTGTTTTCCAGCAGGTCAACGCCGTGTACCATAAGGCTGCCGTCGGGCTGAGGCGCGACCTTGCCTACCTGGCCCTTTACATAGTTGACGCCGTAGTCTTCCACAGCCCGGCGGTAGAACTCGTCGAAGTTCTTACCGGGGGTACGGACATCAATGTAGAACACGGTCACATTGGTATCGGGGTACTTATCCCGGATGAGCATTGCGTGCTTGGCGGTGTACATACAGCAGATCTTGGAGCAGTAGGGCTTGCCCCGGTCATCGGAGCAGCGGCTGCCCACACACTGAATGAACACGATCTCCTTGGGAGCTTTGCCGTCAGACAGGCGCTCCAAGTGACCCTTGGTGGGGCCGGCAGCATTCATAATACGCTCCAGCTCTAAGGAAGTGATCACATCCTTGCTCTCGTTGTAGGCGTATTCGCCGTACTTATCCAGCTTGATGGTATCAAGGCCGGTAGCTACCACGATAGCGCCGTACTGTTCGGTGATGATCTCATCCTTCTGGGTGTAATCGATAGCGCCCACCTGGCAGAACTTCTCGCAGATACCGCACTTACCGGTGTTCAGCTTGATACAGGCGTTGGCGTCGATCACAGGCACATTGGGAATGGCCTGTGCAAAGGGCGTGTAGATGGCGCTGCGGGTGTTTAAGCCCCGGTTGAACTCGTTGAGAGGCTTCTTGGAGGGGCATTTCTCCTGGCAAACGCCGCAGCCGGTACACTTATCCATATTCACATAGCGGGCTTTCTTGCGGATATCCACAGTGAAATTGCCCACGAAGCCGGAAACCTTTTCCACTTCGCTCCAGGTATGTATGGTGATGTTCTCGTGCGCGGCAGCCTCCACCATCTTGGGGGTGAGGATACAGGCGGAGCAGTCCAGAGTGGGGAAGGTCTTGTCCAGCTGGCTCATACGGCCGCCGATGGAGGGCTCTTTCTCCACAATGTCCACCTTGTAGCCGGCATCGGCAATGTCGATTGCGGTCTGAATACCGGCAATGCCGCCGCCGATGACCAGCGCCTTTTTGGTAACGGCGCTTTCGCCGGCCTGCAGGGGTGCGTTCAAATGCACCTTGGCAACAGCCGCCCGCATCAGAATGACAGCCTTTTCCGTGGCCTCGGCCATATCCTTGTGGATCCAGGAGCAGTGCTCACGGATATTGGCGATCTCTACCAGGTAGGGATTCAGGCCGTTTCTTTCAGCGCACTTGCGGAAAGTGGCCTCGTGCATACGGGGAGAGCAGGAGCAGACCACGATGCCTTCAAGCTTGTGTTCCTTGATGGCCTCGGCGATCTTGACTTGACCTGCCTCAGAGCACATATAGGGGTAATCTTCCGCATGGACAACGCCCTGCTCTTTCAGGGCCATCTCCACGACTTTCTTTACATCTACCGTTGCAGCAATGTTACTGCCGCAATGGCAAACAAATACACCAATTCTACGCATCTCTTACCTCCTGTACTTTCTGAAAGCACTCATCAGAAGTTGCTGGGGCATTTCTTCATCCAAAAGTGCCGGGATCTCGTCGGGGGACAAACCCTCCTGGCCGCGCTGCCGGATGAGGATCTGCCGGGCGGCATCGATCAGCTTGCCGGGCTTCACATCCCGGGGGCAGCGCTCGATGCAGGCAAAGCAGCTCAGGCACTTCCATGCGGATTTGGATTCTGCTAAGGCTTCTACATCATCGTTAATTACATAAGTAACAAATTGATGGGGCTTAATGTCCATCTCGTTGAAGGAAGGGCAGGATGCGGAGCATTTGCCGCACTTCATACATTTGAGAGGATTGACGCCGCTGATCAGCTTGATTTCTTCTACTTTGTTCATTCCTGCGCCTCCTTAATGCCCAAGGCTTCCGCCAAAAGCTCGGTAAAATAAACGATGGGGAGTGTGCTGTTCTTGCTAAGATTGTACTTGCACAGCGGGCAGGCAGTTACCAGGCAATCGGCCTCAAAGCCTGCAGCGCTGTCGGTGATTTTTTTGCAAAGACCGGCAGCCTGATCCTGTTCTTTAATAGAAATGTAGCCGCCGCAGCACTCGTTGCGGTAGGGGTACATCACAGGCTCTGCGCCCAGGGCCCGGATGAAGTCCTCCAAAATGGTGGGGTTCTCAGGATCGTCAAAGGCCATCACATTACTGGGCCGCAGCAGAAGGCATCCGTAGTAAGCACCTACCTTGCGACCGGTGAGGGGATTGACCACCGCTTCTTTCAGCTTGTCAAAGCCAACCACATCCCGCAGAACTTCCAAATAGTGCAGTACCTTGGTTTCACCGGTATAGGGCGTATCCAGCTGCATATAGTTGTTGGCGCGGGTCTGAATGTCAGCCACATTTGCCATATCGTCATTGACGCGCTTGAGCACATGGTAGCATGCAGAGCAAACCGCTACCAGATCCTGATCCTTTTCTTTGGCGGCATTCAGCGCCCGGACAGAGGGCAGCTTGCTGGCGATCTCGTCAGCGCCCAGGGGATATACACCGCCGCAGCACTGCCAGTCGGTCAGCTCCTCCAGAGAAAAGCCTAATTTTTCGGCGCAGGCTCTTGCGTAGTCGTCCAAATCCTTGGCCTTGTTTCGCAGAGTGCAACCGGGAAAATAACTGTATTTCATACCACACACCTCGTATCTTTCCATAGGGTTTTTGCATAAACTTTATGCACTTTTGCTCAATCGATAAAATTGTATCATAAAGCGCCGAAAAATGCAAGCATGAAAGAAAAAAAGACTACCCAATTTTGTCAAAAGAAGGAAAGAAAAAGCAGTGGCTCAGCCACTGCTTTTCTATCTTTTCAAGGCTTTGCGCAGAGGAGAAGCGATGAGCAGCGCCACAGCGCCGCCAATGAGGGCGGTGAAAAGCTGCGGCCAGGCAAACATCGTGGGCAGCATCTTCAGCATAGGCGGTGCCAAAACCACAATTTCTCCTAATTTCTTGCCCAGCAATGCGTTGGATGCAAAGCCGCAAATGACCTTCACTACCAACAAATACAGAACCCCAAATTTTACACCCGCTGCTGCCAGCAATGCCACCGGCTGCCGCCAAAGGGCCTTGCCGGAGATAAGGCGCAGCAATGTAACAAAGCATACATTGCCCACCATAATGGGCAGGACCGTCACAAAATTAGGGGCGATCCCCAACAGGAATGCGCACACCGGGCTGATGAGAGCTACCGCAATACCGCTGCCCATACCCACAAGCAGTACGCTAATAGCCAATACTGCGTTGACGCAGGAGCCGGTGACCAGCTGTCCCATAGGTTTGGTAAGTGCCTGCAGGGCTATAAGCAGCGCCAGCATCACAGCGGTTTCCGTGATCCATCGCATATTTTTACGCATCATTCTGCCTCCTTAGAACTGTAAATGAACGAAAACAATCATACCACATCGGGACAAAAACCGCAAGGGAACATTTGTCCATAAAAGGCAAAAAGAGACAGCTTTTTGAGCTGTCTCTTATGACACGTGAGGGGGAAGGTTTCCTGCAAAAACCAGTCAAAAAGGCCACTTCGTGTCTTGGCGCGTGATTTCCAAAGCAGAAATCTCCGTGAAACGGTAAGGCTTGTTAAACGCCATGATAAAGCCGCCGGGAATGTGATCGGCAAAGAGATGAGGATCAGCCCCGTTGGAGGCAAACATATCATAATGATTGGGGATATTGATGGGCGCGCCGATCTTGTTTGCGACTGTCAGTGCTTCCTCTGCGTTCATATTTCCTAACCTGCCGTTGATACAAATAAAGGTGGCATCGGGACGACATTCTGCAATTGTAAACAATTGCGTATCAAAGAGGGTGTCACCGCTAAAGTACAGGGTTTTTCCCTCGACCATTACCACAAGGCCGAATGCCTCCACAGTATGCTTTGCAAAAACAGCGGTCAGCGTAAAATCACCCACGGTCACAGTTTTGTTCAATGACAGCGCTTGTACATTCCGTTTGCCCAACTCACGAAGTCTTTTCTTACCTTCGTTGGTGGTGAGAAAAAACTGTCCGTCGGAAACCTGCAAAACAGTATCCGGATCAAGGTGATCCGGGTGATTGTGGGTGCAGATCACGGCATCGCAGACAATATCCCGGGGGTGTATGGGTATGGGCAGAAGCCTGGGTCTGCCAACCAATCGGTTGACAGAATCGGAAAGATAAGGGTCAATGAGAATACGGCTGTTTTTCGTTTCCAAAACATAGCCGCTTTGGCCCAAGGATTTGATGATCATTGTACGCTTTTTCCTCCGTCCACATAGATACTCTGCCCGGTGATGTATCTGCCTTCTTCGGAGCAAAGCAGAGAAACGATCCCGGTGCAATCCTCCGGCTCGCCGTAAAAGCCAACGGGGATACTGTTTTTAACTTTCTCTGCGTAGACAGGATCGGAAAGAGCATCTAAGTTCCTGTCCGTATTGATAACACCGGGGGCAACATTGTTGACTGTGATCCCATCCTTAGCCAGCTGTAGAGAAAGGGATTGCATCATATTGGTCTGGGCGGCTTTGGAGGCGGAGTAGACCAGCATATCCGGGTGGGGTTTGGCCTCCTGCACAGAGCCGATGGTGATGATCCTGCCCCAGCCTTTTTTCTGCATATAAGGAACAGCAGCCTGTATCAGCAAAAGGGAGGAAAGAAAATTGCAGTTGAGCTGCTCATAGGCGGCATCCGTGGAGATATCCTGCCAGGGGGTGCGGTATTGCAAGGAGGCATTGAGGATCAGAACATCTGCGCTTGCAACTTCTGCAGAAAGGGCTTTTGCAGCATTTAGGTCGCAAAGATCGCCCACGGCAATTTCTGCTTTGCCACCGATTGCTTCAATGGCTTTTTGGGTATCTGACAATTTGGCGCTTTCTGTCGCGCCGTGGAGAATGACCCGAAAACCGTCCTTTGCCAACCGCAAAGCGATGGCCCGGCCAATCCCTCTTGACGAGCCTGTGATAAATGCAGTTTTCATACTCAGCTCCAAATTCTGTCGTTGGAAAATTCCTTGTTCCACTCGTCGGTGGGCTCAAAATAGCCGGGGATATTGGGATTGATATGCTGCCGGAGAACCTCCTCGTTCAGATCGTCAAAGCCAAGACCGGGCTTTTCGGGAACCTTGATAAAGCCATCTTTGAAGATGGGGTTGTCGATGCCTGTGACCATATCTGCCCACCAGGGCACATCCACCGAGTGGAATTCCAGTGCCAGCACATTGTGCATGGCAGCGGCAGTATGGACGGCTGCCAGGCAAGCTACGGGGCTCTCGGCCATGTGTACGGCGGTAGCCACACCATGTTCGTCGGCGATATCAGCGATCTTTTTCAGCTCTAAAGCGCCGCCACAGGTGAGAATGTCGGGATGGATCACGGACACACCACCGGCCTTGATAAGGGTCTCAAAGCCCTCTTTGAGATAAATGTCCTCGCCGGTGCAAACGGGGATGGTGGTGCTGTTGCGCAGACGCACATACTGATCGGTGTACATCCAGGGAACCATATCCTCGATCCAGGCGATGTTGTACGGCTCCATTCTTCTGGCAAAGCGGATGCAGTCCTCTACGCAAATGTGCCCGAAATGGTCAACAGCCAAGGGTACTTCGTAGCCGATAACTTCACGGGCTTCCCGCACATAATTTTCCAGGAAATCCAGGCCTTTCTCGGTGAGATGGATGCCGGTATGAGGATGGGCGGTGGTGACGATCTGATAACTCTTTTGGTGGCGGACCATATCGGCAGTGACGCTGCCGCCCTGCACATTGAGGATATGGGAGGCATATTTCTTCATATCATCGATAAAGCCAAGGGGAGCATTCAGAGTGCCCGGCTCGTCCAGCAAAAGACCGATGCCCAGGTCCATTTTTAAGAAGGTAAAGCCCATCTCCATTCTCCTTTTGAGAGCCAGACCCATATCGTGACCGGTGTGCTTGCCCTCTACGTCGGTGTCGCAGTAGACCCGCACTTCGTCCCGGAACTTGCCACCCAGCAGCTGATACAGGGGTACGCCGTAGGCCTTGCCGGCCAAATCCCAAAGGGCGATCTCGATGCCGGAAACACCGCCGCCCTGGCGGGACGGACCTCCAAACTGCTTGATTTTGCGGAAAATCTTGTCCACATTGCAGGGATTCTCACCTAAAATACGGCTTTTCAACATCAAGGCGTATGTCTTGGAGGAGGCGTCCCGCACCTCGCCAAAGCCGCTGATGCCCTGGTTGGTGTCGATGCGGAGAATGGTGCAGCGCTTGGGTGCGCCGTCAATGTCCACGAACCGCATATCGGTAATTTTCAAATCAGAAGGATTGGAAGAAAAATTCATATGTAACACCTTTCTTTTTCAATGTGAAGATAATGTTATCATAGCATACAGCTCTGCAGAAATCTTTATAAAAAACAATACAATAGGTTGAATTTTCGAAACGAATACAGTATAATAAGGCAAAAGAAAAGGAGTAACGGTATGTTTTTCGAAAAAGAAATGCTTTCCTTTACCATCTTGGATGTGGTAGCGCTGAAGCAGCAGAATATCCATATGTTTAACAGCGGGCGTAACTTTAGCGCACTGTCCTTTCGCGTCCACGCAGATACCGTTCTGAAAACCGAAAAGAAAGAATATCCCATGCAGGATAATACGGTGTCCTATGTGCCTGCGTGCTTGGATTATGACCGCCATTCCAAGCATGATGAGTTGATCGTTGTGCATTTTGAAACCACTGATTATACCACCCGGGAGATCGAGTGCTTTACACCCACCGATGCAGAAACCCTACACGGACTGTTCCGTGACATACTGGATTGCTGGAATGGGAAGGCAGTGGGCTATCGGTTTCGATGCGCTGCAATCCTTTATGAGATATTCGCCGAATGCTATAAACAGAATTACAGACAAAGCATAGGCTTGCCGAAAATTCAGCCTTCGGTGGACTATATCCACCAAAACTACAAAAGCGATGACCTGTCCATGCAAAAGATCGCAGAAAGATCCTTTATGACGGAGGTTTATTTTCGAAAGCTTTTTAAGCAGCAATATGGCATTTCACCGCAGAAATATATCATTGACCTGCGCCTGCAAAATGCGGCAGGACTGATCGCAACGGGATACTATTCCTTGCAAGAGGTGGCATCTATGTCCGGCTACCGCGATTACCGATACTTTTCTGTGGGATTTAAGAGGAAATACGGCGTTTCCCCGTCGGAGTATGGTTATAACTACGATACATAAAATTACTTCTGCACAATGGTGTGTGGGATTTTGTCTTGCAATTCCACACACAAAAGGGTATAATGTACCATATTTGTTGTGTGTTTGTGGGATTTGCCACACAAAAGGAGGAAAATATGCTCGCACAGGAACGGCAGAATGAAATACTGAGTTTGTTGGTCCAGCGCGGTGGCGTTGTGAAAATGACAGAGCTTGCCAAACGGTTTGGCGCATCCAATGAGACCATTCGACGGGATTTGGCTTACCTGCAGGAGCAGCAGCTGATCCGCCGTGTTTACGGTGGCGCAGTTTTGGCGGAACAGCAGAGCAGCAGCGGTACAAGAGCCATATTCTCAGCAACCCGGGCCAAAGGTCAGCGGGAACGGGAAGCCATCGGCCGCCTGGCAGCCCGGCAGGTCAGCGAAAACGAGACCTTGCTGCTGGGTACCGGTACTACGGTGCTGGAAGTTGCCAAAGCGTTAAAGCATTTTCGGCATCTGACGATTTTGACGAATTCTTTGCTGGTAGCACAGGAGCTTTCCGACACCACTTTTGATATTTATCTTTTGGGCGGAAAGTTGGATTGCAACGAAATGTTTACCGCCGGAGAGATCGGCTTGTCCGGTTTGCGGGGCTTTTTTGTGGATAAAACCTTTATCGGCGCGGCGGGCATTACCTTTGAGTATGGCATTTCTCATTTTAACAACGAGGATTATACCATTCGGGATGAAATGCTGAAACGCTGCAATCAGGTGATCGTGGTGGCGGCCAGTGAAAAGTTCGGTCACAACGGCCTGCATACCCGCAATACCCTGGAGTATGTGGATATGATCATCACCGACGAGCGGCTGAAACAGGAATATGTGGATGGGCTGGCTGAGCGGGAAGTAGAAGTCCTGCTTGCGCCGTTATAAATGGAACTTCCCCCACACCCTATGCAAGGGTGTGGTGGACTTTTTTGCAAAAGTCCACAAAATATCCACAAAAACGCAAATAACATTGACAAAAACGCACACGAACCATATAATATCGTTAAAAACGGATTCCGTAAAAAGAAAGGACGATATGATATGAAAACCACAATATATATGGTTCGCCACTGTGAATCAGAGGGCAATGCCTGCCGGCGCAGCCATGCCCAGTTTGACGGCATTGTAACCCGCAAGGGATCACTGCAGTCCGATGCATTGGCAAAACGCTTTGCCGATGTGCCGGTAACGGCCATTTACAGCAGCGATGCTTACCGCTCCCGTATGACCGCCGAACCTTTGGCTGCAGCTAAGGGGCTCCCGGTGCAGCTGCGTATGCTCCTGCGGGAATACACCATCGGTACTTGGGAGGGTGTCGGTATTGCCCGCAGCGCCCGTCAAAATCCGGATCTGTACCCTACTTGGATATCCACACCCTATGCCCACAGCATTCCGGGCGCTGACCCTTTCAGTGTGGTGGCAGAGCGGGGCTGTGAAGCCATCCAGCGTATGGCGCAGGAAAATCCCGGCGGTGTTGTGGTGGCCATCACCCATTCCTGCACCCTGAATTGCACCTTGACCCGGCTGCTGGGACAGCCTATCAGCTATTACACCCAGATCAAGAGCGGTGACAATACTGCTGTGACCAAGCTGGAGGTAGACGAAAAGGGCAATGTGGAGGTCATCTATATCAACGATGATTCCCATTTGCCCCCGGAGCTGCTTCGCAAGAACTATACCGGTCGTGGTCCGGAAACAAATTTTGACTTTGAGTATATCTCCTTACCCCAGGACGATGCCCGCTATGCCCAGACTGTGGAACAGGCGGTTCAGCAGATGCCTGCCTGGAACGATGCCTCTGACATCCGCGCAAAGGTGGAGGAGTCCTTAAGCCAAAACAGCGACTATGCCTTTTTCCCCGTGCTGCTGGACCGCACCTGCGGTATCGTTACGGTGAAGAAAAATGCCGAAATGCCTGCCGATTGCGGTCAGTTAACCGGTATGTTTATCCCCGACGATTTGCGCAATAAGGGCTATACGGAACAGGCGTTCGGCGAAGTCATCGATGTGCTGCGCCGCCGTGGCTGCCGCTATGTGGTGGTGGAAAACAAGGATGATCCCCATTTCCGTCTGCTGATCGGCAGATTCATTTTTGAGCCCATGCCCGGTTATGACGGCTTTATGCGCATGCGCGTCACAGTGCCCGGTGTTGAGGGTCCCATTTACGGTTAATCGATCACGCATTTGAGATGGGAAGGTTTCTTATGTTTAACGAAAAGAAAATTGTTCTTCAATTTGCCGCGGTTTCCGACTTGCAGCATGGCTTTTTGGGCAAGGAATCCGTTCTGCGCAAAAGATCCCCCGGTGAGCAGCATCTGAGCAATATCCTTGACCGGTTTGACACCGGTGAGCGCGGTCGCGAGGGTTTCCGTCAGCTGCAGGAACTGGCGCTGCAGTACACCGACCGCGGTCTGGACGCTGTCTTCTTTGCCGGCGATATCGTCAACAACGCCCGAGCCTCTCAGGTGGAGGACTTCAAGGCCGTCTACGAAGATGTGTTTGATCCGGCAAAGGTTCCCTTTATTTTCTGCCTGGGCAACCACGATGTCAAAACCAGGTCTTATACCTGTCACGAACTGAATATGGACATCTTTTACCGCATCTTTGGTGATAGCTATCGCACTTATGATGCAGAAAACAGCGACCTGCAGAGGGGCTATGTCCATCAAGTGGTAGGAGGTTATCATTTTATTGCCGTCAATCCTTTGGATAACGGCTATATCAGTGAGGTGGGCGATAAGAGCGGTGCCCACTATGATCCCGAGGTTTTGCGCTGGCTGGATCAGCTGTTGGCGAAGATCACCGCAGAGGACCCCGGCCGTTATGTTTTCCTTGCCACACATCCCATGCTCCGGGATCTTGCCTACGGCGGCGATCTTATTATGGGCACTATGTTCTGGAACACCAAGGAACTGCTGGAGGTTTTGAATAAGTACCCCCAGGTGGTGGCTTTCGGCGGACATCTTCATTTCCCCATCAGCGACGAGCGCTCCATCATGCAGGATAAGGTGACCAACATCAACTGCGGCGCCATGTCCTATATGGCCATTGAGAACGGAAATTACCGGGATATGGCCAGCGTGACCGTTATGAAGGACGCCTCCAGCGTGTCCAATGGACATTTGGTGCAGATAGACGAAGAGGGCAACCTGCGTATCATCCGTATGAACTTCGGTCTGCACAAGACCATCAAGGATCCCTGGATTTTGCCTGCGCCCACCGCTGACGGCGCCCACCTGAAGTGCTACACTCAGGATCGTGCCAAGAAGAATACGCCTCCCGTCCTGGATGAGAACGCCATTTTTGTGGCAGACAATGCTGCACGAATCTCCGAGGGGGCTGTAAAACCGACCCTCGCATTTAAGGCAGGTGTAGATGATGATCAGATCCATTACTACGAGGTGATCATTACAGAGGGGGAGCAGGTGGTGGAAACCGCCAAGCTGCTGGCAGACTCCTACCTGTGCGCTTCTCCTGCGGATATGAAAACTCTGTGGACACTGGAGATGGCGCTTGATACCTATTTCAAGGGTCACGCCTACACCGTTAGCCTCTCTGCCTATGACAGCTGGGGCGCTAAGAGCAACACGGTAACTTATACCTATCAACCGTAAATAAAAAGATCGCTGACGCAAAGTATGCGTCAGCGATCTTTTTGTTTGGTGCGCGAGGCGGGACTTGAAGGTTTCTCACGAAACCCGTGCTAAAGTCCATATCCTCTGCAAAAACGGTGACACAAATCCCATCCGCCGACCGCCCGCCGACGAGTTTTGAGCGCAGAATTTGCGATTCATCGCTCATTCATCAACCCAAAATGAGCGATGAATGAGTGATGAAATGTTGCCGAGTTGAAAAAAGCCTTTACAATATTTTGCCGTAATGTTATAATTAAAATATAGGAATTAAGGAGGTAATATTGTGGATTTTCGGAGTTATATTGAACAGATACCCAATATCACAATTGCTAAAAGAGTGGCAGCGGCCTATGTTGCGGATTACAGAAGGCTTAATATTGATGAAATTAAGCAATTCTTGGAAAAGACCGCACCGCAATATATAGATCCTCAAAATGTTGCAAAAAGTCTCGATGAGCTAAAATTGGATAGCAATCGTGCAGTACGGATAATTGTGCCTATTTTAATGCGTAATTATCTTCTTAATCAGGATGATTTTATTTCTATACAAAAGAATACAGATGCGGCTGTTTTAGCGTATGAACAATCAATTATTGACCAATCCAATAATTTCGATTTTGCCAAGGCCTCAAGGGATGTTGCATTGTTTAAGTATATGCTTGATACAGCATGGGCATATAATAATGATGTTTCTGTTGATGAAAAAAACCTTATTGAAGCGTTGAGAAAATATCTCAATATTTCTACAATGGAACTGCATATTTTAGAGGCTAAGGCTGGCAGATTCCCAGAGGAAGGAAACTGTCTACATACATTAGATGATATTGACAATGCCAGAAAAGCTTTGCAATCTAAAGGACTACTGATGTGCATTAAGGATTCTGATGGTAATATGTGCGATATTATTCCATCCGATGTTGCTGACGGTATCCGTACATATTATGGCATTGAGATTCGCACCTATGGATATGAAAAGCTGGTCGATTATGTAATTAAGAAAACGAAGAAAAGCTATTTGTTGGGTATTGTGAGTAGGGCTGGTGAACACAAGGGTATTGCGACGATAGAACTGTCAGCAAATCCAACGGTTGCAGAACTACGGGATGTGATTTTGAAATCTATAAGCCCCTCTAATTTGCTTGGCGGTTTCTCTCCTCGTGATGGTTTGGATGTTACGGCTCTGTCGGCTTGGTGTGCAGACTTGGGATTACCCACAGCTGGCGCAAAGGCGGTTCTAATTTCCCGTATTCTCAAATATTACGATGAAATGAGAAGAATTGAGGTAAAGACAGAGGATAGCCGGGAGAAGTTACTTGCCTGTTATCATCAGCTTGCTTGCCGTGATTTGAAATATCTGCGTTCCAATAATATCATTGATAAAGATTTGCAGTGCGAAAGGCTTTTTGAGGATGCAACGGATTACTTGTTTGAGAAACTCCTCTTAAACAAACCTTTGACGCTGACGGGTACAGAACACCCTGATGGAAAGTTGTCTTTCAAAGATAAGTACATTATGTGGGACAACAAATCTAAGGAAACACCGGTGAATTTGAAAGACCATATTCAGCAGTTTGATGGGTACATTCGCACTTCCGATAAAGATGTTGCGGTATTTATGGTGATTGCTCCTGAGTTTACCGAGAAAAGTGTGCAGGAATGCGTTGATTATATGCTGAACAATGATACACAAATCCTTTTGATAACTGCCAATGAACTGAAAGAGGTTGCGGAGCAGTGGAGCAAAAAGCACCCTGGCGAGATTTTTAATTTGGGATATTTTAAGCAGAACGGACGATTTGATATTAAACTTGTAAAAATGTAAACACGATAAATCGGTAGCTTTCGAAATGAAAGCTACCGATTTTGTATAGTGCATAAAACAATAAGAGTTAGATGACATAGTGTGAGAGAAAGTAGTCCGTGCCGCCGACGGCGCCGAGGAAAATGAATCGTAATATTTGCAAAAAGTGGAGAATAGGTGCAAATAGATAAAAAGTTGCGAGGCGGGCATTTGCGGATATTTCCAAGACTTATAACCCTGTTTTACCAAGTCTATCCTAACAAAAAAAGAGACAGCCTTACAGCTGTCTCTTATGGTGCGCGAGGCGGGACTTGAACCCGCACGTCCGCAGTGAACACTAGAACCTGAATCTAGCGAGTCTACCAATTCCACCACTCGCGCATATTTACTTGCAGACTTCCGTCTGACGCTTGGATATAATACCACGCAGAAATGGATTTGTCAACAGCTTTTCGCAAAATCTGCAAATTATTTTTCGGAGCGTGAAAAAAGCTCCCGCTAAAAAACCCACCCGGCAAAATCTGTTGTCGGGTGGGCTGTTTTAGTCAGATAGCAACTTGGTTTTGCGAAACTTTTTTGTCCAGTTTTTTGACCGTGGGGAAGAAAATGCACAGCAACGTGCAGATGGACAGCAGCCAGCCGATGGGCCAAACCAAATACAGGGAGGTCAAATTGCCTTGGGGCAGGAAGGGATAAACCACATACACCCAGAAGAAACGGAAAGCGCACATCCATACCATGGTGGAAATGGTGGCGGCCAGGGGCTTACCCATAGCGCGCAGAGACTGACCGATGATCCGGTCTGTGCCGCAGAGAAAATAGGTGCTGGAGATGATGACCATTTTTTCCCGGGCATGGGCAATGACCAAAGGATCGCCGGACATAAAGCTGGCCAATCCATGGGAGAAAATAGCGGACAGAGCGCCTAAACCGCCGCCCAAAGAAAGGGTGATGAAGAAACCCCGCAGCATAGCCTGCTTAGCGCGTTTTACGTTGCCTGCACCGATGTTTTGGCTTACATAGGGCATTACGGACACGGTCACAGCGGTACAGATCTGATAGAGGATATTGTCATACTGGTTGGCAATGCCCAGCCCGGCGGTGGCCTCCTTGCCGAAGGTGTTCACCGTAGAAACGATGATCACATTGGCTATGGAGTAGAGGGCCTGCTGTAAGCCGGCGGGGATGCCCACATGGAGGATCTCCTTCATTTCTTTTTTATGGAAACGAATATCTTTGATGCGAACTTGGACACCGGCACGGTCTTTAGGGAGCAGTACGCGCAGATCCAGCACCAAATAAACGAACCAGGAAGTCAGGGTGGCAAAAGAAACGCCCATAATACCCAAACGCAATCCACCTACAAACAAGAAGGTGGCAACGACTTTGACGGCACCGCCGGTGAGGGAAGTAGCCATCAGCCGTTGAGAATCACCGGTGGCACGAAGGAAGGAGGCTAAGAAATTATGCAGGAACAGGACGGCCACACCGGAAAAATACATTCGGAAGTAAAGGGTTGCTTGGGGTAAAAGCTCAGGGTCACAGTTGGTCCAGGTAAGGAAGTGGGGGGCGCCGATAATGCCAATGACCATCAGCACAATGCCTGCCATGATGGAAAAGGCCAAAGCGGTGTGCATAGCCCGATCCCGGCTTTCCGGGTCTTTGCGGCCGATGTATCGGGCCACAATGACATTGGAGCCGGTGGAAACGCCGATAACCAAACTAGTAATCAGGTTGGTCAGATTGCTGCAGGCACTTACCGCGCCAATGGCCAAACCATCGCCGGGGTCGAATTGCTTCAGGACCCGCATATCGATGATGTTGTACATGGACTGGATCACATTGGCCAGCATAATGGGCAGGGCCATAGCCAACAAACCCTTTACGATAGAGCCTTCCAGCATATTCACATCTTTTCTACGCATCACGATTACCTCGTCACAGTATGTTTTTCATATGCTTGTGGTTATTGTAATGACGTTGCTCCAATAAAGCAATAGTTTTTGCATATCGAATTTGTTATGCTTGCATAATAAATTTGTAGGGTCGCTACTTTTTTAGGCAAGCAACTGTGCCGAATTCTTGGCTTTCAGCTTTTTGACGGTGGGGATGAGAACGCACAGCAGCGACAGGCCGGACATTACCCAACCAATGGGCCATACCAAGTACAGGTAGGTCAGGCTTGCGGGGAACAGCGGATAGATCAAATACACCCATACAAACCGGAAGCCGCACATCCAAACCATAACGGATACGGTGGAAGCCAGGGGTTTGCCCATACTGCGCAGGGCTGCACCCAAAATCTCGTTGATGCCGCAAATGAAGTAGGTGCTGGAGATGAGGACCATCTTTTGCATAGAATATTTGATGGCTTCCGGGTCGGCAGACATAATGCCGGAAAGCTGCCGGGAGAAGATGGCAGACAGCGAGCCGAAGAAACCGCCCAGGGCTACGGTTACCAAAATACCTTCCCAAATGGAGCGGACAGAGCGCTTCAGATTGCCTGCGCCGATGTTTTGGCTGACATAGGGCATGATCGCCAGGGAGGTAGCCACGCTGATTTGATAGAGAATGCCGTCAAAATTGTTGGCAATGGACATACCGGTGGTGGCGGCGGGACCCAGCTTGTTTACCTCGGCGGTGATGATCACATTGGCAACGGAGTAAAGGGCCTGCTGCAAGCCGGCGGGAATACCGATGTGGAGGATCTGATTCATCTCTTTTTTGTAGAAGCGAATGTCCTTCAAACGGAGCTTGACAGCGCCCTCGTTGTGGGTAAGTGCGGTTAAGCCCAAGGTGGTAAATACACACCAGGAAAGAATGGTGGCAAAGGCAACGCCCTTCACACCCAAGTGGAACACACCTGCAAATACCAGGTTGGAAAGAACTTTTACAATACCGCCAATGATCAGGAAGATCATAGGCCGGCGGGAGTCACCGGAGGACCGGAGAATGGATGCGCAGAAGTTGTAGACCATCAAAATGGGAACGCCTGCGAAGTAAAGCCGGAAGTACAGCGTTGCATCCTTTAGAAGCTCTTTCGGGCAGTTGTTCCAGGTCAAAAACAGCGGAGCGCCCACCACACCGATGATCGCCAAAGCGATACCGGCAGCAATGGAAAAAGCCATAGCTGTGTTAATAGCCCGGTCCACACTGGCCGGATCTTTTCGGCCGATGTACCGGGCTATGATGACATTGGAACCGGAGGAAACGCCGATCACCAAGCCTGTAATCAGGGAGATCAGCGTACCGCAAACACCGACAGCACCGACGGCACCGCCGAAAGTTTTCAACACCGTCATATCGATGATGTTGAACAGGGAAGTGGCTACATTCATGACCATAACGGGAATAGCAATGGTCAAAATTCCCTTCATGATGGAGCCTTCCAGCATATTGACATCTTTCCTACGCATCACGATCACCTCGTTGCAAAGTATTTTTAAATATGCCTTGTATTATATTAGCCTTTTCGACAGGAAAAAGCAATAGCTTTTTTGCTTATTTTTTATTCTTTTGAAAATGCAGAAAAAACTTGCTATTTTTGAAAAAGTAAATTAAAATAGAAAAAGGTATTTGTTTTGCGAGTTTTGCAGAAAAGGGGCGCAGAAAAATGAAGCAAGGTTTTGATCACGATAAATATATCAGTACCCAATCCGCCCACATCCGGGAGCGGATCGCCAAGTTTGGCGGCAAGCTGTATCTGGAGTTTGGCGGCAAGCTCTACGATGATAATCACGCAGCCCGTGTTCTGCCCGGTTTCCAGCCGGACAGCAAGCTTCGTATGCTTCTGGAGCTGAAGGACCAGGTGGAGATGGTAATAGCCATCAATGCTGACGACATTGAGAAAAACAAGATCCGCGGAGACCTGGGCATCACCTATGACCGGGATGTGATCCGCCTCATTGATGTGTTCCGTGGCTTTGGCCTGTATGTGTCCAGCGTGGTGCTGACCCGGTTCTCCGGCCAAAGCATGGCCAAAGCCTTCAGCAGCCGCCTGGAAGCCATGGATATTAAGGTCTATCACCATTATGATATTCCCGGCTATCCTGCCAATATTGGTTATATTGTCAGCGATGAGGGCTATGGCAAGAATGACTTTATTGAAACCTCCCGTTCGTTGGTGGTTGTCACCGCGCCCGGCCCCGGCAGCGGGAAGCTGGCCACCTGTATGAGCCAGCTTTACCACGAGCATAAGCGGGGCGTAAAGGCCGGCTATGCAAAATTTGAGACCTTCCCTGTGTGGAATATGCCCCTGAATCATCCTGTGAACTTGGCTTACGAGGCTGCTACTGCTGACCTGTCCGATGTGAATATGATCGACCCCTTCCATTTGGAAGCTTATGGACAGACCACCGTCAATTATAACCGGGATGTGGAAGCATTCCCTGTGCTGGTGGCTATGTTTGAGCGGATTTTGGGAGAATGTCCCTATAAATCTCCCACGGATATGGGCGTCAATATGGTGGGTAACTGCATTGTCGATGACGAGGCCTGCTGTGAAGCCTCCCGTCAGGAGATCGTCCGCCGGTACTATACCGCTCTGTGCGACCAAAAGCAGGGCAAGGCAGACTATAACCAAATTCTCAAATTAGAGCTTTTGATGAAGAAGGCCAATGTGACCGAGGATGCCCGCCGGGTGGTAGCCCCCGCTTTGGAAAAGGCGGAGCAGACAGGCAAGCCTGCAGCGGCTATGGAACTGCCGGACGGACGGATCGTCACCGGTAAGACTTCCAATCTGCTGGGCGCATCGGCGGCGCTTCTGCTGAACGCATTAAAGACCCTCGCGGGCCTGGACGATGCTCTCCATCTGATCGCACCGGAGGTTATCGACCCCATCCAGCATCTGAAGGTTGATCATTTGGGCAACCGCAATCCCCGTTTGCATACCGACGAGGTGCTGATCGCCCTGTCCATTTGCGCCGCTACCGATCCCAAGGCAGAGCAGGCAATGGAACAGCTGGGTAAGCTCCGCGGCTGCGAAGTGCATTCCTCTGTGATCCTCTCCCCGGTGGATGAAAAGATTTTCAAGCGCCTGGGCGTGAATATCACCTGCCAGCCCCGATATAAGGCATAACAGGAGGAAAAATAATGAAGCATCTGTTGCCCCGTGTAGATAAGTATTTCAAGACCAACCTGCATACCCACACCACCATTTCCGATGGAAAGCAGACTCCGCAAGAGGTGAAGGAAATCTATAAGGCCAAGGGCTACCAGGTTCTTTGCTTGACCGATCATAATGTGATGGTGGATCACTCTGCTATGAATGAGCCGGATTTTCTGATGCTTACCGGTATGGAGCTGAACTACAACCACGAGAATTACCGACCCAAGTTTGATGGAAAGACTTACCATTTTAACCTGATCGCCAAGCGGCCGGACAATGTGTGGACGCCCTGGAATGTAAGACGCACAAATCCCGAAGCCCTGGAATACAACAAGCTGATGGAATGCGAGAATATGGATATGCGCCATGAGGTGGACATTACTAATGCCATGATCGCAAAGGCCAACGAAAAGGGATTTTTGGTGATGTATAACCATCCCACCTGGTCCTGTCACAGCTACCCCGACTATGCACCTCTCAAGGGTCTGTGGGGTGTGGAGGTGCGCAATACCGATTGCTGTAATGCGGGCATTAATGAGAATAATGCTCGGGTGTGGCGGGATCTTTTGAACCTGGGAAATCGTATTTACCCTGTGGGTAGTGATGATGCGCACAAGGTAGCGGATATGGGCGGCGCCTGGATTATGGTTGGCGCCCGGAAGCTGGAATATGGCTCTGTGATCGAGGCCATGGAAACGGGCGACTTCTATATGTCCTGTGGCCCGGAGATCTTTGATTTGACCATCGAAGAGAATGTTGTAAAGATCACCTGCTCCGATGCCCGGTTTGTGTCACTGAATAATCACGGTCGCTTTACCCGTAGAGTGGCAGCAGAGGAAAATAAAACGCGCAACGAAGCCGAGTTTGACATAACGCCCTTTTTTGAAAAGGCTGACGAGAACAGCTTCATCTATTTAACTGTCGTTGCGCCTGATGGCAGCTACGCCACCACCCGCCCCTATTACTTAAAGGAACTGAAATAATTGGAGGAGAAAAGATGAAACACCTGCTACCCCGTGTTCCCAAATATTTTAAGACCAATCTGCATACCCACAGTACCATTTCCGACGGAAAATTGTCTCCGGAAGAGGTGAAAGATGGCTACAAGGCCAAGGGCTATCAGGTCCTTTGTCTGACCGATCATAATGTGATCGTGGATCATTCCGATATGAATGACCCGGATTTCCTGATGCTCACCGGTATGGAGATCAATTATAATGCCGTGCCTTACCGTCGTCTGGACGGCAAGACCTACCATTTTAATCTGATCGCCAAGCGGCCGGATACTATTTGGACACCCTGGAATGTGCGGAGCAATTACCCCAATTCCCAGGAATATGCCAAGCTAATGGAATGCGAGGATATGGACATCCGCTATGATGTGGATGCTACCAATGCGATGATTGCCAAGGCCAACGAAAAGGGCTTCCTGGTAATGTACAACCATCCCAACTGGTCCTGCCACAGCTACCCCGATTATGCGCCGCTGAAAGGCTTGTGGGGTATGGAGCTGCGGAATAGTGAGTGTCTCTACCTAGGCAATAATGACAACAATGCCTGGGTGTTCAGAGAAATGCTGAACCTAGGTAATAAGATCTACCCCGTGGGTACCGACGATATGCACCATCCGGAGGCCTTGGGTCGTTCCTGGATCATGGTGGGCGCAGAAAAGTTGGAGTATGCCTCTGTGATCGATGCGCTGGAAAAGGGCGATTTCTATATGTCCTGCGGCCCGGAGATTTATGACCTGACCGTGGAGGGAGACAAGCTGAAGATCGCTTGCTCCGATGCAAGATATATTATGATGGAGACCCATGGCCGCAGCGGCCGCTTTGTGGAAGCGGAAGGGGAGAACTGGCTGAAAGAAGCCAGCTTTGACCTGTCTGACTTCATCAAAAAGGCGGAAGGCGACGAAACCTGCTGTATCATCCTGACTGTCACCGCCCCCGACGGCACCTATGCCACCACCCGGGCCTATTACTTAAATGAATTGAGATGAAGAAACACCCTGCGCCAATTGGCGCAGGGTGTTGTTTATGTTCCGGTGTTTGCGGTTTTATATTCCGAGGGGGTACATCCTGCTTTTTGTTTAAATACCCTTGAAAAGTAATGCACAGAGGAAAACCCTAGTTGCTGCGCAATTTCTGTTACATTCATAGGAGAATGGAGAATCAGCCGCTTAGCCTCCTGGATTTTCAAATCTGTAAAGTATGCGGAAGGGGATGTGCCATAGGTATCCTGGACGCATCTTTTTAAGGACGAGACGCTCATTGCCAACTCGTCGGCCATTTCTTGCAGTGTCAGAACCCGGTGGATGTTTCGCATCATATAATCGGTGACTGTATTCATTTTGTCCTGCTTGTAGGCGGAGGAGGGCTGTACAATGTCCAAAAGAAACAGTTCCAGCTTGTTTTTTACACTCTGCAGGGCATACCGGTCTGTATGTGCCTTCAAAACCATTCCCTTCACACCAATTCGCTTCTCAAACATAGGCAGCGCCCCGTCTATGATCTCGTGCAGGAGTGTGCGCTGAAAGCCGGTCAGTGTGATTACCCGGTCACAGCATTGCGCAGGGAAGGGCGTCGCCGTTTCAAAACTCACAATTTCGGCGATTCCCCCTGATCCCTCTCCGTGAACAGAGTCGGCGGCATAAATAATCATTTGTCCTGCCTTCAGATCGTGGCGCACGCCGTTTACGGTGGTGTGACCGCTGCCTTCCGTCATAAAGAAGATTTCCGGAAAATTATGGGATTCTGTGCGGGCGATTCTGTTGCGCAGGTCCGCCCGCAGCGCGGTGGCGATGCTGGTTACAGTTACGACATTATTCACCGGGGATTTTGCGTATTCCTCCATAAGATCACCTTTTTTATACCAACTTGGTCCGTTTTGTGCAAATACAAAGGGTGTAAACAGAATTATACTTGTACTATATCAAATTAGGAGGGATTTTACAATGGAAAAAATTCGTTTAGGTTTGATTGGCTGTGGCCATATGATGAATGTTCACGCCAAAGCCATCAACGATTGCACCGAGGCGCTGGAGATTACTGCCGTTTGCGATGTGATCTATGATAATGCGGCAGAAGTAGCGGAAGTGCTGGGCAACCCCTTTATCTGCACAGACTACCGGGAACTGACCGATAAGGTGGATGCTGTGCTGATTGCCTTGCCCCACGATCTGCACTACGAATGCGGTATGTACTTTGCCCACCAGAAAAAGCATATTCTGATGGAAAAGCCTCTGTGCAACACAGAGGAAGAGTGCTTGAGGCTGATTGAAACCTGCGAGCAGCAGGATGTCACGCTGATGTGTGCATACCCGGTGCGTTACTGGCCCGGCATCGTGAAGCTGAAAGAGTATCTTGACAGCGGTGAGTACGGCAAGGTGTTTATGATGTCTGTATGGACCGAACAGCTCACCCAGCGCAATTGGGATCACTGGCTCACCACCGCAAGACTGGGTGGCGGCCAACTTTTCTCCCACGGCTGTCACTATATCGACTTGCTTTTGTGGTTCCTGGGCCAGCCTGTTTCCGGCACCCACACCGGAACAAATCTGGGAACACCCTGGATGCTGCGTGAAGGAACATCCGCTGTGACCCTGAAATTTGCAAATGGCGCGGTTGCTTATCACGGCGCAACCTGGGGCGCAAGAGGCACCCGCCTTGGCTATGACTTCCAGGTGCATACCGAAAAGGGCCTGTTTGACTACGACCACCATGCCGGCACGATCACCTTCTACTCCCGTGAGGAGGCTCACGAGCCCGGCAAGCCCTCTAAAGCCAAAAAAGAGATCCTCTGGGATGGGGGCAAGGGAAGCAAGGTCACCAACAACGAGATCGACCACTTTGTGGACTGTGTGCTGAACCATAAGACTCCCTTGACCAGCGGCAGAACAGCGTTGGAAAGTCTGCGTGTCATCTGGAAGATTTACGATGCGGAGAAGAACAACACAGTAGCAGACCTGCGTGATATCAACCCCAATTCCTATCTGTAAGAAAGAGGAGATCACAATGAAACAAGTTTTTCTCATTGGCGATTCTATCAGAGAGGGCTATTGCGAAAAGGTGAAAGAGGCCCTGCGTGACCGTGCAGAGGTGATCTATCCCGGCGAGAACTGCAGGACCAGCCAGTATATTATGATGCGGATGCTGCCCTGGTCGGAGCTTTGCAGGCAGGATAATGTGGCGGTGGTCCATGTCAACTGCGGTCAGTGGGATGCGGGGCATATGAACGGCACACCGGAGCCTTTGACTTCATTGACAGAATACAAAAAGAATTTGCGCAGTATTATTTGGGAACTTGAAAAATTCTTTCCTAAGGCGCAGATCATTCTGGCCACCACAACACCTATGAACCCCGTCCATCCGGAGACCATCAACCCCCGTACAACGGAGGAAATTGTGGAATATAACCGGATTCTCAAGGAGGTTGCCCGGGAGAAGGGATTGCCGGTAAACGATCTTTTTGACGAGAGTAAGGATTGGGGCGAAGAATTTTATTTGGACTATTGCCATCTTGTTGAAGAAGGCTACAGCCGATTGGCGAAAAAAGTTACCGAAGCGGTTTCGTACTATCTTTAATGAATCCGAATACAATAAAAAACCCTGCACCGCTCGGTGCAGGGTTTTTGTGCTTCTTACTTCAGAGCAGCCTTAGCCTGCTCAACCAGAGCAGCGAAAGCGGCGGTGTCCTGGATAGCCATCTCGGACAGGCTCTTGCGGTTCATTTCGATACCGGCCTTCTTCACACCGTTCATGAAGGTGGAGTAGTTCAGACCGTAGGGCTTGACAGCAGCGCTGATACGGGTGATCCACAGTCTTCTGTAGTCACGCTTCTTCAGCTTGCGGCCCACGAAAGCGTAGTTGCCGGACTTAAAGACAGCCTGCTTAGCCATCTTAAAGTGCTTGGACTTGGAACCCCAGTAGCCCTTAGCCAGCTTCAGGGTAGCGTTTCTTCT
>JAZNNO010000011.1:0-8940 GCA_045580345.1 Faecousia sp.
CAACTCCTTGGCTCACAGAACGACATGGCTACGATCCGACTTGACTGACCATTGGCCAAACTGCGACTACCCAGAGGCATTACTTTCTTCTACTTTTGACTACGAGGGCGCTCGCGAGCCATTTACACTTGCTACCGAAAACGATATTTTAAACGGTATGGGTATGCTTATGATGCGCTTGCTTACACACCGCGCACAAATTTTTGCCGACGTTCGTACATACTGGTCGGGCGAAGCTACCGAGCGCGTAACCGGTTATAAGCTCGAGGGCAAGGCTGCCGAATCTAACGGTATTATCCACTTGCTCAACTCAGGTGCTGCTTGTCTTGATGCTTGTGGCGAATGCACCGATGAAAACGGCAACGCCGTTATGAAAAAGTGGTGGGAGGTTACCGACGAAGATATCAAGAAGATGACCGACGCTACCGTTTGGTGCGAGGCCGGCTTCGACAACTTCCGCGGCGGCGGCTTCTCCAGCCACTACACCACCAAGGCCGAAATGCCCTGCACCATGATCCGTCTGAACCTGGTGAAGGGTCTGGGCCCTGTGCTGCAGATCGCTGAGGGTTGGACTGTAAACCTGCCCGATCAGGTCTCCGATACTCTGATGGAGCGTACCAACCCCACCTGGCCCTGCACCTGGTTTGCACCTCGCTGCGACGGCAAGGAAGGCTCTCCCTTCAAGACTGCTTATGAGGTCATGATGAACTGGGGCGCTAACCACGGCGCTATCTCCTATGGCCACATCGGTGCCGATCTGATCACCATGTGCTCCATGCTGCGTATCCCCGTATGTATGCACAATGTTCCCGAGGACGATATCTACCGTCCCGCTTGCTGGAACGCATTCGGTATGGACAAGGAAGGCCAGGATTACCGCGCCTGCGCTACCTACGGTCCTATGTATAAGTAAGCCCTGCTGAATCGCTGTCGATTACATCAGTTCTTACCAAAGTAATTTTACCGGGGTGGCGGTCTGATGGCCGCCACCTCTGCCAATTTGGAGGTAATCAATTATGCTGAAGAATATCCCACCCATCCTCTCTCCCGAGCTTTTGAAGGTTTTGGCTGAAATGGGCCACTCCGACCGCATTTGTATCGGCGACGGCAATTTCCCCGGCGCAGCTATGGCAAAGGCCAAGAACGCTATTTTCCTGCGGGCCGACGGCCACGGCGTTCCCGAGATCTTAGACGCCATTTTGCAGGTGTTCCCTCTGGATACCTATGTACAAAAGCCTGCCATTCTGATGGAAAAGATGGACTGCGACAAGGATCTGGTGATCCCTGTTTGGAAGACCTATAAGGACATCATCGCCAAGTATGATGACCGGGGCGCAGGAGCTGTGGGCAATATAGACCGTTTCAAGTTCTACGACGAGGCCAAGGATTGCTACTGCATTCTGCAGACCGGCGAAACTGAGATCTATGCCAATATCATCCTGCAAAAGGGCGTTATTAAGTAATGGATAAGCTGATCACGATTTTGCAGACGGCGCTGCCGGTGTTTTTGGCGCTGGGTGTGGGTGTGTTTGCCCGGAAAAAGCAGTTTCTCACCCGGGACAGCATCGATGCCATGAAAAAGCTGGTGATCAATGTCACCCTGCCCTTTGTGCTGCTGAGCGCCTTTGCTTCTGCCGATTACAATAGAGCCGCGTTGGTTTTGCCTACCATGGTGTTTGTGCTTTGCTGTGTGGCGCTGGCGCTGGGCTTTGTGATCCTGCGGCTATGCAAGGTGAAAAGCCGCCTTGCCCCCTTCCTGGCCTCCGGCTTTGAGGCGGGTATGCTGGGCTACTCCCTGTTTGTGCTGCTGTTCCCGGAGCACAGTGTTTCGACCTTTGCGGTGCTGGATCTGGGACAGACCCTGTTTGTGTTTACCCTGTTTAAGATCCTTCTGTCCGGCAAGACCGATTTCCGGGCCATTGCCAGAGATATGGTCACATCTCCCATTCTGTGGGCGGTGTTTGCCGGTGTGATCCTGGGTGTGACCGGGCTGTACCGGGTGCCCAATGTGGGGCGGCTTCTGGGCGCTACCTGCGATTTCCTGTCCGCACCTACGGGTATGGTGATTTTGCTCACCGTGGGCTATGACCTGGTTTTGGGAGAGATCCCCTGGGGCAAGACCGCCGGCTACATTGCTATGCGATTAGGTGTCATGGCGGTGATTTTGGCGGTTATGGTCCTGCTGAACCGGACGGTCCTGGACGGTATGATGTTTGAGGGCGCGGCCCTTTTGATGGTGATCCTGCCGCCGCCTTATGTGATCCCGGTATTTGCCGATGAGCCGTCGGAGCGGGTGAGCATTTCCTCTGCCCTTTCCGCCATGACGGTGGTGAGCTTGCTGCTGTTTGCGGCGTTGTCTGTTATCATCGGCCTGCGCTGAATTACAATTAAGAATCCCGCCGATCGCTCGGCGGGATTTTGTTGTAATATGGGCTTGGTTGTGGTACAATATATGGAAAAAAGGAGGGGTTACTATGTACACCATCTATGTAAAATTCGACTGCCTACCCGAAAAGCGGGAGGCTTTTATCCAAAAGGTGAAGGACACCGGTATTTTGGATGCGATCCGGGCAGAGGACGGCTGCATTCGTTATGATTATTACCTGTCCGAAAAAGACCCCAATGAGCTTCTGCTTATTGAGCAGTGGGAGAGCAAGACTCATCAGCAGGTTCACATTGCTCAGCCTCATATGGTTCAGCTGCGGAGCTTTAAGGACGATTTTATCACCAAAACCACCCTGGGAGAGGTAGAACTTCTGTAAGATTGACAGGCATTTTGGGGTGTGCTATACTTGCGGTATCTTGGGAAAGGGGGCTTGGTTATGAAAAAAGCAGTATGCGCGATTTTGGTAATTTCTTTACTGGCAACCCTTTCCGGCTGCGGGAAAAAGACCCAAGCCCCTGCTGCATCTGCCCCAAAGCCAACAGAGTCCCCGAAACCCCTTATTGGGGCAAACGATGTGTTTGCTGGGAAACATTTTGACCAGATGCTTTGGGGCTATTACGAAGCGTCTACATACAATTACACCGGGGATTCTGTCAAGGATACGGAAGTTTTCCGGCAGGATATGGCCTATATGAATGTTTCATTCCAATACGGCCCGCTTCAGCTTTCGGTGCTGCCGGTGGATATTCAGATGGGCAGCTACAGCCAGTTTATGAGCACATTTTCCTATGAGGGGAAATACTACAGCGCCTACACGGAAAAGGGAAGAGCCATGTTCCGCAAGGTGTATATGGAAAAGTTTGGGAATCTGACGGTGGAAGACTTCCAAAAAATCGAGAAGCTTTTGGGAATGAATGTGGCCCAGTTGACCTTTGTCCAGCCCGATGGCAATACCCAGCTGTGCAACCTGTCCTATGAGGTTGAGGATGATGTGCTGACTCTTTACAATCTCTCGGTAGATGAACAGTACAACGCAACCGTCGGCGATGTATATGCCCGGTATCATTTTCTCCACGATGGCGGTAAGCTTACCTTGGATTCTAACGGAATTCGGCGGGAATACCTGTCCGGCAGTTACAAAGAGGCGAACAAGGACCGGCTGCGCGTGGCAGGATTCGCCCAGGACCGGAGCAGGCAGTATGAGAATTTGGAAGGCTTTGCCCTTTATGCCTCCCAGGATGGGGAGGGCTATGAGATCGATATGATTTTCAATAACGGTGCTCGGCCTGCGGACCCGGTAGTGACCTTTGACAAAACCACCGGCGATTTTTCTGTGACCTGGACGAAAAGCGATTACTATTCAGGCCAAATTCAGCACGACGAGCCCCGCAGGATCAGCGGCAAGCTGATCCCCTGCGCCAGTTATGGCTTTGTCGGGTATTCTGGATTCTATCTACTCATTGATGGAACTTGCTATTCCTATTCGGTGTCAGAGGATGACTACAAAGAGCGCAGGTATACAAATGTGGAAAATGGAGATGTGATCTCTGACCTGCAGAGGGAAAAGCTTGCCCAGATCCAGGTTGCTATGCTGGCTGAGCTGGAGCAGGCATGTCAGATCGCAGAGCTGCCCGCAAGTATTGATTTTAGCCGTGGACAGATCGTCCTGGAAGCGGACCGTCTGTTTGGAACGGACAGCCGGGAGCTTACCAAGGAAGGCCAGGACGTTTTGCAGCGCTTTTTGGATATTTACACCGCTGTGATCGTGAAAGAGGAATATTCCGGGTATATATCCCATATTGTGATCGAAGGCCATACCGGCGCTGACGGCGACTATGCCTATCAGCAGGCTCTGTCTGTGGACAGGGCGGATACGGTTGCAAATAGTTTTATGACACAGTATCCTGCGGTGGGAAAGGATATTCAGTTCACAGGCTGCGCTTACGATTATCCCGTATACAATCACGATGGCTCGATAAGCGCCGAAGAATCCAACCGGATCATATTTCGATTCCTGTTGGCAGATCAGTAAATACAACCCCCTTTGCTCTCGGCAGAGGGGTTGCTTTTTGGGCGAGTTGTGCTATAGTAGGCTCAGTAAAGAAAGGGAGGATCTCCTATGAAAATTTCCGGTTTGTCCACCCCCGCATTGGTGCTGGATGTGAATATTTTGAAGGCCAATGCGGCGGCTATGGAGCAGGTGTTGGTAGGCACTGCGCTGAAGCTGCGCCCCCATTACAAGTCACACAAATGCGCTGCCCTTGCCAAATGGCAGATAAAAAATGGCGCGGTGGGTATGACCTGTGCCAAGCTCAGCGAGGCGGAAGACCTGTGCGATATTGGCGTGGAGGATATCCTCATTGCCAATCAGATCGTGGACCCTGCCAAGATCCGCAGGGCGGCGGACCTGGCAGGCAATTGCTGTTTGACCGTATGTGTGGACAGCGTGGAGAATGTGCAGGATTTTTCTGCGGCGGCTAAGGCTGCGGGTAATATTGTCCATTGCTTTGTGGAGTTTGAGATCGGTATGCAGCGCTGCGGTGTCAGCGCCAAGGAAGATGTTTTGGCGCTGGCTAAGCATATTATTGCCAGCGATAATTTGGAGTTTGCCGGTATCCAGGCCTATGCCGGTCACATTTCCCACGTGGAGGATCGGCAGGAGCGGGAGGCGATGACCGCCGCCAATTATGAAAAACTCCGGGAGCTTTTGAGCTATCTGAAAGAAAACGGCGTGGAAGTGAAGACCGTTTCCGGCGGCAGCACCGGCACAGCCCAGATCAAGGCAATGGAAGGTCTGTATACGGAGCTCCAGGCAGGCAGCTATCTGTTTATGGATGCGGTTTATCGCAATTTGAACCTGCCCTTTCAAAATGCTTTGTTTCTGCTGAGCACTGTGGTGAGCCAAAAGGATGATTTGACCGTGTTGGATGCAGGGGTGAAGACCTGCGGTGTGGACCAGGGCATGCCTGTTCCCTGTGAGGGTACTGTCCGGGAGATCGTGGCCAGCGAGGAGCATTTTCAGCTCCACGGATATTCCGAAAAGAAGGCTGTGGGGGAAAGAATGCTGCTGATCCCCGGCCATTGCTGTTCTACGGTGAATCTGCACGATAAGATCTATTTGGTGGAGGGAGATACTGTTGTTGACCGCATCGCCGTGACCGCAAGAGGTGTGGGAAGATAATTATGAAAAAGACTTATGTATTTGCCGCTGTGTCCATCTTCCTTTGGTCTACGGTGGCGACCATAACCAAGCTGCTGCTGGGTGCTATGGACAAGTATCAGATACTTTGCATCAGCACCTTGTTTGCGGCGGTGGCGCTTTTGGTGGTAAATCTGCTGACCGGACGGCTCAAGCAGCTGCGCGGCTTCCGGGCAATGGATTATGTGAAGACCATTGGCCCATGCTTGTTGGGCAATTTTCTTTACTATGTGTTTTACTATGGCGGTACGGCCCGGATGCCCGCATCCCAGGCCTTTATCGTCAATTATCTATGGCCCATTATGAGCGTGGTGTTTGCCTGCATTTTGCTGAAAGAAAAGCTGACCGGCAGAAAGATCGCGGCCTTTGCCATGTCTTTTTTAGGCGTATTTACTGTGGCGGGAAAGGATATTTTGCAATTTAACAGCAATATTTTGGCGGGTGCGGCTATGTGCGTTGCCGGTGCGGTAAGCTATGGCGCATTCACGGCCCTTATCAAAAAGTGGGATTACGACAGGATGCTTGCTATGATGCTGGGCTTTTTTGCTTCTTTTTTGCTGAGCCTGGCGGTGACATTGGTTAAAGGCGTAAGCTGGAACATTGCGCCCATCGCCTTTTTGGGCTTCGGCTGGAACGGCATTTGCTGTATGGCTTTGGCCAGCACCAGCTGGGCGCTGGCCCTCAAGGAGGGTAATACTGCAAAGGTGTCCAACCTTGCCTACATCACGCCCTTTTTGTCCCTGGTTTGGGTGGCGGTGTTTCTGAAAGAAATGCCCACGGTATGGTCTGTTGCCGGCCTGTGTCTGATCGTGCTGGGAATCTTTGTCCAGCTGAAGGAAAAACGGTAAAAAACCGCATTTTTGCGTGTTAGAAGCTTAGATAGATATTGACATATATCCTGCGAAAAGTGTATAATTATGACAGGGCGTAAGCCGAAAATAAAGAAAAGAGGTTTTTTGTATGGAAATTGGCGCGATCGGCGTAATTGCTATGTTGCTGGCAGTTGGAGCAACCATTTTGGCATATATTTTTATCGTGCCCGAAAAACGGGGTAAAAACCTGAACGGTTTCGGTAAATTCCTGCACAATATGGTGAATTTCAAGAGCTTAGTAGTTGAAAAGATTTTGCAGGCAACCTATATTTTCTCTACCGCAATGGTGATCTTAATGGGCTTCTTTATGCTGTTCTATGTAGAGGAAAGCTACTGGGGTGATGACCGGTGGTTTGGCGGACAGGGCATTTTGCTTATGCTGCTCGGACCCGTTGCTATCCGGTTGATCTATGAGCTTGCCATGATGCTGATCCTGCTTGTGAAGAATGTAATTCAGATCAACAACAAGCTGAAAGATCAGACCAAGGACGAGCCGACAGAATCTCCTTTTGATCTGCCTGACATTTCTGAATTCCGTGAAACACCTGCACAGTTTGAGGAAGTACCTGCTCAGCCCACCGGTTTCTGCACCAAGTGTGGCGCAATGCTTACCAACGGCGCATTTTGTACTAAGTGCGGCGCAAAAGTAGAATAATCCGTACATACAGATCCCCGGGATAACCCGGGGATCTTTTTTGATAAAAAGGGTGGAATTGTAAATTCTACCTTTTCTTTTTGGGAAAAATGTGTTATCATAAACGCGGAAAAACTCACAGGAGGGAACGCTATGGATAAAATCGCTGTATTGGTGCCTTGCTACAACGAGAGCAAAACTGTAGCCAAGGTGGTGTCCGATTTTAAGCGTGTGCTGCCCGAGGCCACCGTATATGTTTACGATAACAACTCCACCGACGGTACCGATGAGATCGCCCGCCAGGCCGACGCTGTGGTGCGCTATGAGTACCGCCAGGGCAAGGGCAATGTGGTGCGCAGTATGTTCCGGGATATCGATGCGGAGTGCTACATCATGGCCGACGGCGACGATACCTATCCGGCGGAATTTGCCGCGGAGCTGGCTGACAAGGTCTTGAATCGCAATGCGGATATGGTGGTGGGTGACCGGCTTTCCTCCACATATTTTACAGAGAATAAGCGCCCCTTCCACAATTTTGGTAACTCTTTGGTCCGCTGGTCCATCAATAAGATTTTTAGCTCCCATGTGCAGGATATCATGACCGGCTACCGGGCCTTCAGCTATCAGTTTGTCAAGACTTTCCCGGTGATTTCCAAGGGCTTTGAGATCGAAACGGAAATGACCATACATGCCATTTCTATGAATATGGCTGTGGAAAATGTGGTCATTGAGTACCGGGATCGCCCCGAGGGCAGCGAAAGCAAGCTGAATACTGTCAGCGACGGTATCAAGGTGCTGAAAACCATCTTCAACCTGTGCAAGAATTTTAAGCCCCTGTTCTTCTTTACCATTTTAGCGGCGATCATGGCGGTGGTTGCAGTAGGCTTCTTTATTCCTATGGTGCTGATCCCCTATATCCGGACAGGCCTTGTGGAGCATTTCCCCACGCTGATCGCCTGCTGCTTTATGTTGTTGGCAGCCATCATTTCGTTCTTCAGCGGCTTGATCCTGGATTCCATCAAGCTGAAAGCCCGGCGGGAATTTGAATTCCGGCTGATACAGACCAAGGAAATGAAAGAAAACGCCCGTAGAAGACATTTTTAAGAAAAGAACACCGCACCGGTTTCGGTGCGGTGTTTCTTTGTTGCGGAAACTGTAGCTACTCAAAAAGTTCTGCTGCTAATCGAAAACCAATTTTGATGCCAGTTTGAAATGCGGTTTTTTCTTGATTGGCGGTTAGGGCATTGATAAGACTAAAGATTTCGTCAAATTTTGACGGAGACAGTTCCGGCATACTGCTGTAAAGCTTTTGAAATTGTTCCTGAATTTCTGGGTCAGCATTATAATTGGATTCTATATAACACCAGTACAGTTCATCCAATAGGGAATTTCCTTCTGCATATTGGATAGGATTGCGGTCTAAGTACTCCCGTAGCTTTTTTGCAAATTTACCCATTGATATTACTCCTTATAAGTTAATACACCTTAAAAGGTGTTGCAAGGATTATTATATACATCTTATCGGACGTTGTCAATACGCTTTTTTAGGCGTATAATATTTCTATCAATAAGAGTAAATTTAGGAAAGAAAACTATGAAAAAAGGTTATAATCTTCGGAAAATTCGCACTGCAAAAGGGTATAGCCAGTTGGAAATTGCAAATGTGCTGAATACTACCCAACAGCAGTACAGTAAATACGAAACAGGCGCACAGGAACTCCCAGCAAGGCATATTTTGACATTGTGTCAATTTTATCGCATATCCGCAGATGCGTTGCTTGGGGTTGAACTGCCTGCAGAGGAAACAAAATAAGAAAACGCCACAAAGCCGAGCGGCCGCCGGGGGGGG
>JAZNNO010000012.1:0-4119 GCA_045580345.1 Faecousia sp.
CCCAGCCAGCCTACCAATCCGCCTGTCCCCAGCACACCTGCCAAGGCACCCGACTCTTTGATCCTGAATGCAGATGGCAGTTATGGCGGCACTTTGAATAAAACCCTCTACGGTGAGGGTGCGCCTAAGAACGGTCAGTACAATGTGGCAAATTCTGCCTATTACACCGTCAATAATGACTATTACAATATGTCCTCCACCACCGAGCGGATCATCTTCCCCAAGTTCAAGTCCTACCAGCAGACCATGCAGGACTCCAGCGGCTTGGCCTGTGTGCTGATGATCCTGGACTATATGGGCAAGGACACCAAAAATACATACTCCGAACTGGAGCTTCTGAAAAAGTACGAGGAAGTCAATAACACCACTGTCTACGGCAAGGGCACTACGGAAGAAGGCCTTGTGAAGTTGGTGAACAGCCTGGGTCTGGGTTACACGGCCACTAACACCGATCCTGCCTTCAAATTCCCCAGCAGCTCCACGACTTCCTCTCGGATGCCGGTAGTTGAGAAATACTTTACTGACTCCATCAAGGCGGGCAAATTTATCCTGGTGCGGTATCAGTCCCCTGTGGGCAACGGCTGGAAAATCGTTGCCGGCTATGACAACCAGGGTAATATCCAGAACACCAAAACCGGTGAATTTACCGACCATTATGGCGATGATGTGGTCATTTTTGCCGAGCCTTTCGACAGCGGCGACCATTGCCAGGACGGCTTCGCTACTGAACGCGCCCAGGATTTCTATGTCTGGTGGCGAGAGATGGCCATTAACGGCACAGTGGACGAGAGCAGCAAATGGAGTTATGTAGTCATCGACCCCAATCTGGACATCACTTTTGACTACAAGAGCGTGGACGAGACTGTGAAGCAGAAGCTGTATGACCTGCACCTGCCCCTGAACCCCGACGGCACCTACGGTGGCACACGAAATGAGACGCTTTACGGCTCCATTACCTCCGGCAATGGCAAGTGGAATCACACCGACTCAAACTATTATAAGATCAACGATTTTTACAATATGGGCACGGAGGGTTCTCGTATCCTGCTGAAAAACTATACGGTCTTGCAGCAGACTATGAGCTCTACCTGCGGTATTTGCGCTACCAATTCCGTGCTGACATACTATGGCGAGACCGGTAATCCCTATGATATGGAGCTGACTCTGCTGGACGAATACGAAAGCGCCAACAATGTGACCGTAAAGGGTAGAGGCTCCACCGTCAACGCGCTGAAAAAGGTGCTGACCCAAAAGGGTTATAGTTCGTCCACCTATTATACCTCGAAAGGCAACACACCCAAGCGTGACACCTACGAGAAGTATATGCAGTTTATCCGTGACAACCTGAAGGAGGGCAGACCGCTTGTTGCCTGTACCTACCTTGGCAGCGGCCACTTTATTACCATCATCGGCCACGATACCATGGGCACGGATTACATCTACGACGATGTGATCATCGTGGCTGACTCCTGTGACTATTGGGACGGCTACCAGGATGGCTACAATGTATTCTCCGCCTACAAGTTCTTCCGGCAGCACACAAACCAGGGTTATACACCCCTGCAAAGCTTCCTGGTGATCAAGAAAAAGGCCTCTTAAAGGCATAAATCCCCCGGTGATCACTCACCGGGGGATGTTGTTTTATTACAGCTCAGCTTCAATGTAGCGGATGCTTTTTTCCATAGTGTACAGGGGGTCGGGTGTGGAGCAAGCAGTGTCGTGCTCTACCAGGAAGTGCTCGGTGCCGGCTTCCTTCATCTTGGGAACGATGGTCTTAAAGTCCATATTGCCGTAGCCAACGCATTCATAAGCAGCGCAGGCATCGAAGTAGTCCAGCTTGGTATCCACAACGATCTTGTAGTCCTTCAGGTGGACGCAGCCAATACGGCCCTTCAGCTTTTCGATGGTAGCCAGCACATCCACACCGGCGTGCTGCAGCCAGTAGGTATCCAGGGTGAAGTTGATGTTGGGGCAGTTCTCCACGATGTGATCAAAGATGCGCTCGCCGTTGGACATACGCATAAACTCATAGTGGTGGTTGTGCAGGAAGAAGCTGTAGCCGTTCTTCTTCATATGCTCACCGGCCTTATTCAGCTCCTCTAACTTGGTCTTGCAGATCTTCTCGTCCACGATATTCTCTTCGGTGACCATTGCCACGATGGGGATAGAGCCCAGGCCGATGTTCGTACAGCCAAATACTGCGTGCTCTTCCATCAGCTTGTCGGTATCATTTACGATCCGGTCAGCAGGCATATGGGTCAGCACAAAAGGAAGACCTGTTGCATCGCTGACTCTCTTCAGCCGTTCGGGAATGAACTCAGCACCGGAATACTGCATAGAGATGTAGCCCATCTCCTTCAGCTTCTGGGCGGTATCCAGTAAACCCTCCTCGGTCTTGATCAGCTTGTGGACAGAATACAGGTTAATGCCAGCTTTCATTTTACAAATCCTCCGTTCATTTCTTTATAGCCCTGGTCGGCAAGAAGGCCCTTCAGAGCGTTGACGGCATAGTCAAATGCTTCGTCATTGTTTTCAAAGTGGAAGCGGTTCTTCATTTCCTCATCGTCGATGGTTGCGTAGCCATCAAAGATTGCCAGGTGAGGCTCCAAGGTCAGAACCTGGTCGCCTTCGATCATCTCGATTAGCTTGGGAATATCACCGTCGCCCACGCCGGCAGGAACCAGTTCCTCGGTCTTGGCATCGGTATCCTTAATATGGAAGTACTCCATTTTGCTGTGGAGCGTGGGCAGAGTGACCTTGGGATCCTCGCCGCACTGGATGTAGTTAGCGGGGTCATAAACAAACTTAAGACCAGGCACATTGGCCATCAGCTCCTGGACACGCTCCAGGGTATCACCGTAGACCTTCTTTTCATTCTCGTGGCAGAGCTTTACGCCGTACTTTGTTGCCACCTCTACCATACGCTTTAAGTAAGCAAAGACCTGCTCCTTCTTATCGTAAGCATCGAAGAAGCTGAACATGCGGATCTTGTCTGCACCAAAAATATTGGCCAGCTTGCACATATGCTCCACCTTGGGCAGATATTCCTCAAAGTTGAAATCCTCGTCAAGAGAAACCTTACCCATGGGAGAACCCAAAGACCATACTTTTAAGTTATTCTCCTTCAAAATGGCGGCTACTTCCTCCGCTCTTTCCAAGGTCATATCACCGATGTTCACACTGTCCACGGTACGGATCTCCAAAAGGCCGATGCCGTTGCGGTGCAGAGCATCGATCTGGGCCTGCAGGCTGCTGCCGGCCTCATCTGCAAACGCACATAAACGAATCAAAGCAATTGCTCCTTTCCTATTAAATACTAAGAATTATTATACTTTGTTTCCATAAAAAGTCAACAAAGAATCCGCTAAAAAAGTGCTTGACAAGGGGCGAAAGATGTGGTAAGATACGCAGGTAATAAAGAAGGCCTATCATCCGCCTCACCTCCAGCCAAAGCGCAAAGAGGTCAATATTCCACCTCCTTAGCGGAGAGACTGTGTGAATGCGGATGGATTGCCATCCGCTTTTTTATGTTTAGGCAGACATAAAAAAGTCCTTGCCAACCAGCAGCGGGTCTTTTCCCTCGGATGCGGCGCAAGACCTTTTTGAAATACACAAAGTATTTCTGCAAAGGACATTGCTTGCCCCAAGAAAAAATCCCCATCTGCTGCAATGACAAATCCTTTTTAATATCTGCCCATTATTGGAGGTGCTTACCATAGCCAAGTTAGATCATCAGCTCAATGAAGAAATCCAGGATAAGGAGCTTCGCATCATCGGTGAAGACGGCGCACAGCTGGGCATTATGTCCGCTGACGAAGCCAATGCTTTGGCCGAGGAGCAGGGCCTGGACCTGGTAAAGATCTCCCCCAACGCAGTCCCCCCCGTCTGTAAGATCATGGATTATTCCAAGTTCTGCTTCGACCAGAAGAAGCGGGAAAAGGAAGCCAAGAAGAATCAGAAGGTCGTGGAAATCAAGGAGATCCGCATGAGCCCCAGTATTGATACCAACGACTTCAATACCAAGGTCAAGAACGCGCAGAAGTTTTTGAAGGATGGCAACCGGGTCAAGGTAAGCGTACGCTTCCGCGGCTGCGAAATGGCACATACCAACATTGGTGA
>JAZNNO010000013.1:0-42271 GCA_045580345.1 Faecousia sp.
AGCGGTGTTCTCGCCGTTCATGTCGGTGTTGGCGGAGCAGTGCATGGAAGCCATGCCGTTCAGGGGCAGGTAGTAGTTCATCATGGAGAACATACCCTTCTTCATCTCGCCGCCGTACCAGGTGTTCAGGATGACCTGCTCACGGGAGGTCAGGTTGAACAGAACTGCAGTCTCAGAGTTCAGACCCAGCTCCTTGAAGTTCTCGACCTTAGCCTTGGAAGCGTTGTAGATCACGAAGTTGGGCTCGAAGTTCTTCAGCTCCTCCTCGGAGGGAGTGATGAACATGTTCTTAACGAAGTGAGCCTGCCATGCCACCTCCACGATGAAGCGGATAGCCATACGGGAGTCGGGGTTGGTGCCGCAGAACAGGTCCATAACATACAGCTTCTTGGGGCCGGACAGCTGCTTCAGAGCCAGCTCCTTACAAGCCTTCCAAGCAGCCTCAGAAGCGGGCTTGTTGTCGTTGGGGAACTCGGGGGTGTTCCACCACACGGTGTCCTTGGAAGTTTCGTCCATAACGATGAACTTATCCTTAGGGGAGCGGCCGGTGTAGATGCCGGTCATCACGTTGACAGCGCCCAGCTCGGTGAGCTGACCCACGTCATAGCCCTCCAGGGTGGGGTCCATCTCAGCCTCGAACAGCTGCTCGTAGGAAGGGTTGTAGACAATCTCGGTAGTACCGGTAATGCCATACTTTTCAAGGTTGATCTGCATAAAATATTCCTCCTAAAATTGTTACGCGGTCTTGCCGCAAATTTATGAATATGGGGTGACAGATTTATGATAAAATCCAATTTCCACCGCATACATCTTAACATATGAGAAAAAGAAAGTCCACAACTTTTTTTGCATTTTCGGTACTTTTTTACGCATTTTTTATCCAGTTTCAAAAACCGCCCCGTAGGGGAGGGATATTATCCCTCCCGCAGCAGGCTCTGTATGCCTCTCCTACAAAAAAGGAACAGCCGAAGCTGTTCCTTAATGGGTTTATTCCGTTTTCTGCAAAAGCTTCTTGGCGGGGGTCTTCATCAAGAGAATTCCCGCGATCAGCACCAGCACCGTGTCCGGCAGCATATACGCGCCGTTATACAGCGCAGAGTAGAACCAGGGGGTGGTCATGGTGATACCGAAGAAGGTCTCCGGCATATATTCCGCCCAAATGGTTGCACCCACCACATAGTGGATCAAAAATCTTGCAGCGCAGGCCACCAGGGTCGCCGGAATGAACTTGCCCCGGAAAAGGCCTGCAAGTCCCAGCACCATATAGGCAAGCAGGAAATCGCCCACGATGCTCTCCCAGCCAATGGCGATACCGCCCTCGAACATCATCTGCAGCAGTGCGTGGGCGGTGGCAGCTACCATACCCGGCCCAAAGCCCCAGCGGACACAGTACACGATGATCGGCAGCATTGCCAGGTCGATGGAGCCGCCCCAGGGCAGCTTGTAGAAGGGCAGAAAGCTTAAGATCTCTGCCAGCGCGATGAGGATGGCGCCCTCGGTGAGGGCCCGCAGTTTTTTGTTTTGCATATAGATGCCTCCTTAAAAAATTATCGCACCGCAACTTGTCAAAGGTGCGGTGCGATACTAAGAAGCATCCAAACATCTTTCCCTCCGACGGTATTAGCCGTATCAGGTTCACGGGTCAGAGCCACAAAGCCCTATCTCAGCCGGATGCGTCCGGCCCCCCGAAGACTTAAGTTGTTATGCGACCTCTACATTATAAATACTTTGGCGGAATTTGTCAAGCCATCTCCAAAGACAGTTCCTTGCCGCCCAAAATGTGGAAGTGCAGGTGGAAGACCGTCTGACCGGCGTCCGGACCGCAGTTAGAAACCACCCGGTAGCCGTCCATCAGATTTTCCATAGCGGCGATCTTAGGGATCACCTCAAAAATGTGAGCCACCACAGCGGAATTTTCCGCAGTAATGCCGTTGACGCTGTCGATATGGGCCTTGGGGATCACCAAAACATGGGTGGGTGCCTGGGGGTTAATATCCCGGAAGGCGTAAACCAGTTCGTCCTCATAGACCTTGGTGGAGGGGATATCCCCGGCGATGATTTTACAGAACAGACAATCCATAATGTTTCCTCCTTAGAAAATCGAGAAAATAGCCGTGCCGAAAATGCCCACCAGCAGACCTGCCAGGATAACACCCAGGGAAACTGACAGCACCGTGGACCGGAAGCCCATTTTCAGAAAGCTTGCGCCCAGTGTGCCTGTCCAGGCACCTGTGCCGGGCAGAGGAATGCCCACAAACAGCATCAGCGCGATAAACAGGCCGCCGCGACCGGTGGTCTTTACCAGCTTGTTGCCGGCTTTTTCGCCCTTTACCAAACAAAATCTGAAAAATTTGCCGATAAACTTCTTGTCAGCACCCCAAATCAGCACTTTTCTTGCAAAAAAGTAAATAAAGGGCACAGGGAGCATATTCCCGATAATGGAAATGATCAGCGCCAACAAAAAATTGTAATCCGTGCCGGGGGCGGTGGCCACCAGCATCGCGCCGCGCAGCTCGATCAGCGGCACCATAGAAATCAAAAACAGGTAAATATACTTGTTCATTTATGTTCTCCTTGTTGATATTAGACGCCCCAAGCATAGCATATACCCCGGAAAAAAGCAAGAAAATCCTTAAATTCCCAACAATTTTTGGCTCAGTTCCAGCATGTGGGTCGCGCTGTTTTCGAAAACCACGCTGCCCGGGCCGGGATTCAGCAACCCCGCCTGCTCCAGGCACCGTTTTGTCTGCCGGGCAGTACCGGCGCCGCCGTCCAAGAGCTGGGTTTTCTCGCCCAAAATCTTACCGATGGTATCTTTCACAAAGGGATAATGGGTACAGCCCAGCACCAAAGCGTCCAGCTTTCCCACATAGGGGGCAAGGACATTCTTTAGCAATGCTTCCGTTTCCGGGCTATCCGCCTTGCCACACTCGATCAGCTCCACCAACCCGGGTGCGCCGATCTTTTCCACAGCCACCTGGGGAAACCGCTCCAGCTGGTGGGCAAGCTTTTCTTCCCGCAAAGTCACCGCTGTTGCCATAATGCCGATATGGCCTGTGGGGAAACGGTCTGTTGCCACCTTCAGTGCCGGCTCGATGCCGATGATGATTTTTTCAGGGTATTTTTCCCGGAGGATATGGATCGCCGCAGAGGTTGCGGTATTGCAGGCCACCACCAAGGCTTTCGCGCCCCGGTCAAAGAGCTTTTCCGCCGCCCGGAGGGTCAAAGCCCGGACTTCCTCGGTGGTTTTTTCTCCGTAGGGGGCATTGGCAGAGTCGCCGAAATATAAGTAATTTTCACCGGGCAGCAGCGCTACCAGCTCACGCAGTACGCTGATGCCGCCCACGCCGGAGTCAAATACCCCAATGGGTGCCGTTTTCATATCCTCACCTGCCTTCGTTTTTGGTCATTATAGCACAAGGCAAGCCAATTGACAATAAAAAAGGAGCGGCGTACCGCTCCTTTTTGACTTATTTTGTGCCGAAGATACGGTCGCCGGCATCGCCCAGACCGGGAACGATGTAAGCGTGCTCGTTGAGCTTTTCGTCGATGGCAGCCACATAGATGTCCACATCCGGGTGGGCCTCCTGCACAGCCTTCACGCCCTCGGGGCAGCCGATAATGTTCATCATAATGATCTGCTTGCAGCCGTGCTGCTTCAAAAAGTCGATAGCGGCAATGGCGCTGCCGCCGGTAGCCAGCATGGGATCCACCACGAACACCTGGCGCTTGCCGATATCCTCGGGCAGCTTGCAGTAGTACTCAACAGGCAGGTGGGTCTCCGGGTCACGGTACAGGCCGATATGGCCAACCTTGGCGGAAGGGATCAGATCCAGCATGGCATCCACCATACCCAGGCCAGCCCGAAGAATGGGAATGATCGCCAGCTTCTTGCCAGCCAGCTTGTAGCACTTAGCCTGGGCAACGGGGGTCTGCACCATCACTTCTTCCACGGGCAGATTCCGGGTGGCTTCGTAGCACATCAGACCGGAAATTTCGCCGATCAGTTCGCGGAACTCCTTAACACCGGTCTTTCTGCTACGGAGGATGGACAGTTTGTGCTGGATCAGAGGATGCTTCAATTCATAAACCTTGCTCATTTTTCAAAACTCCTTTTCTTTCTGTTTTTCCAGCCGTTCGCGTTCGGCCTGGGAGAGTCTTAAGTAGTTAGGGGACATGCTGCCGCCATCGGGTCTTTCCCCGGAGGCGAGGACTTTTTCTGCCACCAAGGCAACCCCCGCCGCCCGCTGGTGACGGTGATGCTCCGGGGGCAGTACCAATCCCGGCACGACCTCATTGAGGGTATTATAGCACAACTGGGCCCCATCGCCAACTAAAAAAATCGGTTTTTTGCAATAATTTAATTTTTCGCCCAATTCCGCAAAAGAAATGGCACAATCGTCTATCATTCTCTTGCACTTACCGCCCTCTGCCCGGAAGATGGCAGTGTAGGTCTGGCTGCGGCGGGCATCCATGGTAGGAACAACTGTGCCCTCCCAAGCGCCCAAATTTTCCGCCATGGCCTCCAGGGTGGACACGCCCACACAGGGAAGCTCCAAACCCCAGGCAAAGCCTTTGGCTGCCGCCACGCCGATGCGCACACCGGTAAAGCTGCCCGGGCCGGAGGCCACCGCCACAGCGGTCACATCGGCAGGTGTTTTTCCGCAGGTCTTTAACAGATCCTCGGCCATTTGGAGCAATGTCTGGGAATGGGTAAGGCCGGTATTTTGGTAGCTTTCGCCCAGCAGTTTGCCCTTTCCCATAAGGGCTACAGAGGCGGCTTTTGCGGAGGTCTCAAAGGCTAAGATCACTTGTATTCCCTCCTGTGACGGTAATGCGCCGGGTATCCTCACCCAGCTTTTCGATGTTTACAACAATGGGGTCTTCCAGGGCATCCTCCACATTCTCGCTCCACTCCACGGCACATACGCCGCCCCGGTCCAAATAGTCATCCCAGCCGATGTCAAACAGCTCATCGGCAGAGCGCAGCCGGTACATATCAAAGTGGAACAAAGGCATCCGCCCGGAAAGATATTCATTGACGATGGTGTAGGTGGGACTGGTCACCTGCTCAGTAGATCCCAAACCCCGGGCCAAGCCCCGGGTGAAGGCGGTCTTGCCGGCGCCCAGATCCCCCCGGTAGGCGATCACCGCCCCAGGCGTTAAAATCTTTGCCAGCGCTTCTCCCACCGCCTCGGTTTGTTCCGCACTGTGTGTGATTATCTCCATAATTACTTCCTCAGTTATCTAATTGAGAATTAAAAATTGAAAATTGAAAATTGTGGTATCACCTACGGCGATAATTTTAATATGTCGGCACAGCCGACGCCTTCATTTTTAACTTTTAATTTTCAATTTTCAATTGCTGTTCTTCAGCTTTTCGCCCTGGTCGGCGGTGGCCAAAGCATCGATGATCTCGTCGATGGCGCCGTCCATCACCTGGTCGATCTTGTAGAGGGTCAGGCCGATCCGGTGGTCGGTGACTCTGCCCTGGGGGAAGTTGTAGGTGCGGATGCGCTCATTGCGCATACCGGAACCCACCTGGCTGCGGCGCATACCGGTGTCTTGCGCATCTAACTTTTCCTGCTCGATCTCATAGAGCTTGGAGGCCAGCATACGCATACATTTTTCCCGGTTCTGCAGCTGACTTCTCTCCTCCTGGCAGGCCACCACAATGCCCGAGGGCTTGTGAATGAGCCGCACCGCAGAGGAAGTCTTGTTAACATGCTGACCGCCGGCGCCGGATGCCCGGTACACCTGCATTTCGATGTCAGCCGGGTTGATCTGCACGTCTACCTCTTCCATCTCGGGAAGCACCGCCACAGTGGCAGTAGAGGTGTGAACTCTGCCGCCGGATTCCGTTTCCGGCACACGCTGTACCCGGTGGACACCGGATTCATATTTTAGGCGTGAGTAAGCGCCCCGTCCGTTAATGACGAAGTCCGCCTCTTTCACACCGCCAAGCTCGGTTTCATTGTAGTTCATCAGCTCCACAGTCCAGCCCATCTTGGCTGCATACATGGAGTACATCCGGAACAAACTGTGAGCAAACAGGGCGCTTTCCTCGCCGCCCACGCCCCCACGGATCTCCACGATGACGCTCTTGTCATCGTTGGGGTCTTTGGGCAGGAGCAGGATCTGCAGCTTGCCGTGAAGCTCCTCCAGGGTGGCTTTTGCCTCCTGGTAGGTCTGCTGGCACAGCTCCTTCATTTCCGGGTCGCTCATCAGCTCCTGGGCATCCGCCATATCGGCTTCTGCCTGCCGGTAAGCCCGGTAGGCTTCGATGATAGGCTCTAAATCGTTCCGCTCACGCAAAGTTGCGGCGGCTTTCTTGGGATCGTTATAGAAATCCGGCTGCTCCGGCCGGGCGCAGATCTCTTCATAGCGGCTCTCCACCGCCCGCAATTTATCCAGCATAGCGTTCTCCTTTACATAGTTACAAATACTATACCCCATTTTTCCCCTGCCGTCAAACAGTTTTGGAATAAAATCACCCCCGTCATTCCGAGGAGGGCAATGCCTGACGTGGGAATCTCCCGGTACAACTCAATACCTGCATCGCATTTCGGTGGTTGCTACCAGGAGATTGCCACGCCCCTAAAGGGGCTCGCAATGACGTGGAAGTTTGGAGCATTTTGCATTGTCAATTTTACATTCTTGTGTTATAATGGCAAAAAATGCTTTGGGGGTTTCTATGAAAACCTGTGTGATCTTCTGCGCAGCCGGATTTGACGGATTGCTGGAAAAAATCGAAAACGCCACCGTCATTGCCGCCGACGGAGGTCTGACCCACACCAATGCTTTGGGGCTCACGCCCCAAATCGTGCTGGGGGATTTTGACTCCTTGGGCTACACCCCGGAAGGGGCAAATGTGTTCCCTGTGGAAAAGGACGACACCGATGCCATGTTAGCAGTACGAAAGGGGTTGGAGCTGGGCTGCGACCGGTTTTTGCTCTACGGCAGCCTGGACGGCCCAAGACTTGACCATACGGTAGCCAATTTCCAGACCCTGCAGTTTTTGGCAGACCACGGGGCAAAGGGCTACCTCATCGGCAAGGATCATATCGTGACCGTGGTGAAAGATGGTGAAATCGCATTCCCCGCTACGGCTACGGGCATTGTTTCCGTGTTCTGTATGGGCAGCGATGCCACCGGTGTGACCATCGAGGGTCTGCAATACGGCTTGGAAAAGGGCACACTTTCTGCAGGTTTTCCCTTGGGGGTCAGCAATCACTTTGTGGGGAAAGAAGCCCGCATCTGCGCAGAAAAGGGCAGCCTGCTGGTGATCTACGACCGGGCAAACGGCCTGCCTGTTTGACTTGATTTTATAAAAATGCTAAACTGTGTTCTTGAGATTGCCACGTCGCTGCGCTCCTCGCAATGACGTGGAAAATTTGGAGGATCTTATGCAACTTTTGTTTATGGGGCTCTTTGCCGCCTTGGCGGTAGCCGCCGACCAAATAACCAAATATCTCACCGTGGCCAATATCCCTTATCAGGGACAGATGGATTTCATCCCCGGTTTCCTGAGCCTGACCTACCATCAAAATGACGGCGCTGCCTGGTCTATGTTTGAAGGACAGCAGTGGCTGTTTGCCATTATTTTTGCGGCATTTACTGTGGCTGTGATCTTGGAATTCAAGAAGAATTTCCTGGGCTTTACCACCTTTGAGCATTGGTGCCTGGCGGCGATCTATGCCGGCGGCCTGGGCAATATGATCGACCGGGTGCGCCTGGGCTATGTGGTGGATATGATCCAGACGGAGTTTATGAATTTCCCTATATTTAATGTAGCGGACTGCTTCATCACCTGTGGCTGTATTGCCCTCATATTCCATCTGGTATTTTTCAACAGGGGCTTTTGGAAGGACGGAAAAAAATGATTTTCATTGCGGATATTTCCGGGGAGCGGTTGGATGCGTTCCTGGCCCGGACTTGCGAGGGCATGACCCGCTCCGCCGCCCAGCGGCTGTTGGAGGATGGGTGCGTCACCCGCAACGGCAAGCCCGGCAAGAAAAACGACAAACTGAATACCGGCGATGAGATTTCTGTGGAAATTCCCGAGGCAAAGCCTGTGGATATTATTGCCAAGGACATCCCTTTGGAGATCGTCTACGAGGACGAGGATGTTTTGGTCATCAACAAGCCCAAGGGCCTGGTGGTCCACCCGGCGGCAGGCCACGAAGATGACACCCTGGTGAACGGTCTGCTCCACTCCCATGCAGGCAAGCTCTCCGGCATCAACGGGGAACTGCGCCCGGGCATCGTCCATCGCATCGACAAGGACACCTCCGGCCTTTTGGCGGTGGCAAAAAACGATTTGGCCCACACGGTTCTGGCATCCCAGTTAAAGGACCACTCCATGGCCCGGACCTACGAAGCCATCGTCTGCGGCAATGTGAAAAATGACACCGGCACTGTGGATGCGCCCATTGGCCGCCACCCCACCGACCGGAAGAAAATGTGCGTCACCGAGCGTAACGGACGGAACGCCGTGACCCACTATGAGGTGATCGCCCGCTACCGGGGCTACACCCATATCCGCTGCCGTTTAGAGACCGGCCGCACCCACCAAATCCGGGTGCATATGGCTCACATCGGCCACCCTATTTTGGGTGACACGGTCTACGGACGGAAAAAGCCGGAGCTGGGGCAGGATTCTCAGTGCCTCCACGCAGGCGTTTTGTGCTTTGCCCACCCCCGGGACGGCCACCCTGTTGTGGTAATGGCCGATTTACCGGAATATTTCAAAAAAGTTTTGGAAAAGTTAGAAAGGATGTCATAAATGGCACTTTTTTCAGATGTTTTATTGACTGTTGACTATGACCGCACCCTCACCGGGCCGGATTCTATTGTGCCGGAGCGGAACTGGGAGGCCATTCGTTATTTTACGGAAAACGGCGGTGCATTTACCATCAACACCGGCCGCTCCACCACCACCATGCGCGACCTGCTGTACACCTTCCCCGCCAATGCGCCGCTTTTACTGTACAACGGCTCTGCCCAGTGGGACAAAGACCATCTTGTTGACCTCAAAATCATCGATTTGGATATGTGGGCTGTGTTGGACGAGGTGGGCGCTGCCTTCCCGGAGATGAATTTGGAAATCCAGGCAACAGACAACCATTATTTACTGGATGCCCGGCCGGAATTTGCCGCTTTGTATGAGAAAATGCACTGGGGCTGGGCGCCTGCTGAGCACGGCAAGGACTATGGCCCCTTCATCAAATTCGCATCCTACGGCCCTGTGCGGAAGCCGGCAATGGCCAATATGTACGAGTGCAGCCCGGAAGACCAGGCTCGATTCGACGAGCTGGACGCCTTTATCCGGGAGCGTTGGGGCGATAAGGTGGAGGTTTTCCGTGCCGCACCCCGGATCATCGATGTCCACGCAAAGGGTGTGAGCAAGGGTGCAGCCGCCGTTGCTTTGAAAGAAAAGCTTGGCAAAAAGATCCTGGTTTGCGTAGGGGATGCGGACAACGATATCGCTATGCTGGATGCCGCGGATTACGCATTTTGCCCGGCAGAAAGCGTGGTTGCTGACCTGTATCCCAATGTATGCACCTGCGGCGAGGGTGCGGTTGCGGATGTAATTTACAAAAAAATTCCGGAAATTCTCGGTATTTTGCCTTGACATATCCACTTTGTTGTGCTAATATCTTATAGCTGAATCGCTCAGATACAGGTGGATTCGCGGGTGTAGTTCAATGGTAGAACACCAGCCTTCCAAGCTGGATACGCGGGTCCGATTCCCGTCACCCGCTCCATTAGATATGCGCCAGTAGCTCAGCTGGATAGAGCAACTGCCTTCTAAGCAGTAGGTCAGGGGTTCGAGTCCCTTCTGGCGTGCCACTTCAAGCTACGCAGTCGGATAGGGCGATAGCACTATTGGTTTGTAGAGTCTTTCTTAGGACTCGAACCATTTAGATGCAACAGTCCGGTGGACTGTTGCTGACACCAGTGCAAACACTGGTGGCTACCTTGATTTGTGAGTCACTTCGGCGTGCCATTTTTCGCACAACAGAATATGGTGGGTGTAGTTCAATTGGCAGAGCACCGGATTGTGGTTCCGGGCGTTGTGGGTTCGAGTCCCATTACCCACCCCATAAAAAGAAGACAGACCTTTCGGTCTGTCTTCTTTTTATTTTCGGTGGGTTGGGACTCGAAAAACTAAATGCAACGCGGACGAGCGTTGCCGGCGACGGCTTGACGGAGCCGAACCTTTCTTTTCGCCAAAGGCGAAAAAGCAAAGAGTCCCATTACCCACTCCAATTCTACTGCCGCACCTAACACCTCTTAATTTGTGAGTTCCTGTTGCGGTGCCCGGCCATTGGCCGTGCCTGCTTCACAATCTCCATTTGACTTTCCTCAAACTCCAGGTATAATAAGCACATAAGCCTTTTATAAGGAGAATCGTTATGACCCAAACAAAAAAAGATTTATCCATAAAACAACTGCTGACCATGGGTGGCGCTCTGTTTTCCATGCACTTCGGCGCATCCTGTATGCTCTACCCTGTGGACTGGGGCAAAAACAGCGGCACATCGGTCTTCATCGCCTATATCGCCATCGTTTTGACCGCCTTGCTGCTGCCGCTGCTTGCCTATGTGGCACTGGCCCGGGGCAAGGGCAATTTCGCCGCCATCACCGCAAAGATCTCCCCCCGGTTCGGCTCTGTATTCTGCACCATTACCGTTTTGGTGATGGGCCCGCTGTATGTGGTGCCCCGTATGAGCGCCGCTGCCTGGGACGCTATCTTGCAGCTGACCGGCCTGCAGCTGCCGGGATTTTTGCCGATTTTCCTGTTTAACTGCCTGTTTTATGCGTTGACTTACTGGTTCTTGGCCGACCGCTCCGACACCATGGACAAAATCGGCAAGATCCTGTTCCCTGTTTTGCTTTTGATCGTTGTACTGGTCATCGGCAAGGGTCTGCTCACCCCCATCTCCACAAATTGGCAGCCGAAAACCTACCCCGAATCTGCCCTGGCCTACGGCCTTTTGCAGGGCTATCAGACCGGCGACCTGCCGGCGGCCTTGATGTTTGGCCTGATCGTCATTCAGGGCATTCAGAAAGCCGGCATTTCGGAAAGCCGCACCAATCGCAACTTGGTCCGCATCGGTTTGGTGGGAATGGGTATGCTGGCCATTACCCATTTGGGACATATGGTGGTGGGCGCCGGCACCGGCGGCACCATCGACCTGAGCCTTTCCGCTCTGTACTGCGAAGTCGTCCTGCAGCTTTGGGGCAAGACCGGCGGTATCTTCTTCAATGTAGCCCTGGTGCTGGCTGCGCTGACCACTGCTGTGGGTCTGTGCGGCTCTGCGGGAGAATTCTTTTCCGAAACCGCAAAGGGCCGTATTTCCTACAAAAAGATCTCTTTGATTATGGTCTGCATCAGCACATTGGTGTCCAGTGTGGGACTTAACAACATTGTGAAGTTTATCGGCCCGCTGCTGGATGCCTGCTATCCCACAGCCATCGTGGTGGTGCTTTACTATGTGCTTTGCCCCCGGCTGGAGAATCCCCGCCTGCTGCTGGGCGCCCGGTTTGCTATGATCGCGGCTGCAGTCACCGGCTGTGTAGATGTGCTGTCTTCCTATAACGCCCTTTTGGGCATCAACAACGCCCTCTTTGCAAGCTTTTACCGGGCGCTGCCCCTCAGCCAGTTCCGTTTGACCTGGATCCCTGTGAGCGTGGTAGCGTTCCTGCTTGGCATACTTTTCTACCGACCCAAAAACAAATAACAAAAAGACGGCCATCAGGCCGTCTTTTTCTTCATATCAAACAGAGCGATCAACACGCTGGCGGCCAGCACCAGTGCGATGCCCACATAATCCCGGGGGCCGATGACCTCCTCCATAAACACCACGCCGACCACCACGCTGGTGATGGGCTCAAAGGTGCTTAAAATAGATGCCCGTTCCGGGCCGATGCAGAATGTGCCCTGCTGGAACAGCACCACCGCGCCGGCAGTCACGCCCAAGGCAAATAAAAGACACCAGCCCCAGCCAGCAAGGCTTTGGGGCAACACCAAATTATCCGTTGCCACACAGGCAATGCCCATCATCACGGTGCTGCACAGGGCGACATAGAAGGTAAAGAGAAAGCCTTTCACCTGCCGGCTGCGCAGCACCGGGAGCATGGCCACATAGATGGCAAAGGTCACACCGGACAAAAGGGCCAGGCCTGCGCCGCCCCAGTGGAAATCGGCGCCGGGCTTATAGAAAAGGCAAATGCCCCCCACGCACAAAACAAGGCTCAGAACCGTGCCCAGCTGGGCTTTCTTTTTGAGAAACACGATCCCGATAAGCACCACAATAGCCGGGTACACAAAGTGGATGGTGGTAGCCGTGCCGGAGGGGATATAGTGGTAGGAACTAAACAGCAGCACTGGGGTGATGCAGCAGCCGAATGCCGCCAAAAATGCCATGCCGCCAAGAGCTTTTGCAGGCACTTTCAAGGTCTTCTGCTGGCAAAAGGCCAGCACCGCCAAAACAGGCAGCGCCAGGAGATTCCGCAAAAGCACCAGCGTCATGGCATTGACCCCGTCGGCATAAATATGGGACGCCATCAAGGGCATCAAGCCGTAAATCACAGCGCTTAAAATGGCAAAAAGATACCCTTTGAGGGTTTTCATGATCCCACCTTCTTTCGGCTTTTCATTATAAATCCGCAAAACCCAAAAGTAAAGGAAATAATTGGCTGTTTTTCATTGTCAACCGGGAAAAACTGTGCTACAATGAAGCGGCGGGACCAAGGCCCCGCCCTACGAACATAAAAATCTTTTGGAGGTTTTACTATGGAACTGGCGAAGACCCTTGCCCAAAAGCATGCCCGGCTGATGCTGGACGCCGAGCGTTTTATCTGGAAACATCCCGAAACCGGCTACAAGGAATGGAAAACCCACGAATACTTGGAAACCGAATTTGCCAAGCTGGGTTATGAACTGACTTTAGCCGGCGATGTCCCCGGTTTCACTACGCTCATCGACACCGGCAAGGAAGGCCCCACCATCGCTGTATTTGGTGAGCTGGACTCTGTGATCTGTGCCAACCACCCGGAATCCGACCCGGAGACCGGCGCTGTCCATACCTGCGGTCACAACTGCCAGGCAGCCGCCCTGTTGGGCTTGGCGGCTATGCTGAAAGAGCCCGGCGCATTAGACGGCATGTGCGGCAAGATCTTGCTGGTTGCCGTTCCCGCTGAGGAACTTTTGGAGCTGGAATATAGAGAAAACTTAAGGAAAAAGGGCGTTATCAAGTACTTTGGCGGCAAGCCGGAATTCCTGTGGCGCGGATTGCTTGACGGGGTGGATATGTCCTTTATGATCCACACCGACGGCGGTGAAAAGTCCATTTCCGGTACCTCCGGCGGCTCCAACGGCTGCCTGCTGAAGAATATCCGCTTTGAGGGCAAGGCCTCCCACGCAGGCGGCTCTCCCCATCGTGGCATCAATGCCCTGTACGCGGCAAATTTGGCTCTTTCCGCCATCAACGCCCTGCGGGAGACCTTCCAGGACAATTCCCACATCCGTGTCCACCCCATCATTACCCACGGCGGTGACATCGTCAACGCCATTCCCGACAATGTGACCATGGAGTGCTATGTCCGGGGCGCAACCATGGACGATATCGTGATGGTCAACAAGAAGGTCAACCGCGCTTTGGCTGCCTCTGCCGCCGCTATGGGCGCAAAGGTCCATCTGCGGGACATCCCCGGCTACTACCCCCGGAACTATCCTGCCGCTTCCTTCCCCATGATGCAAAGCGCCATGGAGCAGGTTACCGATGAGGTAAAAGTCAATCCCTCCGGCTGGGGCACAGGCTGCTCCGACATGGGCGATATGTGCGCGGTGATGCCAGCGCTGCATCCCTATATCAGCGGTGCGATCGGTACATTCCACGGCGCAGATATGTATGTGACCAAGCCGGAAGTAGCCGTTGTGCAGTCTGCAGAATTGCAGTATGTGATGCTCCACACCTTCTTGGACGACGATGCCAAGAATGCCCGGGAGCTCATCGACAACTACAAGCCGGACTTTGCCACTTACGAAGAGTACTTCGCCTTTGTGGACAGTCTGAATCTGGATATCGATGCGGTTTGCCACGAGGACGGCAAGACAACCTTGACCTACTCTGCAACAACTGAGAAAGCAGTAGAAGACGCAACCGACGAACCCCTGTAATACCAACCCGGAGAACGGCTAAGCCGTTCTCCGGGTTTTAATTGAGAATTGAGAATGAAAAGATTATTGCTTGTTGAGAAATAATTCTCAACTCTCAATTCTCAACTCGTAATAAGACAACTGCAGTGCGGTTGGGGAGGTACAACTTGATGCCAAAATTTCCGTTTTCCGTTACGGTGGAATACCGCTGGTGGTAGACCCGGCCAAAGCCGCCGTAGCAGAAATCGTCAGTTGACATAATCACTTCGTATTCTCCCGGCTGGTCTACCCGGACGAAACATCCCTCATAGGCATTTTCAGGGTGGAGGTTATAGGCGAAAATTCCACTGCCCTTGCGGTAAACAAGAATTTTCTTTGCATTGTCCACCCAAAGCTGAGTATCCTTGCCGGACAAGGTCCTCAGTTGTTTACATAACTTTACCGCATCCCGGTCAAAGCTCTGCAAATATTCGTACTTTAAGTCCGGGTTTTCCGCCAGTGACCACTGCCGGCGGCAGTAGTGATAGGACCAGCCGTTGCCCTCTCTGGGGAAGTCGATCCACTCCGGATGGCCGAACTCATTGCCCATAAAATTGAGGTATCCGTCGCCGCCCAGGGTCATGGTGAGCAGGCGGATCATTTTATGAAGCGCCACGCCCCGGTCGATGGTCAGATCGGGGATATGCTTTGCCATGGAAGTGTACATAGCCGCATCGCAAAGCCGGAACATTATGGTCTTGTCCCCCACCAAAGCCTGGTCATGGGACTCGCAGTAGCCGATGACCTTCTCCTTGGGCCGGCGGATGGTCAGCTCCCAGTAAATTTTGTGGAGATCCCAGTGCTCGTCGGGCACTTCCTTGAGAAGCTTGATCCAAAAGTCCGGCTCACCCATCGCCAGGCGGTAGTCAAAGCCCACACCGCCGTCCTTAACGGGCAAACACAGCCCCGGCAGAGCGGACATATCCTCAGCGATCAAAATGGCATTGGGGTTAAACTGCCGGGTCAGCTCTGTGGCCAGTTGCAGGTAGGTCACCGCGTCCACATCGGTATTGAGGGAAAAATACTTATGATAGCCGTCAAAATCCGTGCCCAGGCCGTGATCCCGGTAGAGCATAGAGGTGATGCCGTCAAAGCGGAAGCCGTCAAAATGGTATTCCTCCAGCCAGAATTTTAAGTTGGACAGGAGGAAGTGAATGACCTCATTTTTGCTGTAGTCAAAGCATTTCGTGCCCCAGGCGGGGTGGTCGCCCCGGCTTCCCTTGTGGAAAAACTGGTAGTCCGTTCCGTCAAACTCGTTAATACCCTCCCGGGTGTTGGGGCAGGCGTGGGAATGGACCACATCCAAAAGCACCGCGATGCCCATTTTATGGGCGGTGTTAATGAGCTCTTTCAAGTCTTCCGGTCGACCGAACCGGGAGGAGGCGGCAAAGAAATTGGTGACCTGGTAGCCAAAGCTGGCATAATAGGGGTGCTCCATCACCGCCATAATTTGCAGGGCGTTATAGCCCAGCTTCTTCACCCGGGGCAGGATATTTTCGGTGAATTCCCGGTAAGTGCCCACCTTGCCTTCTTCCTGCGCCATACCGATATGGCACTCGTAAATGAAGAGGTTTTTCTTGGGCTTGAACTTTTCGTCAGTCCAGGGGAAGGGCTTTTCGTCATAGACCACCGCGTTCCAGCTGTGGTCGGGATTTTGGATGACCCGCTTGGCATAGAGGGGAATGCGTTCCAGCTCTCTGCCCCCGGACACCACCAAGGCCATCACCTGCTGACCGTCTTTTAAGGCATCTTTTCCCGGCAAAAACAGCTCAAAAACGCCGTTTTCTAACTTTTTCAGGGGATATTTCTTTCGCTCCCAGTTGCAGAAATCACCGGTGAGGTACAGCGCGTCTGCCGCCGGCGCCCACTCCCGGTAGTACCAGCCGTCAGCGGTTTTATGAAAGCCAAAGTACCGGTGGCCGTTGGCAAAATCCCGCAGGTCGCCAAGCTCGGATACCTTCTTTTCGTACAGCGCCATACGCAGGGCAATATCGTCTGCATAGGGCCGCAGACCCTTGTCGATATTCAAAATCTTCGGTTTCACAAAGCATGCCCCCTTTGTTTTCATAGTAACTTTATTTTACCCAAGTGTCAAGAAAAAACGGTCATTCCTTGGGAATGACCGTAAATTTAAGTCTTTTTGATAAACTTTTCCTTGCACTTGGGGCAGGTGATGGCGATCTTGCCCTTGCCCCGGGGCACACGCACCGGCTGGCGGCAGCGGGGGCAGGTATAATAGCGGTGCTGCCGGTCCTTCAGCTGCTCCATAAAGCGCAGGTATTTCCGGTTTTCCTGGTAGCGTTTATAGGTATTCCGGGAAAGACACCGGAATATGGCCCAGAACATCAGTGCCCAGGACACCGTAGACAGCACCAGCTTGATGGGAATAAACAGCGGAAACATCCCCAACAGGCACACCACCACACCTGCGGTGAGAATTGCGATATTCAGCTTGTCCGTGCCGTAGCGGCCGGCCATAAAATGCCGGATAAAATTCCGTAATTTTTCCATACATACCCTCGTTACCGATTAGTTACTTCTATTATATGGTCTTGACCGGTTTTTGACAAGGGGTGGGGACAGATTGTTTACGAATTGTTTAAGGTTGATAAAAAAATGAGAAGATTTTTCCCAAAAGCCGTGTTATAGTGATAGCGTCCTGTCAAGAACACCTTGACTTTCCGGGGGGTAGTGCTACAATAGGCAAAGAAAGGAAGTGCTTTCCGTTGAAAGAAAAATTTAAGTCATTGCTGCCCCTGCTGTGCGGCTACTTAGGCTATATCCTTTGGGGCTTCAGCTACAAATTCATCACCGTCGCCCAGGAGACCGCCTCCTCCACTGTGCTGCTGTCCCACCGGTTTGTGATCAGCTGCATCCTTATGCTGGTGTTGGTGGCTACCCGGCTGGTGAAGGTCAGTTTCCGGAATAAAAAATGGGGCTCTGCGGTGCTGCTGGTGACCTTCCAGTTTGCCTACTACCTGTTTGAAAGCGCCACCGCCAAGGCAACCAACGGTGCCGTGACCAGCTTGGTCAGTGCGGTTTCTCCGGTGCTTGCCATCGTGCTGGCGGCCATTTTCCTCAAGGAATACCCCACCACCCGGCAGAAGATCTTCTGCGTGCTGCCGGTAGCCGGCGTGATCTTAATGACCGTGGCAGGACAGGATTTGGGCGTCATCACCACCACGGGCGTTGTGCTTCTGTGCCTGTCCATCTTTACCTCCGGCGCTTACAGGACCATCAACCGCAGCGCATCGAGGCACTTTACCTCCTTTGAAAGAACGCTGATCCTGTTCATTTTCTCCTCTGTTGCCAATACGGTGATCGCCCTGAACGAGCTGGACTGGAGCTGGGCTGCTTATGTAGCGCCGCTGAAGACCCCCTCCTACCTGTGGTCTATGCTGTTTTTGTCCCTGGTGTGCTCCTTGGCCTGCAACCTGCTGGTGAACTATGCCACCTCCAATTTGCCGGTGGTGAAGATTTCCTCTTTGGGCGCGCTGACCACCGTGGTGGGCGTTCTGCTGGGTCTGCTTACCGGCGACCCCTGGAACTACACCTTCCTGATTGGTTCTGTGCTGATCATCGTGGGCATTTGGCAAGTCACGAAAGTACCTAAGATCAAAGAAGAATCCACAACAAAATAATTATGCATTACGCATTCTGCATTATGCATTAGAAAACGGGAACAACCCATTGGTTGTTCCCGTTTTGTATTAGGCTTCTTTCTTATCCCCGGTGGGGCGGCGGCGGTGGTGGAAGCGGCGGCGGTTATTTTTCTTTGCCTTTTCTTCTTTCGCACCATTCTCTTGCGGGCGGTTGTGGGCATCCGCTCCTGCATTTGCTGCCTTGGGGGCTTCCTTGGGCTTTTCTGCAGGTTTTTCCTGCTGGGGCTTTTGACCTCCTCTGTTGCGGCGGCGGCGATTGCGGCTGCCTTCCTTCTTGGGCTCTTCCGCAGGGGCATCCAGCTGGTCAGCAATGGTCTCTTCCGAGTAGCGCAGCTTGATGGAATCCAAAATAGGCGCATCCTCCTGCACTTCCTCCACCTTCTTGAACCGGCGGCCACTGTTTCCGCCGGAGATGGGCGCCCAATCGGCGGGAATGGGCTCATCGGTCTTCTTGGCCTTGCCGTTACGGAACACGGCGATTTCCTCGTTCTTGGCGGTGACAAGGGTATCCGGACGGTCCTCCAGGCGGACCTTCACCCGCTGGCGGAGCAAGTCCACCTCAGTGACAGTGCCCCGGCCTTCGGGGGTGTCCACAAAAGACTCAGCCTTGGGGGCGGTGCGGAGCAGATCTTCATAGGCATCCTGCTCGTATTTCAGACAGCACATCAATCTGCCGCAGGTGCCGGAAATTTTGGTGGGATTCAGGCTCAGCGACTGGGTCTTGGCCATCTTGATGGACACGGGCTGGAAATCGTCCAGGAAGCTGGCGCAGCAGAAGGGTCTGCCGCAGATGCCCAAGCCGCCAACCATCTTGGCCTTGTCCCGGACACCGATCTGCCGCAGCTCGATACGGGTATGGAAGGTATTGGCCAGCAGTTTTACCAGCTCCCGGAAATCCACCCGCTCGTCGGCAGTAAAGAAGAACAGGATCCGGCTGCCGTCAAAGGAACACTCAGCGCTGACCAGCTGCATATCCAGCTCCAGCTCCATAATTTTCTGCATGCACACAGAGAAAGCCTTTTTCTCGGTTTCCCGGTGGTCGGCGGCGGCCTTTTCGTCCTGGTCATTGGCAATGCGAATTACCTGGCGCAGGGGGGCTACGATGTCCTTACGGGCGATCTTGTGGTTGCCGCCGGTCACATAGCCGTACTCCATACCCCGGGCGGTATCGATGATCACATGGTCGCCGGCCTTCAGCTTCAGCCCGGCGGGATCAAAAAAGTATATCTTCTGCCCGGGTCGGAACTGGATGTCCACCACCTCATGTTCCTGGGGCAGTTCATTTGTCAAAATTTCTTCCATTATGGTCTCCTTATCTCAGGGCGTGCTGTAAATATCCGCAGATAGCACCTACGGACACATTGCCCTGGGCATATTCGATGATCTTCTGCAGCTGGGCGATGGCCTCAACCAGATCCCGGGAGGGTCTGAGCGCCAGTTCCCGGGCCAAAGGCGACACCGGGGGCTGCCCGTTATGGGCGGACAGGGCGCTTTGCAAAAGCTGCAGCCAAAGCTGCCATTCCGGGATGGCTGCATCCCGTTTCCATTTTTCCATACCTGCCAGGGTGGTCACCAGTCCCAGCTCGTCCCGGTGGGCAAATGCATTGACAAAACCCTCGGTTTGGGGAGAAACCTCCGCTCCCTGCGCCAAAAGCCCCTTGGCCTGTCCCAAAAATCCGCCGCTGCGGCTGACCGCCGCGGCAATGCTATTTGGGTCTGCGTTGGGAAATTCCTTTTGCAGCGCCTGGGTCAAGACCCCGTCCGGCAGCGGCAGCAAGGCAAGCTCTGTACACCGGGAGCGGACAGTGGGCAGGAGTTTTGACCGGTTGTCGGTGAGCAGGATGAACACGCCGTACTGGGGCGGTTCTTCCAAAATTTTAAGCAGGGCATTCTGTCCTTCTATCCGCAGCTCCTGGGGAAAAATGTAGATTTTCTTCTGCCCCTCGTTGGGCATCACATACATATCCGCCCGGGCATTTCGCACGATGTCCACCGCCACGGTCTTATGGTCCGGGTCAGTGACGGTGATGCAGTCCGGGTGGGTATCATGCAGCACCTTGCGGCAGGCAGGGCAGGTCATACAGGGCTTATTTTCGCTTTGGCACTGGAGGGCCGCAGACAAAAGCTTCGCCAAGGTATGCTTGCCGGAACCGGCAGGACCGGAAATGAGATAAAAATGGGAGATACGGCCCCGTGCGATACTGACACGCAGGTTTTCTTTCAGCCGTTCATTGCCCAAAAGGCCTTCAAAACCCATTGACTTTCCCCTTTCCCGGTTTCTAAATCGGTATTATAACATAGATTTGTGAATTTTTCTACCTTTTATTTTTAAGGCTCATTATGCATTAAGCATTCAGCATTATGCATTCTTTTAGCCCCACAGGGCGGAGAGCATGGGGATGATCTGCTTTTTCCGGCTCATGACACCGGGCAGGAACAGGGTATTGTCCCGAGGCGATACCCCAAAAGCATTCTGAATGACCTCATCCTCACCCACATAAATAAGCTGGGTGCCTTCCTTCAGCACATCGGTGAGCATCAGGATCATCATGGACAGGTTTTTCTTTGTCTTCTCCTGCTGCATCAGCTTTAAGAAAGCGTCCTTCCGCTCCAGCATCTTGGGGCTGTCCACGCAGGTGACCTGGGACACCGCAAAGTCGTGGCCGGCGATGTGGAAGTCCTTGTAGTCGGCAAAGAGCAGGTCCTCCTCGGTGCGGTGCTCCAAAGAGGCGGAGAAGATCTCCCGGCCCAGCTCCTCCAGGGATACATTGGCGATCCGTGCCATCCGCTCGGCGGTACGGATATCCCGCTCGGTGCAGGTGGGGGATTTGAACATGACCGTGTCAGAAAGAATGGCGGCAGCCATCATACCCGCCATCTTCTCGGAGGGGATAAGACCTCTGTCCTGGAACATGCCGGCGATGATGGTATTGGTAGAGCCCACGGGCTCGTTGCGCACATAGATGGGATTGGCGGTCTGAATGTCGGCTAAGCGGTGGTGGTCGATGATCTCTAAGATCTCAGCCTCCTCAAGGCCCGGTACGGACTGAGAAGCCTCATTGTGGTCTACCAGCACCACCCGCTTTCTACGGGGGCGTAGCAGGTGGTAGCGGGTCAGCACGCCAACGACCTTTTCGTTCTCGTCCAGAATGGGGTAGCAGTGCTCTCTGAATTTCAGCACCTGCTCTTTCACATCGTCCACCTTGTCCTCCAAATGGAAGCACACCAGACCCGAACTGCGGCAAATTTTACCGATGGGAGCGGCCTGGAAGATGAGCCTTGCGGCCCGATAGGCATCAAAGGGGGTGGATATGATGCAGGTAGAGGTTTCCATCTCCCGCAGCTCCGGATCCAATTCTGCCTGGCAGAGAATGAGGCAGTTCACATTCATCTCCAAAGCTCTTTTAATCATATCCGGCTGGTGGCCGCAAAGGACGATGGATTCTTTCTTATGGAACAGCAGGTTTTCCCGGTTCTGGGGCAGGGCGATGAAGATCTCGCCGCTTAGGGTATCGGTGTGGTCACCGGCATCGTTTAAGACCTTGCCTTCCAGCACGCTCAGCACATTGAAAAGGGGCACAGGGGCCAAAACACCGGAGCCCAGCTCCATATTGTAGCTTGCCACATTCTCTCTCGAAAGCATACCGTAGAGCGTGCCGTCTTCGTTGATGACAGGCACGGCAGAGATGCCCTTCTGCTGCTGGAGGATATCCCAGCCCCGGCCCACGGTGACAGCGGTGCTTAAAAAGGGCGGGGTATCGAAGTCCAGGTCGTGAATCTGGGTGTACATACTGTGGATGCGCTTGGGGGCTTCAAAGCCAAAGCGATTGAGGACGATATTGGTCTCATCGGAAACATGGCCTAAGCAGGCGGCCTCATATTCCCGGTCGCCTACGGCATTGCGCAGGGCGGCATAGGCCATGGCGGCCACGATGGAGTCGGTATCGGGATTGCGATGACCGGTTACATAGATAGGGTCCATAATAATCCTCCTTAGAATTGAAAATTGAGAATTGAGAGTTGAGAATTATTTTTGTTCTGTCTTCATTATACCTGTCAAAAAACAAAATAGCAAGTAAAAATGCCTTCTCGATCACTCTGCCATTTTCGGTGCAACTTTCATTCTCAATTTTCAACTTTCAACTCTCAATTCTATAACTATAGATATATCTATATTATAGATTATATTTAATATAGTATCCTGTTGAAAAAATGCTTGTTTTTTATAGGATTTTATGCTATAATGCAGGGTGAAATATTATTAACAGTTTTTTCCGATTTTTATCGACAAAATACCCGTCTTTTTACAGAAGAAAGGAGTTAGAATTTATGTTTTCATCAGCCTACGTTTGGGCGAAAATTATAAGCTATCTGGAAGAGCGGCTCACCGCCTCCACCGTGTCTGCCTGGTTTGACGATACCCAGGTGCTGGAACTGACCGAAGATCATCTGATCATCTATTGTCCCGACCAGTTCCGCCGGGATACCATAGCCAACCGCTGCGCCCCCTATATTCACGACGCGCTGCAGGAAATGTTCGATTCCAAAGCCAAGCTCCGTGTGTTGGATGATGAGCAACTGGAAAAATACCAAAACAAAGACACCCGGGTGATCATGGACATCAATCCCAATTTCACCTTCGAAAATTTCGTGGTGGGTCCCACCAACCAGTTGGCAAACAATGCCGCCAAGGCGGTGGTGGACAACCCGGGTATGGTGTATAACCCTTTGTTTATTTACGGACCTCCCGGTGTGGGCAAGACCCATTTGCTCCACGCCATCGCCAACGGCATCTATGCCAAGAACCCCAATGCCAAGATCTTAAACACCAAGGGCGAGCAGTTCACCATTGAATTGATGGAGGCCATCCGTACCGGTGACAATATTGCTTTTCGCAGCAAGTACCGGGATGTGGATCTGTTCCTGATCGACGATATCCAGTTCATCGCCGGCAAGGAGGTCACCCAGGAGGAATTCTTCCATACCTTCAACGCCCTCCACGAAAACGGCCGCCAGATCGTCCTCACCGCCGACCGCAAGCCCAGCGATATGCTGACTTTGGAAGGAAGACTGCAAAGCCGCTTTGAATCCGGTCTGATGGCGGATGTGCAGCCCCCCGACTATGAGACCCGCATGGCCATCATTAAGAACAAGGCCATCCATTTGGGGTTAGAGCTGCCGGCGGATGTATGCGATTACATCGCCACCAACATCACCAACAATGTCCGTCAGTTAGAGGGCACGGTGAAGAAGATCATGGCCTACCGGGACTTAAACAATATGCCCCTGGATCTTCCCAATGTTTCCCGGGCCATCAGCGATATGTTCAAGACCGGCGAGGGCAACACCTTGCCAACCCCGGAGCTGGTGATCAGCCAGGTATGCAAGTTCTACTCCGTGGACGAGGCCACCCTCCGCGGCACCCAGAGAAACCGGGGTACTGTGGAAGCCCGGCAGGTTGCGGTTTACCTGATGCGCAAGCTGACAAATCTGTCCTCTCCCGAGATCGGCGAGGTTCTTAACCGGGATCACGCCACCATTTTGTACTCGGTCAAGCAGGTGGAGCAGAAGCTTGCCAAGAACGATACCGACATACAAAACCACATCCGGGACATCACGGCGAACATCAACTCCTGCCTGTAAAAATGCGTAATGCATAATGCTTAATGCATAATTATTTTTCCACAGGGCTTGTGGATTGTTAATAAATCTTCTGTGGAAAACATTGGTGATAAATTTCCGCAAATGGGCCTGTTGATAAGGTTTGTCTTATCAACAGATATCCTGTTGAAAAAAATCCCTTGGGGCGCAAGGCTTTTTCGGGGTTTTCCACATAATTTCGTACTACTACTACAACTACTACCTAAAATATCTATTTTTATATATTTATTTATTATTTTCAGAAGGGAAGGATTTTACAATGCGTTTTACCTGTGAAAAAAGTAACCTGATGACGGGCCTGAATATTACCGGTCGGACTGTGGCACAGAAAAGCTCTCTTTCTGCCATTGAAGGTATTTTGTGCCGGGCCGGCGACGGTCTGAGCCTCACCGGTTACAATATGGAGACTGCCATTACCTATTGCATCGACGCAGATGTTTCTGAAGTGGGTCAGTGCGTGCTGCCTGCCAAGCTCTTTGGCGATATCATCCGCCGTCTGCCCGAGGGCGAGGTCACCGTGGTGGTCAGCGATACTTACAAGGTATCCATTCGCTCCGGTTACGCATCCTTTAATATTTCCGCAGAGTCTGCTGACGATTATCCGGAGCTTCCCGATGTGGGCGACGGCAAGTCCATCCGGATGCCCCAAGTGGCAATGAAGGAGCTCATCGGCGGTACCATCTTTGCGGTTTCTGAAAACCAGGGCCGGCCCATTCACACCGGTGTTAAGTTCGAAGTGGAAAGCGACCGGGTCTCCGCCATCGCCGTGGACGGCTTTAGACTTGCCCGCCGCACCTGGCATTTCCCCGAGCCCACCAACCGGAATCTTGCTTTCGTTGTGCCTGCCCAGGGCTTAAAGGAAGTGGAAAAGATCCTCCAGGACGGCGACGAGAATGTAGCCTTTACCCAGGGCAAGAAGCACATTCTGTTCCAGATGGGCTGCTGTACGGTGATCTGCCGGCTGCTGGACGGCGATTTCCTGGATTGGCGGAAGGTGGTTCCCATGGACAGCCCCATTAAATTGGTGGCAAATGTGTATGACTTGGCAAGCTCCATTGAGCGTGTGGGCCTGGTGGTTTCTGAAAAATATCAGAGCCCGGTGCGCTGCGTATTCACAAACAATGAGCTGCAGCTGAAGACCAATACCATCATCGGCGCAGCAGAGGACCGCTGCTCCATCGCCGGCGACGGCAAGGACTTGGAGATCGGCTTCAAGGTCAAGTACCTGTCCGATGCTTTGCGTGCCGTTCCTGCTGACGAGGTGTGCCTGGAGCTGACCAACAGCTTAAGCCCCATCGTGCTGACCCCCGTGGACGATGAGAAGGACTTTGCCTACATGGTCCTGCCTGTAAGAATCAAGACTAACTAATATACCCCTTGTAGGGGAGGCATAGTGAGCCTGCCGCGGGAGGGATGATATCCCTCCCCTACGAAATATGGAGTTCATTTATGAAAGTAACAGTAACGAAAAAGGTGGCAAATGCCAAGCCGCTGACCATTCATACGGAATTTATCAAGCTGCAGGACGCCTTAAAATATGCCAATTTGGTGTACTCCGGCGGAGAAGCCAAGCAGCTGATTTTGGATGGCATGGTGAAGGTCAACGGCGAAGTGTGCCTGATGCGGGGCAAAAAGCTCTATCCCGGTGACCAGTTTGCCTTCCAGGGCCACACGATTGTAATAGAAAATGATACTTGAGAACATTCGCTTGGAAAACTATCGGAATTACACCGAGGTTTTCGCAGAATTTGACCCGGGTGTAAACCTGTTGGTAGGCCAAAATGCCCAGGGCAAGACCAATCTTTTGGAAGCGGTGGCATTCCTGGGCTCCGGCCGGGCCTTCCGCACCCAAAAAAGTGCAGAGCTGGTGAAATTCGGCGCGGACTTTGCCCAGTTGGAGGGCAATGTCTTCTCCCAGGAGCGGCAGCAGAACTTAAAATGGGTGCTGTTTTCCGCATCCCGCCCCCGGCAGCTTTACCGCAACGGGGCAAAAAAGAAACCCGCCGCAGATATTTCAGGTGTCTTGCAAACGGTTTTGTTCTGCCCGGAAGATTTGATGGTGCTGAAAACCGGCGCGTCAAGCAGGCGGCGGTTGGCGGATAATGCCATCTGTCAGCTGCGGCCTAACTATGAGGCGGCGCTATTGGAATACAACCGGATCTTGGAGCAAAAAAACCGCATTTTGAAAGACCGGCACGAAAACCCCGCCCTGCTGGAGATACTCCCGGAGTACAATGCAAGATTGTGCCAGGTGGGCGCCCTGCTGATTTCCTACCGGGCAAGATTTTTTGAGGGTCTTGGCCGGGAGGCGGCGGAGTTTCACAAAAGCTTCTCCGGTGGAAAAGAGAAATTTTCCCTCAGCTACAAGACCGTTTCCACCGTTTCTGACCCCTTTGCCCCGGTGATCTTGCTGGAGCAGAAGCTCCAGGAGCATTTGGAGAGCCACTACCGAGCAGAGCTGGAGAGCAGTTCCTGCCTTACCGGCCCCCACAAGGACGATTTCGATGTTACCCTCTCCGGGATCTCCTTAAAAGCCTTTGGCTCTCAAGGCCAGGTGCGGACTGCCGCTGTGAGCTTAAAGCTTGCCCAGCGGACCTTAATGGAAAAAGAATCGGGAGAAATACCCGTGCTTTTATTGGACGATGTTTTGTCGGAGTTAGACCCCAGCCGGCAGGATTTCGTGCTGAATCAAATCTCCCGGGGCCAGGTGTTCATCACCTCCTGCGAACCGGGACGGTTCACCAAATTGGGGAAAACCATTGAAATTGAACAAGGCGCGATTTTGTAGGTCATTGCGAGCCCCGCAAGGGGCGTGGCAATCCCCTCTTAAGATGGGGATTCCCACATCGTTTCGCTCCGCGGAATGACCCAAGAACGAAGGTGTATTTTATGAACTATTATGTGTATATATTGACGAACACAAATAAAACAGTTTTATACACCGGAATAACAAACGATCTAATAAGGCGTGTTTATGAACATAAGCACCATTTAGATAGAAAAAGCTTTACAGCCCAATATAATGTGGAAAATCTCGTTTATTATGAGGTTACAACAAACCCCGAGGCAGCCATTGCCCGGGAAAAGCAGATTAAAGGCTGGAACAGGGCAAGAAAAGATAAGCTGATTGAAAGCAAAAATCCAAATTGGATAGATTTATATGAGAATATCCTGTAACACGATGGGGATTGCCACACCAGTGACATCGGTCACTGGTTCGCAATGACCCGTATTTTGAGGAGTATGTATTATGTCTGAAGAAACCAAAGTAACACAGGAATATGGCGGTGAACAGATCCAGGTGCTGGAAGGCCTGGAGGCTGTCCGCAAGCGGCCGGGTATGTACATCGGTTCTACCTCCGCCAGCGGCCTGCACCATTTGGTGTATGAGATCGTGGATAACTCCATCGACGAGGCCCTGGCCGGCTACTGCAAGCATATCACCGTCACCATCAATCCCGGAAACTCCATCACCGTCACCGATGACGGCCGTGGTATCCCCGTGGACATTCAGCCCCAGACCGGCAAGCCCGCCCTGGAGGTCGTCTTCACGGTGTTGCACGCCGGCGGTAAATTCGGCGGCGGCGGTTATAAGGTCTCCGGCGGTCTGCACGGCGTGGGTGCGTCTGTTGTAAACGCCCTTAGTGAAAGCCTCACCGCAAGAGTCCATAAAAACGGCAACATCTATGAAATGAAATTTGCCCGGGGTCACATCACCCAGGAAATGAAGATCGTGGGCACCACCGACAAAACCGGCACCGAGGTCACCTTCCAGCCCGACCCGGAGATGTTCGACGAGGTGGTCTACTCCTATGAGACCCTCCACGAAAGAATGCGTGAGGAGGCATTCCTCAACGCAGGCCTTTCCATTGCCATCACCGACAACCGGGGCGATGAGCCCATGGGTGAGACCATGTGCTACGAGGGCGGTATCCGGGAGTTTGTCACCTGGACCAATCAGAAAAAGACCGTCATCCACCCGGATGTGATCTATGTTTCCGGCGCCAAGGGCGATGCCTCCGCTGAGATCGCTCTGCAGTACAACGACGGCTACAATGAGACCTTACAGTCCTTTGCCAACGATGTGCGCACCCCGGAAGGCGGTATGCACGAGACTGGCTTTAAGACCGCGCTGACAAGAGTGCTCAATGCCTACGGCATGAAGGTCGGCATCATCAAGGGCGACGATAAGGTGAGCGGTGAAGACTGCCGGGAGGGTATTTCCGCGGTGATCTCCGTAAAGCTGACCGATGCCCAGTTCGAGGGTCAGACCAAGGCAAAGCTGGGCAATGCCTATATCCGCACCCTGGTGGAGCAGATCGTGGGTGACCAGCTGGCTACCTATTTTGAGGAGCATCCTGCCACCGCCAAGATCATTTTGGAAAAAGCGATGATGGCAAACCGGGCAAGAGAGGCCGCCCGGAAGGCAAGAGAAAATGCCCGCCGCAAGACAGGCCTTGAGTCCGGCGGTATGCCCGACAAGCTCCAGGACTGCAACGAAAAAGACCCGGCTCTGTGCGAGCTTTACATCGTCGAGGGTGACTCCGCTGCAGGCTCTGCCATCCAGGGCAGAGATTCCCGGTTCCAGGCCATTTTGGCCATGTGGGGTAAAATGCTCAACGTGGAAAAGGCAAGAGCCGACAAGATCTACGGCAACGATAAGCTAAGCCCTCTGATCATCGCCCTGGGCGGCGGTATCGGCGAGGACTTTGACCTGCAAAAGCTCCGCTACCACAAGATCATCATTATGTCCGATGCTGACGTGGACGGCGCCCATATCCGCACACTGCTTCTGACCTTCTTCTTCCGGTATATGCGTCCGCTCATTGAGATGGGCTATGTGTACTCCGCTGTGCCTCCCCTTTACAAGCTGAAGAAGGGCAAGACCGAGCGTGTGGCTTACTCCGACGAGCAGAGAGATGCTGTGTCTGCGGAAATGCGGGGCGAGGGCAATGCAAGAGTGGAAATTTCCCGGTTTAAGGGCCTTGGTGAGATGGACCCCCACGAGCTGTGGGAGACCACCATGGACCCCACCACCCGTACCCTGCGCCGGATCACTTTGGAAGATGCCCGCCGTGGTGACGAGGTCTTCACCGTGCTCATGGGTGGGCAGGTGGAGCCCCGTAAGGAATGGATCGAGCGCAACGCAAGATATGCCATTAACATTGATATCTAAGGAGGTGACGCAACTTGGCAAAACATAACCGTGATTACAAGCCGGAGGATATCCTGTTCCCGGAGCAGGCCATTACTGAGTCCAATCTTGTGGACGAAATGGAAAAATCCTACATCGAATACGCCATGAGCGTCATCGTGGGCAGAGCACTGCCCGATGTCCGTGACGGTCTGAAGCCCGTTCACCGGCGCATTCTTTACACCATGTATGAGTCGGGCTTAACTTCCGACAAGCCCTTTAAGAAGTCTGCCACCTGCGTGGGTGATGTGCTGGGTAAGTATCACCCCCACGGCGACGCATCTGTGTACGACGCAATGGTCCGCCTGGCCCAGAATTTCTCCATGCGCTATATGCTGGTGGACGGCCACGGCAACTTTGGCTCTGTGGATGGCGACCCCCCCGCTGCCTACCGTTACACCGAGGCAAGAATGTCCAAGCTCTCCAATGAGATGCTCCGTGACATCGAGAAGGACACCGTCAACTGGGATCCCAACTTCGACGAAAGCCGGAAAGAACCCCGGGTCCTGCCCAGCCGTTTCCCCAATCTGCTGGTGAACGGTTCAAGCGGTATTGCCGTTGGTATGGCTACCAATATCCCGCCCCACAACCTCACCGAGGTCATTAACGCCTGCGTGGCTGTGATGGACGATCCCGAGATCACCGCTGTGGATCTGATGGAGCACATCACCGGCCCCGACTTCCCCACCGGCGGTATCATTATGGGCCGCAGCGGCATCCGTGCCGCCTACGCCACCGGCCGTGGCAAGGTGGTCGTCCGGGCAAGAGCCGAATTTGAGGAATTTGGCGCAGACCGCACCCGTATCATCGTTTCCGAGCTTCCCTACCAGGTCAATAAGCGCCAGCTCATTAAGAACATCGCCGACCAGGTGAAGGACAAGCGTTTGGAAGGCATTTCCGACCTCCGGGACGAGACCGACCGCAACGGTATGCGTATCGTTATCGAGCTGAAGAAGGACGCCAATCCCCAGGTGGTGCTGAACACCCTGTTCAAGCAGACCGCTCTGCAGAGCAGCTTCGGTATCATTATGCTGGCGCTGGTGGACGACCAAAAGCAGCCCCGCATCCTGTCTTTGAGACAGATCATCGACGAGTATCTGGCATTCCAGATGGAAGTGCTGACCCGCCGTACCGAGTTCGACCTGCGGAAAGCAAGAGAGCGCGCCCATTTGCTCGAGGGTCTGCTCATTGCCCAGGATAACATCGACGAGGTCATTCGCATCATCCGCAGCGCTTATGACGACGCTAAGGAGCGCCTGTGTGAGCGTTTTGGTTTGGACGAAGTCCAGGCCCAAGCCATCCTGGATATGCGTCTGAAAGCCCTCCAGGGCCTTGACAGAGAAAAGCTCCAGGCTGAGTACGATGAGATCCAGGAGCGCATCGCTTACTATGAAGATCTGCTTGCCAACCGGGAGAAGCTCCAGGCTGTGCTTCGTGAGGAGCTGATCGCCATTCGGGACAAGTTCGGCGACGAGCGCAAGACCGAGATCCAGGAGATCGAGGACGAGATCGACATTGAAGACCTCATCGAGGAGGAGACCTGCGCCTTTACCATCTCCAATGCGGGCTATGTCAAGCGTATGCCTGTGGATATGTATCGCACACAGAGCCGTGGTGGCCGCGGTGTCAACGCCCAGAATCTGAAGGACGAGGACTATGTGAAGAGCCTGTATGTGGCATCTACCCACGATCATCTGCTGTTCTTCACCGATAAGGGCCGTGTCCACCACCGGAAGGGTTATCAGATCCCCGAGGCAGGTCGTACTGCCCGTGGCACCGCGATGGTGAATATCCTGCCTTTGGAGCAGGGTGAAAGCGTCACCGCAACGGTGATCACCCGGGAGTTCAACGAGGACGAATATCTGATGATGGTCACCCAAAAGGGTACTGTCAAGCGTATCCCCTTCATTGCGCTGAATACCCGCCGCAAGACCGGTATCCGGGCCATCACTTTGGACGAGGGCGACCAGCTGATCAATGTGATCCGCACAAACGGCGACGATAATATGATCCTTGCCACCCGGGGGGGTATGGCCATCTGCTTCAATGAGAATGATGTCCGCCCCATGGGCCGTGACGCCGCAGGTGTCCGTGGTATTATGTTAACCGGCGATGACTATGTGATCGGTGCGGAAAAGGTGGTGGAAGGCCGTACCCTGCTCACCGTTACCGAGAACGGCTACGGCAAGCGCACCGAGCTTTCCGAGTACCTGCGTACCGGCCCTGAGGGCGAAAAAGTGCCCCAGTGCCGCGGCGGTAAGGGTCTTAAGAACTACAATATCACCCCCAAGACCGGCAAAGTTGCAGGCTGCTGCACCGTTGCCGAGACCGACGATGTGATGCTCATCGAAAACGGCGGCGTTATCATCCGGGTGAAGGCATCCGGCATCAATGTGTATAAGCGGGATGTCCAGGGTGTTATTGTGATGCGCATTGAAGAGGGTAACCAGCTGGTAGCCATCCAGCGTGTGGAAGCCGACGAAACTGAGGAAACAGAAGAATGAAAACAGTGACCCTCTATACAGACGGTGCCTGTTCCGGCAACCCCGGCCCTGGTGGCTGGGGTGCCATTTTAGAGTACGCAGGCACAGAAAAAGAGCTCTCCGGCGGCGAAAAAGAGACTACCAACAACCGCATGGAGCTGACTGCCGTGATCGCAGGTCTTTCTGCCTTAAAAGAGCCCTGCATTGTGGAGCTCTACTCGGATTCTAAGTATGTCATTGACGGTTTATCCAAGGGCTGGGCTGTTTCCTGGCAGAAAAACGGCTGGAAAAAAGCGGACAAAAAGCCCGCCTTAAACCCGGATCTATGGGAAAAACTCCTGGAACTTGCAACAATTCACACACTTCACTACCATTGGGTCAAAGGACACGCAGACAACCCCAAGAATAACAGATGCGACCAGCTGGCAGTGGCAGAATCAAAAAATTTTAGTTGAGAATTGAGAGTTGAGAATTGATGTATTTTCCTTCGGAAAATGATTAAAATAGTCGGCGAAGCCGACACCTTCATTCTCAACTTTCAACTTTCAACTCTCAATTTATTACGCTTGGAGGGAAAGTTATGTATTTGTCAATCGGCAATGATATGGCGGTGCGGGAGAAGAGTATTATCGGCATTTTCGATATGGACAACACCTCCACCTCCAAGCGCACAAGGGATTTTTTGGAAAAAGCGGAGCAAAACGGTGAAGTCGTCCCTTGCGATGATCTGCCAAAATCCTTTATTCTCACGGCGGAATACGGCTTTAACCGGGTGCATCTGACACCCTATGCCACCGCCACCTTGGAAAAAAGACTAAAATAAAAAGCCTCCCAACGGAGGCTTTTTATAATGCATAATGCGTAATGCATAATGAAGGGAACGGCCAACGGCCGTTCCCTTTTTCTATGTTATTCGTTGTAATCGCTGATGTCGGTCTCGGGGTCGTCTTCTTCCTCGGGCTTAGGCTGCTCTGCAGGCTCTTCTGCCGGCGCAGGCTTTTCTGCGGGGACTTTCTTTTTCTTCTTAAGAGCGATCACCACAGCGCAGGCGGCAAGGATAACAGCCGCAACGATGACAACGATCAAAAGAAGATCGGCATCACCGGAAGCCACTACCGGCTCGCCGGGGGTGGTGTCGTTCTCAAAGGACTGAACATCGCCCTTCAGATAGATCTTCACGCTTTGACCCTCTGCAACTTCCACAACGCCGGTATCGATGGCATCGCAGCCGGGCTTCATAGAAATGGTCTTGAGGGTCTTTTCCTCTTTCAGGGTATCGCCTTCGTAGATGGCGGCTACCACATCCAGCTTCTTTTCCCCATCGGTGGCGTTGAGCCAGGACAGGCGGTAAGCGGCGCTGCTTGCGGTGGGCTCGTCGGCGGCCACATTTCTGCCGGTGTCGGCATTATAGACTTCAAAGTCGGTGGTAAGGCCGGCAACGGTCAGAGAATAGTCATCAAACAGGACAGCTTTGTCCGCATTTTTGGTGAAGAACAGAACGGAGGTAATGGACCGGAAGGTGGGGCAGGGCACATTCTCCACCCGGGCGATCTCCTTGCCCTTGTTATTCAGCAGGTAGGCGCTGTAGGTGAAGTAGGCTTCATCGCTGAAGTTCATCACCCGCTTAATGGTATAAGTACCGGGCTTGATCTTGGTCAGTTCCTTGTCTTCCACATAGGCATCTTCCACCACCTGGCTGTAGTAGAGCTTGCCGTCCTGGACCTTGAGACCGTTGTCAAACATCTGGGTGCCTTCAGCGCCGTACTTCAGCAGGTAAATTTCTGCCTCGGGGGACAGCCCCTCGGGAACGGTGAAGGTGATCTGCCAGGTCTGCTCATCGGCGAAGGAGTCGCCGGCGGTGATCTTGGTGGGAATGGTGATGTTTTCAAAGCTGGCGTTGCCGGTGAGAGCCAAAGCCTTGCCGTCGCCGGAATCCACCACCTCTGCGGTATCGTCCTTTTGTGTGCGGATGCCCCAGGCATAGGTCTGGGCCATCTTGCTGGGGGTCAGCTTGCCGTTTTCATAGCTGTCAAAGTTCTCCAGGAAGGAGGGGTACTTTTCATAGCGGTCTGCATCGGAGGTCATAACCGGGGTCACATCCTTGGCAGTTTCCACCCAGTAGCCGCAGGAGCCCACATTGGGGATCTTGGCATCCTCTAAAATCTTACCGCCGGGGAAGGAAATGGTCTGACCCTTTACGGAGAAGGTGGGGTCTTTGCCCTCAACCTCAAAGGATTCCAGGGAAAGTTCATCAGTATTTGGGGTGACACGCCACAGATTCCGGCCGTTTGTATACATACCGGACACCACATACTCTGCATTCCAGTACTGGGGCAGTTCGATGGGCATTCTGTCGGCATAGCCTGCCACATCGGTGAGGGCGGCCAGGATGGCGTTCATAGTCTCCTGGGTAGCGATGTACTTGGGAGAGGTGAAGCTGGCCTCCTTGCCCTCTTCCTTGTATTCGGGCATATAGGTGTAGGACAGGAAGGGCTCCGGGTCGAACATACCTAAGTGGTACAGAAGCTCGGTGTAATAGGGGGTATAGGCTGCGGAGGATTCCTTCTGTCCGCCGTAGACATAGGAGGTGATCCAGGGAGCCACCTGCCCGGAGGAGGCATACATCTGCCGGGTGAAGTTCACATCGGTAATGAAGTTATTGAAGGCAGAGGCCTCAAAGACAGCTTCATTATAGGAGCTATACTGCTTATTTTCCTCAAAGAAGGATTTGCCGGGACGGACATAATAGTAGCTGTAGGAGGAGGCAGTGCCTACTTTTTGGGAGTTGCCGCCGGTTTGGGGCACGCCGTCAGCTTTGCTCTCGTAGAGCCGATACCAGGACTTGGAATCCGTGGACTGGTAGTCGGACAGGGAGGCATCGGGGTAGTATTTTTTCATCGGCTCGTAGCACCATTTATTGGCATAGTTGTTCAAATGGATACGCACAACGGTGTCCCAGATGCTCCGGGCCAGCTCATATTCTGCGCCCTTGTTCACGTTACAGATGCCGTAGATCTCAGAGGCCATACCGGTGGGGGTTGGCCAGAAGGGGAAACCCCGCTCCTCCAGCAGAGGGCGGATCTGGGTGGCGTACCGTGGGTCGTTGACAATATCCGCATAGACATTGGGATTTTCCTTATTGTAGTGGTCGGAGTAGAGATACCAGGAGCCCATACCGATGTACTCGGTATCCAGCACCAAACCGTCCAGAGGACATTTGATCTCAGACAGCTTTTTGATGATGGCAGTGACCAGGTCGGTCATCTGCTCCACGCCGGCATCCAAAAACAGAACATTCTGCGGATCAAGGCGCAGAGCCTTGCCGGGTGCCCAAAGATGCCAGTAACGGGCGCCTGCGGGACGGGCGTCCATTGTCTCCTTCAGAGCCTGGGCAAAGGCGGTCACATCCTCGTCGGTGTACTCGCCGTAGACCACAGGCTTTTTGGCATAGGTGATCTTGACCTTTTCGCCGTCAACAACGCTGAAGTTGGAGGTCGCCAGACCGTCTAAGTGGGGGTATTTTTCTTCGTCAAAGTCGGACCAGCCCAGGGCATAGAAGGGCTGCTTTTCCACTTCCGCCTTGGCGGGCTGGGCCAGCGCAACAGGCACCAGCAGAGCCAATGCCAAAAGCAAAGCAAACAGTTTTTTCATTTTTTACCTCCTGAACAGGAATTTTTACCATTATAACATAAGAATGGTCTAATGGCAATGCAAAATGCAAAGTGATCAATGCAAAATCCATGTGCGGGAGGCGATACGCCTCCCCTACGAACAGGGTAAAGAAAAAAGGAACGGCCTAAGCCGTTCCTTTTTATTTTACTCTTCGGTGGGGTCTGTGGGCTTTTTCTTCAGCAGGAAGAAGATTAAGCCGCCTGCAACAGCCGATCCGGCTACGACAACACCAATGATCAAAAGAATGGGGTTGGGCCCGCGATCCTCGCCATCGGTTTCAGAAACGGTTTCGTCGGGCGCTAAGGTCTCGCCGGGAGCCATGGTTTCGTTGGTCGCATCGGGTGCTAAGGTCTCACCGGGAGCCAGGGTCTCGTCGGGTGCTAAGGTCTCGTCGGGGGCCAAAGTCTGGCCGGGCTTGGTTGCCTTGGTGGCCTTGGAGGCTCTGGTGGGTGTCTTGGTGGCCCGGGTGGGCTTGGTAGCTTTCGTTGCCTTGGTAGACTTGGTTGCCTTGTCGGTAGCCTTGGTTGCGGGATCATTCCCCTCTTGTCCCTTGGTGGGCTGGGGCTTGGTTTCATCCTCGTTATTGTCGGGCTGATTGGACGTTGTATCCTGGTGGGCGCCGCCCTTCAAATAGACAAGGACACTTTGGCCTGCCTTTACTTCCACAACACCGGTCTCCACGCCGTCATAGCCGGGCTTCATGGTCAGGGTCTTCACAGCTTTTTCAGACTTCAGGCTGCCGCCCTCATAAATGGCGGCTACCACGGTAGCGGTCTTGGTGGTGTTGGTGCCGTTGAGCCAGGACAGGCGGTAAGCGGTGTCCTTGGTTCTTGCCTGCTCTAGCTCCTCGCCCCGGATATTTCTGCCGCTGCCGGCATCATACAGCTCAAAGTCGGTGGCAAGGCCGGAGGGGTAGAGCTTATAATTGTCCAGGGAAACAGCTTTATTGGCTTTTTTGGTGGAGAAGCTGATGCTGGTGATGGTGGTGAAGGAAGAAGCGGCAACACCCTTGGCGTTGGTGATCTCCTTGCCCTTGCTGTCCAGCAGATAGATGTCGTAGGTGAAGTTGTCGGGGTCGCCAAAGTCCATCACCCGCTTGAGGGTGTAAGTACCGGGCTTGATATCTGTCAGCTCCTGGAAATCAGCGGCATCGGATAGCTCATCACTGTAGTAGACCTTGCCGCCTTTGATCTTGATACCGCCGTCGGTTGCGCCACCCTTGCCCTCGTACTGGAGCAGAATGATCTCCGCATCGGCGGACAGGCCGCTGGGCAGGGTAAAGGTGATCTCCCAGGTCTGATCCTCGGCATAGGAGTCACCGGCGGTGATCTTGGCGGGGATCTCCACATTTTGCAGGCGGGCATCGCCGGAAAGGGTCAGCGCCTTATTGGCAATGCTGGCGGAGCCGGTGATCTGCCAGGCATAATCCTCTCTCATTTTGGCAGCGGTCAAAGTGCCGTTTGCGTAGCTGTCAAAGTTCTCTAAGTAGGAGGGGTACTTGGCATAACGGTCGGCATCGGAAGTCATAATGGGGGTCTTGTTTGCGGGGGTCTCCACCCAGTAACCGCAGGAGCCCACATTGGGAATGGTGGCTTCCTTCAAGATCTTGCCGCCGGGGAAGGTGATGGTCTGACCCTTCACGGAGAAGGTGGGGTCACTGTCCTTTACCTTGAAGGCCTTCAGAGAGACCTCATCGGTGTTGGGGGTGATACGCCAGATGTTCCGGCCACCGGCATACATACCGGACACCACATACTCTGCATTCCAGTACTGGGGCAGCTCGATGGGCTTGCGGTCTGCGTAGCCGGCAACCTCAGAAAGGGCCGCCAAAATCGCGTTGGCAGTCTGACCGGTCAGATCCCAGCCTTCCTCGCCGCCCACTTCGGATTTCGTGTTGTAGAACAGGAAGGGCTCGGGGTCGAACATACCTAAGTGATACCAAAGCTCACTGTAATAGGCGGTGCCGTTCCACCGGCCGGCCTTATCCCGGCTGTACAGATACGATGCCATCCAGGGGGCGATCATCTTAGTGTCGGTGGAAGAATACATATGCCGGGAGAAGTTTACCTCGTAGAGAAGGCTGTTGAAGGGGGATTGCTCATAAACAGCATCGTTGAAGGAGGCATACTGGTCGTGATCTGCATAGAAGGTCTCGGAGGGATGGTTGAAGTAGTAGCTGTAGGTAGACACATTGCCCACCTTCTCAGAGTTGCCGCCGGAGAGAGCTAAGCCGTCATCGGTAATGCCGGCCAACTTAAACCAGGACTTGGAGTCTAAGGACTGGTAGTCGGAGCAGGATGCGTCGGGGTAGTACTGCATCAGAGGCTCGTAGGCCCACTGGGTGATATACCGGTTCAGATGGACACGGACCACGGTGTTCCAGATGCTGTAGGCCCGGTTATACCGATCCACATCTTTGGATTTCTTCTCGGGGCACATGGTGAAGATCTCGGATTCGTGGGGGTTGTTGGGGTCGGCGGGCCAGAAGGGGAAGCCGTACTCCTCCAAAAGGGGGCGGATCAGCTTCTTGTACTTGGGGTTCTTGACGATCTGGGCGTAGAGGTTTTTGTTTTTCTTGTAGTACCAGTCAAAGCTGTGGTTGCCGCTGTTGCCCCAAAGATACCAGGCGCCCATAGCGTAGATCTCGGTATCGATGACTACGCCGTCCAGAGGACATTTGATCTCTGCCATCTTCTTATAGAGGTCGGTGAGCATATTTTTCAGCTGCTCAACACCGTGCTCTAAGAACAGAACATCATCGGGAGCCAGCTTCAGGATCTTGGCAGGGCCGAAGAAATGCACATAGCGGGAACCTGCGGGACGGGCAGACAGCGTGGCTTTCAGTGCTTCGGCTAACTTGGTCACGTCCGCATCGGTATAGCTGCCGTATTGCATAGTAGCGCCGCCATAGTTCAGTCTTGCATATTCACCAATATTGCTGAAGCTGGGGGTCACAAGACCGTTCAGGTAGGGGTACTTGGTTTCGTCAAAGTCCGTCCAGGCCACGGAATAGAAGGGCTCTTTGGCAACGGCTGCGCTGACAGGCATTACCAAAACCATAGGGATCAGTGTGGCCAAAATCAGCAGCAGAGCAAGGGTTTTTTTCATCTTTTTTCTCCTTTCGGTCAGGGGGGAAACGGTTGGGGGGCAAAAGTTGCCCATTACCAATATTTATACTATAAAAACCATAGGTATGTCAATGAAAATTTGGCGTTTTTGCCGAGTTCCGCAATTTTTTGATAACTGTGTACAAAAAAGGCAAAACAAGCCTTCCTCCGGGAGAAGGCTTATAAAAAGGGAACGGCGTGAGCCGTTCCCTTTCTTATGGATTATTCTTCGGATTCTTCGTTGGTCTCAGCAGATCCTGTTGCTTCGGGGGCTGCCTTTTTCTTCTTCAGCAGGAAGAAGGTTAAACCGCCGCCAATGGCCAGCGCTGCCACAACAACACCGACGATCAGAAGAATGGGGTTGGGCCCGCTCTTATTGCCGTCAGTTTCGGATGTGGTTGCGTCCGTTGCAGACGTTGCATCAAGGGATCCCGTTGCCTCGGTGACGGTAGTCACCTCGGTTACCTCAGTAGCCTCGGTGGCAATTGCCTCCAGGGTTTCCTTGGTAGCTTTTGTGGCCTCAGTTGCCTTGGTGACCTTGGAGGCCTTGGTGGGCGTCTTGGTGGCTCTTGTGGGCTTGGTGAAGGCAGGAATGGTGGCCTTGGTAGCCTTGGTGGGCTCGGTCTCTTCTTCGGTGGGCTGGGTTTCGGCAGGTTTTTCCAGCTTTTCGTCCTTGATGGAGGTTTCCAGGTAAACCCTTACGCTCTGACCGGCCTTCACTTCCACAGTGCCGTATTCCACACCGTCACAGCCGGGCTTCATGGTGATGGTCTTCAAGGTCTTCACAGAGCCAGCGATATCTGCCTTCACGGTTGCGGTTTCGTTCTTGCTGGAGGCGTTGGCCCAGGACAGACGGTAGGTGACGGAGGCGTTATGCTTTGCACCGTCTGCTACCTTTGTACCAAAAGCGGTATCGTACACAGAAAGATCCGCGCCTGCGCCGGTGACCCGGAGGGTGTAGTTGTCCAGCTGGATCTTCTTGTTCATCTCATAGCAGGTCATGCCGATGCTGGTCACTGTTCCGGAGAAGGTGGGAACGGCAACATTTTCTGCCTTTTTCAGCACCTTGCCGCCGCCGTCGGTGACGGAGTAGGTACAGAAGTAGGACTTGCCGAAGTTCATATCCCGCTTTAAGGTGTATGTACCGGCCTTTACATCCAGCAGCTTTTCATAAACAGGCTCGTAGTCCGCATCGGCCTCGCCGGTGGCGTAATAGAGGGTGTTGCCCTGGAGCTTGAAGCCGCCGTCATCGAAATCGGTGCCCGAGGCCTTATAGTTCAGCAGGATCATCTTGGCATTGCTTCCAATGCCGTCGGGAATGGTGATGGTCACTTCCCAGGACTGCTTCTTGGCATAGGTATCGCCGGCGGTCAGATTGGCGGGGATCTTGGTGTTCTCCAGAATGGAATCGCCGGTGACGGCTAAGACCTTGCTGCCGGCAAAGGACTCGATCTTCATATCGCTGCCCTTGGGGTTGACGGTCCAGGCGTTCAGGTCACGGACATTGTTGGATTTCAGGGAGGTGTTTTTGCTGTAGCTTTCGTAATCCTCGATATAGGCGGGGTACTTTTCAAAGCGGTCGGCATTGGAGGTGACCACAGGGGTCTTGTTTGCGGGGGTCTCCACCCAGTAGCCGACGGTGGATACCTGGCTGAACTTGCTGTCGGCGATGATCTTACCGCCGGGGAAGGTAACGGTCTGACCGGCCACGGAGAAGGTGGGATCACTGTCCTTTACCTTGAACTTTTCCTTGGAGACCATATCCCGGTTGGGGGTGATACGCCAGTAGTTTTTGCCGTTTGCCTTCATACCGGAGATCACAAACTCGCTGTTCCATTCTATAGGGGTCTCGATGGGCTCCCGGTCAGCGTAGCCCACGATCCGGTTCAGCTCGCACAGCAGCTCTTCCACATTGTTTGCGCCCTGCTTCAGCGCATCGCCGCTGACGTTATCGGTGCTGATAAACACCACAAAGGGCTTGGGATCGTACAGACACAGGTGGAACACCTGCTCAGCATAGTAGGGAGAGTTGGCGATGGAGGTGTTATTGTCCTCAGCGGTGCTGTACTTATTGATCCAGAAGCACACATCATTATTGGCATCGGCGATATAGCACTGCTTTGCCACATTGGTATCGTAGCGGAAATTATTGAAGGCGGTCTTGCGGTAGTAGGTGCCCATATAGGCGGGCAGATTCTTGTAGGCGATACCGATCTTGTTGTAGAATTCCGAGTCGCTGGGGGAATTGGCATAGAACTTCTCGCAGGAGGTGTTGCCGGCCCGGAGGGCATTGCCGCCGCCGCCCATCACACCGCCGTTGGTGTTCAGAGGCTTCATCCAGGCATCGGTGTCGGTGGACTGGTAGTCAGCCACATGGGCGTTGGGGAAGTGCTTGGCCATGGGATCATAAGCCCAATGCTTGATGAAGGTGTTCAGCCGGATATTCATAACAGTGGTCCAAATCGCGGCGCAATTGGAATACTTGCTGCCTGCATTGCCGGAAATGCCGTAGATCTCGGGGGTCTGGGCGGAGGGCTTATCATAGAAGACGAAGCCCCGCTCCTCCAGCAACGGACGGATCTGGGTCTTATAGCGGGAATCACTTACGATCTTGTGATAGGAGCCGGTGCTGACATAGTGGCTGCCCATACCCGGGTAGAGCATACTCATCATAGCGCCGTCGACCTTGCCGCCGATGGCAGCGTACTTGTCAAACAGGGCGGTGGCCAGCTCGGTCAGTTGCTTTTCAGCCTCGTCAAAATACACTTCCTTCTCCATCAGCGCGTCCAGAACATTGGCCGGGCCGAAGAAATGGATGTAGCGTTCGCCTTCTGCCCGCTTGTCCATCTCGGTCTTCATAGCCTTGGCGGCGCTTTCCACCTGGGCATCGGTGTAGCTGCCGTAGATCAGCTGACCCATCTTGACATTTTCGCCAAGCATGGAAATGTTCACAGTATACAAGTTTTTCACATGGTCAAAACCGTCGATGGTCTTGGACCAGGTCACGGCATAGAAGTCTTTCTTTTCTGCCGCTGCGTTTGCTGTCAGACACAGGGGCACCAAAAGGGCCATGACCAGCAGCAAAGTGATCAGCTTTTTCATTTTTTTACCTCCTGAGCAGGAATTTTATCCATTATAACATAAGAATGGATAATTGACAATGAAAAAAAGGCTTCCCCCGGGGGGAAGGCATATAAAATTTTTCCTGTAAACGGTTGCCAAATGAAAATTGCTGATGTATAATCAAACTGTAAATTTATGGGCTTTGGCCCAATAAAACGGAGGAAATGTAAAATGTTTAATGCTATGATCGAAGTTCTGAAGGCTAATCCCCGGAAGATCGTCTTCACCGAGGGCCACGATGCCCGTATTTTGGAAGCAACCGACCGTCTGGTCAAGGGCGGCTTCCTGACCCCCATCCTGGTGGGCAATGTGGAGGAAGTGAAGGCCAATGCTGCCAAGGGCGGCTACAACATCGAGGGCGTTGAGATCCTGGATCCCGCTACTTACGAAGGCATGGATGCCATGGTCGAGAAGATGGTTGAGCTCCGCAAGGGCAAGATGAGCGCTGATGAGTGCAAGGCAGCTCTTTCCAAGGGCAACTACTTCGGCACTATGCTGGTGAAGATGGGCTACGCTGACGCTCTGCTGGGCGGCGCTACCTACTCCACCGCCGATACCGTCCGTCCCGCTCTGCAGCTGGTGAAGACCAAGAAGGGCGCAAACCTGGTTTCTTCCTGCTTCATTATGGTTCGCGGCGAAGAGAAGCTGGCTATGGGCGACTGCGCTATCAACCTGAGCTATGAGGACAGCGTGGACAAGGAAGGCAATGTGACCGTTTCCGCAGCAAGAAAGCTTGCCGAGGTTGCTATCGAGACCGCCAACACCGCTAAGGTTTTCGGCATCGACCCCAAGGTTGCTATGCTGAGTTTCTCCACCAACGGCTCCGGCAAGGGCGGCACTGTCAAGCTCAGCCACGATGCTACCGCTGTTGCCAAGGAAATGGCTCCCGATCTGGCTATCGACGGCGAGATGCAGTTCGACGCAGCTGTTGCTCCCGAGGTTGGCCAGCTGAAGTTCCCCGGCTCTCCTGTTGCAGGTTACGCCAACACCTTCATCTTCCCCACCATCGAGGCCGGCAACATCGGCTACAAGATCGCACAGCGTCTGGGCGGCTACGAAGCTCTGGGCCCCATCCTGCAGGGTCTGGCTGCTCCCATCAATGACCTGTCCCGCGGCTGCAATGCTGAGGAAGTCTACAAGATGGCCATCATCACCGCCGCAAT
>JAZNNO010000014.1:0-35065 GCA_045580345.1 Faecousia sp.
ATAGTTCGTGTTGATTGTCATGAGGGTCCACCTGTTCCCATCCCGAACACAGAAGTTAAGCTCATGTACGCCGACAATACTTGGCGGGTGACTGCCCGGGAAGATAGGTAACGCGAACACTGAACCTCACTACTTCGGTAGTGAGGTTTTTTCTATTAAAAATCCTGTACAAATGCAATGCCGGTAGATTTTTGTTGTGTATATAGGTGAAAGGCGTCTTTACACAGCAAGGAAAGGAGCGCACAATGAAAGACACAGAAATCATCGAGCTTTACTGGAACCGGGACGAAGCAGCCATTGCTGCTACCGCTGATACATACGGCAGTTACTGCTACTGCATCGCTTATAACATTCTAAACAACAACGAAGATGCAGAGGAATGCGTCAACGACACCTGGCATAACGCATGGAATTCCATCCCGCCCCACCGCCCTGACCGGCTTTCTACATACTTGGGCAAACTCACACGCAATTTAGCCTTAAACCGCTACAAGCTGCTAACTACACAGAAACGGGGAGGCGGACAGGTAGAACTGGCGCTGAGCGAGTTGGAGGGATGTATCCCAGCCCAGCAGGATGTTGAGCAGGTTTTGGACGAAATGGTACTTGTCAGCGCCCTGGACAAATTCCTGTATGCTCAGCCCCGGACAGAGCGCAATATCTTCGTTGGGCGATACTGGTATCTATATTCCATCCAGGAACTTGCTGAGAGCTACCGTATGAGCGAGAGCAAGGTGGCATCCCTGCTGTACCGTATGAGAAGGAAACTGAAACTGCACCTTGAAAAGGAGGGGATTTTCCTATGAAAAATGAAAAAATGCTAAAGGCACTGGGTTCAATCAGCGACGAACTGATCAAGGAAGCCAATATTCAAAACTTGCATACTACACCAAATCCCAATACCTCCGAAAGACGGAAACACCTGAGCTCCGGCAAAATACTCCGGTTTGGTCTCGCAGCTGTGCTGATTGCCGGTCTGCTGGGCGTTACCGCATTGGCTGTGGAGCAGTTCCGGCCCTTTAGGGGTTATGAACCTCAGATCAGCGACCCTGTGGAGGTGGTCACACCCACCCGGGACGGTGTCTCCCACAGCGGACAAAAACATAATGTCTCTTTCCGCCTTCCTCTGAATGAAGACGCCCCGGAGCTGATAGAACAGTACTATTTCCCCGATGTGCCGGAAATGTACGAGCAAAGCTTTGGAATGGCCTATGATGGACTGAAGCGTGACAGGCTTATGAAACTTGACTTTTTTTGGGATGTTCCGAATGGTCAAAAAAAGGGCATACGCTTCAGCCAGGAGTCTGTTGCCACCTTGGAGGACTCCGAAATTCATACAGTCCTAATAACCCCACCCGGCACCAAGCCCGAACTGATAGAGGTCACGCTGGGCGGCGTGGACGGCCTGCTGCTTGCAGATCACCCTATGCCCGAGAAGGCAGACTATCAGTATTTCTACTGGAGTGACGGGAATTATGTGTTCAGTATGTGGTTCCCTCTTGACTTTACTGAGGAACAGATGGGTGAAATGATCGCCAGCGTAAGGGAAGTGGAGGACATCCGGCCCTACCTCATCAGTATGGAAGAAAAAGACATCAAAGAAACCTTTGGATAAATCAAAAGGGGTGTCCCAAAACAAATGGGACACCCCTAATGCAGTTGCAATCCATTATACAACAGCGCAACAAACGGCAAATGCAGGTTGACATTTTTGGTGTATAGGATTACAATAATCCAAAAGTAAGGAGGGTGCCTTTATGAAATATGTGAATCAATTGGATTACCCCAATATGCAGTACATAACCCAGACAGCAAATCCTGACCCCAAAATGCGCCAGATAGGTATTGAGAACACCATTGCAAAATCCGGCTGCGGTCTTTGCACTTCCGTAATGATCGCTGACCGTCTGCGGGTGGATGATGGAAAATTCGAAATTGAGGATGCCCGTCAGCTGTCCTATGACTGCGGCGCAAATCAGTGGAGTGGAACCAGAGGCTTGGTTTATTTTCCGGCCTTTGCGGAGAAATTTAACTTGGAGCTTAAAATCAGCGCCGATATAGAAGACCTACTCCATTGCCTGCGTACCGGCGGCGCAGCGGCTGTTCTTGTGAGCGGCGACCACGATGACTATCACGGTGTGTTCAGCGATAAATGGAGCCACTACATCGTTGCTGTTGCCGAGGAACGGGACGGACGTATTTGCGTATTGGACGCAGCATACGAAGAGGGCGGCTATGAAAAAGGTGACCGTAAGGGCAAGGTGGAAGTGCTTTCCCGCGGATTTAGCCGTACCTCATTGCAGGTCATCAAGGAAGAAACCGCGGCCATTGAAAACCGCTTCTTCCTGTTCTGGAGAAAGTAAAGAAATAAGTTAGGCGGCTCCCTATTGGGAGCTGCCTTTTGGTTTAATTTGTGATGTGGTTTTTATACAGTTCAGCAACCTGTTCTGCGGTAAGATGGGCAGAGTAGATGTTTACATCTGCAATCTTGCCCTTGAACCACCTTTCCGGGAGTTCTTTGCTTGTGCCTGTATCGGCGCCGATCCCAAAGAAGCAAGCGCCTGTAGGAGGAGCAAACAGATCACCGGTGGCGGTCGTTTGGCCAACCAACTGACCATTTATGTATAGTTTAAGATTTTCACCGTCATAGGTGGCAACCGCGTGTGCCCACTGTCCGGGGGTTACGGCTGCGTTCGTGGTAGCGCAGTAGCTGCTGCCGGCACTACAGTTAAAGCGCAGCTCACCATCGCTTGTATAAATTAGTCCAAAGCCGGCGATGTCTATGTTGGAAGCAAAACCCATAGAACCGGAGTTGGGTGTTTCCTCACAATACACATAAGTCTCAAGAGTGAAACTCTGAGCCATTGTCTTATACCAGCCGAGCATACCCTCATAGGTATAAGCATCATCTGCACCGTCAAAGTTGGCCACATATTTGTCCAGTGTTTTATCGTGTGTGATGGTCGGTGCGCCAAATGTTTTCAGCACTTCACCGGTGATAGCGTTGATAGCAGTGCCGTCCTGACGGAAACTTACGCTTAAAATATCGGGTTGGAAATCCGCACCAACTGCCAGGGTGGTAAAGCTTAGGGACAGCGGATCACTTTCCTTGGCCCAGCTATTTACAGCATAGACCTTGACAGTATAGTCAGTGGAGGGATCCAACTGACCGAAGTCAGCCCGAAGGGTTTTGGGCGCTGCGTCACCATAGAAGGTGCAGGCCAGGCGGTAGATTGTGTTCACCAAGGTATCGCCCTGGTAAAGTTCAACGCGGTAGTCCTGAATGATATCCTTGCTATAGGCCTGGGGGATGTTGATGACAACACTCTGGTGCGTCAAGCCCCGCAATGTCAAGGTATCCTCTTCTGCGAATACAGGTTTGTCAGATGCATCCCGGCGAGCATCGGTGTACTTAAAGTCCTCGGGATTCAGGGAATCGATGATATACGGTTCACCCCAAATGCTTTGCGTTTCCAAATTGTAGATTTGAAGGCGGATATGGTCGTTCTTGTCTATTTCCATAATCCAATACAGCACACCGCTGCGATCACTGTCTGCGTCATTGTATACCCAACTGCCTTCTCGGTCGATGGGAGTGGGGCCGCCGTTCACATAGCGGGTGTTGTCGGGGAGGGGAGAAGACACATAGGCCAGAGTACCGGTGTTGATTGCGGTAAATGTGCCCTGCCAGATGGTACGGGGTGTGCTGATGGGACGATGGGTGTGACCGGAGAAGTTAATGACCTGGGGGTAGTTGTCCAGCAGTTGCTTTAGGCCTAAATCGCCACTGGTGCCTAAAGAACAAATAACGGTATCTTTGGGAGGCTCGTGCTGGAATACGAAGATAGGTTTGTTGGGGTCTTCGGCCACTGCTGCATCCAGTTGTTCCTTCAGCCAGTTTATCTTGCTGGCGCTAAAATAAAGATTGCTATCTTTATTATAGAGATCCATACCCAAGGTGATAAAATGGTATCCACCGATTACCTGGTTGATATCCATAGCAGAATCGCCGCTTTGCTCCAAGAAACGGATGGGGGCATCGGCCATAGATTTTGCGGAATATTTTCCGGTAGCGTAAAACTCATGATTGCCGATCAAAGTTTGGAGGATCGTGCCTTCACGGGTGTTTGCGTTTACATAGTCGAAGAATTTGGTGTACTGTTTGATGGTGCCACCATTGGTAATGTCACCCAAAAAGAAAATGCCGTCCAGTTTGTTGTACTTCTGGGCATCCGCATAGGCGTATGCAGTTTGATAAAGCTGCTCCAGGCGATCTTGACTTTTGTAGTCGTCATCACCGACGCGAGTATGTATGTCGCTGGTAATGACAAATCGCATCACCGGTGTGTCAAATGCTGGAACGGGACCGGAATTCTTGTTGCAACCGACGCAGAAAAGCACCGTCAAAATCAGCTGCGCGATGCTGATGCGGAAAGCGCTCTTTTTGTGATTCATAGTGTAAATCTCCTTTTGGGTTGATGATATTATGGCATAGCGAAGAGAGCTTAACAAGAGATTTAAAATGCGATTTATATATTGGATTTTAGTTATCCTCAGCCTCAGCAGCAGCAAGGACTTTCTCTTTGTCCTTGTAGGCGGTTCTGACCACCAGCTGGAAGCCGATGGTGACCAAAACCATCAAACCGGTAAAGAACCAGTAGCAGGATCTGTAAGAGCCACCCGTGAGATCACGGTAAATGTCACACAGGGGAGAGCCCAGGCAAAGGCCCAGGGAGTTGGCGGCATAGAAGATGCCAAGCACCTTGGTGTAGGAGGCAGAGCCGAACAGATCGTTGGACATTAGGGGTATCATAACGGTCTCCAGGGGCATTGCGATGGTTCCCAAAACCGTAGCCGTCATTGCCATCACCATACCAATGGTAGTATTAGATATGTTAGCCTTCAGCAAGTAAGCAACCAAGGAGCAGCAATGGCACATAAGAAGGGTGAAACCCAGCCCCTTTTTGTCATAGGAGAAACCGGTGAAGATCTTGGCAAAGGTAAGTACCAGAGATGATACAGTAGCCGTGGTGGCAACAAAGGTTGCATTCATACCCAAATCTTCCATATACACAATGCTGATAGTGCCAACACTCTGCAGGCTGATGCCGGTGAGGAGGATCATAGCAAAGGTCAGATAGAAGTAGGGCTTTTTCTTAACCTGCTCAAAGGGAATACCGTCCCAAAGTGCGCCTTTGGCTTTTTTGGCGCTTTTGCTGGGGGGCGCATCCGCGGCAGGATTATCCCGAACAAAGATCAGAACAACTGTACTGATGATCACAGAAACGATAGCAGACAGCAGATAAGCCTTCCGATAACCAAAGGTCTCGCCGTTGTTGATGAGGGGGGAGATGATCTGCGCGGCAATTGCGCCGCCAATGCCGTTTGCGGACATCACAATGCCGGTGACCTTACCGATATCCTTATGGAACCAACGGCGCACCACAGTGCTGGCCATGGTGCCGCCGGCAAAGACGATGCCAAGACCCCAAAGAACACAGCCAATGTAGTGATGCCAGATATTGGCGGTGAGATAGCGCATGGTGATGGATCCGCACAGGGAGAAAAGGCCTACACCCACCAATTTTTTGATGCCGAAGCGCTGGATCAGCGAGCCGAAGAAAAAGCCTACGATCACCTGTACGATGTAACGGATACTGGTGCCGATGGAGTAAAGACTGCGAGGGATATTCAATGCGCTTGTGACAGCACCGGTGTACAGACCGGGGTTGGAGCTGCAAAAGCCCAGGCAGACAAATTCCATCATAAAGCACATAATGAGGACGACCCATTTGTAGTCAAATCGGCGTTTTTGGATCTGCGTTTCCATAATAAACACTTCCTAATATATTTTTACAGACGTATTATAGCACCGACAGCAGGGTGAATAAATTACAACTTGCTTATCCTTGCGTAACATAGACTTAATGCAAGCTCTCGTAAAAATGCTGAAAGAATTCCTTGAGGATGGTTTCGTATTCTGTTAGCTGTTGACCTTTGCGCCAGTAAAGGTTGGCTTTCCAGGGATCAAAGGGCGTTGCCAGGGGAATGTAGCGGATATTGGATGAGGGGATCGCCTGGATCGCGGAGCTGGTGACAAAGGTGATGCCTTGATTTTCAGAGACCATTTTCAGCCGGATCATCAGAGAGTAAACACTTTCCGGAGGCATAGGCAGGTCATAAAGGCTAAAAAGCTTTTGAAGCCGAATAAAAAGCGGATGGTCGGGGGAGGGCAGGAACAGCTTTTCCTCTGCAAGCATACGGATATCCAATTCTGCTTGGTTGGCAAGGGGATGATCCTTGTGAATGGCAACAACAGGATAGGCATGGAACAGAAAAATGCTGTCTAATTCTTCTGCCAAATAATCCGGCAAATCTGTGTCATAGGCCAGCAAAAAGCTGTATTCCGAGTCCAATCCCTGCTGGGCAAGCATAGGCAGAGAAACGGATGAGCTGGACAGGGTATATTGGGGATGTTCCGACAAAAATGCTGTAATGGGATTGACCCACATTGCAGTGTTGATGCTGAGAAGGGAAATACGGGGCTTTTGGGGCAGTAAACTCTGCTGCAGCTCCTGCTTTGCGCTCTCCAAGGAAGCAAAAATCTGATTCACATGCTTCAAAAAGATATGACCCTGAGTGTTGAGCATAATGCGGTTGTTTGTCCGGTCAAACAGGGGAAAACCCAACTCCTTTTCCAGCCGGGAAATGGATGTGCTGAGGGCGGGCGCAGATACGAATAAGCTTTCCGCAGCCTCGGAAATTTTGCCGATATCTGCCACAGCTTTGAAGTATTTTAATTGCTGAAGTTCCATGATCCATGCCTCCTTTTTGACCATTATACACCCTTTTTGCATAAAGCGCAAGTAATGCTTGCAAAGCAAATTGTGATTTGTTATAATACCCGCGAGGTGATTATTGTGGAATTTCGCGTATTAAACAAATCTGAAAAGAACCAATACAGGGAAGAATTGTTGGACATCCTGTCTATCAACGATAAGAATTTCATCCCGCCCCTGTCCCAGCGGAGCAGTACCACCCAGGCAAACCTCCAGGGTTCAGCAGAAAAAGCGGATATTCTGCCTTACTTCAATAAAATGATGGAACAGAACATCCTGGCCATGTTCTTCGAGGGTAAGCTTTGTGGCTTTGTTTCCTATATTGATAATTATATTTCCGACGTGATTACCACCGAAACGCACCCCAATATCTACCTGTCCACCCTTGCCCTGCGGCCGGAGACCCGGGGAATGGGTGCTACGAAAAAAGCGTATGCGCATCTGTTTTTTGAACGCTACCCGGACCGAAATATCTATACCCGCACATGGTCTACCAACGGCCCTCATACCCATATTTTGGAGGGCTTTGGCTTTGGAGAACTGAAGCGGATTCCCAATGACCGGGGCGAGGGGATCGATACAGTGTATTTCTATAAGAATCGGGAGCAGTAAATGGAACTGATCTATCAGGATAAGGATATCGTAGTCTGTGTAAAGCCGGCTCGGGTGCTGTCAACTGATGAACCGGGCGGCATGCCGGAACTGGTGCGACAGGCCTTAGGAATTGAGAATGTACGGACTGTCCACCGCTTAGACAGAGTGGTTTCCGGGCTGATGGTGCTGGCGCTCTCAGCGGAAGCCGCATCGGAGCTGTCCCGGCAGATCCGGGAAGACCGGTTTGAAAAGGAGTACCTTGCCGTAGTCCACGGCGCGCCGGAACAGGGCGAAGGCAGGCTCTGCGACTTGCTGATCCGGGACAAGGCGAGGAAAATGACTATGGTAGCCCAAGAGCTGGGGAAAGGCGTACAGCCAGCATCCTTGCGCTATCAGGTGTTAAAACAAGAAAATGGTATGAGCCGCATCCGTGTAGCCTTGGAAACAGGCCGTACCCATCAGATCCGGGTGCAGTTTGCCTCCCGAGGCCTGCCCTTGGTGGGAGAACGTAAGTACAGCACCATAGAGGACGATTGTGAGATCGCCCTGTGGTCCTACCGCCTGGCTTTTACCCATCCAACCACCGGAAAATCCATGGAATTTGTTTTAGCCCCCCCGGAAATCTACCCCTGGACAGAATGTTAATAGCCTTCCCCCGGGGGGAAGGTGGCTGCCCGCAGGGCAGACGGATGAGGAATGCGGGAGGAAATCCTGTGGTTTGGTAAATGCATAGACCTATGAAAAGACCTCCTTAAACAAGGAGGTCTTTCTTTTTCTTGATATCAAATTTATAAATGCCGATCAACAGAGAAATCAGCGCCAAAGTGTCGCCCAGCGCGCCACCCAAAGAACCTACCTGCAGATTGTAAATGCTCCACATAATGCAAGAGGGCAAGGTTATGAACCGCAAAAGCCGTTCATTTTTCATGCCATAGGAAATGGTGGTCAGCAGCTTTGCGGCAATGGGCAGCAGGCTGGGCCAGCCGTCAAAGGTAGCAAAACCGGTAACAACCACAAACAGGCCGAACCCGATGATCACCGGGGTAGTGGAACGCCCCCGCTTTACAAAATTGGTGTACAGCGTATTGCGAATCACGGAGATGCCGTCTAAAATGGCGGCGGTCCAGGCGCCCAGCAATATGTACTGCAGAGCGAAAATCAGCTCCGAGGCCATCTTGCACAGGACGATGTTCCGATGTTTCTTAAATTGAAAAGCCGCAATGCTTGTGGCCAAACCCACAAAGCCAATGAGCTGAATGAGAAAATCCATAAAAATCCTCTTTTCTTTCTTGACGAGGTCCAAGCGGTATTATACAATAAAAACACAGATGCGTCAATCTCCCCAAACAAACACGTCATTGCGAGCCAGTTCGCAAACTGGCGTGGCAATCTCCATAGCGATAAAAAGGAGTACAATTATGCCCCACTACGACTTTTTTCAACACAAAGAATGTGAATATTTCCCCTGCCATAAAGTGGAGGATGAAAGCAGCTTTAGCTGCCTGTTTTGCTATTGCCCCCTGTACGCATTGGGGGATCAATGCGGTGGCAATTTTACTTATACGGAGTATGGCATCAAGGATTGCTCCAATTGCTTAGTTCCCCACAGACGGGAGAATTATAACAAAATCATGGCCAAGATCGGCGATGTGATGGAGCTTGCCAAAAAGAAGGACTGAACCTTGATTTTCAAGGGATACTTTGTTATAATATAACAGTTATGAATACGGAGCAGTACTCAAGCTGGTCGAAGAGGCGTGACTCGAAATCTCGTAGGGCATGAAAGTGCCGCCAGGGTTCGAATCCCTGCTGCTCCGCCAAGCAAATCCGAACAGCTTGTTGCTGTTCGGATTTCGCTTTTTGAGGAGAATTTGTATGGATACAGTATTGCGTTCCCATTCCGAGTATATTGTGGCCGAGGCCATCCGGGCTGTCCAGCCGGATGCGGCTGTGGCAAGAGCCTTGGCGGGTAAGGGATTTCCCGGCAGAGTTTTGCTGGTTGCAGCAGGTAAAGCTGCCTGGCAGATGGCAAAAGCCGCCCATGACTGCATGGGCGACCGGATCGAGAAAGGCGTGGTTGTTACAAAATACCACCACGTGAAAGCCCCTATTACCAATTTTGATTGCTATGAAGCCGGCCACCCTGTGCCTGATGCAAATACCTTCTCCGCGACCCAAAAGGCGTTGGAGCTGGTATCCGACTTGACCGAAACGGATACCGTTCTGTTTTTGCTGTCCGGTGGCGGCAGCGCTTTGTTTGAAAAACCCTTGGTTCCCGGTGAGGAATTGCAGGATATTACCTCCCAGCTTTTGGCCTGTGGCGCGGACATCGTGGAGATGAATACCATTCGTAAGCGCCTGTCCGGAGTAAAGGGCGGCCGCTTTGGGGAAGTCTGCGCCCCAGCAAAGGTCTTTGCGGTGGTGCTGTCGGATATTTTGGGTGACCCCTTGGATATGATCGCCTCCGGCCCAGCCTGCCCGGATAGCAGCACCTGCGACCAAGCCATCGCTATCGCAAAGAAATACAATCTGCAACTAAGCCAAAATGCTTGGGATCTCTTAGCACAGGAAACCCCCAAGACCCTTACCAATGTGGAAACGCAGATCACCGGCTCTGTCCGGGAGCTTTGCACCGCTGCGGCAAAAGCGTGTGAAGAATTGGGATATAAGCCTGTTTTACTTACCGATCAGCTTTCCTGCCAAGCAAAGGAGGCAGGGGCTTTCCTGGCAAGCATTCTCATGACCCACGCAGGCAGCAAGGAGAACCTTGCCTTTATTGCCGGTGGTGAAACCGTTGTGCAGCTGACAGGCAAAGGCCTGGGCGGCCGCAACCAGGAGATCGCCCTGTCCGCAGCAGCGGGCATTGCCGGTGTTCCTGGTGCGGCGGTGTTCAGCGTTGGCTCTGATGGAACAGATGGCCCTACCGATGCCGCCGGCGGCTATGTGGATTACCAAACTGCCGCAGCCCACAAGGAAAAGGGCTGGGACATTTACGAAACCCTGCAAAATAATGATGCCTACCACGCTCTACAAGCCGTGGATGGCCTTATTATCACCGGACCTACCGGCACCAATGTGAACGATGTAGCCGTAGCCCTGTTAAGAGGAGAATAATTATGGAATACAGAGTTTTAGGAAAAACCGGTCTGAAAATATCCCGTATGGGTTTTGGCGGTATTCCCATTCAGAAGATCGATGCAGAAGGCACAAAAACCTTAATGGAGCAACTGATGGCCGCAGGTGTGAATTATATCGACACCGCCCGGGCCTACACCGTCAGCGAGGAATACTTAGGCTATGCCCTCCAAGGCATTCGCCAAAACTTTATCCTGGCCACAAAGAGCATGGCCCGCACCGCTGAAGCGATGGCAAAGGACATCGACTTGAGCCTGCAGAAGCTGCAGACAGACTATATTGACCTGTACCAAATTCACAATCCCAATGCCAAGGACTTTGATGCTGTGCAGGCGCCCGGCGGCGCGCTGGAGGCGCTGCAGGCGGCTAAGGCTGCCGGTAAAATCGGGCATATCGGTATCACCCTCCACGCCGTTGATCTCTTTGAAAAGACCGTGGAGCTTCCCTGGGTGGAAACCATTATGTTCCCCTATAACATCGTGGAAACCCAGGGCGAGGAACTGATCGCCAAGTGCGCAGAGAAGAACATTGGCTTTATCTGCATGAAGCCCCTGGCAGGCGGTGCCATCGATGATGCCACTACCGCTCTGCGGTTTATTGCCGCCAACCCCAATGTGACCGTGGTGATCCCCGGCATGGCGGAGGAAAAGGAAATAGGGCAGAACGTTGCTGCAATTTCCAATACCGCGCCTTTGTCCGATGCCGAGCAGGCAAAAATCAAGGAGATCCGGGATTTCTTAGGTACAAATTTCTGTCGCCGCTGTAATTACTGCGCCCCCTGTGCAGCCGGCATCAATATTCCCATGATCTTCCTGATCGAGGGCTATTTCAGCCGTTACAATCTAAAGGAGTGGGCGGAGACCCGTTACCGCAACTTAGAGAAGAAAGCCTCAGACTGCATAGAGTGCGGCGTATGCGAGACCCGCTGCCCATATAATCTCCCCATTCGTCAGATGATGCAAAATGCCAAGGAAGTCTTTGGTGAATAAGGAAGTGTTTTTATGAGCGATATTGCTGCCATTGATGCCAATTTCAAGGTGGAAACGAAAATAGCCCAGGAGGACTTGCGGTTCTACGATTCTCGACAAGCCCCCTTTCAGATTTGCGGTGTGTATTTTGAAGACGGGAAATTCCGCCGTATGCCGGAATCCGTGGCCAAAGCTGTCAACCCTGGTGTTCTGCGCTTGCATGCCAATACTGCCGGTGGCCGTATCCGTTTCCAAACGGACAGCCCCTATGTTGCCATTCATACCAAAATGCCAAGCATTGGCAAAATGCCGCATTTTGCCTTGACCGGCTCTGCGGGCTTTGATCTGTACGGCAAGGAAGAAGGGGAGCAGGAGCGGTATATGGGAACCTTTACGCCGCCCTTTGCCATTGTAGACGGCTATGAAAGTATCCTTCGTTTTCCTGGGGCAAAAATGCGGGAGATCACCATCCATATGCCCTTGTACAGCGAGGTGAGCCAGTTGTATATCGGTTTGCAGGAGGACGCATCCATCCTGCCACCCAAACCCTATAAAGCGCAGAAACCCATCGTCTATTACGGCTCTTCCATTACCCAGGGAGGTTGTGCATCCCGGCCGGGCAATGCATACCAAAGCCCCATTGCCCGAAGGTTAAATTTAGATTATGTAAACCTCGGCTTTTCGGGAAGCGCCCAAGGTGAACAGGTGATAGCGGACTATATTGCAGGACTTCCTATGTCTGTTTTTGTCTATGACTATGACCATAATGCCCCTACACCGGAGCATTTGCAGGAAACCCACGAGAAAATGTTCCAGACAATTCGTAAGGCACACCCGGGTATTCCTGTCGTTATGATGTCAAGGCCCAGAGCCTATTTAAGCGGGGAAGACCAGCAACGCTTGGAAATTATTGCTGCTACCTATGAAAATGCAAAAGCCCGGGGGGATCAAAATGTGTATCTGCTTACCGGCCCGGAACTGATGCGAGATGCAGGTTGCGACGGTAACGTGGACGGCACCCATCCAACAGATTACGGCTTTGCCTCCATGGCCCGTGTCTTAGGTGACCTGCTTGAAAAAATACTGTAGGGCGGGGGCTTGCTCCCGCCGAAACAAAATGCGGACGGCAAGAGCGATACGCCAAGAAAGAGGATAATATATGATAGATTTTGTGAGATTGCGGGAACAAATTGAAATTTGGCGCAAGCAGTACAATGTAGCCGGCATTTCCGTGGCGGTGACGGACAGGGAAAGGACTTTGTTTGCAGAGGGTTTTGGTGTAGAGTCTGTGGAGCGGCCGGTGCTGACTGTGACCCCGGCTACCCGGTTTAAGATTGCATCTATATCCAAGATGATCACCGCCATCACCTGTATGCGACTGGTGGATGCGGGGCTGCTGTCTTTGGATCAGCCCATCAAAACCTATGTCCCCTGGCTTAAGCTGTCCTGTTCCGAGGCGGAGAGCACGATGACTCTGCGGCACCTTTTGTGCCATGGTTCCGGCCTGTCCGGGGAGCTGCGGAAGGATGGTATCCGGGACGAGCGGTGTTTAGAGGTCAGCTTACAGGAAATGCTCCCGGAAATGCAGATGTTCTCACACCCGGGTGACGGGGTGTTCCTCTATTCCAACTACGGCTTTGTGCTGCTGTCCTACATAGCCCAGCGCATTACGGGTAAGATTTATTCCCAGTTGGCAAAGGAACTGGTTTTGGATCCCTTGGGAATGGAGCAGACCCATTATCATTTGGGAGAAATCGCCACCTATCCCTTGGCGCTGCCCCATCGGGAAAACGAGGCTGGAGAGCTGTATGTGCGACATAAGCTGTCCTCTGTGGAGAGCCGCTTTGGCTCCGGTGAGGTATTCTCCACACCTACAGACCTTTGCAAGATGGTACGTCTGCTGATAAAGGGCGGTGTCAGCGACAGCGGAGAGCGGATTCTCTCAGAATGCTCTGTCCGGGAAGTGCTCACTCCGCAAATCATTCGCGATGACGGCGACCGCCACGGCTTAGGCATCCACATCCGGAATTTTGGGGGCATTTGTCTATACGGACATACCGGCTGGCTGCCTCCTTACCGGGCATCTCTTTTCTTTGACAAGAAACGGGAAATTGGCATTGCGATCACCCTCAATACAGACAAACCGGATATCCGCGATGACATTATGAGGCTGGTGTTAGACACGATTGATGGAGAATAAAAAATGCGTACTGCTTTTGCAGTACGCATTTTTGGTTGTTATTAGATTTCCAGATCCAGCTGGGAGATAACAGCTGCGCAGCGCGGGCACAGGCCGTTTTCGTCAGCTTCCGTGGAGTGCATCCAGCAGCGGGGACACTTCTCGCCCCGGGCCTCGGTAACACCCACGGTCAAACCGGGTAGGTTGGTGCCGGCGCCGACGGTAGCACCCTCGGGAGCAGCTTCCCAATCGCAGGAGGACACAATGCAGATCTCAGCCAAGTTGAGGCCTTCGCAGGCAGCCTTCACAGCAGCATCCTGAATATCCAGGCTCACATGGGCCTCCAAAGCCTTGCCGATACGCTTGTCGGCACGGGCAACCTCCAGCACGCCGTTTACATCCTGGCGCAGCTTCATCACGGTATCCCACTTAGCCATAGCAGCCTCGTCCAGGCAGTAAGCAGCAAAATCGGTGGGCATCTGATTCAGCAGGATGTTCCGGGCATCGTCGCCTTCCCGATGGGGCATTGCCTGCCAGATCTCATCACAGGTAAAGGCCAGGATGGGAGCAAACAGCTTTGCCAAAGCATCCACGATCAGGAACAGAGCGCTCTGTGCGCTGCGGCGGCGCAGGCCGTCAGGCAGCTCGCAGTACAGCCGATCCTTGATAATATCCAGGTAGAAGGAGGACAGCTCCACAACACAGAAATCGTTGATGATGTGGGAGACCACATGGAACTCATAGTTGTCATAAGCCTTCTTGCAGGCAGCAACCAAGTCATTCAGCTTGGTGAGAGCCCACTTGTCCAGCTCCTCCATCTCAGCGGGAGCAACCAAGTTGTTGGGGTCAAACTCGTTCAAGTTGCCCAGGCAGTACCGGGCGGTGTTGCGGAACTTCAGATAGTTCTGGGCGATCTGCTTGAAGATCTCCTTGGAGCAGCGTACATCAGCGTGGTAGTCAGAGGATGCAGCCCACAGACGGACGATGTCCGCACCGAAGTCCTTAATAAGGTCAGCGGGATCAACGCCGTTGCCCAGGGACTTGTGCATTGCCCGGCCCTGGCCGTCAACTACCCAGCCGTGGGTCAGCACCTGCTTGAAGGGTGCGCCCTGGTCCAGTGCGCCAACGGAGGTCAGCAGACTGGACTGGAACCAACCACGATACTGGTCAGCACCTTCCAGATATACATCTGCAGGCCACAGCTCGGGGGTGCGATGCATCAAAGAGGCAAAGTGGGTGGAGCCGGAGTCAAACCAGCAGTCCAGAGTATCGGTTTCCTTGTCGAAGTCCTTGCCGCCGCAGTGGGGGCAGGTGAAGCCTTCCGGAATGAGCCCCATAGCTTCCTTCTCAAACCATACATTGGAGCCATGCTCATCAAACAGGGCAGAAATCTTAGCGATGGACTCGGGGGTGGAAACAGGCTTGCCGCAGTCCTTGCAGTAGAACACAGGGATGGGCAGACCCCAGCGGCGCTGACGGCTGATACACCAGTCGGCACGCTCCCGGATCATACTTTCCATCCGGTCGCCACCCCAGGCGGGGAACCACTTCACGTTCTCGATAGCCTTAACAGCCTGATCCTTGAAGGACTCCACGGAGCAGAACCACTGAGGTGTTGCCCGGAAGATAACGGGCTTTTTGCAGCGGTCGTGGTGGGGGTAGGAGTGGACGATCTCTTCGGAAGCGAACAGAGCGCCGCTTTCCTTCATATCTGCCAAAATCACAGGATTGGACTCTTCGGTCTTCATGCCGGCATATTTGCCTGCATAGTCGGTGTGGCGGCCGTAGTCATCCACAGGCACGACCAGCTCCATACCGTAACGCATACAGGTCTGATAGTCGTCAGCACCAAAGCCGGGTGCGGTGTGAACACAACCGGTACCACTGTCCATGGTAACATACTCAGCGTAAACCAGACGGGAGGTCTTGTCCAGGAAGGGGTGCTTAGCCAGCATATTCTCGAAGAATGCACCGGGATAGGTTGCCAGGATCTCATAGCTGGTATAGCCGCCAATGCCCATAACCTTCTCGCACAGGGCCTCAGCAACGATGAAGATCTCGTCACTGTAGTCAGGCTTCACCAGTACATAGTTGTCACGGGGATGCAGGCAGATAGCCATATTGCCGGGCAGAGTCCAGATGGTGGTGGTCCAAATGACGAATTTGACCTTGCTCAGATCAAAGCCTTCCAGCTTGCCCAGATCGTCGGCAATGGGGAACTTAACATAAACGGAGGTACAGGGATCGTCCTTGTACTCAATATCCGCTTCTGCAACAGCGGTAGCGCAGAAGGGACACCAGGTAACGGGCTTCAGACCCTTGTAGATGTAGCCCTTGTCGAACATCCGGCCAAAAACCTTGACCTCCTGGGCCTCGAAATGCTTGTCCATAGTACGGTAGGGATGCTCCCAATCACCCACAACGCCCAGGCGCTTGAAGCCGCCCATCTGCTTCTGAATGAAATCCTCGGCGAAATCCTCACAAGCCTTCCGGAATTCCGGAACGGACATATCCTTGTTCAGCTTCTTCTTGGAGTTTTCAATAGCGCGCTCAATGGGCAGGCCGTGGTTATCCCAGCCGGGCACATAGGGAGTGTAGAAGCCCATCATAGCATGGCTGCGGACGATGAAGTCCTTCAGAGCCTTGTTCAGCGCGTGACCCATGTGAATGTAGCCGTTACTGAAGGGAGGGCCATCGTGAAGAATAAAGGGGGGCAGATCCTTATTTTTTTCCAGCAGTGCGTTGTAAAGATCCAGCTCGTTCCACCTCTCCAGCATACCCGGTTCCCGGGCAGGCAGACCGGCCTTCATGGGGAAGTCGGTCTTGGGGGTGATAATGGTGTTTTTGTATTCCATTGGAAATACCTCCATAGTGTAATCATAATAAAAATGCCTTTGTCCCTATACAAGAGACAAAGGCATTGTGACCTCTGCGGTACCACTCTCATTCCGGGAATATCCCGGCACTCGATTTTGCTGTATCGGGCAAACCCGGCGCAGCCTACTTGTATTTCGGTGCGCTGCTCAAAGGGGATACAAAGTGTTGGATGCCTGCTGCCTTGCACCGTCCGGCAGCTCTCTTTAGGCATTGCCAATCTTTGCGTGTCCTTGTCTAAGCGTTAATTATCCTTTTGTGGGGTCGTAATAGGGGCCAAACTTCAAATCCTTGAATTTCTCCGTTGCATCGGAAACAGGGGGCTTGGCCTCACCGGAATCCTCGTCAGTGCCAAACTGGCTTTGCAGGTTGGCAGCGATCTCGTCAGCCATAGTGTCAGCTTCGCCACGCTTGCCTTCTACCTGGTCGAAATCAAACAGACCGGTTTCGGCGGTGGGAGAGGGGGGATTTGCGGCCTTGATGCGGTCGAGAGCCTTTACGCAGGATAGGATCTGCTCTCTCAGCTCGTCGATCTTAGCACAAGCGGTCTTTCGGGCTTCTTCCACCCGGGCCTCCTCAGCGGCGATCATAATATTCGCGTTCTTTGTGCTTTCCATAGCGGCAGCATTGGCTTCGTTGAGCATTTCAGCGCACTTGGCCTCTGCCTCTTCCAGCATCACATCACAGGTTTTCTGTGCGTTGACGATGGCATCTTTCATGCTGGTTTCGTTGTCCCGGTACTCTTCCAGCTTGCTGACCAAAACCTTCATCTTGCTCTTGAGCAGAGCATTTTCCTTATGCAGGGTGGCGAAGTCTTCCAGCAGCGGTTCCAGGAACTGGTCTACAGATTCCATATCGTAGCCGCCAAAGGTGGCGCGGCCAAAGGAAACTTGTTCAAGATCTTGGGGTGTTAACATAGTAAATCCTCACGGTTTCGTATTACATATAGGACTCGGACTCAGCCTGCAGGCTCTCCAAATCGCCGATCACTTCCATGTTGTGGGGGCAGAACAGATAGGTTGCCTGTGCAACCTTCTTAACGCGGCCGTCCAGCGCGTAAACGCTGCCGGAAAGGAAGTCCACGACACGGCGGGTCAGAGCCTTGTCCACATTTTCCATATTCAAAATAACAGCCTTCTTCTTCCGCAGCTCGTCAGCGGCTTTGGCGGTGTCGTCAAAGGTCTTGGCGTGGAAGAGGACAACTTCCTGCTTGCCGGACATGCTCAGTACCTGACCGCCAAAGCTGGAAGAAGTTGCAGCGGGAGCAGCAGGAGCAGAGTCCTGCGCAGTGCCGGCAAAGGGAGAGGTGCGGCGGCTGCTGCGGGGAGCGGGCTCTTCTTCGTACTGATCTACTTCGTCCTCGTAATCTTCATACTCGTCGTCGGAGTAAGGCTGGGTGAATTTCTTGACATTGTCCCAAAAACTCATATGTCTATATCCTCCTAATATGTTCGTGTTCTTTACGAACTAAAAATTACTCAATAATGTCTTGGGCCGAAGATAGCGGTGCCAACACGGATCATGGTACTGCCGCAGGCAATGGCATCGGCATAATCACCGGACATACCCATAGACAAAATATCGACACATACATTATCGTATTTTTTTGCCGTTATGTCAACAGAAAGGTTATATATTTTTTGAAAAAATTTATGATTTTCTGTAGAAATTTGGCAAATTGGGGGGATAGCCATAAGTCCGCGGATCCGAATTGCGGAAAATTCACCGATTTTTTCCAAAAGAGGATGGATATCCTCCTCAGCAAAACCGGACTTGCTTTCTTCGCCGGCAATGTTGATTTCCAAAAGTACATCCTGGCAGATACCCTGCCGGGCGGCCTCTTTGTTGACAGCCTCCAAAAGCCGGAGGGAATCGATGCTCTGAATGATTCCCACCTTACCCACCACTTGCTTGACCTTGTTGGTCTGCAAATGGCCGATAAAATGAATGGGGACCCCCTCATAGGCGTTTTCCGACAGCTTTTGGGTCAGCTCCTGTACCCGGTTCTCTCCGCAGCAATCGATGCCGGCGGCAATGGCCTCACGGACAGCGGCAGTGTCATTCATTTTGGTGGCGGCGCACAGCTGGATATCCTTAGGATCCCGGCCTGCGGCAATGGCGGCCCGGCTGATTTCCGCTTTGATGCGGGCTACATTTTCTGCAATAGACATTTTCTCTCTCCTTTGGTAATACACAAAAAGGCGGCGAAGCTTTGCTCCGCCGCCTTTTTGTTACGCAGTCACTGCTTTGATCGGCTTCATTGGGGCCAGTGTGGAAATAGCGTGCTTGTAGATCATCTGCTGTTTCCCTTCACTGATGAGAACCACCACAAAGCTGTCAAAGCCTGCGACGGTGCCCCGGAGCTGAAAGCCATTCATCAAAAAAAGGGTGACGGGCACTTTATCCCGGCAAACCTCCTGCAAGATGGCTTCCTGTAAATTGTTTGGTTCAGACATATGTATACCTTCTTTCTTTGGGATACACAAATCTTACCATTATTCACTTGTCACATTCTGCTAAAACCTGTCGAGCCTTTGAAAGAATTTCAGAAGTTCCCTCGCCACTTTCCCGGCGGAGCCAATGAATAGCAGGATTTCGCCGGAACCAGGTCAATTGCCGCTTGGCATATTTCCGGGAGGCCTGCTGCACAAGCTCTGTGGCGGTCTCAATGGAACTGCGCCCGGCCAAAGCGTCCACAAATTCCTTGTAGCCGATGGCCTGCATGGCGGTACATTTTTCGGGAACACCCTCTGCGAGCAGAGATTTGATTTCCTCCAATAGCCCCTGGCGGAGCATTTCCTCCACCCGGCGGTCGATGCGTTCATACAAAGTCGCCCGGTCAGCATCCTCTAAGGCAAACCACACAGGATTATACCGTGGCGGGATCTGCTGGGTTTCCAAATTGTGTTGGGTGATGGTCTTGCCGGTTTCCAAATAAACCTCCATCGCCCGGATGATCCGCTTCTGGTCAGAGGGGTGTAGCCGCTGTGCAGATTCCGGGTCTACTTTCCGAAGCTGTGCAATTACGGCATCAATGCCTTCTTCGCTTGCTAACTTTTCTAAGCGCTCCCGGCAGCCGGTGGAAGGGCAGGGGGCAAAGGCGTTACCCCGTATCAACGCGTCCATATAAAGTCCCGTGCCGCCAACGATAATGGCGGTCTTACCCCGGGCCAAAATGTCATCCACAATAGGCGTTGCCATATCGCAGTACTTGCCCACGGAGAAATCCTCCCAGGGCTCGGCAACAGACAGCATATGATGGGGGATATTTTCCGTTTCTTCTGCGGTGGGCTTGGCTGTGCCAATGTCCATCCGCTTATAGACCTGCATAGAGTCACAGGATACGATCTCGCCGCCTAACTCCTTTGCTAAGGCAATGGAAAGAGCGGTTTTGCCGGAGGCCGTCGGCCCGGCAATACAGATGAGATTCTTCATAGATTCTCCTTAGCTGCGCTTAAACTGCTTTTCCAGCTGCTTTTTGCTTAAGGAAACGCAAATGGGTCTGCCGTGAGGGCAGTGTTTCAAATCTTCTCGACTCAGCACCTGCTTGGCCAATACCAACAGTTCTTCCTCGCTGCTCTTCCAGCCGGCCTTGATGGCGGCTTTGCAGGCTACCGTGTGCAGCAGCTCATCCCGGACAGAGTCTTTGCGCTCCTTGCGGCCGTTCAGCAGATCGGCAGCCAAGGTCTGCAAGGCATCTACAGCCTGGGAGCTGTCCAAATCCATAGGGATCTGCCGAATGAGCAATGTGTTCTCGCCAAATTCCTGGATCTCAAAGCCCAATTCTTCCAAAAGGGCTTGATTGTCCAGCAGGATCGCGATTTCGTCGGGGCTGGACCGATGGGTAATGGGGGTCAGCAGGGTTTGGGCGGAAATGGCCTCCTGCTCCGCTTTCAGCTTTTCAAAGAGGATCCGCTCATGGGCGGCGTGCTTGTCGATAAGATAGGCCTCCTCGCCTTGCTCCACCAAAATGTAGCTGTTGTACAGCTCACCCACATACCGCCAGGGAATATCCTGGGGTACAGCCTCCATGACTACCTGTTCCGGTTCGGGAGTAGGTGCAGGTACAGGAATAGGCGCAGGCGTGGGGCGGGGGATCTGCACAGTTTCCCGCACAGGGGGAATAGCCGTCTGTTCCACCGCAGCGGCCACAGCGGCTGCCGCCAGGGGAGAGGGCTTGGGAGCTTCTTTCACCGCGGTTGCAAAATTCTTATACTCCTGGGCGCTCATGGTACGGAAAAAATTCTCCTGCTTGGGCGCGGGCTTTGCAGCTGCGGGAGCAGGTGCAGGTGCAACAGGCTTTTGAAACTGTACCTGGGGTCGATCCGGGGTCTTGTTCAGTGCGCCTAAAACCCCATAGTGAATGCAGTCAAAAACTGCCTTCTCGTTGAGAAATTTCACTTCCGTTTTAGCCGGATGGACATTCACATCCACCGCATTGGCAGGCAGGGTCAAATGTAATACACAGGCAGGGAATTTGCCTGTCATGATCTGATTGCGATAGGCCTCTTCCAAAGCGGCGATCATCAGCCGGGATTTGACCGGCCGACCGTTGACGAAGAAGGTCTGCAGTGCCCGGCTGGGCCGTGCATCCGTGGGCTTGGACACAAAGCCGGAGAGGGTATAGTTTTCCCACTTGCTTTCCAGGGGAACAAGCCGCCCGGAATCCCGGCCATATACGCAGTACACAGCCGCTTCCAAGCTTCCTGTACCGGGAGTGGACAGGACTTCCTTGCCGTCCCGCAGGAAACGGAAAGCCACCTCCGGGTGAGCCAAAGCCTGCATTTGGATGGCGGCAGCGACCTTGCTGCCTTCTACGGTGTCAGACTTCATAAATTTCATTCTTGCCGGGGTGTTGAAAAACAGATCCCGGACGATGATGGTAGTGCCGTCGGGGCAGCCAGCCTCGGACTCCTCGGTAATGACACCAGCCTCCAAGCTGAGACTTGTGCCGCTGATAGCGCCGGGGGTCTTGGTCATCACATCGATGCGGCTGACAGAAGCCACTGCCGCCAAAGCTTCGCCACGGAAGCCCATGGTAACGATGGCAGCCAGATCCTCGGCGGTTTTTAATTTGGAGGTGGCGTGGCGGAGAAATGCGGTCTTCACATCCTCGCTGCTCATACCGCAGCCGTTGTCGGTGACCCGCAAAAAGGTCATACCGCCGTCACGAATTTCTAAAGTGATTTGGGATGCGCCGGCATCCACGGCGTTTTCCAGCAATTCCTTCACAACGGAGGCGGGTCGTTCCACCACTTCACCGGCGGCGATTAAGTTGGCAATATGGGGAGAAAGCTGAATGATTTTAGGCATAAGATCACCTCATGGTAGACATACCGATTTGGTTGATAATCATATGAATGAGAATCGGAGCGACAATGGTGTCGGCGCGCTCATAAGCCCAGGCAAGGGCAATGCCTGCCGGGAGATACTGCGCAAAGCAAAGAAGAAGGGTCAACCAATTTACGCTGCCGATAAAACCCGCAACATGGATGGCGGAAAAAACTGCCACAGATACAATGTAGGCAAGAGCGCGATGCTTTCGCTGTAACTGCTGAAAAATTAAGCCACGGTACAAGGTTTCTTCCACCACCGGCACAAGAATGACCGTGCAAATACTCATCATCAAGGGATTTTCCTGGACCATACCGGTCACAGCTTGATCATTTACATTGGCAAAACTGGGGTCTATCCGAGTAATCAGAAAGCCCAAAAGGATCGTGCCCCAATAGTAAATGCCAAAGCCTATCAAAACATTTATCAGGCATTTGGGGATGTTTTTCCAGGCAGCTTGCAGGGAGCGGCCCAAAAACCGGTGAAAAATCGCCACAACGCTCACAAAATTCACCAGAAAATAGATGATGTTCAGTGTGGTAATAGATAGGGGATATCCCCATAAATAGGCAACGATGGCGATTAAGGAAGATAAAAGGATCTGACTAAAGGCCAGGTAGATATAGCCCAAGATGTTTTCCTGGCGGGTGGTGGCAATGGAAAGTTTCATATTACTCCAGCATTTTCTTCAGTTTGTACAATTCGTTCATAGCTTCGATGGGTGTCAGCGTTTCCACACTGATGGCGGCCAGGGCCTGGGCGACCTGCTGAGAACTTAAGTCCAGCATACTGATCTGGTCATCCACTTCCGGCTGGCGTACCTTCACAGGCCGGGGGCTGTCGTCATTTTCCAGTTCTTCAAGGATCTGTCTGGCCCGGTTGATGACACCGCCCGGCAGACCTGCCAGCTTTGCAACCTCCACACCGAAGCTGTCGTCGGTGGCGCCGGGAACGATCTTCCGCAGGAAGATCATTTTGTCGCCCCGCTTTTTTACAGCAATATTGTAATTCTTGATACCGGGGAGCTGCTCTTCAATGACGCTTAGCTCGTGGTAATGGGTGGCAAAAAGAGTCTTAGCCCCCAACTGCCGGGGATTGGCTACATACTCCAAAACAGCCCGGGCAATGGCCATGCCATCATAGGTGGAAGTGCCGCGACCGATCTCGTCCAAAATCAAAAGGCTCTTGGGTGTGGCATACTTCAAAATGGATGCCATCTCCGCCATCTCCACCATAAAGGTAGACTGACCGGAGGCCAAATCATCGCTGGCGCCGATACGGGTGAAAATTCTGTCCACAAGGCCGATCTTAGCGGACTTTGCCGGCACGAAAGAGCCCATTTGCGCCATCAAAGTAATGAGAGCAACTTGACGCATGTAGGTGGATTTACCTGCCATATTGGGGCCTGTGATAATGGAAATAAGGTTATCCTGTGTGCCCAGAAGGGTATCGTTAGGTACGAACAGAGTGTCCTTGAGCATTTTTTCCACCACAGGGTGACGACCCTCGCTGATGGAGATTTCATTGCCCAAAGAGATCTCCGGGCGGCAGTAGTTGTTCTTAACAGCAACGGTTGCCAAAGAGCACAGGGTATCCACCGCAGCCACAGCGGCGGCAGAAACTTGCACCCGGACAGCCTGCTGGGCCAAATGCTCCCGCAGATTGTTAAAGATCTCGTATTCCAAAGCGGTGCAGCGCTCTTTTGCGGTGAGCACCTGCTCTTCCAGTTCTTTCAGTTCCGGGGTGATGTAACGCTCGTTATTGGTAAGGGTCTGACGGCGGATGTAGTGGGCAGGAACTTGGTCTACAAAGGACTTGGAAACCTCAATATAATAACCAAAGACCCGGTTGTAGTTGACACGCAAGGTGCGGATACCGGTCTTTTCCCGTTCCTCGGCCTCAATGGCAGCCATAATGCCGGCGCCGCCGTCCATAATATCGTTGAGGCGGTCTACTTCTGCATTGGCGCCTTTTTTGATAATACCACCCTCGCGAACAGTCAGCGGGGGCTTTTCTGTGATGGTGTTTTCAATCAGATCGGCACAGTCAGTTAGGGAGTCAATGGCCTCCTGTAATTTCTGCAGCATAGGAGATTTTGCACTCTGCAAAAGCCGCTTAATATCCGGCAGGCTGCGCAAACCGCCAGCCAGGGACAGCAGATCCCGGCAGTTGACAGTGCCGGTGACGATCCGGGTCATCACCCGCTCAAAATCGGTTACATATTTGAGCGCCTCGGTGAGCTCACCCCGGGTGACAGTATCATTTACCAGTTCTTCCACAGCATTCTGGCGGCTGATGATCTCGCCAGCATCCAGCAAAGGCTTTTCCAGCCAGCTGCGCAAAAGTCTGCCGCCCATAGGGGTCTGGGTCTTGTCCAGTACCCACAGAAGCGTACCCTTTTTGTCCTTGGCCCGGAGGGTCTCTGCCAATTCCAAATTCCGCCGGGCATCCAAATCCAACTCCATAAATACACCGGTGGTATAGTAATGCAGTTCGTTGATATGAGAAAGATCGTTTTTCTGCAGTTCAATGAGCAGTTGAAGCAAGCTGCCCGCAGCCATCACAGCCTCGGGAAGACCGGCAAGGCCCAACTCCGCAACAGATTTTGCAAAATGCTTTTCCAAAAGAGTTTCCGCAGCTTCAGCCATAAACTGCTCGGGCTTGCCCTCATCCAAACAGCAATGCAGCCGATGGCGCAGAGCGTCATTGAGGACTTCGTCGGAAGTGGCCTTGCCGTAACGGATGACCTCCGTGGGGGCAAAGCGGCCCAGCTCCGAAGCAGCGGCCTGGGAATCGGCGCACACGGTCACATAGAACGCACCGGTGGAAACATCACAAAATGCCACACCGATCCGGGTGTCTTCGCCGTACATACAGGCCATATAGTTGTTGCGGCTTTCCTCCAGCATGCAGCTTTCCGTGACCGTGCCGGGGGTGACGATCCGGGTGATCTCCCGCTGGACGATGCCCTTGGCCTGCGCCGGGTCTTCCACCTGTTCGCAGATAGCTACCTTGTAGCCCTTCTGTACCAGCCGGGCGATGTAGGCATCTACGCTGTGATAGGGCACACCGCACATAGGTGTCTGCTCCTCCACAGGCTTGTTCCGATCCCGGGTGGTCAGGGTCAGATCCAGTTCTTTGGCGGCAAGACGGGCATCTTCGTCGAACATCTCGTAGAAGTCACCCAGTCGGAAGAACAGGATGCAATCCTGGTTCTGCTCCTTAATATCAAAATATTGACGCCGCATAGGGGTCATTTCGTTGGTTTTCGTTGCCATAGGACTTAATCCTCTCTCAGTTTTCCTGTTAAGCTCCAAGTGGTTGCGCCGGTGACGGTGATATCGGCAAAGCTGCCGATCAGGCTTTTATCGCCCATCAGCCGTACCAGCCGGCCGCCCTCGGTGCGGGCGGTGAGGAATTCCTTGTCAGTGCTGTCGATGAGACACCGCATTGTCTTTCCAATGTATTCTTTGTGTAGCTCCTCGGAAATCCCGTTCTGCACAGCGCACAGCCGGTCAAATCGGCGGGTCTTTTCTTCCTTGGGGGGGGGGTCATCCATAGATGCCGCAGGTGTGCCGGGTCGGGGAGAGAAAATGAAGGTAAACAGAGAATCATAGCGAACCTGTTCGATCAAAGTGATGGTTTCTTCGAATTCTTCCTCTGTTTCTCCGGGGAAGCCCACGATCACATCAGAGGTCAGTACCAAGCCGGGCATAACAGACTTGGCGTAATTCACCTTTTCTAAATAAGTTTCCCGGTCATAGTGGCGGTTCATCGCCTTCAGAACCCGGGAAGAACCGGATTGGAAGGGAAGATGCAGCTGTTTTGCAATCTTGGGGCTTCCAGCCATGGTATCAAAGAGCTTCTTGGAAGCATCTCTGGGATGGCTGGTCATAAACCGGATGAGAAAATCTCCGGGGATCTCAGCGATTTTTTTAAGCAAATCGGCAAAATCCACACCCTGGTCCAAATCTTTGCCATAAGAGTTTACATTCTGACCTAAGAGGGTGATGTCCTTTACACCGCTTTCCACAAGGGCCTGGCACTCGGCTAAAATATCTTCCCATTTCCGGCTCCGCTCCCGACCGCGGACATGGGGTACAATGCAATAGGTGCAGAAATTATTGCAGCCGTACATAATGGACACCCAGGCCTTTAAGCCACTGTCTCTTTGCTGGGGCAGACCCTCTACAATAGAGCCGGGCTCGTCAGCGGTGAAATAAGTCCGTTTACCGGTAAACAGCACCCGGCGGAGAATCTCCGGGAACTGCCACAAATGATGGGTGGAGAACACACCGTCCACATGGGGATAGCTGTTCTTGATCCGGGTAACCACCTGCTCCTGACCGGCCATACAGCCACACAGGAATATTTTCTGCCGAGGATGGCGGCGCCTGGTGTGGGTGAGTGCGCCCAAATTGCCAAAAACCCGCTGCTGGGCGTGTTCCCGAATGGCACAGGTGTTCATTACCACCACATCCGCGCCCTCAGCTTCCTGGACGATAGCATAACCGGCTTCAATCAGCAGACCCCGGATCCGTTCGGAATCCGCTTCATTTTGCTGACAGCCGTAGGTTTCCACATAGGCTGTGGGAGTGATGTTTTGATCCAGCCAAAAGGCTTTTATTTCCGCGCAGAAAGCAAGCTGACTATTCACTTGTTCCTGCTGTATTACTGTGGTTTTTCCGTTCATGGGAAAGCTCCTTGCAGATATAATATATCAATATAGTATAATAGCATTTTTCTTGCTTTTTTGCAAGGGTTAGCTGAAATTTTACGGAATCGTAAATTTTTGTAAATAATCTTGCTTTTGGGTATCTTCCGTGGTAAACTATGGAGGAATTACTTAAAAAGTAAGAAACGAGGAAATGTTCTATGAAATGTAAATTCTGTTTTGCAGAGCTGCCCGAGGATTTCACTGTCTGTCCCATCTGCGGAAAAGCATTGGAAGAAACCGCAGAAGAGATTGCGGAAGACGTTACGGAAAAAATTGACGAGGAAACCAAGAAAGAGGACGAAGAATCCGTCAGCAAGAAGCCTAAAAAGGCCAAGAAGAAAATGCCCAAGGTCTTGGCAGTTATCTTGGCTGTGTTTGGCGCGTTGGTGCTGGCAGCAGCGTTGACTGTTGCTGTGCTGTACGGCATGGGGATTAAGCTTAGCAGCATTTTTGGCAATGAGGGCGGATATACTGTTTCTGACAAAAAAATGGAGAAAAAGGCCGACAAGGTGATTGCCACTGTTGGCGATCAGACCCTTACCAACGAGCAGCTGCAGGTCTACTACTGGGTGACCGTTCAGGATTATGTGTATCAGTATGAATATGCCATCAGTATGGGCTCAGATGAAGAGCTGGGCTTTGATCTCAAAAAGCCGTTGAGCGAGCAGATTTATAATCCGCAGAGTGGCCAGACCTACGAGGAGTTCTTTTTGGAAAACGCCCTGGAGAGCTGGCGCAGATATGCAAGCTTTGTACAGATGTCTCAGGATAGTGACTTTGTGCTGAGCAAGGATATTCAGGATTTCCTGGATGGTTATAAAGAAGATTTGGAAGCTGCCGCAAAGGAAAATGGTTATGCGGATGCAGAAGCCTATGTTGATGCAGAAATTTCCAAGGGAAGCTCTGCGGATGCCTATTATCATTATATTTCCACACAGTATACAGCTTTGGGCTACCTGCAGTCCAAAGAACCCGAACTGGCCCCCACTGAGAAAGAAATAGACGATTACTATACAGCGCATGAGGACGAGTTGGTCAACGCAGGTTATGGCAAGAGTGCTGGTAAGTACTATGATGTGCGCCACATCTTCGTTACGGTACAAGGTGAAATGGGCAAAACAGGCTACACCGATGCCCAGTGGCAAGAATGCTACAAAAAAGCTAAAAAGCTGTTGGATGATTTCCTGGCAAATGAGCCCACAGAGCAGAAATTTGCTGAGCTGGCTATAAAGAATTCTGAGGATCCCGGCTCTGCTGCCAACGGCGGCCTGTATGCGAACCTGACCGAGAATTATGGCTTCATCAAGGAGTTCGAGGATTGGTATACGGATGAGAGCAGAAAGCCCGGTGATACCGGTATTGTGAAGAATACCGGAAGCTCCAAGGTGGGCTACCATGTTATGTACTTCTCCGACTCCCGGGAGATTTGGAAGGACCAGGTGGAAACGCTGATCCTTTCGGAAAAAATGGGCGAGCTTTTGGAACAGACCAAGGAAACCTATCCGATGACTGTTAATTATAAGAAGATCGTCCTGGGCAAGGCTGACCTCGCAACCGAAACAAAGTAAATTATAGAAACCCCTGTCATCTCGCGTGAAGCGCGATGACAGGGGTTTTAGCATTTTGTTGGGTAGTTTTGCCTTTTTGTATGTTTGTTGATGTAATTTCTTGACAGCAGGGAGGGGGTATGCTATAAAGAACCTGTTAGGAAGCGCGACTTCCAACTGAATGGAGGAAAGCAAAATGCTGGAAAATATCTTGAAGGATCTGCAGTGCGGCAATATCTCCCTGCGTCCCTTTGTGGTAATGGCTGACGAGACCGAGCGGCCTCTGGAGTACACCGTTTCTGTAAATGAAAACGCCCAAAATTGCACCATTTCCGCCACCGACGGCATCGTAAAAGACTATCTGTTCCTGGAGTATGACGGCGATGAGATCACCTGCCGCCGCAGCTTTGAGAATCAGTCTAAGCAGACGGTTGCCATCAAAGAGCTTGGCCTGGAGCTGAAGGGTATCACCTTTGGCAAAAAGCCCCGTGATGACTACTTCTACCACAACGAAAACCCCCGTATTTACGAGGCAATGACATTCCCCATCGACTATAACCGTACCGCTGAGGATGCCAAGGATTCCGAATTTGATATCGAGGCCGGCAACCGCTGGGCAGACCCCGGTGTTGTGTCCGAGCGTATCGGTGCCAGCCCCTATCAGCCTTTCCCCGCAATCATCATCAGTAACTATAAGACCAAGAAGGGCTTGGTCCACGGCACGTTGAGTCAGCGGGTTTGCTACCATAACTACCTGGCAAAGCACGCCGATGACACCGTCACCCTCACTGTCTTCTCTTCCTTTAAGGGCACCCACCGGCTGACAGTGCAGCCCCACCGTGTGATCAAGGATGAGTGGTACTTAGGTGCTACCGACGAGGCCCACGACATTGAAAAGATCTTTGAGAAGTACACCAAGGTCCTGCGTACCAAGCTGCCTGCCAACTACGGTGCATCCAACCTGAACCGGGACAATATGGTATGGGGTACTTGGAACGACGGCATTTTCCGCGCCGTCAGCGAGGATCTGATCTTCCGGGAGACTAAGTTCCTGAAGGAAAACTTCCCCACTGTGCGCTGGATCCAGCTGGATGACGGCTACCACACCCACGCAAGAGATGCCCGTGGTATCAGCGTGCCCTATGAGGGCCCTGCCGGCGTTCACCAGGAGAAGTTCCCCAACGGTCTGCGGCATTTGACCGATGGCATTCGGGAGATCGGCCTGCGTCCCGCCCTTTGGATCGGCTTGAAGGTCCCCCGCGACGAGAAACTGTTTATTGACAAGGAAGCCGATGGCTGGTTCCTGGATTACAGCAAGCGCATGGGCGAAAAGGGCTTTGGTATCCTGGACGTGAGCCGTGAGGATATCCGGGAGTATATGGAGTCCGCGGTCAATACCCTCTGCCGGGAGTATGGCTTTGAGGGCGTCAAGCACGACTTCTGGTCCTATGCCTTTGAGGCCAGCGATGATCTGAGATATGCAAACCGGGATAGATCCGGCTACGAGTACCGGGATTGGTGGCTGAAGATGATCCGGGAAGCCATCTGCGACGACGGCTACCTGCAGACCGGTTGCGATATCGTGATGGGCAACCCCTTCCTGGGCCGGTATTTCACAAACTACCGCTACGGCATTGACGTTGGCGGCGGCAGATGGGATTTGGTGAAGACCAATTATATGTGGGGCTGTGCCTGCTTTGCTACCCACACCGGCGACTTGATCGTACCTAACAGCGATGCTGTCGGCCGTTTTGCCAACTTGAGCGACGATGATTGCTTCTTCCTCACCAACTACTGCCTGGTCACCCACACCATGGTGGAGATCGCCGGCAAGCTCAGCGAGGCTCCCGAGGATGCCCGTATGCGCCAGCTGAGGAAGGCTTGTTGTAACCCCAATAACGGCCAGGACGTGTACTTCGTTGGCTACGATTACCGCAGCCCTGTCTATTCCGTTCCCGAGATTATGTACTTCAAGACTCCCCACTTCTCCACACAGGAAAACAACGAGGTCATTCCTCTGCGTACTGTGGGTCTGTTCAATATTGAGGAAGAGGCCAAGGATATGACCTTTACCCTGGCTGACCTGGGCCTGGAGCAGGGCGAGTACATCCTCACCGATGTGTGGGGCGGCGAACAGTTCACTGTTACTGACAGCTTCACCGTCAATGTGAATAAGCACGGCAGCCGTCTGTTTGCTGTGACCAAGGCCGGCGGCTTGAAGCTCCACGATGCCAATGTCCGCGTGAACGCGGCAAAGGTCTGCGATAATGTGATGACCCTGGACATTGACTATGCCTACAAGGCTGCAGAGCTGACCTTCAGCACAGCACCCAAGGCCATCGTCTGCGACGGCAAGGAACTGCCCTTTACCGTAGAAAACGGTGTGACCAAGCTGGCCATCCCCGGCAAGAAGACTCTCACCGTTACCTTCTGATAATTTTTCAAAAGCCCTCACGCAATCAGCGTGAGGGCTTTTTTGTCGGTAGAATTTGCCTGCTACCTGGGGTAGATTTCGCAAAATGGGGTTTCTACAGACCGTAGAGTGGGGATAATGACAGTAGGTAGCCTTTTTAACGGGGATGTGCTACAGTTTTGGCAGAAAGGAAAGGAGATCACAATGAGAACTGTAAAAATCGTGGCAGACTCCTCTGCCGATCTGCTGAAACTGGAAAATATACCCTTTGCCTGCGCGCCCCTCAAGATCATCACAGCCCAGCGGGAATTTGTAGATGACGAGACTTTGGATGTGGCGGAGATGGTGGCATTTTTTGATGACTATAAAGGAAGATCTCAAACCTCCTGCCCCAACCCGGGAGATTGGCTGTCTGCATTTGCAGATGCGGATGACCTGTTCTGCGTTACCATCACCAGCGGTCTGTCCGGCAGCTACAATGCCGCCCTTGCCGCAAAGCAAATGTATGAAAGTGAAAACCCCGGCAAGCGTGTACATGTGATCGATTCCCTGTCAGCTGGCCCGGAGCTTAAGCTGATCGTGGAGAAACTGCAGGAGCTGATCGCCCAGGGTTTAGCTTATGAAGATATTTGCCACCAAATCCAGGACTATACCCAAAAGACCAGTCTGCTGTTTATGCTGGAGTCCCTCAAGAACTTTGCCGCCAACGGCAGAGTATCTCCTGCGGTTGCGAAGATCACAGGCTTGCTGGGCATCCGCATTGTGGGTAAAGCCAGTGACCAGGGAACGTTGGAACCATTGGATAAATGCCGGGGCGAAAGCAGATCTCTGGAGAAAATCATTGCCCACCTAAAGGAGCTCGGTTTGCAGGAGGGCAAGGTGCGTATCGCCCATTGCCAAAATCCCGGCGCGGCGGAGAAATTGCAAAAGCTGATAGCAGAGCAGTTTCCCAAAGCGCAAACGGAAATCTCCCAGTGCCTGGGCCTGTGCAGCTACTACGCAGAAAAAGGCGGCCTGCTGGTTGGCTTTGAAAAGCTATAATATAACCCTCCACTGACAATTCAGTGGAGGGTTTTTCTTAAATTTCAAAGGGCACTACATGGTCTACCGCATCTGCGGCGGTAATAATGGCATCGTTGTTGTCGATATCGATCAACTGATACCGGTCGTTGCCCATGCCTAACTCTTTCATATAACTCAGCTGCCGCAGACCGTGGCGGGTCTCTATCCGTTCTACCATCGCGTGGCGGAAGTGGGGAGGCATGGCATAGATCATATCCACACAGGCCTGGTCTGCCGCCAAAATATCCACAGATGCGCAGATGCCCACATTGGGCGTTACCACCGGCTGCGCTTCGACACCCTCGCAATCGCAGGAAACGGACATATTCCGCATCACATTGATATACACGATCTTCTCACCAAAATGGTCGGTGACGGATTTTGTGGACTCGCTGATCCGCTCCATAAATTCCTCTTTGTTCATACCCCACATTTTGCCGTTCAGGGCGTGGATCATGCCCTTGCCCACTTTGCCGTCGGCGCAGCCAATGCCGATGTTCTTGTTAGAGCCGCCGAAACCGCCCAGGGTATGACCCTTAAAATGGGTGAGCACCAGCATAGAATCGTAATTCACAATATGCTTGCCCACGGACATTTCCGTCAGCCATTTGCCACCCTTTACCGGCAGCATCATAGCCCCGTCCTCGTCCAGAATATCCACAGGGGCAAAGGTCCAGCCGTTGGCTTTGAGCACTTCCCGATGGCCTTCGGTGGTTTGCCGTTCGCCTTCGTAATAGGAATTGGTTTCTACAATTGCAGCGCCGGGCAGGGCATTGTCCGTGAGCTGCTTTACCCAGGGGCGGGGGATAATGTTAGGGCCGTTCCGCTCACCGGTGTGGACCTTGATGGCTACCTTGCCGGTTAAATGGGAGGAGATTCGCTTATAAAGCTTTTCCAATCCGTCAGCAGACAGATCCCGGGTGAAATATACCACAGATTCTGCACCGCTGCGGGCATCGTAAGGGATGTAGTGTTCGCCGCCAGTACCTGCAATGGGTTTCATAAAAATACCTCCTATACACAGTTACGAATGTACCCGGAATCACGCTGATTCCGGGTACAGTTTCGTTTACAGATTGTAGTACTTGTCAAATTCAGCGGGGTGGGGGATCTTGGACATCTCGCTGCACTCGGCACGCTTGGTTTTGATGAAGTTGGCGATCAGCTCCTCGGGGAAGACACCACCGGCAGTCAGATAGTCGTGGTCTGCCTCCAAAGCATCCAGCGCATCCTCCAGCCGTACAGGCAGATGGCTGAGCTTTGCCTTCTCCTCATCGCTGAGGTGGTACAGATTGAAGTCATAGGGACCCCAGCCGTTCTCGTGGGGATCGATCTTGTTCTTGATGCCGTCCAGACCGGCCATCAGAATGGCTGCATAGCAGAAGTAGGGGTTGCAGGTGGCATCGGGGTTACGCAGCTCAAAGCGGCGCTTGTCGGGGCTCTTGGCGTAAGCGGGGATGCGGATAACAGCGCTCCGGTTGGAGGTAGCATAACCCACAGTTACAGGCGCCTCAAAGCCGGGCACCAAACGCTTAAAGGAGTTGGTGCTGGGGTTGGTGATGGCGCACAGGGAAGAAATGTGCTTCAGCAGACCGCCCATAAAGTAGTGGGCTTCCTTGCTCAAATGGGCATAGCCGTTGTCGTCAGCAAACACGGGCTGGCCGTCCTTGAACAGGATCATATGCACGTGCATACCGCTGCCTGCCTCGCCGTAAATGGGCTTGGGCATAAAGGTAGCGCTCTTGCCGTACTTGAGGGCGGTGTTGTGGATGATGTACTTGATCATCATGGTAGCGTCAGCCATGTGGACCACTTCGCCCAGCTGGGGCTCGATCTCAAACTGACCGCTGGCAGCCACCTCGGGGTGATGACAGTTGATCTCACTGCCGGCATCCAGCATATGCATACACATCTCACTGCGGCACTCATAGGCCACATCAAAGGGCTTGGCAATGTGATAATTCTTCTGCTTGGGAACGATGACGCCCTTGCCGTCAACGGCGGAGTTCCAGTAGGACTGCTGCGCATCCACGGAAGCACCGATGTAGTTGCCCTGGACACCCCAGGTCACATCGTCAAACAGATAAAATTCAAACTCGGGGAGGATCTTCATCTCGTCAGCAACGCCACTGTCCTTCATATACTGCACAGCAGCCTTGATGATGTTCCGGGGGTACTGAGCCAGAGGCCGGTTCTGAGGATAATCGATGATCATGGCATTGCCGGTCATAGTCAGCGTAGGAATGGTGCAGAAGGGGTCGATCATGGCGGTGTCGGGATCGGGAATAAACACCATATCGCTCTTTTCCACCACTGCATAGCCGTAGTTGGATGCATCAAAGCCAATGCCGGCCTTCATGGTTTCCTCGGAGAAGTTTTCAGCGGGGATGGTCACATGGCGGTACTGTCCGTTGATGTCCACCATCTTAAAGTCTACCATCTTAATATCATGCTCTTTGATGATATTAAGAACGTCCTGAATGCTTTTTGCCATTTTCAGATTCTCCTTTGTTATGTATTTTATGGAATTAGTATAACAATGCAGTGGGGTATAAGTCAAGAAAAAATGCTCAGATCTCCGTAAACTCGTAAATGTAGCAGACAGTGCCCCTGTAGCTGTAGACGACCCGACCGTCGGGCAGGTCTTCTCTTGTGAATTTGGCAAAGTCCGCGCTGTGCTTTTGCCGAATATAATCGGCGGGGTCATTCAGCTCTGCTTCTTCAAAGGTGGTCTGCGGATGGGCCTCCCCGGCGCACCCGTTTAGAAATGTAGCAACGATCTCGTATTCTTTCATAGAAATGCTCCTTACATTTGATTATTCTAATTATACCACAACTTTTTCCAAAAGAAAAGCAAAAAGGCTTCCCCCTCCAGTTGTCATTGCGAAACCAGTCCGCAGACTGGTTGTGGCAATCTCGAAAAACGGAATGCAAAACCGCCGCCCAGGTGATGGACGGCGGCTTTTATCAATTCGTCAAATTGGAATTTGGCGGGGATGCCCCCGCAGGCAATTCGTGCTTGGTGCAGTGCATTTCGTCACTGCCCTGACCCGCTCGGTATCGTTCCTGCGGAAGTGTTAGACAAATTGGAATTTGTCAGTTATTTAACTGCCTTAACGGTGTATGTTGCTCCCCAATGGTTCAAAACCTCGACATTGGAAAAACCTGCTTCAAGTAATGCTTCAATCTCGTGTTTCACAGTGAGGGGTGTATCATAATGGTAAAACTCGTCATCGGTAATTCCTTGTTCTGTTTTTAAGGCAATCAAGTTTTGACGATGCATCTCTTCTTCGTCATCTGACAAGGAGAAGTAATCCGTCAGTATAAAGTAACCGTTTTCTTTCAGTGCAGTATGAAGTTTAGCATATAGGGGAATTTTCTCCTCTTTTGTAAAATGATGCAG
>JAZNNO010000015.1:0-25686 GCA_045580345.1 Faecousia sp.
GCGGATATTCTCAAGGGAATATCCGCTCTGTTTCTTTTGAACAAGACGGAGATTCGAAAGACTAAATGCAACGCGGATGAGCGTTGCCGCCGCCAGCTGGATGGCGGCGAACCTTTCTTTTCGCCAAAGGCGAAAAAGCAAAGAATCTCCGGCGGGAAGTGGATAGCAGAAAATGCAATGAATCTCCGGCGGAAGAACGAGGGGAGCACCGTCGACGCAGGCAGATGTCGGGTGCCGCAACAGGACCAATAAAAATAGCAGATACCCCTTAGGGTATCTGCTATTTTTATTTTTAGTTTTCGCCCTCGCACCAAAATACCTTGCGGCAATCGGTGCAGCCTTCCCGGGTCTTCATTTGCAGCTCCTGGGTCTTGGTGGTGACGGTGGTGCAGGGGGCAACGGATTTGGTGATAAAGGCGTTTGCGCCAATGACCGAGCCCTGGCCGATGACCGTCTCGCCGCCCAGCACGGAAGTACCGGCATAGATGGTGACATTGTCCTCGATGGTGGGGTGGCGGCGCTTGCCCCGCAGGCTTTGACCGCCCCGGGTGGACAGCGCGCCTAAGGTCACGCCCTGGTAGATCTTCACATTGTCGCCGATGACGGTGGTCTCGCCGATAACGATGCCTGTGCCGTGGTCAATGAAGAAGTATTTGCCCACGGTTGCGCCGGGGTGGGTATCGTTACCGGTGATGCTGTGGGCGTGTTCGGTCATGATCCGGGGCAGCATAGGCACTTTCAGAAGATACAATTCGTGAGCCAAGCGGTATACAGTGATGGCAAACAGGCCGGGGTAGGCGAAAATGATCTCTGCCATGCCGGTGGCGGCCGGGTCGCCGTCATAGGAGGCCTGCAGGTCGGTCTGCACCATGGCCCGGATCTGGGGAATTCTCCGGAAGAACTCTAAGCAAACCTCCTGGGCGTGGGTTTCGGCGGTTTCCATGTCCTCGCCGTAGTCGGCAAACACCAAAGCCATCTGTCTGTTTAAGTTGTACATCACATCCTCAATGAGCATGGAGAGGTTGTGCTTTGCGTTGTAGGTGCGGTAATTTTTATCCTTAAAATAGCCGGGGAACACGATCCTGCGAAGCTTTTCAATGATGTCAATGACCACATCCTTGTCCGGCTGCCGGAGCTGTTCGATCTTGTCGATGTCCCGGTTTCCCTTGTAGTCCTGCAAAATGGCATCCACTACGGATTCGATTTTCTCTTCATAGGTATGCATACAAAAAATCCCCCTTTTTCCATATCTTTATACCATAGCCCGGGGGTGGTTGTCAATGTTCCTATTGACAAGAAAAGTTCCCTAAGGGTATAATTTAAGAAAGATGAACGGAGGATTTTCTATGGCTGTTTATACATCTGCCAGCCAGCTGGTGGGCAACACCCCCCTGTTGGAGCTGACGGGGATTCAGAAAAAGCTGGGTCTTTCAGCCAAGGTGCTGGCAAAGTTGGAATATTTCAACCCTGCCGGGTCTGCCAAGGACCGGGTTGCCCTTTCTATGATCGAAGATGCGGAGGAAAAGGGTCTGCTGAAGCCCGGCTCTGTGATTATCGAGCCCACCTCCGGCAATACGGGCATCGGCCTTGCCTCCGTGGCGGCCACCCGGGGCTACCGGACGATCATTGTCATGCCCGATTCCATGAGCATCGAGCGGCAGAAGCTGATGACCGCCTACGGCGCAGAGCTGGTGCTGACCCCCGGCAAGCTGGGTATGTCCGGTGCGATCGCCAAGGCGGAAGAACTGGCAAAGGAGTGGCCTGACAGTTTTATTCCCGATCAGTTTGGCAATCCGGCAAACGCAAAAGCCCACTATAAGACCACCGGCCCGGAGATTTGGAAAGATACTGAGGGGAGCGTAGACTTCTTTGTAGCCGGTGTGGGTACCGGCGGCACGGTCACCGGCACAGGTGAATATTTGAAAGAGCAGAATCCAGGGGTGCAGGTGATTGCGGTAGAGCCGGCTGCATCGCCCCTGTTGTCTGGCGGACAGGCCGGACCTCACGGTCTGCAGGGCATCGGCGCAAACTTTGTTCCCAAGGTGCTGAACACCAAGATTTACGACAAGGTTATGCCCGTCACCGAGGAGCAGGCCTATGAAGCTGCCCGGCTGCTGGGCAGGACAGAGGGCGTTTTGGTGGGCATTTCCTCCGGTGCGGCGCTGCACGCCGCTTTGGAAGTGGCAAAGGAAAATCCCGGCAAGACCGTGGTGGTTTTACTGCCGGACACCGGGGACAGATACCTGTCCACACCTCTTTTCTAAGGAGAGAACTATGATTCGTATTGGTATTTTGGGCTACGGCAATTTGGGCCGTGGTGTAGAACTGGCGATCGGCCAAAACCCGGATATGGTGCTTGCGGGCATTTTTACCCGCCGGGATCCAGCTGCGGTTGCAACAGAGGGTGGCAGTGTATACTCTGTGGATGCCCTTTTGGAAAAGAAAAATGATATCGATGTGCTGATCCTCTGCGGCGGCAGCGCCACGGACCTGCCGGAGCAAAGTCCCGCCTGGGCCAAGCACTTCCATATCGTGGACAGCTTTGACAATCACAGCCGCATTCCCGAGCATTTTGCGGCCTGTGATGCCGCCGCGAAGGAAAGCTCCCACACAGCACTGATCAGTGCCGGCTGGGATCCGGGGTGCTTCAGCCTCCAGCGGCTGCTGGGGGAATGCGTTTTGCCCCAGGGGCAGACCTATACATTCTGGGGCAAGGGCATCAGCCAGGGCCACTCCGATGCCATTCGCCGCATCAAGGGTGTGCAGGACGCCCGGCAGTACACCATTCCTTTGGAGGAAGCCTTAAAGCGGGTGCGTTCCGGAGAAAATCCGGACTTGACCACCCGGGAAAAGCACCTGCGGGAGTGCTTTGTGGTGGCAAAGCCCGGTGAGGATTTGGCCCGCATTGAAAAGGAAATCAAGGAAATGCCCGCTTATTTTGCTGACTACGACACCATCGTACATTTTATTTCCCAGGAGGAATTACTGGCAAACCACAGCGGTATGCCCCACGGCGGTTTTGTCATCCGTACCGGCGCAACCGGTGACGAAAGTAACCAGCGGATCGAGTATGCCTTGGAGCTGGAGTCCAACCCGGCCTTTACCGGCAGTGTGCTGGTAGCCTGCGCCCGGGCGGTGTGGCGCCTGGCAGCGGAAGAAAAATTCGGCGCAAAGACTATTCTGGACATTCCGCCGGCCTATTTATCTTCCAAATCCTCTGAGGAATTAAGAAGAACGTTATTATGAGGAACAATGCCTCCGGCGGGTTACTTTCTTGTTTCGCCAAAGAAAGTAACCAAAGAATGCGCCATAGGGGAGGGGCTGAGCCGCAACTCCCGCTTGCGAACCGCCCCTCCCCTATGTGCCCCTCCCAGCGCATCGCCAGGAGGTTGGAATAGTGTTTTGGCTTAGTAAAGATGTTAAATATCCCGGTATCGCAAGATACCGGGATAAAATTTTAATCTTCAATGCGTTGGATGCTTGCACCTAAGGAGGTCATCTTCTCTGCCAGGTGTTCGTAGCCACGCTCCACGAAGCTTATATTCTTGATAACCGTTGCCCCCTCGGCAACCAGGCCGGCAATGACCAGCGCCGCGCCTGCCCGCAGGTCGTGGGCTCTCACAACTGCGCCGGTTAGCTTTTCCCGGCCGCTGATAATGGCGGTCTTGCCGCTGATGAGGATATCTGCACCCATCATAGCCAGCTCTGTGCAGTAGCCAAAGAAACGGGTCTCATACACATTTTCGGTGAGATTGCTTACGCCCTTGGCAATGCTCATACACACACAGATCTGAGCCTGCATATCCGTGGGGAAGCCGGGGTAGGGACGGGTCTTCACATTGGTGGCACTCAGCCGCCCGTCGGACATAACCCGGATAGAATCGTCATAGTGGATGCAGGTGACGCCCATCTCCTCCAACTTGGAGGTGACGCATTCCATATGCTTGGGGATCACGTTCTGCACCAGCACATTACCGCCGGTGGCGGCAACAGCGGCCAAATATGTACCGGCCTCGATCTGGTCGGGGATGATGGCATAAGTGCCGCCCTCCAACTTTTCCACGCCGGTGATCTTCACCGTATCTGTACCGGCGCCGGAGATATGGGCGCCCATGGTGTTGAGGAAGTTGGCTAAGTCCACGATGTGGGGCTCTTTGGCGGCATTCTCAATGATGGTTCTGCCGGGAAGCAGGCAGGCAGCCAACATAATATTGACAGTTGCGCCCACGCTGACCACATCCAAGCTCACCCGACCGCCCTTCAGATCGTTGGGACCGGGCTTCAGATGGACATAGTCCTCGGTCTGCTGGACCTTTGCGCCCAGAGCCCGGAAGCCTTTGATGTGCTGGTCGATGGGACGGGCGGCGAAATTACAGCCGCCGGGCAGAGCCACGCTTGCCTCATGGAAACGGCTGAGGAGCGCGCCCATCAAATAGTAGCTGGCCCGCATCTTCCGCACCAGTTCCGGATTGGGGTGGGTACTTTGCACATTGGTGCAGTCCAAAATCACGGTGCTGGGCTCTTCGTAAGTGATCTCAGCGCCCAGATCCGCCAAAATATCAAGAAGCGTCCGCACATCGGAGATGTCCGGAACATTTTCAACCCGGCATTTGCCGGAAACCAGCAAGGCTGCCGGTAGGATCGCTACGGCAGCATTTTTACCGCCGCTGATGGTTACCGTGCCTTCCAGCCGGCGACCACCGTTAATGACGTATTTCGCCAAGGGTTTCACTCCTTGCAACAATCAATTTCATACGATGTCAGTATAACACAGTTTCGTTATTATGTAAAGCAAAAATTTCGGCCATTTTATCGGCGCAAACCCTTGGGATAGTGATTTTTCAGCACTTTTCCGTCTGCTTTGCCCCAACCGATGGCAAAATTTCCGGCTTTTACCAAGGTCCAGCCCCGGCTTTCACAGGGGAGGGTCTCACCCCGCATATAGGCTGCCATTTGGGGGCTTTCCGGGTCTAAAGAGATGGAGCTTTCCGCATCTTTCAGCCACAGGGCCAGTGCGTGGGCCGGCTCAAACCGATCTTTTTTTAATTCGCCTAATTCAAGGCCCGGGCGCAGAACCTTTACGCCCTTGATTTCCGGCATTTCTGACCGGGCCCAGAACAAACTCTGACCAAAGACGATGGCTTTGCCGTTAGGCAGAGAGATCCCCAAGTCCTTGGCAAAAGCGTTCCATTCCTTGGGGAGCTTTTCGCCCTTTTCGGTAGAAATGTCTGTTTCCTCACCGCCTGTTTTCCGGAGAACAGCCACAAAATGCCCTTCTCCCAACAGTTTATGCGGCCAAAGCCGGAACATCCCTGTATTTACCTTGGTAAACCAAGGGGCATCTACATCTTCCAAGGTAAATTCCGGGTGGTTTTGGAGAAAATTTTCAATAGCCTGCTCGTTTTCCTCCGGTGCAAAGGTGCAGGTGGAGTACACCAGCCGTCCACCGGGGGCAACCAGTTCTGCGCCGGATTGGAGGATCTCCCCTTGCCGCCGGGCACACATTTCCACCGTTTCCTGGCTCCAATCGGTGACAGCCGCCTCCTCCTTGCGGAACATACCTTCGCCGGAGCATGGGGCATCGATGAGAACTCTGTCGAAAAAGCCCGGGTATTTTTCCGCCAGCCGGGCTGGGTGTTCGTTTGTTACCAAGGCGTTGGCAACGCCCATTCTTTCTATGTTGCGGCTGAGTATTTTCGCCCGCTTGGGGTTAATTTCGTTGCAAAGCAAGAAACCTTCGCCTGCCATTTTGCCGGCGCTTTGGGTGGTCTTGCCGCCGGGGGCGGCGCACAGGTCGCAGACCCGCTCCCCCGGTTGGGGGTCTAACAGGGCAACTGCCGACATAGCGCTGGCCTCCTGCAAATAGTATACGCCGGCCTCGTGATAGGGGTGCAGACCGGGTCGGGACTCCGGGTCATAATAAAAGCCCTGTTCTTCCCAGGGTACGCTTTCACCCACAAAGGGCAGGTTGGGCGCGTCGCCTTTTAAGGGGTTAAAACGCAGAGCCACCGCCCGGGGCCGCTCCAAGCTTTCCAAAAATGCCGGGTATTCTTCCCCCAGCTGATTTTTTACTCTGTCCAAAAATTCCTGCGGCAGCATACACGCACCCCCTTTTTTGTTTAGTATAGCACAACTGATGCCACTTGACAATTGAGAATTGAGAGTTGAGAATTGAGAATTATTTTTTGCGGCAAATGCCTGAATTCTCCATTCTCAATTTTAAATTCTCAATTAAAAAAGACCCTCCGGAGAGGGTCTTTTTTTCTTAGTACATTCCGCCGCCCTGGGCTGCAGCGGCTGCCATTGCAGCGGCATCTGCCTCGGGGTTGGGCTTGTCGGCCACCAGGGACTCGGTGGTCAGCACGCAAGCGGCGATGGATGCGGCATTCTCCAGGGAGGAGCGGGTCACCTTGGTGGGATCCACGATGCCGTTCTCGATCATATCCATATAGGTCTCGGTGTAAGCATTGTAGCCGTAGCCGACCTTCTTGGAGTTCTTGATCTTCTCGAAGACCACGCTGCCGTCCACACCGGCGTTCTCAGCGATCTGACGAACGGGTGCCTGCAGAGCGGTGGCGATGATCTTAGCACCGGTCTTCTCGTCGCCGGTGAGCTTTGCGATCAGCTTCTCAACAGCGGCAATGGCATTGACCTGTGCGGTACCGCCGCCGGCCACGATGCCCTCTTCCACAGCGGCGCGGGTTGCGTTCAGAGCATCCTCAACACGCAGCTTCTTTTCCTTCATAGCAACCTCGGTCTGTGCGCCGACCTTGATAACGGCAACACCGCCGGAGAGTTTTGCCAAACGCTCCTGGAGCTTTTCCTTGTCGTACTCGGAAGTGGTGGTGGCGATGGATGCGCGGATCTGCTGGGCGCGGGCTGCGATGTCCTCAGCCTTACCGTCGCCGTCCACGATGGTGGTGGTGTCCTTGGTGACGACCAGCTGACGGCAGTGACCCAGGTCGGTCATCTGTGCTTCGGTCAGCTCCATATTCAACTGGCTGGAGATCACAGTACCGCCGGTGAGGATAGCGATATCCTGCAGCATTTCCTTGCGGCGGTCGCCAAAGCCGGGAGCCTTGACGCAGACCACATTGAAGTTGCCCCGCAGACGGTCCACCAGCAGGGTTGCCAGGGCATCGCCCTCAACATCCTCGGCAATGATCATCAGCTTCTTGCCGGACTTGACAACGGGCTCCAGAATGGGCAGGATCTCCTGAATGGAGGTGATCTTCTTGTCGGTGATCAGCAGGTAAGCATCGTCCAGGACGGCTTCCATCTTGTCGGTATCGGTGACCATGTAGGGGGAGATGTAGCCCCGGTCAAACTGCATACCTTCCACAACATCCAGGCCGGTCTCAGCGGTCTTGCTCTCTTCGATGGTGATAACACCCTCGGTGCCGACCTTCTCCATCGCCTCAGCGATCAGTGCGCCGATGGACTCGTCGCCGGAGGAAACAGTACCGACACGGGCAATATCGTCAGAGCCCTTCACAGGAACGGAGTGCTCCTTGATAGCGGCAACGGCGGCCTCAACAGCCTTCTCGATGCCCTTGCGCATAACCATGGGGTTAGCGCCTGCGGACAGGTTCTTCAGACCCTCGCGGGTGATGGCCTGTGCCAGCACGGTAGCGGTGGTGGTGCCGTCACCGGCAACATCGTTGGTCTTGGTAGCCACTTCGCGGATGAGCTGTGCGCCCATATTCTCAAAGGGGTCTTCCAGCTCCACTTCCTTGGCGATGGTCACGCCGTCGTTGGTGATCTGGGGTGCGCCGAACTTTCTGCCCAGCACAACATTGCGGCCCTTGGGGCCGATGGTTACCTTAACGGTATCAGCCAGCTGGTCGATACCGGACTGCAGCTTCTTACGGGCGTCTTCGCCGTAAACGATCAATTTTGCCATTTTATTTGCCTCCTAAAATCAGTCAGTTACGATTGCCAAGACATCGTCCTGCTTTACGAACTTGTAGTCAACATTGTCCAGCTTGATGTCGTTGCCAACGAAATTGCCAACGATGACCTTGTCGCCGGCCTTCACGGTCATGGTCACATCCTTGGTGCCGGGGCCAACGGAAACGACTTCAAAGAAGCCGGGCTTTTCCTTGGTGGTGGTCGCCAGAATGATGCCGGATGCGGTGGTTTCCTGGGCCTCAGCGGCCTTGAGCAGAATGTTGTCTGCCATAGGTTTCAGTTTCATAATCTTTGCCTCCATTTGGTATTTAGATTGCAGGAATGCTGCATTTATCTACGGTTTTGGGGTTTAGCACTCTTGGCTTTTGAGTGCTAACGACAGTATAATAGCAGATGAGAAATGAAAATGCAAGAGGTATTTGCGGAAAATCTATGAAAATTTTGTAAAACTTACAATTGATCCAAATTCAGCCGGAAGGGCTCTAAGCAATTTTCGATAAACCAGCTTAGCTCCGGGCGGTCCATTGCCTGCATAGACTCCATCGTGGCGCTTTCTGCGGAGTCAAACTCCGCGTTGCCGGCTTTCTGCTCCTCCACACATTTAATATACGCAGAGAGCTTGTCAGCAGCCTTGACGATGGCAGCGATCTCCTTGTCGTCCTCTAAGATCAAATCGGTGTAGCAGTCCACCAGCTCCTGGGGTACCATCTTCAAAAGCCGTTCCCCGGCGATCCGCTCCACCTGCTTGTAGGCATCCTTGATGTCCGGGTTATAATACTTAATGGGCGTGGGCATATCCCCGGTAAGGATCTCCGTGGCATCGTGATAGAGGGCAGCCACGGCGCACCGGTCCGGGTCCGGACAGGGCAGTTTCAAAATATCCCGGCGAATGAGCGCCAAGGCATGGGCAAGCACAGCCACCTGGTGGCTGTGCTCCTGGATGTTTTCGGAAAAGGTATTGCGCATCAGACCCCAGCGGGTGATGTAGCGCATACGGCCCAGCAGGGCATAAAATTCGTTAGCCATTTTCAATCAGTTCCTTTAAGGTTTTTGCCAAATCCCTGGGGTCACGGCAAAGATGCTCTGCGCCGCTTTCCACCAAATACTCCTCGTCCCGGAAGCCCCAAAGCACAGTTAAACAGGGCATACCGGCATTCTTCGCGGTGAACACATCCACCTCGCTGTCGCCCACGTATACGCACTTCTCCACCCCAATGGCTGCCATACCCTTGTAGACCATATCGGCAGCGGGCTTGCGGGGGCAATCAGCGGTTTCGCCCAAGGCATAGATATCCTCGCCGAAGTACTCCTTGCACATGGGCTTGACGGCTCGGTCCGGTTTGTTGGAAACGATAGCGATGGGGTAGTCTTTGCCCAGTTCGGCAAGGGCCTCTAAAATGCCCTCATAGGGGGCAGTTTTGATGCGGTTGTGGGTGTCGTACCAATCTTGATACGCAGCCAAAGCAACATCTAAGTCGGGATCGTCAGCCTTGCCGGGCAGAGCCTGGCGAATGAGATTCCGCGCGCCTGTACCCAAGTAGCTGCGGATCTCCTGCTTGGTGCGGGTGGGGCAGCCGAAGGCTTCCAATGTATGGTTGACCGAGTCGGTCAGATCCTGGAGGGTATCTAAAAGCGTGCCGTCCAAATCGAATAAAATACCTGTTTTCATAGTGCCTCACTTGTTTTTCAGTACCCGGATGTCATTTCCCACAAAGGGCAAAAGCTGGAAGCTGCCCTCCAAGCGGGATGCGATCTGAGGGGAGTACCGGGCTCTTACCTCGTCAATGTTCAAATTGGTGGAAATGATCATGGGCTTGCCTGCCAAAAGACGGTCATTGAGTAGGGTATACAGGGCGGCTACGGTGAAATTGCCGGGCAGTTCCGTGCCCAAATCGTCGACGATCAGCAGGTCGCAGGTGCGGAGCTTCCTCACAGCCTCTGCGCTTTCCTCGTCCGGGCGGAAATGGTCTTTTTCCAGTTTTCCGAACAGATGGGCGGCGGTTTCATAGGCTACGGAATAACCTTTTTCGGCTACCTCTGTTGCAATGCAGGCAGAGAGCATGGTCTTGCCTAAGCCGGTAGAGCCGTTGAATAGCAGATTGCCGGAAGTGGGCGAAAAGTCCTGGGCATATTTTTGACAAATGGACAGGATCCGGCCCATTACCACCCGGGGGCTGACCCCGTACTGGGGGTCAACGGTTTCGGGGTAGTAATCCAAATGGAAGTCGGCAAAGCGATGCTCGCCGCAGGCAAGAAGGGACAGTTCCTTCTTCTGCTCCTGGCGGCAAATTTCAGCCAAACAGGAACACATTGCGGTGCCAATATAACCACTGCCACCACATTTTTCGCAAAGAGGGGTTTCCTCTGCGTATTCTGCGGGGAATTTGGAAAGGATCAGCGTCTTGCGTTCTGCTTGCAAGGCTTGGTTCTTCTTCTTTACCTGTTCCATGGTGTTTGCGCCGCCAAGGAAAGCCGCCTGGGCTGCCTCCACCATAGAGCTGCGCAAGGAAATATCGATCTGCCGAACGCGGGGTAATTTGTCATAAACTTCCTGCAGTCTCGCCTGCTGGCGGGATTCATGATCGGCCTTTCGGCTCTCCAGGACCCGGCGGGCCCGGCGCACCACATCAGCACTGTATGGCATAATTTAGTCCTCCTGCAAAACTTTTTGGAATGCGGACAGCTCCGCCTTTCCGGGTCTCCCGGTAGCGCCCCGGGGCACGGACTTTGCCGGCTTTTTGTCACCCGCAGTTACCTGCTCCAAAGTGAACAGACCCATTTCCTGCCAGCGGGTGAGAATTTTGTTCATATAGGCCCAGCTTAGGCCGCCGGTGTTCAGGCAGGTCTTTTCATAGGCCAGCTTCAGTGCATCCGGCTCAAAGCCCATCTCCAGCCAGCTTTCGGCATATTTGGTCTCGCCGGGGGTGAGAGTTCTGCCGCGAATTTGCAGCAGCTCCATAAGGCCTGCCACACGGCTGCGGCGCTGGTTTTGATTCTGAATAAAGGCGGCGGCTTCCTCCATGGTGTCGATGCCGTTTTCCGCCCAGTAATAGGCTTCTTTTTCGATGGTACGCAGGCTGGGGTTGCGGAGCTGACCCTTGGCCCGGGCACGGTCCTTGCAGTAGTACACCAGCATGGAGATCACCTCGTTGGGCAGGCCTAAGTATCGGACAAAGCCCAAAAGGATCTTCAGCTCCTCGGTATTCAAGGCCCGGCCCAGCACTCGCTGGACTTCTCCGTAAAGGGCCTGGAAGCTGCGGTCTGAGCCCATTGCACCGGTCACATCCTGCTCGGTGTACTGGGGGCGTTCCCCGGTGAATACGGTGCTTGTCCGGGTTTCCGGCCACAGACCCATTTGCCGCAAGGTAGCGGCGGCGCAGGCATAGCGGGTCTTGGGCAAGCCCAAGGCTTCTTCCGCCTTGGCCGTATCGTCCGTACTGTGTATGTACAGATAAAGAAGCGCCGCATCGGGGTTCTTGGCGCTAAGCAGCTTGCTTAAGTCGGTATGGGAAATTTGTAGATCCTTCATTGCGGCACTCCTTTCAAAGCATAGTGATCCATAGTATTTGACATTATACCACAGCTTTTTACCGGAAACAACGGGAAAATAAAGCTGAAAATGTAGAAAAAAAGCCCTCATTTTTGGCACACAACAGTATCTTGTGGTGGAAATCATTTCAGACCACAAGAGATGCCTGCGGTTGGCGGTACTTTCTTGTTTCGCCAAGAAAGTACCCAAAGAATGCGCCATAGGGGAGGGGCTGAGCCGCAACTCCCGCTTGCGAAACGCCCCTCCCCTATGTACCCCTCTGGGCGCATCGCCAAAGGTGCGACAAAGGGTTTCGGGTGGCCAAGAGTTTTTCTGCCTTTCCTCTTGTCAAGTATGGGGATTTGTGGTAAACTAACAAAAATATGCGTAAGTAACAGGAGAGATTTTATGTCAACCTTGAAAGAAGAAATCAGCCGCCGCCGGACTTTTGCGATTATCTCCCACCCCGATGCCGGTAAAACCACCTTAACGGAAAAATTCCTGCTCTACGGCGGTGCTATCGCCCAGGCAGGCGTGGTCAAGGGCAAGAAGAATTCCCGTGCCGCTACCTCCGACTGGATGGAGATCGAAAAGCAGAGAGGTATTTCCGTTACCTGCTCTGTGATGCAGTTCCAGTACGGCGGCTTTTGTATCAACATTCTGGACACCCCCGGCCACCAGGACTTCTCCGAGGATACCTACCGGACACTGATGGCAGCGGATGCGGCGGTCATGGTCATCGACGGCGCTAAGGGCGTCGAGCCCCAGACCCGGAAGCTGTTTAAGGTCTGCGCCATGCGGCACATCCCCATTTTCACCTTTATCAATAAGATGGACAGGGAGACCCAGGACCCCTTTGACCTGCTGGACGAAGTGGAGCGGGAGCTGGGCATTGAAACCTACGCCATGAACTGGCCCATCGGCTGCGGCAAGGATTTTAAGGGTGTTTACGACCGGCAGAAGAGCCAGCTGCTCTTCTTCTCCGGCCAGGGCGGTAAGGCCAAGGCCGACAAGCTGGAAGTAGACCTTTATGACCCCCAGGTGGCAGAGCTTTTGGATTCAGACACCAAGCATCAGCAGCTCATTGACGATGTAGAGCTGCTGTCAGCCGGTCGGGAAATGGACTTCGAGGCGGTGGCCAATGGCCAGCTTTCCCCTGTGTTCTTCGGCTCTGCACTGACAAACTTCGGCATTGAGCCCTTTTTGGAAAACTTCCTGAAGCTGACACCGCCCCCTCTGTCCCGGGTCTCCGACCAGGGTGAGGTGGATGCCTTCAGCCCGGACTTCTCCGCATTTGTTTTTAAGATCCAGGCGAATATGAACAAGGCCCACCGGGATAGACTGGCATTTATGCGGATTTGCTCCGGCAAATTCCAGCGGGATACGGAATATTACCATATGCAGGGCGGCCGGAAGATGCGTCTTTCCCAGCCCCAGCAGCTGATGGCCGCGGAGCGGGAAATCGTGGAAGAGGCCTATGCCGGCGACGTGATCGGTGTGTTCGACCCGGGCATTTTCGCCATTGGTGATACCATCACTGTTCCCAGTAAGAAATTCCTGTACTCCGGCATCCCCACCTTCGCTCCCGAGCATTTCTGCCGGGTGTCTGCCAAGGATTCCATGAAGCGCAAGCAGTTTGTCAAGGGTACGGAGCAGATCGCCCAGGAGGGTGCTATTCAGATCTTCAAAGTGCCCAATTCCGGTATGGAAGAGGTTGTCGTGGGCGTTGTGGGTACGCTGCAGTTTGATGTGTTCCAGTACCGGATGAAGAATGAATACGGCGTGGATCTGCGCATGGATATGCTGCCTTACGAGGAGATCCGTCTCATCGACAGCTACCCCGGCGATTATGCCGACCTGGAGTTGGGCAGCGACGCAGAGCTTTTGGAAGACTACCGGGGACGGAAGCTGCTGGTGTTCTCAAGCTTTTGGGCCATTGACTTCACCTGCCGCCGCAATCCCGGCTTGACCCTAAAAGAAATCGTTGTAGAAGAAGGCTAAGGGAGCGTGATTATATGAAAAAAAGATATATTGTTTTGATCGTTGTTGGTGCGATTCTTATGGCCCTTTTGCCGGCTGCACTGGTTTTCACCGGTATCATGATTGACATTAAGATGGACAGCGAAGTGCAGATTGAGATCGACAGCTACCGCTTATGCGAAAACGCATACGGGGATGATGTTATCATTGTCAAATACCTGCTGAAAAATGGTGACAAAGAACCTACCTGCCTTTTTTACGAAGGGGATTTCTATGTGTATCAAAACGGTGTCAGTCTGACAGAGTACTATGAGGACGTTCCCAAGGAATGGGATTACAATATGGAAGACCAGAACAGGAGAATCAAAGGCGGCTATGAGTATTATGCCGAGATCGCCTACCTGCTGGATGACCCCAATGCAGATGTGGAGGTCGAGGTAGACGACTACGGCTGGTCCAACAGCAAGAAAACAAAAGTATTTAAGCTGAAATAATAGGAAAGAGCGTGCTTTAAGCACGCTCTTTCTTATTTTGCCATCAAGGGTTTTATCTTCTGTTTGTAGATGCGGGCAAAGAGGATAAGCGTTACCGTGACACTGACCACTTCCGCAATGGGGAATGCCCACCAGACCATATGCACATTGCCGCTCAGACTCAGCAGAAATGCAGCAGGCAGCAGGGCGATCAGCTGCCGGCACAGGGATGTGATGGTGGCGTAAATGCCGTTGCCCAGGGCCTGGAAGCTTGTTCCAAGGCTAATGCCCACCGCCGCAATGGGGAAGTGGATGCTGATGATCCGCAGGGCGGTGCGGCCCAGCTCCAGGAAGGTATCCGAGGGCTCGAAAATGTTCAGCAGCACATCGGGGAGGATCTGGAAGATACTAAGGCCGATCAGCATAATGACCGTGGCGGTGCAAAGGGCCAGCTTCAAGGTTTTGGTGATCCGTTCCGGCTTTTTGGCGCCGTAGTTGAAGGCAATGATGGGCACGATGGCGTTGTTGATGCCAAACAGGGGCATCAGCACAAAGCTCTGCAGCTTGAAGTACACGCCGAACACGCCGGCAGCGGTCTCACCGTAAGCCTTGAAGCCCAGCAAGATCTGATTGAAACCGAAATTCATCACCGAGCCAATGGCCATCATCACAATAGACGGCACACCGACAGACAGGATCTTGCCCATGATCTTGCCCTGGGGGCGGAGATACTTCAGCTTCAGCTGCACATCGGGGTTCTTGGTAAAGTTGAAGATGATCGCCATAATGGCAGCCACCCACTGACCTGTAACAGTAGCCACCGCAGCGCCGGCAATGCCCATAGGCGCAATGCCCAAGGGTTCAAAGCCGAAGATAAAGACAGGGTCTAAAAGAATGTTCAGCACAGCGCCCAGGCCCTGGGTAAACAGGGTGTAGGTGGTGCGGCCGGAGGCCTGCAGCAGGCGCTCGCCCAAAATTTCCACGAAAATACCGGCGCTGAAGATAGAGCAGATGGAGATGTAGGAAGCGCCGCCCTTTACAGTTTCTTCCACGCTGGACTGGGCGGCGAAGAAAGCCTCAGCCCCCACTGCGCCGAAGATCATAAATCCGGCCACGGCGCACAGGCACAGGAAAATGCCGTTGCCGGCGGTGCGGTTGGCCCGTTCCCGGTTGCCTTCGCCCAAGGATTTGCTTAAAAGAGCGTTCATACCCACGCCGATGCCGGTGGCAAAGGCGATCATTAAATTTTGAATGGGGAATGCCAGGCCCAAGGCGGTGACGGCGCTTTCGGAAATGCGGGACACATAATAGCTGTCCACCACATTGTAAAAGGCCTGCACCAGCATGGAAATAGCCAGGGGCAGGGCCATAGAGAAGAGCAGTCTTCCCACGGGCATGGTGCCCATCTTGTTTTCTTTGAGAGTTGCGGTAGTCGACATAGGGTAACCTCGTTTATAAAAATATCAACCGGACTATTATAACGGATTTTTGCCAAAATGCAACCCTGTGGCTAAAATCAACCATTGGTTGCGCTTTTTCTGAAAAATCAACCGAAAAGCCCTTTACATAGGGGAAAAATCCTCTATAATGAAAGTATAAAACACTTGAAAGTGGAATGAGGTGGCGAAAATGTCCTTTGATGCAAATGTCCTTGCCAAGAATCTCAAAAAGTACCGCGTCGCCAAAAACATCACCCAGCAAGCTTTGGCAGAGCGGTTGGGGGTCAGCCCCCAGTCCGTGTCAAAATGGGAGTGCGCCCAGGCTGTGCCGGAGCTTGCAAAGCTTTGCGATGTGGCGGAAATTTTGGATGTGGCATTGGAAATGCTGCTGAAGACCCATCCTGCCTATGGCCGTGTCCTTGTGGGCGTGGACGGGGGCAGCACCAAGACGGAATTTATCCTCTTCCGGGAGGACGGAACGCTGTTAAAACGCACGGTCCTGCCCGGCTCCAATCCCAATCTCCACGGCTTGGAAAACAGCCTGTCCATTTTTCAGCAGGGCTTGGACAGCCTGCTGGAAACCGGCATGGAGCTGGCAGGTCTTTACATCGGCTGCGCGGGATTCCTCTCCGGCGGTTATGGAGAAAAAGCCCGGCAGACCCTGCAGAAGAAATACCCCCGGGCCCGGATCGGCTGCAGCTCCGATGTAATGAATATCATCGCCTGCGGCTCGAACTCCCGGCGGTGCATTGCTGCCATTTGCGGCACGGGCTCGGTGATCTATGCCAATGCGAACCGGGACATCCATCGCTTAGGTGGTGCAAGCTACCTGCTGGACAAGCAGGGCAGCGGCTTTGATATCGGCAGAGATGTGCTGCGCACCGCCCTTTTGGAGCGGGACGGCGTGGGAGAAAAGAGTCTGATCACCCCCATGGTGGAGGAAAAATTAGGTAGTACCGTGTGGGATTCCATCCACCAAATTTATAAGGAAGGCCCGGCCTATATTGCATCCTTTGCTCCCATTGTGTTCGTTGCCTACGAGCAAGGGGACAAGGTTGCCAGGAAAATATTAAAAGAACACGCCAGCTACTTAGCGGATATGATCCAGGCGGCGGCGAAAATGTACGATTGCGGAAAGACTGTGGTGCTGTCCGGCAGTATTTTCTCAAAGGCCCCAGTGTTTTTGCGGCTGCTGAAAGAGCAGGTAACTATGGATTTAAGCTTTGAAGTACCTGCTGTGCCCCCGGTGTACGGTGCTTGCGCCCTGGCCGGTGAGCTGTGCGGTATAGAATTTATCCCGGCAGAAGAGTTTGAACGGCAGTATGCGGAGGTAACATTATGCTGAAAACAGAAATGCGCAATCCCAAGACGACCCATATTGATAAAATGTCCCCTTTGGAAATTGCCAAGGTGATGAACGAGGAAAACGCTTATTGCGTGCAGGCGGTGGAGGCAGAGCTGCCCCAGATCGCCAAGGCCATTGATGCCGCCGCGGAAGCCCTCCAAAATGGCGGACGGCTGTTCTATGTAGGCGCCGGCACCTCCGGGCGGCTGGGTATCGTGGATGCGGCGGAGTGCCCGCCCACCTTTGGCGTAACGCCGGATACGGTCATCGGTCTGATGGCCGGCGGCCTGGGCGCTATGGTCAATGCCAACGAAAACCGGGAGGATGACCCCGAAGCATCTGTGGCGGAGCTGAAAGAGTATGCCTTAAACGGCAAAGATGTGGTGGTGGGTATTTCCGCTGCCGGCGGCGCAGCCTATGTGCTAAATGCCATCCGGTATGCCAAGAGCCTGGGCTGCACCACTGTGGCTATTTCTTCCAACAAGGAAAGCCCCATCGACCAGGTGGCGGACATTTCCATCTGCCCGGATACGGGCGCGGAGGTCATCACCGGCTCTACCCGCTTAAAAGCCGGCACGGCCCAAAAGCTGATCCTCAATATGCTCTCCACCGGCGCTATGATCCGCAGCGGCTATGTGTATGAGAATCTGATGATCAACTTAAAGCCTACCAATACCAAATTAAAGCAACGGGTCATCGGCATTGTTGCCGATATCACCGGAGATAGCAGAGAAGAGGCAGAAGTTCGGCTGGAAAAGGCGGGCTGGGTCATTAAGGAGGCAATCAAATGAGCAAGTTTTGTTTTGGCAATGTGACCTTTACCCAAAATGAAAACCACCATTTGGTGATGACCTCTCAGCTTGGCGGCTATGCTTTGGAGTTTTTGGACAATGTGATCCTGGGAAAAACCATTCCCGACCGGTGCAGCACCGTCCGTTCCAAGGATATTTTTACGGAAGAAACCGTATTCACCCAAGCGGAAAACTGCCTGCTGACTGCTACGGAAATTGAGCCGGGGGTGCGGATTTGCAACCGCTTTGCCGTGGGTGAAAAATCCGTGGTTATGGACACCTGGGTGGAAGCTGACCACAAGGTCTATGATGCTGCCCTTTGCCCCGGCAAAACCAAAATGGATGCTGCCGGTTTTTCAGAGGTCGGTGGCGGCGATGCCGGACGGTTTTTCCCCATTGACCCCTGCCCCCCTTACTATGGCTTTAAGGCCTATATGGTGCTGCGGGGCGAGAAGCGGTACTTAAAAGTCGAAGGCGGCTTTTTGTGGCACGACCACGGCTTCGTGGATGCCCATTTCCAAAGCGGCAATCTGCACGAAGACATTACCTGCTTTACAAAAGAGAACCCCATCCGCACGGTCTATTCCTTTGCAGAAACGGAAAACCAGGAATTGTCCTGCATTACCTCCGTGGGCAGCACCCAAAAGACCGGGGCGCTCGTCAGCGGCAGCTTGACAGCAGAATATGCCCAAAAGGCAGACGGCGTATCCCTGCTTTGCAAGGGTAACCCCTATCCCATTTCTGCCATGCTGGCAAAGGAAATCGCCACCGGGGCGTATCATTATCTGGACACGGCATCCGGCTGGAAGACCGTCACCGTTACCGAAAAAGCAACCGGCACGGAGTTTTTCTTCATGGACCATCGGGATGTGCCCGGTGTGGGTATGCGGATTTTTGCGGGAATCTGCGATGATAACCGCATCGAATGGAGCATCGAAGCCATCAATCATTCTGAGGAATACACCTTGATATGGTGCCGCTACCCCAACCTGCACTATGCCCCGGACCGGGTCTGCGACCTGTTCCACCCCTATGGCGGCGGCGATGTGGAGGTGGGCTTTAACCGCACCGACGGCTACAAGGGTAGCCGCTACCCGGCAGGCCTGGTGTACTCCATGCCCTATTATGCCGCCTACCCCACCGGCAGCCGGGAGGGCGTGGGTATGTACTATGCCATCCACGATATGAGCGGCGGCTTCAAATGCATTGATGTCTATACCACCAACCGGGGCGGTCAGTTCCGCTTTGGTTGTAAATACTGCGCAGAGGATCTGGGTCAGCCGAAAAACAGCTTTACCCTCCCCGGTAAGACCGTTTGGCAAAGCTTTACCGGCGATTGGTTTGACGCCACGGAAATTTACAGAGAATTTGCTGAAACCTGCCCCTGGATGCCCAGGGACAATTCCCGGATCCCCCAGTGGATGCAGGAGCTGCCCTTCTGGACCATGGACTGGGTCCCCAATGAGACCGATGCGGAAGAGCCCATTCCCATCAGCCTGCGGCCCAATACCGAGGCCTACGGCCAGGATTGCTGGTTTGAGATTCCCTTAAAGCTGCGGGAAGAACTGGGTGTGCCCTTCGGCTACCACCTGTATAACTGGCACAAGATCCCCTTTAACAACGACTATCCCCATTATTTCCCCACCAAGCAGGCCTTGCCCCGTGGCTTGGAGCAGTTAAAGGCAGCGGGTATCCGCATTATGCCCTATATCAATGCCCTTTTGTGGGACAACCGGGATAAGGCTAATGAGGACTGGCAGTTTACTGCCGTTGCCAAGGCCGGCGCGGTGAAGAAAGAATCCGGCGACCCGGCAATTCTTACCTATGCCTCTCACGAAAGTGACGGGGAAAAGGTGAAACTGTCGCCCATGTGTCCCACTTCCAAGGTGTGGCGGAATAAGCTGAAGAAAATCGTCACCCGGATGTTTGGGGAACTGGGCGTAGACGGTGTCTACTTAGACCAGACCGCCGCCCATGCACCCCATCCCTGTATGGACAAAACCCACAGCCATAAGCCCGGCGGCGGCAGCTGGTGGAGTGAGAATCAGCGGGAATTGCTTGCAGAGCTGAATGCTATCAAGCCCAAGGATAAGATATTCACTTCCGAGGGCACTGCCGAGGTCTATGCGGGGTCCTTAGATGGCCTGCTCAGCTGGTCGTGGATCGTGGTGGACAAGTATGTCCCGGCCTTTATGCGCATCTACGGCGGCAAGGTGATGGTGCTGGGCCGCAACACCAACGGCTATATGAAGGACAATGTGATGCACTGGAAGTACCACCTGGCGCAGGGCTTGGTGGCCGGTGAGCAGATGGGCTGGATCAATGCGGACTTTGTCTACGACAAGCAGAGATTGGATTTTGCCCGGAAGCTGATCCGCTTCCGCTATGAAAACCGGGAATTCTTCCGGGCCTGCCGGCCTATGCGGCCGCCGGAGGTGGAATGCGGCGAAGACCACAAATTCGCCTGCGGCATCGGTATGCAGTGGCAGGGCGTTTTGCATGAGCCCTACCTCATTGTGGGCGCATTGGAAAACGGCAACAAAAAGATGCTCGTTGCCGTGAACCTGCACACAGAGGAGATTACCGATACGGTTTGGTTTGGTGACGATCTGAGCCTGACAGCGGATAACTGCAATGCAGAATTTTTGGACAAAAACCACCTGCGCCTCACCGTACCGGGCGAGAGCCTTGTTTGCCTCACTTGGGAAACCTGATTTACATAGATGGTTTATAAAAAATCGCCACCCGTTTGGGTGGCGATTTTGTTAGCAATCAGTCCTTGATGGGGAGCGAGCCGACTGCCGCCGGGGGCGGGAGGAAGGAGGCGAGCGAGTGGCAGCGGTCGGTGGGCAACGCAGCCGCTCTGTCGGCAAGGCGCACACCGGGCACCGCAACAGGTGCGCCTGTGGTTCTATACGCAAAAGAGGGAATTATTTTTCGTTTAGTTCGGCATATATTCTTTTACAAAGATTTTGAACAACATCAAATGAAGCATTATCGTAAATTCGCCTATTGATTTCTATCATTACCGAGGTTATACGGGTATCGTTCAAGTATTTAAGTGGAACCAACGAACCCGTGAAAGGTTCATTAACTTTTACGGAATAACCTGCTGACTTGAAAATGTCAATTATATATTTAGCATCTTCCGTTATATCATAGTTAACACCAATACAAACATCAGGAAATGTGTTTGCTTTATATCCTGTATAACTCATTCCGTCGTGAAAACTGTGGCAGTCTAAAATTACGCATTTTTCATGCTCTGCAAGACATTTGGCAACTTTTGTTTCAAGCGATAAATGGTACTCATCATATATATCCAAGCATCTTAAATATGTTTCTTCGTTCCAAGAACGAAATCTTTTGCCATTGGGTGTGTGCGTGTAATACAAGCCCATCCCCTTTAAGGACATCGGTTCATCAGCATCATTACGGTATCGTTCTGTATCCACAATAAGCCTGCTTATAGTTGCAACTTGCTTGTTTTCAGGAGAAACAAAATTCCACAACTTATCTACATCTTTATCAGTCATAAAATCAACCAAGAAACCGAGTTCGTTATTGGATATAGTAATATTATCAATCGCCCATTCAGGAATAAAAGTACTCGAATGAGGAATGTTTAACACCACTTTTTTCATATTCTCACCTCTTGAACATATCATAGCATAACATATATCCAATTAAAAGGACTTTGCAAAGAAAAATCCGCCCGATTTCTCGGGCGTATAATTTTGTTTTATAAAGTCAGCAATTACTTGCTTTCTTTGATAGCTGCCTGTGGTGCTATCAGCAAAAGAGGGAAATCTGATACTCATAAAACAACAGAAATAGCTGTTACTATGGTGAGCGATAAACGCTCCCAACGTAGGCAGACTATTTCTGTTATTTGTAAGATATCATAAAATCAAAGTAGTGTCAAGAAACAAACCTCGGATTGCTCCGAGGTTTTTTGTATGCAGGCGGCGGACATCTCACCCGCCCCTATAAAGCACATAAGTGCGGCCTGCGCGTTTAAGCTTAGCCCTTTATTGCAGCCTGTGGTGCTATCAGCAAAAGAGGGGAATTAAGCTCTAACTCGGTCATTTTTGTAGACGGTTTTCAGGCCGTTGTTTTCTGTGAATACGTAGCAATAACCACGATAAATTAAAATCACGCTATCGCCGTATTCCATTTCCTTTTCTTCGATAATTCCTCTTTCGGATTTCATAAGCTGTAGTTTACTTTTGCCGAATTGATAAGCTTCAAAGGCAAGTTCCCACATTCTATCAGCATCATTGATACCCATACGTTCATACATCCGCTCGCGTGCGTGGTTAGTGAGGTAAAGGGGATTTTCATGAATATCTAAAAACCCTTCTTCGCTATGTAAATCAGTTTTATAGCATTTCACATTATAATAACGATTATATTTGCCTTGTCTGTTTTTGCCGACTTCGTTGTAGCCTTGTTGATTATACCCTTCGCTATCATATTCAGGAATAATCTGTGGCTTAGGTTTTTTGGGAGTGTCCTTCGATTTTCTGCTAAGTAACAGTAAAAGGCATAAGAATATTGCAACAATAAATATTATAGGTAAGTATTCCACCTTGTTCACCTCTTTATTTATTATAACATTTTTCAGCGATATTTACAATAGATATGAAAAATCCCTCTGCTGATTTCTCAGCAGAGGGATAAGTTTTACCTTAATAAACCTAATTACTTTGATTCTTTAATAGCAGCCTGTGGTGCTATTAGTAAAAGAGGGAACTTAAACAAGCTTCGAAAGATACCATGTCTTTGTGGTCTTATAATCTTGATCCAGGAAGAACTTGTTCGCGCAAACCAGCCAAATCATCCTGTCTAACTGATAAACTGTAATCCGGCTCTCTTCGGCCAATTCACGATTGATTTCATCCACAGTCATTTGGACATCCGCTATGCACCGAAATGCGCCGCGATCATAGGCATAATAGTTCTTATTTCTGTCATACAATACCCGCATTGTATCCATAATATGTACATCCGGCTTTGGCAAATTATTAAATTCAGCGGCATATTCTTTCAGAAAATCGCAAGTAAGAGCAACACTGAAGCCGTTTTTAATCTTACTCCGGACATATCCGATGAGTTCCTCTGTGGTTGCATAATGGTTCTGCAAATCCTGAATAACTGCCCGTTTGGTTTCGAAGGCACTTAAATATTCTGCCGCATCCAACAATGCGTTGGCATATCTGATCATAATCGCATTGGGACGCTTTGTGCTTTTTTGGGTATTAGAAGAAATTCCTTTGTCCGCAAAGGCTGCTACCAATCGTTTTACACCATCTTCTCTGGAAGAAGCACAATATGTCGCAAGAACATCACGAGGACAAAAACCGCATAAAACTTCCTTTATCAATCTATAGTTCTTTTCGAAACTAACAATATTGGAGATCATTGTGGCATTTTGACCATGAAACGCAATTTGCATATAGGTCTGCTCTATTTCTCCTAGACCATTTATTTGCGGAAATGCAAGAAAATCCGTTAGGTGATAGTATTTCTCCAAATCCGCTACACCATGCATTCTTGCCATATCTGATAATGCGGCGGAAGTTATGTTATAAAATTCAATTGCAGTCATATAATCCTCCTAATTATGTTCGCTGTTATCGGCGGCCTGCGTGGCGGCAAGGCGGGCGATCTTACAGTTCTGAGAAATCGTAAATGTAAATATCTGCGGCGGCGGTCATTTCCTCCACCATATCCTTGGAGGAGTCATCGTAAATGCCTACGGAGATCATACCCGCCTGCTTGGCGGTGGATACCGCGCCGATGTTATCGTCCACAAACATACATTCCTCCACCCGTTTGCCGAGCCTTGCGGCGGCCCGCACATAGATCTGGGGGTCTGCCTTGGTGGTGGCGAAATCGTCGCAGCTCCACACATTGTCAAACAGATCGTAAAGACCCACCCGCTGCAGGCACTTGTCCAGCACCGCGTGGGGGCTGGCGGTGAGCACATTCAGACTGTGGCCCTTTTCTTTCAGCTGCAGGAGCTTTTCTTTCACAAAAGCCTTGGCAGGAATGGTGTTGTGGTACTGCCCCTCCATTTTCTTGGTGGCCAGGGCGCAGAATTCCTCCACGCTCAGTGGGCTGCCTAAATCGATGGCATATTTTGCCGTGCCGATATAGCCCAAGGGGGTGATGATCTTCACAAAATCATCGCGCATAGGCAGGTTATACTCCTGGAAAATTTCCACCATCATGGCGGAAAATACCGGCATAGAGTCAACCAAAGTGCCGTCAAAATCAAAAATATAGGTCATAATATCCTCCGAAATTTGCTTTTCCCCCATTATAGCACAGAAAAATGGTTTTGCAAGAAAAAAGGAACGGCCAATGGCCGTTCCTTTGGGTTATTTAGTAAATTCGTTCTTCAGGTCGTAGCGCTTCATAAAGTCGTCCATATCCACCACAGTGCCGGTCAGACGGGATTCCTCTGCGGCAAAGGCCAGCAGGTGGTTCTTCACGGAGGTGGAGATGTCGGCGGCCTTGTAGCCGTCGTATTCGCCGGAGAAGTAGTCGTAAAGCTCGCCCATAATGCCAATGTCGCCGCCGCCGTGACCGGCACCGTGACCGGCAACAAAGCCACCCTCCGCCGCCGTGACACTGACTTGATGATGCTGCTTGTCTGCAAAGGTATACAGGGTGATCTCTGCGTCGCTCATATTGGCGTACAGCTCGCCCTTGGTGCCGAAGATGCGGATGTACCGACCGCCCTTATTGAAGGCGTTCATAGTCAGGCTGGCTGTGGCGCCGCCTTCAAATTCCATATTCACGACCTGGTGATCCACCACATCGTTATCCATTTGGTAGACGCACATACCGTAATTGTTGTTCTTCAGCGCGGCAACGGTCTCTTCGTCGGAGGCTACGCCGCCATCAATGGAGAACTTGGCTGTGGCAACTTCCCGATACCAGTTGGCATCGGAGTGGTCGTCCACATAGATCCGCTTGGCATTGTAGACACAGGTGTCCGCTGCGGGACAGCCGCCGTCAATGCACCGCTTGGGAGCGCCCTCGGGCGCATTTTCCTTGCAGAAATGGGTCAGGCTGCCGAAGGACTGGACCTTCTTACAGGGCTTGTCGATGAGCCACTGGATAATATCCGTATCGTGGCTGCACTTGGCCAGGATCATAGGGGCGCTGTCGGAGGTCTTGTGCCAGTTGCCACGGACGAAGCTGTGGCTCTGGTGCACATTGCCCACAGCCTCTACGGCGATCAGAGACATAACATCGCCGATAGCGCCGTCCAGCAGAAGCTGCTTGACTCTGCCGTAGAAATTGGTGTAGCGCAGAACGTGGCACACCAGCACCTTCACGCCCTTTTTCTCGGCGGCGTTGGCGATGGCGGCGCACTCCTCGGGGGTGGGGGCAACGGGCTTTTCCAGCAGGATATTGTAGCCTTTTTCAATGGCCTTCAGGGCAGGAGGCATATGCATTTTGTCCTGGGTGCAGATAACGGCAAAATCTGCCATTTTGGGCTGCGCCAAAATATCCTCCCAGGAGTCATAACAGTTTTCCTCCGGCACATTGTGCCAGGCCTTTACGGTGTCCAAATGGGCCTTCAAGGGGTCTGCCAGGCCAACGACCTGGAATTTGTCCTCCAACTTTTTCATAGCATTGGAGTAAACACAGCCTCTTGAGCCAAGGCCGATGACGATTGCGGTAAGCTTCTTCATAGTTAAGAACCTCCCATTGGTAAATTGATAAATTCATAATAGCATACCTGCGCCGAAAATGACAGCATTTTTTCGCATTTTGTATAAGTTTTGATAAATAATGAAGAAGCAGTGATGCAAAGGGGGAATAAAACCAGTTGTTACCATCTTGCATTTTGTCGAAAAATCTGCTATAATGTTCAGGCTGAGGAGAGTCGAACCCCAACGGGTTTTCAGATGTCTGCATTCCCCAATACATCAGAAAATCGCTTGATAATACAGCAAGTATTGTCTGCGCGATTTTATTCGTCTTGAAAAATGCAGGCATCTGAAAACTGCGAAGCACCCCTCAGCAAGAAATTTTTGATTGATTTTTGGTACGGATGACGCAGCCTTGCTGACGCAAGGCAAGGAAAACAAACCAAAAAGCGGCAAAAAGCGCTGCTGTGGGGCTATTGGGGTTCGACTCTCCTCTGCCTAACTTTTTGGAAAGGAACAATATATATGAAACGTATTACTGCTATATT
>JAZNNO010000016.1:0-73360 GCA_045580345.1 Faecousia sp.
AGTTGTAGCCCCTAATTGTCTTCCTAAGACCGCTTGGCCTCCGACTTGCTCCGGCAAGGGCGGCACTGTGAAGCTGTCCAATGAGGCTACCAAGGTCGCCAAGGAAATGGCTCCCGACCTGCTGATCGACGGCGAAATGCAGTTCGACGCTGCTGTTGCTCCCGAAGTCGGCCAGCTGAAGTTCCCCGGCTCCCCCGTGGCAGGCTTCGCCAACACCTTCATCTTCCCCACCATCGAGGCCGGCAACATCGGCTACAAGATCGCACAGCGTCTGGGCGGCTTTGTGGCTTACGGCCCCATCCTGCAGGGTCTGGCTGCTCCCATCAACGACCTGTCCCGTGGCTGTAATGCTGACGAGGTCTACAAGATGGCTATCATCACCTGCGCAATGGTTTGATAGACTATATATTATAATGTATAGAGGGAACTGCTCCGGCAGTTCCCTCTCTGTATTAGCAATTGGCAAATATGGATTAAAAAACGGAGCAAAAAAGGCCCTTGGGGTTTGAGGAATAGACAATTTTGCCAAAAATTGCGATAATGTGGCAGAAATGGCAAAAGTCCATTGACAGAGGGGAAAATTTATAGTATAAATAACTATACTGAGCTGAATATGCTTATGGTGCGATTCGCTTAACTTGAAAGGAGAAACCTCTATGAAAAAAGCACTTGTTATGCTTCTGGTTTTGGCAATGCTGGTCCCCATGCTTTTGGTGATGCCCGCAAGCGCTGAAACTGCTACACCTGACAAGCCTTTCTATACCCTGGGCTGGTCTGAATTTGATGAAAAGAGCTATCCGTATCTGGACGGTCTGTATCAGATAAACTGGACCGCATTTGGCGGCAATGTTAAGCTCAACAATGTCGTCTACGGCAGCGCCGATTTTGATGCGCAGATAGACCAATTGGCGCAAACCTTGAAAAAAGCAATGGATAAGCGCCCTGCCGGCGCCCGTTATATCCATACCTTCGGCCCGGCCAAGGTTTACAGAATGGCACCCGAGAACGGCATTTTTATGGATTACGCAGTCGAGCAGATGGTCGTGATCATGGATGCCCTTATGAAGAAGTATAAGGAGATCGGCGGTCAGATCGACGGCATCGTGGTGGACGTGGAGTTTACCGGCACCAGCTGCTACTATCTGTTTGATATGCCTTCCAATGAGTTCCAGGACAACACCCTGGTTTCCAACCCCGATCTGCTCCGGGAGATCGTCAAGGATAAGCGCTATAAGACCGAGATCCGTCCTCTGCTGGAGGAGTGGGGCTTCATCTTCTATGATGCAGGCGATCCTGTGAAGCAGGCATCCTACACCGAGCTGTTCTCCGTTACCAAGAACGCCGGCTCCAAGTATGCCCGTTCCCGTAATGTTTGGAACACCGTTTCCCGTATCCATTTGAATCAGTATGTGACCGAGTGGGCTTATGATACTGCGGTCAAGTATTTCCCCGATATCAATGTCAACGACTATCAGTCTGCGGATACAGCTACCTGGCTGAAGATGACCGCTACCACCGATGACGGCACCGAGATGAACGGCGGTAACTCCATCAAGGCAGGTAACACCTCTACTTACAGCTGGTATTACGGCCAGCCCTCCTACAGCAGCAACAGCACATATACCGGCTACAATGCCGCTTATATGCCCCAGGAGTCCTACACCCAGCTGCTGTACTACGTGAACTTCGGCAGATATCTGTACGAGTCCACCGATACCAAGAAGATCGCACCTTGGATCACATACTATGACTACGGCGATACCAGCAATACGAAGTCTTCTTACCGTATCTCCAATACCCCCTACTACACCGAGCAGCTGTATCACCTGGGTATGCTGGATCCCCAGCCCTTCCTGGGCTACTGCTATGTGGGCGACGGCATCTTCAAGGACGGCAGAGAAAACTCCGCCCACTACAAGGAAATCCAGCAGGTGATGAACGATGCTATGGCTGAGCTGACCCGTGTGGCCGGCTACTCCGACAGAAAGCCCATTCAGCTGCCCATGGAATGGAACAGCCAGTACATCCTGTCCGGTATGTATGCCGGCGGCCGCAACATCTGGCGTATTACCCCCAACACCAATGTGATCACCCTGGGCGCATTCAAAACCAGCGGTGAAAAAGAGGATCCTACTTTCTCCGTAGCGGGCAAGACCGTCACCTTCCCCAAGGGCACGATCATTGCGGATAATGCTATCTCCATCGTGGGCTCCAGCGGCTACTGGGTCGAGACCCCCAAGGATGTAATGCCCGTGGTCACTACCGAGGCAGAGCACTTTGAGTTCTTCCCCTCCATGCTGTATGATTTCGAAGAGTACGCCTCCGGCGCCTTCGACTACAACACCTCCAAGCCCAAGAATGCCTGGGGCTTCACCTGGAGCGCAGCAGGCGATGTGAAGGGTCAGAGCAACATTGTAAATATTGACGCCAACAACAAGCTGGCCATCATCGGCAACTCCAAGAACTGGGTCAAGGATCTGCCCTCCAATATCACCGCAGGCGACAGCTTCGCCGAGGATCAGACCTGGGAGCTGAAGGTGACCATTCCCAAGGGCCTGAGCAAGGATGCCCAGATCGACATCCTTACCTATAACGGCAACAAGCAGGATCTTACAGACGGCGGCTTTATGGTAAAGGGCGGCAAGCTCTACTACGCCACCGGCAAGCACGATGCTGAGGGCAATCCCCTCTATGAGGAACTGATGGATGTGGACGAGGACACCACCTACGGCTTTAAGCGTGTCATGAACTTCCACCACAAGGATTCCTTCTACTGCACCTATGCCGTTACCTCCGGCAGCGGCAGAACCCTGAAGTCCGTTGAGGAGATCCCCTGCCCCAGCTTCAACTACATTACCGAGATCGGCTTCGCCGTTACCGGCGCTGACAAGGCCGTTTACGTTGACGATTTCAAGATCTACCTGTGCGGCGTTACTGCTGACTTCAGCATTTACGACAAGAGAACCGGTCAGGATGCCGAGGTCGGCGCTCTGAGAGACCGTTCCACCGCATACCGTCTGTCCTGGCTGAATGCTACCTATGATGAGCACACCGCTACCATCAAGGCAGACATCACCGAGGGCGGCAAGACCACGACCACCGTCCTGCACGAAGTGACCTTGACTCCCGGCAGAGACGGCATCATCACCGGCTTTGTGGATGTGAAGGAAGGCCAGACCGTTAAGGTTTACCTGGAGACCACTGTGGAAACCCCTGTGAACCCCTTCGCAGCTCCGGAAGAGGCCGGTCCTCTGGTTGACGCTACCTTTACCGAGGGCAGCATCAAGGAAGTGCCCGATGCTCTGAAGGCAGCAGGCCTGGATACCGTTGAAAAGATCAAGGAAGCCCTGGAGGGCAAGGTTCTGGACAGCGGCGCTGAGGTCCACGGATTTATCCACTACACTGTGGACGTCAAGAAGGAAGACATTCCCAAGCACGGCAAGATGACCGTGATCATGCCCTACCCCGCAGGCACCGATGCCAACTACACCTTCGTGGTCGGTCAGCTGTTCGCAACCGACGACTACGGCAAGGAGATCGGCAGTGTCGAAGTTATCAAAACTGCCAATACCTCCGAGGGTATCCAGTTTGAGGTGTTCGGAACCTCTCCCATCGTGCTTGGCTGGACTGCTCCCGAAGAGGTCGAGGAAGGCTTGATCCCCATGCCTCCCACCGACAGCAGACCCGCTCCTACCGCTGTGAAGGTACAGCGTCCCACCGAGGCTCCCGAGGTGGAGGAGACCGAGGAGCCCACCGAGGAGACCGAGTACATCGAGGAAACCGAGGCTCCCACTGAGGAAACCGAAGCTCCCACCGAGACCACTGCTCCTGTAGTGGAAGAAGAGGGCGGCATGAACATTTGGCTGATCGTTGCGATCGCAGTAGTTGTTCTGGCCGGTGCCGGTGTGGCAGTCTTCTTCCTGCTGAAGAAGAAGCCCACAGCACCTCCTCAGCAGGGCTGAGAATAACCCATAAACCATAAAAAGGAACGACCCACGGGTCGTTCCTTTTGTGTTTTTTGCAAAAGTTCTCCTAATTTTGCAATTTTGTAGCACAAATGCCAAAAGAGCATTGACATTACGGGGTGTTTTGTAGTATAAATAACTATACTGAACTGAGTATACCCAAAGGTAGCGCCATATGCAGAATTGGCCTTGGGAATCGGTTTATTTGAAAGGAGAAATTTCTATGAAGAAAGTACTCGCTCTGCTTTTGGTTATGGCTATGCTGATCCCCATGAGTCTTAGTTTGCCTGCCAAGGCTGCAGAAGTCGAAAAGGAGCCCTTCTATGTTGTGAGCTGGACGGACTTTGATGAAACCAAATACCCTTACCTGAACGGTTTCATCACACCTTCCTTCTCCAACCGTGGTGAAAATACATATCTGTCCTATGGCGGTGTTGGTTTGGAATATAGCGTCTACACCGATGCAGATGTGACCAAGATGGCCCAAGCGCTGAAGACGCGCCTGGAGTCCTACGCTGCGGGCAGCCGCTATATCCACTTCTTCGGTCCCGGCAAGCTGCTCCGCCTGGCTCCTGAGAATGCCATCTTTATGGACTACTATGTAGGCCAGATGGGCGAGATCGTGAATGACCTCATGAAGAAGCTGAAGGAGCTGGGCGCCCCTCTGGACGGCGTTGTGGTGGATACCGAGTATATCGGTCTGAGCCATTACTATCTGCTGGATACGGACAGTGATTACGAAAACTTGATCAGCAACCCCAAGCTGTTGCAGCAGATCGTGAAGGATAAGCGCTATAAGACCAGGATCCGTCCTCTGCTGGAGGAGTACGGCTTTATCTTCTATGATGCAGGCGACCCTGCCAAGCAGGAAGCCTATACAGAACTCTATTCCGCCACCAAGAATGCAGGCTCTAAGTATTCCATGTGCCCTGCTATTTGGGATACCGTTATGCGTATCCACCTGAACCAGTACTGTGACGAGTGGTGCTATAACCAGGTGAAGCAGTATTACCCCGACATCCATGTGTCCGACTACCAGTCCATGGACGGCAAGACCTGGATGAAGCTGGCTGCTGTTACCGACGCAGGCGCGATCCTCAGCGGCGGTAACACCAAGAAGGTTGGTAATACCTCTACCTACAGCTTCTACTACACCAGACCCACGCCCAATGAGATTAAGAACCTCACCAAGGTCTCCGGCTTCAATGATGCATACTTTGTGCCGGAACCCTTTACCGGTCTGATGTACGACATCAACTTTGCCCGTTATATGTACGGCTCTACCGATACCAAGCGGATCAGCCCCTGGGCATCCAGTTACTACTATAAATACACCGGCGATCTGCGCACTGCTGTTTCTACCACGCCTTACTATGCAGATCTGATCTACCATTTGGGTATGTTCAATCCCCAGCCCTTCCTGTTCTACAACACAAAGGCTGAAACAGAGAAAAACGGCGGCGAGGACGGATGGGAGAAGACCGGTCTGATTTTGAACTCCATTATTACCGAGCTGAACAATTTGGCCGGCTATGAGGACAGACAGCCCATCGAAATGCCCATGAACTGGAACAGCAAGTTCGTGCTCACCGGTATGTACGCAAACGGCCGTAATCTGTGGCGTATTACCCCCAATACCAGCGTTATTTCCCGTGGTGAGTTCCTCACAAGCAAAGAAGGCGAAGATCCCACATTCTTTGTGAACGGTGAGACTGTGACCTTCCCCGGCGGTAAGATCCTGCCCGAGGCTGAGATCCCCATCGCCGGTTCCACAGGCTACTGGGTGGAAACCGCCAAGGATGTGATGCCCGTCGTTACCACCGATGCGGATCGCTACGAGTCCTATCCCTCTTTGCAGTACGATTTTGAGACCTACAACTACGGCGCATTCGACTATAACACCTCTATGCCCACCAATGCCTGGGGCTTCACCTGGAGCAAGACCGCAAGCGGCATTAAGGGCGAAAGCAATATTGTTGTCATCGACGGCAACAAGAAGCTGTCCATTATCGGTAACTCCAAGAACTGGCTCAAGACCCTGCCCGGCAACATCACCGCCGGTGATACCTACGCGGAGGATCAGGCATGGGAGATCACCGTTACCATTCCCAAGGATCTGAGCAAGGATGCCGAGATCCAGCTGCTGAACTATACCGGCACCAAGCAGGAGCTGGAAGACGGCGGCTTTAAGGTAAAGGACGGCAAGGTCTACTATGCCAGCGGCAAGTACGATGGGGACGAGATGCCCATCTACGAGGAGCTGATGGCGGTGGAACCGGATACCACCTATACCTTCGTCCGCTATATGGACTTCAACGATAAGGATACTTTCACCAGCACCTTTGCAGTGAAGAACAAGAACGGCAGGACCCTGAAGTCCGCTGAGAATATTCCCGCGCCCACCTTTGCCAACATTGATACCGTGGGCTTCTCCGTTGCGGAAGCTGACAAGGCTGTTTTGGTCGACGATTTCAAGTTCTACCTCACCGGCACGACCCTGGATTTCAGCATTTACGATGCAAAGATCGGCAACAATGTGGAACTGGGTACCATAAGAGATTCCTCCACCGCATACCGTCTGTCCTGGCTGAATGCTACCGATGAGGAAGAAACTGCTACCGTGAAGGCAGACATCACCGAGAACGGCAAGACTACCACCACCGTGGTCAAAGAGATCACCATGATGCCTGGCTCCGACAGCATCACGACCGGTGTTGTGGAGATCAAGGAAGGCCAGACCGTAAAGGTCTACCTGGAGTCCACTGTGAAGCCTATTGCTGCTGACGATGAGGCTGGTCCTTTGGTGGATGCAACCTTTACCGAGGGCGTTTCCGAGAAGGTGCCCACCGCGCTGAAGAACCTGGGCCTGGATACCCCCGAGAAGATCAAGGAAGCCCTGGAGGGCAAGGTAAACGCAGCCAGCGCAGATATTGAGAAGGTTACTTGCTATCAGGTTGCTCTTAACAAGGACGACCTGCCCAGAGACGGCAAGGTCACCGTGATCATGCCTTACCCCGCAGGCACCGATGCCAACTACACCTTCTATGGCGCACAGCTGTACAGAATGGATGCTTACGGCAAGAAGGCCGGCGATGCTGAAGCGCTCAAGATTGTCAACACCGCAGAAGGCATCCAGTTTGAGGTGTTCGGCGACTCTCCCATCGCCATTGGCTGGACTGCTCCCGCGGAGGTAGTGGAAACTGAGCCTACCGAAGCTCCCACCAGAACCCCCAACCAGCTGGAGCGTCCTGTAGGTACCCGGATCACCAGACCCACCGAGGCCCCCGAGGAAGAGGAATACGAGGAGCCCACCGAGGAGACCGAGTACATCGAGGAAACCGAGGCTACTGAGGCTCCCACCGAGGAGACAGAAGAGCCCACCGAGACCACTGCTCCTGTAGTGGAAGATGAGGGCGGCATGAACATTTGGCTGATCGTTGTGATCGCTGCGGTTGTTCTGGCCGGCGCCGGCGTTGCGGTTTTCTTCCTGCTGAAGAAGAAACCCACCGCACCCAAGGCGAATGAAGAATAATAGATAACGCAAAAAGGAACGACCCTCGGGTCGTTCCTTTTTTTAGCTAAAAAATGCTTTCCGCATGGTCTTGATAGCACCCTTTTCCAGCCGGGATACCTGAGCCTGGGAGATCCCCAAAAAGCCCGCTACCTCCATCTGGGTCTTGCCATCGTAAAACCGCAACGACAGGATCTGCTTTTCCCGCTCTCCCAAGGCCCGGAAGGCGGTCTGTAAGCACAGCTGATCGATCCAGTTGCTCTCGGTGTTCTTGGTGTCCCGGACTTGATCCAGTATGGTCAGCGGGTCGCCTCCCTCGGCATATACCGGATCATAAAGGCTCACCGGGGCGCATACCGCATCCAAAGCCTCGGCCACCTCCCGCTCCGAAAGCTCCAGAGCCTGGGCCAGCTCTGCGTTGGTGGGATCCCGACCCAAGTCCGTCACCATAGCCTCCTTGCACTGCAGGACTCTGTAGGCAATATCCCGCAAGGACCGGCTCACCCGGATGGCGGAATTGTCCCGCAGATACCGCCGCACCTCCCCGGCGATCATGGGCACGCCGTAGGTGGAGAAACGCACCCCCTTGGTGGGGTCGAAATTGGAAATTGCCTTCATCAGACCGATGCAGCCCACCTGGAACAGATCGTCGGGACTTTCGCCCCGTTTGTCAAAACGCTGGATCACCGAAAGCACCAGCCGCAGATTTCCCTCAATGAGAGCCTGGCGGGCGTCGGGGTCGCCCTCTTTTGCCTGCAGAAGCAAGCTGTCCATCTGTGCCGGGGTCAGGGTCTTTAAGCTTGCGGTGTTCACACCGCAGATTTCTACCTTCCCTTGCATAGCGCCTCCTGTTAGGCAGAGCGCATAAAAACCGCCAATCGGCAAAATGCAACTTAAGTCAAAGCGCTTTTTTTGTAAGCCTTCTCTTCGAGAAAAGGAGGCAAAAACCTTTGCTTTTGACAGATATAAAGAAAAAGCTTGCTGCGCAAGGCATTTTGCCTTACTTCACAACGCGCCCTCTACCGTATCCACATACGCCGACGAGGGCGAGTTGTTTGTCTTGACGGCTTTTATGCTGCTCTGAAGATACTTTCATTATCTCCCGGGGAAGATTTTTCATACAAAAACCTTTTTTGTGAAAGTTCAACAAAAATATTTTTGCCCATTTGCTGGTGGTGGCGATTTATGGAAACCGGACACAGAAAGTACCAACTTTTTGGCAGAATTAACAGAAATATAACACAGGTTTCAGCGGGGACATAATTTTTTATACCCAAGCAAAAACCGGACTTTTTTGCGAAAAAGTTTTCGGCCTGAACTGTGGAAAAACCTGTTGACTGTGGAAAAACAGGCGGATTTACAAAGAGTTTTCCACATTATTAACAGGTTTATTCACAGGAGGGGTCTTTTTCAACAGGCCACAAATGTCGAAAAACGGGTTAACATAATTATTTTTCGTAGACATTTGTCTTTTCCAACTTTTTGGGTTTGAACATTTTGCCAATGGCATTTTTATGGGTGACAAAATTTCCTCTTGACAAGAAAATTGAGAATGGAGAGTTGAGAATGGAGAATTGGGCAGAATGGAAAGCATCTCTATATATAGTGGACAGGCATTCTTCTGCCCACAATTTGTAAGGGATACGAAAAATATTCGAAAAAATTTGCGAAAAGGTATTGATTTTAGGAAAAACTTTGCTATAATTGGACAGTGCATGAGCATAATTTTGGAAACAGGAGGTGTAACAATGGCAAACATTAAGTCCTCTAAGAAGGATGTCATTTCTTCCAAGATCGCTTACGAGAAGAACAAGGCCGCTAAGAGTGCCCTGAAGACCGTTCTGAAGAAGTACGATGCTGCTCTGGAGTCCGGCGACAAGGCCGCTGCCGAGGTTGCTTACAAGGCAGCTGTTAAGGCTGTTGACCAGGGTGTTAACAAGGGTATCGTCAACAAGAACGCCGCTGCCCGCAAGAAGAGCAGTCTGACTCTGAAGCTGAACAAGCTGGCTTGATCGAGAACTTCTCTGAAAATATCGCCATCCGAACTTTTCCGGATGGCGTTTTTTCATTTTATAATGCTTAATTCATAATGCATAATGCGTAATGAAGGTGTCGGCTTTGCCGACTATTTAAATCATTTTTCGATAGAAAAATACAACAATTATGCATTCAGCATTCTGCATTATGCATTACATTATAATTGTCAATCCTTTTCCGTTGTGTTATACTAATGTAAAAAGGAGGTGAGCCCCGTGGCAAGGCTGTCTGATCCCATTACGATTTTGAAGGGCATCGGCCCTACCAAGGCCAAGCAGTTCGCAAGCTTAAATATTTTCACATTGGAAGACCTCATCTGCCATTTCCCCCGGGGCTACGAGGACCGCACCAAGCTGGTCACCATCGACAAGCTGGAAGTGGACACCCCCGCCTGCTTCAAGGCCATGGTGATGAACACCCCCCGCACCGCCCATATCCGCAAGGGTCTGGACATTACCAAAGTCCAGGTGGCTGACTGCACCGGACGGCTGACCCTTACCTTCTTCAACCGGAAATTTTCCGCCGAGCAGCTCCAGTATGGCAAGGAGTACATCTTCTACGGCGCCGTTACCGGAGATTTCATCGGCTATAATATGCCCTCACCCAGCTTTGAAAGCTTGGATGCGCCCCCCATCAACACCCGCCGGGTGCTGCCCATCTATCCGCTGACCGCCGGCCTTTCCAATGCATCGGTGGTGAAGGCGGTGGAGCAGGCGCTTTCGGTATGCGATCCCCCCAAGGAGATCATTCCCGCGGCTGTCCGGGAGCAGTACGGCATTCTGCCGGCAGAACGGGCCTACTATGCCATTCATCAGCCTGCCTCTATGGAGGAGGCGGAGCTTGCCAAACGGCGGCTGATCTTTGAGGAATTTTTCGTATTCTCCGCTGGTCTTGCCCTTATGCGGGCGGCCCGGTCTGTGAAGAAGACCGCCCCCTATGAAAATCTTGACCTTGATCCGTTCCTGAAGGCCCTGCCCTTTACCCTCACCGGGGCGCAAAGCCGGGCAATAAAGGAGATCGCCCAGGATCTGCGCCGGGGCAGCCCTATGAATCGGTTGGTGCAGGGCGATGTGGGCAGCGGCAAGACCATGGTGGCTGCCGCCGCAGCTTACTTTGCCATCCAAAACGGCCACCAGGCCGCCATGATGGCGCCCACGGAGATTTTGGCGGAGCAGCATTATGCATCCCTGTCAAAGCTTTTGACCCCTCTTGGCATCTCTGTGTCCTTGCTGACAGGCTCTCTCACCCCCAAGCAGAAAAGAGAAGTCCGGGAAGAAATCGAATCCGGCAAGACCCGGTTGGTGGTAGGTACTCACGCATTGGTGTCGGAGGCCACCGTGTTTGAAGATTTGGGTTTGGTCATCACTGACGAGCAGCACCGCTTCGGTGTGGGACAGCGCTCTGCCTTAGCGGGCAAGGGCAAAGACCCCCACCTTTTGGTCATGTCCGCAACCCCCATTCCCCGGACCTTGGCACTACTGATGTACGGCGATCTGGAAGTGTCTATTTTGGACGAGCTGCCCCCGGGCAGAGAACCGGTGGACACCTTCTTGGTAGACGAAAGCTACCGGGCCCGGATCAACAATTTCATCCGCAAGCAGGTAGCCGAGGGCCACCAGTGCTTTGTGGTGTGTCCTGCGGTGGAGGAAAGCGACGGCCTGGACTTAAAGGCCGCTGAGACCTGGGCAGAAACCCTGCGGCAGACGGTATTTCCCGACCTGCGGGTATCCCTCCTCCACGGCCAGATGAAGGGTGCGGAAAAGGACGCAGTGATGTCCGATTTCGCTGCCGGAAACGCCGATATTTTGGTGGCCACCACGGTGATCGAGGTGGGCGTGGATGTGCCCAATGCCACGCTGATGGTGGTGGAGGACGCGGACCGGTTCGGCCTTTCTCAGCTTCACCAGCTGCGAGGCCGTGTGGGTCGTGGCAAAGCGAAAAGCTACTGCATTCTCACTTCCCAAACCAAGCACCCGGAAACAAAACAGCGCCTAAAAGCTCTGTGTCAGACCACCGACGGCTTCAAAATTGCGGAAGAAGACCTGCGGTTGCGAGGCCCCGGTGACTTCTTCGGTTCAAGACAGTCCGGCTTGCCTGTGTTCCGGGTTGCCAACTTAAGCTGTGATTTGCAGACCCTGAAAGCCGCCCAGCAGGCATCCGCTGACTGGATCGACCGGGAGGGCACTGCGAAAACACCGGAAGCAGAGGCACTACGCATCCGCATCGGTCAGCTCTTCGCCCGTGCGGAAAACACGATGAACTAACGCAGATATTGTAGGGGAGGCATGCCTCCCACGGGAGGGATGATATCCCTCCCCTACAAATCAATAAATATTTTTATTGAATTTAAGGAGAATTACGATGGAAACCATACTTTCTGCCATTGAGGAAAAGCGTGCGGTGCTGAACGCCACCGCAGACTTCCTGTGGGATCACCCGGAGACCGCTTTTACGGAGTTTGAATCTGCCAAGTATCTGTGCGATGTTCTCCGCAAAGAGGGCTTTACCGTGGAAGAAAATATTGCCGGCATCGCTACCGCCTTTACCGGCACATTCGGCAGCGGCAAGCCTGTCATCGGCATTTTGGGCGAGTATGATGCCCTCAGCGGTCTGAGCCAGGTGGAGGGCATCGCCGAGCAGAAATCCGCCGGCGGCGAAGCCGGCCACGGCTGCGGACATAACCTGCTGGGCACAGGCTCTTTGGGCGCTGCCATCGGTGTCAAGGCATGGCTGGAGAAGACCGGCAAGCCCGGCACAGTCATTTACTTCGGCTGCCCCGGCGAAGAGGGCGGCTCCGGCAAGGCCTTTATGGCCCGGGACGGTGTGTTTGACGGCCTGGATGCGGCATTTTGCTGGCATCCCGATGAAGTGACCAAGGTCCGCACCAACAAATCCCTGGCAAATTATCAGATCCTTTACAAATTCGACGGCATCGCCTCCCACGCAGGCGGCTCTCCCGAACTGGGCCGCAGCGCACTGGATGCGGTGGAGCTGATGAATGTGGGTGTCCAGTTCCTCCGGGAGCATATCCCCTCCTCCTGCCGTATTCACTACGCCATCACCGATACCGGCGGATTCTCCCCCAATGTGGTGCAGCCTCACGCAGAGGTGCTCTACCTCATTCGCGGTGTGACAAACAAGATCGCCGCGGAAATTTATGAACGGGTCAACGATATCGCCCAGGGCGCAGCGCTGATGACCGGCACCAGGGAGAGCCATAAATTTATCAAGGCCTGCTCCAACATCGTGCCCAACACCGCCATTCAGCAGATGCTTCAGGAGAAGATGGAGGCCATTCCCGCGCCCCAGCCCACAGAAGAACAAATTGCTTACGCCAGAGAGATCACTGCCACTTTGGGCATCTCTCCCAAGGCGGATATGGAGCATCCTCTGTGGTGGGAGATTGGTGCTTATAGCGCAGAGGGCCAGTCCTTCGGTTCTACCGATGTGGGCGATACCAGCTGGGTCTGCCCCACCGCCCAGATCTACACCACTTGCGTGGCCCGTGGCACGCCCGGCCACTCCTGGCAGTGGACAGCCCAGTGCAAGACCGACTTTGCCCGGGATATGACCATCTATGCCGCCAAGGTCTTAGCTGCCGGCGCAGTGGAGCTGATGGAGAACCCGGAGCTTTTGGAAAAGGCAAAAGCAGAACATAAAAGCCGTGTGGGCGAGGGCTATGTGCCCCCCATCCCCAAGGATGTAAAGCCCACCGCAATGGATGCATTACGGAAATAATGCAGAATGCATAATGCTTAATGCATAATGAAGGGAACGACCGACGGTCGTTCCCTTTTTGTCATATATGTCCTGTTTGCTGCATACACTCTACCAAAAACCTTTGGGGGTGCGTTATGTCTGCGAAATTTACGGATCTGCACTGCAAAGAGGTCATCTGCATCTGCGACGGACGGCGGCTGGGGTATATTGAAGATGTGATCATCCGTCTGCCCGGGGGCGAGGTGAATGCCATCGTGGTGCCGGGGCGGTGCCGGTGGGGCGGCTTCAGTCCCCCCAAGGACGATTATGTGATCCCCTGGGGGAGCATTTGCCGCATCGGGCCGGACATCGTACTGGTGGACATCAAGCCCGACGATTGCCGGGTCATGCGCAATAAGGCAAGACTGCTGTTTTAATGTATTGCCTCCGGCGGGTATCTTTCTTGTTCCGGCAAGAAAGATACGAAAGAACCGGCTTGGGGAGGGTTTGAGCGACTTGCTCCCGCAAGGCAAGCCACCTCCCCAAGACCCCTCCAGGCGCGCACTTTCGTTTTTGCGGTATTACCTGTGTCGCTTTGCCCCGGTGCAATGCTCTAAGCAGGTGCATTTTGCTATAAGAGCAACTATATATAGGGCTGTTTTTTGCAGAGGATAACTATATGCTGTTTCCCCAAAAAAGATTGGAAAAAATATGAAAAAAACGAAAAAAACACTTGCAAATTGGGCATACTTCTTATATAATAATTCGGCACGGAAATTTTTCCGTAGTAATCTACACCACACACCCGGGGACCTGTCGCTCCTGTGTTCGGAGGCAGAGCAAACTGCTGAAGGACGGGCGGTAAGGAATGAACGGGGTGGAGGAAAAAACAAAAGGAGAAAAAACTATGTCTGTCGTATCCATGAAGCAACTGTTGGAGGCTGGCGTGCACTTCGGTCACCAGACCCGCCGCTGGAACCCCAAAATGGCCACCTACATCTACACCGAGCGTAACGGTATCTACATCATCGACCTGCAGAAGACCGTTAAGAAGCTGGAAGAGGCCTACAACTTCGTCCGTGACACTGCTGCTAACGGCGGTAACATCCTGTTCGTCGGTACCAAGAAGCAGGCTCAGGACGCCATCAAGGAAGAGGCTGCCCGCTGCGGCGGTTACTATGTCAACGCCCGTTGGCTGGGCGGTATGATGACCAACTTCCGCACCATGCGTACCCGTATCGACCGTCTGGCTCAGCTGAGAAAGATGGAAGAGGACGGCACTTTCGCAATGCTGCCCAAGAAGGAAGTTATCAAGCTGCAGGGCGAGATCGAAAAGCTGGAGAAGTACCTGGGCGGCGTGAAGGAAATGAAGAAGCTGCCTGCTGCTCTGTTCATCGTTGACCCCCGCAAGGAGCGCAACGCTATCGCTGAGGCTAAGAAGCTGAACATTCCCATCGTGGCTATCGTTGATACCAACTGCGATCCCGACGAGATCGACTACGTGATCCCCGGCAACGATGACGCTATCCGCGCTATCCGTCTGATCGCCGCTGCTATGGCATCTGCTGCCATCGAGGGCCGTCAGGGTGAGGACGCTGTTATCGAAGAAGCTCCCGCTGAGGTTGAGGCTGAGGCTACCGAGGCTCCCGTAGAAGAGTAATTAGGAGGAAAGATAAAATGGCATTTACTGCACTGGATGTTAAGAAGCTCCGTGAAATGACCAACGTCGGCATGATGGACTGCAAGGCTGCTCTGTCTGCTACCGACGGTGATATGGACAAGGCTGTTGACTGGCTCCGTGAGAAGGGCCTGGCAAAGGCTGCCAAGAAGGCTGACCGCATCGCCGCTGAGGGCGTTGCTTATGCTACCGTAGTAAACGGTGTGGGCGTTGTGATCGAGGTGAACTCCGAGACCGACTTCGCTGCTAAGACCGATGCATTTATGGACCTGGTCAAGAACCTGGCTGAGGTGGTCGCTACCGCTAACCCCGCTGATGTGGAGGCTCTGAAGGCTGCAAAGTACCCCAACTCCGAGCTGACCGTTACCGAGATCATGCAGGAGAAGGTCATGTCCATCGGCGAGAATATGCAGATCCGCCGTTTTGCCCGTTTTGCTGAGAACACTTCCGTCGCTTACGTTCACGCCGGCGGCACCCACGGTGTTCTGGTAAACCTGGCTGTGGAAGGCTGCGATGCTACCGAGATCGGTAAGAACGTGGCTATGCAGATCGCTGCTATGGGCGCTAAGTACTGGGATAAGACCCAGGTGCCTCAGGCTGAGATCGACAAGGAGCTCTCTGTTCAGGTGGCTCTGATGGACAACGATCCCAAGATGGCTAACAAGCCCGCTGAGGTCAAGGAAAAGATCGCTGCCGGTAAGATGAACGCCTTCTACAAGGAGATCTGCCTGCTGCAGCAGGAGTTCGTCCGCTCCGATCTGTTCAAGGGCGATGTGGCTGGCTACATTGCTGACGCTGCCAAGAAGCTGGGCGGCAAGGTCACCTTCGTTGACGCTATTCACTACATCAAGGGTGAGGGCATCGAGAAGAAGGAAGAGAACTTCGCTGATGAGGTTGCCGCACAGATCGCCGGCGCCAACAAGTAAGATATTGCAACGATCCCGGAAGTGCATTGCACTTCCGGGATTTTTGTTGCTAATTTTCCTTGTCATTGCGAGGAGCGAAGCGACGTGGCACTCTCCTGGTACAATGTTATTGCCTGCCGGCGGCGTTACTTTCTTGTTTCGCCAAGAAAGTAACCAAAGAATGCGCCATAGGGGAGGGGCTGAGCCGCAACTCCCGCTTGCGAACCGCCCCTCCCCTATGTACCCCTCCGGGCGCATCGCCGGGAGGTGAGGTGAAGTTTTTAGTTTTTCATGCAGCCATTGTAAGAACACGCAAAAGGCGGCTGAACATTTGGCCAAAGGTCAGCTTGGGAACGGCGGTTTCTGCCACCAACGGAATTTCTTTGAGCACCTGCTCCCCGGCCTTGATATACAGCGTGCCCAGCCGCTGTCCCTGGCTCACCGGCGCGGAAACCTGCTCCAAAAGCTCGGTTTCCTGGGTGACCATCGCTTTTTGCCCCTTGTCGATGAGGACAGAATCCATTCCGGAGGGAACGGCGGACACGGAATCTGCATTGCCCAGCTTCACGGGGATTTCTGCCTTATCCTGCTGGGGGGTGATGAGGGCATAGGAGGCAAAGCCGTGGTCTAAAAGGGATTTGCAGGCGGCGAACCGGTCCTTGGAGGTCTCACAGCCCATGACCACTGCCACCAGCTCCATTTCCTCCCGCATGGCAGAAGAGGACAGGCAGTAGCCTGCCTGGGAGGTAAAGCCGGTTTTTAAGCCCGTTGCTCCGGGGTAAAACCGCACTAACTTATTGGTATTGGACAGGCCGAATGCCCCGTCCCGCACCGTATCCATCCAAATGGTGGTGAATTTCTTGATATCCGGGTGGTTTTTCAGCAATTCCCGGGACATAATGGCGATATCGTGGGCGGAGGTCTTGTGGTTTTTGGCATCCTCGCTGTCGTCAAGGCCGGTGCAGTTGACGAAATTGGTATCGTTCATCCCCAGTTCCTTGGCCCGCTTGTTCATCATTTCCACAAAAGCCGTTTCACTGCCGGCAATATGCTCGGCCATGGCGCAGGCGCAATCGTTGGCGGAGCTGACGGCAATGGATTTGACCATATCGGAAACAGACATACCCTCTCCCACTTTTAAGTAGATCTGACTGCCGCCCTTGGCTGCGGCGGCCTCGGAGGTGGTGACGGTGTCGTTCCAGCCGATGCGCCCGGTGTCGATGGCCTCCATAATGAGGAGCATGGTCATCACCTTGGTCACGCTGGCCGGGGCCAGGGGCGTGTGGGCATCCTGCTCATATAAAAGCTGCCCGGTGGCCACATCCATCAGCACAGCTGACTTGGCAGGAATGCTCAAATCCGCCGCGGACACCGGCAATATTAAGGCAAAAATACATAACAAACAGAAAAACCTTTTCATATAGCAGCCCCCAAAAAAGAATTGAAAATTGAGAATTGAGAATTGAAAATTAAGGTATTGCCTTCGGCAATGATTGAAATAAGTCGCGAAGCGACACCACAATTTTCAACTTTCAATTTTTAATTTTCCATTATCCCGGTTATTGTGTATTAAAAACTATGTTGCAGAGGTCAAAGTTAGACCTAAGAAATGGAACTTTCCTATTGTGTTACGGCGGTTTTTTTGATATAATATTAAGAAAAATGATAAAATGGATGTGGAATTGCTTGAAATACGGAACATGGAAAACCGCCCAGCCGGGGATGGATGCAGTCAATGCCCTGGTGAAAGGCGGCTATGCCCCGTTGGCGGCTATGGTTTTGGCCTCCCGGGGTATGGAAAACAGGGAAAAAGCTGACAAGTACTTAGACTGCAACTGTAACCTCTGCGACCCCTTTTTGATGACCGATATGGCTATGGCAGTGGGCCGGGTGGCTCTGGCTATGGACAAAGGGGAGAAAATCGCCGTTTTTGGCGACTACGATGTGGACGGCATCACCGCCACCTGCTTGCTGACGGATTTCTTACGGAAACAGGGCTGTGATTGCGTGCCTTACATTCCCGGTCGGCTGGAGGAGGGCTACGGCCTGAATCCCATCGCCATCGACTATCTGCAGGGCTTGGGCGTCAAGCTGATCATCACCGTGGACTGCGGCATTACCGCCGTAGAAGAGGCGGCTCTTTGCAAAGAAAAGGGCATCGACCTGGTCATCACCGACCATCACGAGTGCAAGGATCGCCTTCCCGAAGCGATCGCGGTGGTAGACCCCCACCGCCCCGACTGCACCTACCCCCACAAGACCCTCTCCGGCGTAGGCGTGGCCTTCAAGTTAGCGGCGGCGCTGCGGGGCGACCAGGATAAGGTGCTGGAACAGTACGCGGATATGGTCTGCCTGGGTACTGTGGCAGATGTGATGCCCCTGCAGGGGGAGAACCGGGTGTTTGTGTCCCGGGGTATCGCCATGCTGAAGAATACTTCCCGCCCGGGCCTAAAGGCCTTAATGGCGGAATGCGGCTGTACATCGGAGCAGGTATCTGCTTCTGTGGTGGGCTATATGCTTGCCCCTCGGATCAATGCCGCCGGCAGAATGGGCCAAATCGAATTGGCTATCGAACTGTTTTTGACCGATGACCCGGAGCGGGGACAGGCGTCTGCAACGGCTCTGTGCGAGCTGAATAAGCAGCGGCAGGCGGTGGAGTCGGAAATTTACCGACAGGCTGTAGAAATGCTCCCGGAGGGGAAGTTCCCCGAGGCCATCGTCCTGGCTGACGAAAGCTGGCACCAAGGCGTGGTGGGCATCGTTGCCAGCCGTATTGCCGAGGAATACTGCTGCCCCGCTTTCCTCATCTGCCTGGACGGGGAACACGGCAAGGCCAGCTCCCGGAGCTTTGGCGGCTTTAATCTCTTTGGCGCGCTGACAAACCTTTCCCATCTGCTGGAAAGCTACGGCGGTCACGAGCTGGCGGCGGGCTTTACCATTCACCGGGACCAGATCCCTGCCTTCCGCAAGGAGATCTGCCGCCTGGCTGGGGAATTTTACCGGGGCGCAGGTCCGAAGACTGTGCTGGAAGCGGATTGCGTCATCCCACCGGAACTGCTGACCCTGCCCAATATCCAGTCCCTGGATGCTTTGGAGCCCTGCGGCACCGGCTGTCCCAAGCCTGTGCTGGTGATGGAGGGGCTGTCGGTGGATAAGCTCAGCGCTGTGGGCAACGGACGGCATTTGCGTATGCGCCTGCAAAAGGGCGGCTTTGGCTTTAACGGCATTTTCTTCTCTGCCACCGCAGAGTCTGCCTCCGTGGAGCTGGGTGACCGGGTGGATGTGGCTTTCCAGCCGCAGATCAATGAGTTCCGGGGAGAAAAGTCCGTGCAGATGAATGTGCAGGACATTCGCCCCTCCTGCAAGGCGGCGATCTGCTGCGACGGCGACGATTACCGGCGGCTGCAGGAAGATGCCCTTACCCCCGATGCAGCCGCCCGGCTGATCCCCAACCGGGCTACCCAGGCGCTGGTTTGGCGGTATTTGGCGGTGCGCAAGGAAGTGCGGGAAAATCCCATCTGCCTGTGCCGGAAGATCGTCCGCTGGTCCGACCAGCCTTTGAGCTTGGACCAAATGCTTACCTGTATTGATATTTTTGCCGATGTGGGTCTACTTGAGACTACCCGGCTGCATAATGATATTATGATTCGGCTGCTGCCTGCTACCGAGAAAGCAGACTTAAATGCCAGCCGGACTATGCAGAAATTGTTATCCGCAAGCAAAGAGGTATAATTATGGAAACTTTTGCTGAACACTATGGGTCGCTGTACCAAACCTTAAATCGGTGCGTACCCGGTGTGGATATGGAGCTTGTTGACCGGGCTGTGGAATATGCCCGGGAAAAGCACAAGGACCAAAAACGCAAGGACGGCTCTCCCTACATCATCCACCCCTTGGCGGTGGCGGAGATCGTGGCGGAAATGGGCCTGGATATGGATGCGATCCTGGGTGCGCTGCTCCACGATTGCATCGAGGACACCGATGCATCCTTCTCTGACATCGCAAAGATCTTTGGCACTACCACCGCTGAGCTGGTGGAGGGCGTTACCAAGCTGACCAGAGCCAATTTCTCCTCCACCGAGGAGGCACAGATGGAGAACCTGCGGAAGATGTTCATGGCCATGAGCAAGGACATCCGGGTGGTTCTCATCAAGATTGCTGACCGGCTCCACAATATGCGCACCATGCAGTATCAGACCCCGGAAAAGCAGATCATCAAGTGCCGGGAGACCATGGATATTTACGCGCCCCTGGCTCACCGCCTTGGTATTCAGAAGATGAAATGGGAGCTGGAGGATATTGCTCTGCGGTATCTGGATCCCCAAAGCTACGAGGAGATCCTCACTTACCTGTCCGCCCACAAGGAAAAGGACGAGGCCTTTATGCACACCATTCAGGATGCGATCTCTGAACGGCTGGAGTCTATGGGCATCCACAGCAAGACCTACGGACGGATCAAGCACGTGTACTCCATCTATCGGAAGATGAATGCCCAGGGCAAGACCATCGATGAGCTGTATGACATTTACGCCTTCCGGGTCATCGTGGACACCATTCCCGATTGCTACAATGTTTTGGGTCATATCCATGACCTGTTTAACCTGGTGCCGGGCCGGTTCAAGGACTATATCTCCACCCCCAAGCCCAATATGTATCAAAGCCTGCACACCACGGTCATCGGCAAGCAGGGCATTCCCTTTGAGGTGCAGATCCGCACCTGGGATATGCACGAAACTGCCGAATACGGCATCGCCGCTCACTGGAAATACAAGCAGGGCGAGGGCGCAGGCCAGGAAAAGGATTTTGAATGGGTACGCCGCCTGCTGGAAAGCCAGCAGGACACCGATGCCGAGGACTATCTGAACTCCATGAAGATCGATATGTTCGACGACGAGGTGTTTGCCTTTACCCCCAAGGGCAAGATCGTGTCCTTGCCCGCCGGCTCTACCCCCATTGACTTTGCCTATGCCATTCACTCCGGTGTGGGTAACTCCCTGGTTGGCGCCAAGGTGAATAACCGTATCTGCAACATCGATACCAAGCTGCAAAACGGCGACATCGTGGAGATCATCACCTCCAAATCTGCCCGTGGCCCCAGCCGCGACTGGCTGAATATCTGTAAGTCTAACCAGGCTCGCACCAAGATCAAGCAGTGGTTCAAGCGGGAGCGCCGGGAGGAGAATGTGGCCCACGGCCGGGCATCCTTCGAGGGTGAAATGCGCCGGATCGGCCTGCCCCTGTCACTCACGGTAGACCCGGAGCTGAGCCCCCAGCTGCTGAAGAAGCTGGCCTTCGATACATGGGAGGATATGTATGCCGCCATCGGCTACGGTGGCCTCACCGCCGTGAAGGCTGTTGGCCGCATCCGGGACGACATCAACCGGGCTATGAAGGCGCAAAACCTGGAAAAGCAGGTGGTATCCAACGCCGTCAAGCCCGATACTGCCCCCAAGAACCGCCACAGCGTCAACGGCGTGATCGTGGAGGATATCGACAACTGTATGATCAAGTTTGCCAAATGCTGTACCCCCGTGCCGGGTGATGGCATTTTGGGCTTTATCACCAAGGGCTTTGGTGTGTCCGTTCACCGGATCGACTGTCCCAATGCCCAGAACCGGGACGAACCTCACCAGGCCGCCCGCTGGGTGCGGGTGCGCTGGGCCGTCCAGGACGATCAGCCCTTTGACACCACCCTGGAGCTGGATTGCATCACCCGGGATGGCTTGCTGCTGGACATCGTTACCACCCTCACCACTACCCGGGTGCATATGAAGGAGATCAGCGGTAAGGATATGCCCGGCGGTCACAGCGTGATCACCGTGCGCTTTGAGGTCAAGAACGTGGATGAGCTGGACTCTATCCGCAATAAGCTGATGAATATCCGGGACGTGATCGGCACCCGGAGAGGACAGAACTAATGCCCTTCGGGCAAATTGAAAATTGAGAATGGAGAATTGAGAATTAAGGCAATGCCTTGATGTAAAGAATCTAAAAATTCTCAACTCTCAACTCTCAATTCTCAATTATTTGACATATAACAGATTTTGAAGGAGTTTTCCTTATGCGAGCGGTATTAACAAGAGTAAAGTCTGCCTCTGTCACCATTGATGGAGAGGTTGTGGGCAAGATCGGCCAGGGTTTTCTGATCCTGCTGGGCGTTGGCCCGGAGGATACGGAAAAGGAGTGCCGGTATTTGGCGGAAAAGGCCTTGAGCCTGCGCATTTTCGAGGACGAAAACGGCAAAATGAATTTGGGCCTTGATGATGTGGGCGGACAGGTGCTGGTGGTGAGCCAGTTTACCCTGTACGGCAATTGCCGCAAAGGTCGCCGCCCCAGCTTTGTGGGGGCAGCCGGCCCGGAATTGGGCAATGAATTGTACAAAAAGTTCCTTGCCATCTGTGAGGAACTGGGCTATCCTCCCCAGCACGGCCAGTTTGGCGCAGATATGAAAGTGGAATCTATCAATGATGGCCCTGTCACCCTCATTTTGGACACCGCCGAACTGCTGGACACACCCAGAAGAAATTGAAAATGGAGAATTGAGAATTATGCTGAACATTCTCACATTGCCTTTGGGTTCTTATCAGACCAATTGTTATATTGCCTGGGCAGAGGGTGCGGATTCCTGCATCGTCATCGACCCGGGCTATGAGCCGGAAACGGTGCTTTCAGAAGTGATCCGTTTGGGCAAGACCATTGATGCCATCCTGCTGACCCACGGCCATTTTGACCATGTGGGCGGCGTGCGGTTTTTGGCGGAAAAAGCGGATTGCCCGGTTTATATCCATGCAGCGGAGCTTTCTCTGCCGGAGAGCTTCACCGACGGCCCGCTTTGCTACACGGCAAACTATGACGAGGGGGATGTGCTTACGTTTGCAGGTCTTTCTTTGCGGGTTCTCCATACCCCGGGACATACCCCCGGCTCGGTGTGCCTTATGTGCCAGGACACCATGTTCTCCGGGGACACCCTGTTTATGGATTCCTGCGGACGGACGGACTTCCCCGGGGGCAGTATGGCCCAAATGCGAGAATCTCTCAAGCGGCTGGCGCAGCTGGAGGGAGATTACAAAGTCCTCCCCGGCCACGGCCCCGCCACCAAATTAGCGGAAGAACGGAAGTACAATCCCTATATGCGATAAGAGGAAACCCAATGAATTTGACGATAACCGGTCACGATGATTTATATGCGGTGGAGCAGCTGATGCTCAGCCTGTTTGCCGAAACTGAGGGAACAGCGGTTTCCCGGCTTTCCCGGGGCAAAGTATGGCTCACCGCCGTGACGGAAATTGAAATAGCGGGCAAGAAGACAAGGTCTTCCCGCCGCTTGAAAGTGACAGAAGAAACTGTCCGCCTGCGCAGAAGAGCTTTGCAGCAGAGCTTTTATTTGGCGGCCCTGCCCCATTTGGAAAACACGCCTGCCTGGGGCGCCCTTTCCGGCGTACGGCCCACCAAGCTGAGCACCAAGGCGATTTTGGAGGGCGATGACCCGGACAAATTGCTCCGCGATGTGTATTTCGTGACACCGCAGCGGCGGCAGCTGGCCATCGACTGCTCCAAATCCACAGTGAGCGCCATCAATAAGATGGACAAAAACGACATATCCCTGTACATCGGCATTCCTTTCTGCCCTACCCGGTGCAGCTATTGCAGTTTTGTCAGCCGCACTGTGGGCAAAAACACCGATTTATTAGACCCTTACTTGCACGCCCTGTACCAGGAACTGGAGCACACCGGAAAACTTTTGGCAAATTCCGGGAAAAGGGTTCGTACCATCTATATAGGCGGTGGTACGCCCACCACCTTGTCTACCGAGCAGATGTCGGAGCTTTTGGACCGGGTGCAGGACACCTTTGACCTTTCCCGGTGCATAGAGTTTACTGTGGAGGGCGGCCGGCCCGATACCCTAACCGCTGAAAAACTCTCCGCAATTCGCTTATGCGGCGCTGACCGCATGAGCATCAATCCCCAAACCATGCAGGACGAAGTCCTGCGGGCCTGTGGCAGACCCCACACCGCCGGGGATATCCTCAGCCGGTACAAAGAGGCGGAGGCCGCAGGCTTTACCGCCATCAATATGGACTTGATCGCCGGCCTGCCCAAGGATACCTTGGAGGGCTTCCGGGATTCTTTGGATAAGGTGGCGGCGCTGAACCCTGCCAATATCACTGTCCATACCTTAGCCCTCAAGAAGGGTGCAGACCTGTTTGAACGAAAGGTACAGCTGCCCGGCGTGGAGGAAGTGGCGCAGATGGTGGAGTACGCAGAGCATACCCTCCGTGCCCTGGGCTACAAGCCCTATTACCTGTACCGGCAGAAATATATGTCCGGTTCTTTTGAGAATGTGGGCTGGAGCAGGGATAATTTGGATTGCCTGTACAATATTTATATGATGGAGGAGCTGCATACCATTTTGTCCTTAGGTGGCGGCGGTATGAACAAGGTAAACCTGCCCGACGGCTCCCTCCAGCGATTCCATAACCCCAAATTCCCGGAGCAGTACATAGGCCAGATCGGCGATGTACTGCGGCAAAAAGAGGAACTATTTGACCTGTTATAAGGAAGTGTTATTTTGGATACATTGATCTCCAATGTCACCGTGGTGACCATGAATGAAAAAATGGATGTGCTGTTTGGCCCATCCATCGGCATGGAGGGCGGCAAAATAGCCTATATGGAAAAAACTGCTCCCCAGGAGCAGCCCAAGACCATCATCGACGGCACCGGAATGGTGGCAATGCCCGGCCTCATCAACTGCCACACCCATTTGGCCACAGCCGTGCTGCGGAATTTTGTGGATGATGGAGAAAAGCGGGAGGCCTTGGAGCAGCTGCTCACCCGGCAGGATAAGTTAGACGACCGGGCGGCTAAGGCGGCGGCCCAGCTGGCGATCGCCGAGTGCCTGCGCTTTGGCATCACCTCTGTGTCAGACCTGTACTATTTCCCGGAGGCCACCGCCCAGGCTGTGGCAGAGAGCGGCATCAAGGCCAATTTGGCATTGTCTTCCTATCGGTTTATCGACCAGAACGAGGATTTTGATTTTGAAACTGACGAGCAGTGCAAGGAGCTTGTCCGGCTTGCAGACACTTGGCACGGCTATGACGACGGCCGCATCAAGATCGACGGCGGCATTTATGCCGAGTATACCAGCAATTTCCGGCTTTGGGAGGGCATAGCCTCCTTTGCCGCGGAAAAGGGCTTGGGAATCCAGCTCCACCTGTCGGAAACAAAGGAAGAAGTAGAAAGCTGCGAAGACCGCTCCGGCCTCACCCCGGCAGAGCTTCTCAGCTGCCACAAGATTTTTGACCTGCCTGTAACGGCTGCCACCTGCGCCTGCTTAACGGAAAATGAGCAGACCATGCTGGGCAAATACAAGGCAACTGCTGTAGCCACCCCCCTTGCCAGCGCCAAGTTGGGCGCGCCCACCACCCCCATCACCGCCTGTGTCAAGGCCGGTATGAATGTAGCATTGGGAACGGGCGGCGCATTTGAATGCGGCAATTTGGATATGTTTGAAGTGATGCGCTATGCTTGCCTGCAAGCCCGGCAGGAACAGGGGGATTCTTCTGCGCTGCCTGCCGCTGCGCCCTTGATGATGGCTACTGTCTGCGGCGCCAAGGCCCAGGGCCGAACCGATTGCGGTATGCTGAAAGAGGGGCTGGATGCGGATATTATCCTCGTGGACTTCTCCGCGCCCCATTTGATGCCCTGCCACAATGTACCGGCCGGTCTGGTGTTCTCCGCCAAGGGCGGCGATGTGGCTATGACCATGGTCCGGGGCAAGATCCTGTACCAAAACGGCCGCTTCCCCACCATCGATCTAAATGGGGTGGTGTCTGAGATCATGGAATACGCCATTCCCCGTCTGTTGGGAGAAAGTAAGGAGGAGCAATGAACAAAAAGCAAAATTTCCTCCACGGCGCAGCCCTCTTAGCCATGGCAACCGCCATTGTGAAGATCATCGGCGCGTTCTATAAGATCCCTCTAAATATGATCATCGGCGAACAGGGCTTCGGCTATTTCAACACCGCCTACAATATTTATGCGGTGCTGCTGATGATCTCCACCGCCGGCCTGCCCATTGCCATGAGCCGGCTCATCAGCCAGGCTCACTCCGTAGGCAACTACAACCAGGTGCGCCGGGTCTATGCCACCAGCCGGGGTATTTTCTTAGGACTGGGTGCAGTCAGCTCTTCGCTGATGATGATTTTTGCCCACCAGTTAGCGGCGTTCCAAAAGCAACCCGATGCCTGGGCGGCCATTTTTTGCCTGGCACCCAGCGCCTTTTTGATGTGCATTATGTCCACATTCCGGGGCTTTTTCCAGGGTCAGGGCGATATGCGCCCCACCTCCAATTCTCAGATTTTGGAGGCTGTGTTCAAGCTGTTTGTGGGCTTGGCTTTCGCATATCTCATTATGAAGCAGACAGGAAGCGTGGGCTTGGCTGCCGGCGGCGCCATTTTGGGCGTGACGGTGAGCTGCCTGGTGTCTTCTATCTACCTGTATGCCCAGCTGCGGCCTGCATACCGGGAGATGCCCACGGGCGGCGGCGAAACCAAGACCTACCGCCGCACTGCCAAGGAGCTTTTGGCCATCGCTGTGCCCATCACCATCGGCTCTGCGGGCTTGCAGGTGCTGACCCTGGTGGAGACCAACCTGTATATGGGTCAGCTGCTGACAGCCAACGGCATGAGCCAAAACACTGCTGACATCACCAAGGGCATTTACGATATGTGCTTTACGGTGTTCAATATGCCCTGCGCCTTTATGGTACCCATCACAACCTCCGTGCTGCCTGCCATCACCGCCCTGCTCACCACCAAGAATTTTGCCGGGGCAAAGGCAACGGAAGAATCCGCCGCCCGGATCACCGGCCTCATCAGCCTGCCCTGCGCCGTGGGTCTGAGCATTTTGGCAACCCCGGTCATCAGCCTTTTGGGCGGCTACACCGGAGACAATCTCATTTTGGCCGGCAAGATTTTGGCGATTTTAGGCGTGAACATCTTCTTCTACGCCACCATTCAGTACACCAATGTGGTGCTCCAATCCCACGGCTATGCCCATATCCCCGTTATCAACACCCTGCTGTGCGGCGGTGTGAAGCTGGCTGTGGTGTATGTGCTGGTGGGCAATCCCCAAATCGGCATCGTGGGCGCGCCCATCGGTATGACCCTTTGCTATCTGTGCATTGGTGTTATGAACCTCATCGCCATCAACCGGGTCGTTCCCCACAAGCCCCGGATCTTACGGAATCTCCTGCGGCCTGCAGTTCCTGCCATTTTGATGGGCGTTGTGGTCTACGGCGCGTATCGGCTGCTGATCGCGGTTTTGGGCAGCGGTGCAAGCCGGGTGATACTTTGCGGTATTCCTGTGGCTGTGGGCGTAGTAACCTACCTGGTCTGCGTGGTGCTTTGCAAGGCAATTTCCCGGGAAGATTGCCTGCTTTTGCCAAAAGGTGACAAGATTTCGAAAATTTTAAGGCTATAATTGGTTATTTTTGCAAAAAAATGCTTGCAATATGTGCAAAAAAGTGATACGATTACTTTAGCAATCTAAAATAATGAAACGAGGTAAACATTATGAACAAGACTGAACTCATCGCAGCAGTTGCCGAGAAGACCGGCCTGACCAAGAAGGACGCAGAGCGCGTCGTTTCCGCTACTTTCGAGACCGTTACCGCTGCCCTGGCAAAGGGTGAGAAGGTACAGGTTTTCGGTTTCGGTAACTTCGAGGTCAAGACCCGCGAAGCCCGCACCGGACGCAACCCCCGCACCAAGGAAACCATTCAGATTCCCGCTACCAAGCTGCCCGTTTTCAAGGCAAGCAAGGCTCTGAAGGATACTGTCGCTAAGTAATGCGCTTAGATAAGTATCTGAAGGTCTCCCGGCTGATCAAACGCCGCACCGTTGCCAACGAAGCCTGCGACAATGGCCGCATCAGCGTCAACGGCCGTGTGGTGAAAGCCAGCTACGAGGTCAAGCCCGGCGACAAGATCGAGATCGCCCTGGGCGCAAGAACCGTAGCCGTGGAGGTCCTGGTGGTTGCTGACAATGTCCGCAAGGACGATGCAGTGACCATGTACAAGGAAATCTAATAAAAAAGGAACGCCCAAAGGGCGTTCCTTTTTTACACTATAAGCAAAAAAACACCACCGGAAACGGTGGTGTTTTTCTTAAGACAAATATTAGCCTTCTGCCTTCATCTGAGCGAAGCACTCGCTGCAGAATACGGGACGGTCGGACTTGGGCTCGAAGGGAACCTTTGCCTCACCGCCGCAACGGGCGCAGGGAGCAGTGAAGAACTCACGGGGACCACGAGCGGCGTTCTTGCGAGCGTCACGGCAGGCCTTGCAGCGCTGGGGCTCGTTCTGGAAGCCACGCTCAGCGTAGAATTCCTGCTCGCCGGCAGTGAAAACGAATTCGTTGCCGCACTCTTTGCAAACTAAAGTCTTGTCTTCGTACATAGGATGATACCTCTCTTGTATTTGCCCCGTGAAAGCCCGAATTTAACTGGATAACGCAGGGTCGTTAAATTTCTGACGACTATGCGCCATTACCCGAATTATACACAAGCTGTAAACTTTTGTCAATGGTTTTCTGAAATTTTTGTTGCAAATTTTTGGGTTTTCCGGTACTTTTTCCTTAGATTTCAAACTGTTCCTGCCCCAAATAGGGAATATGCAGGTGCTGGTAGGCAAGGGGCGTAACGCACCGGTCACGGGGGGTACGGATCAAAAATCCCAGCTGCATCAAATAAGGCTCGTACACATCCTCTAAGGTGATGGCCTCCTCGCCAATGGTGGCAGCCAGGGGCTCCAGACCCACCGGGCCGCCGCCGTAATTCTGGATAATGGCGGTGAGCATTCTGCGGTCGATGTTATCAAGACCCAGGGCATCTACTTCCAACCGCTGCAGAGCCAGGTCGGCGGCTTCCTTGGTGATGACACCGTTGCACATAATTTGGGCAAAGTCCCGGACACGGCGCAGGAAGCGGTTGGCGATACGGGGTGTTCCCCGGCTGCGGGAGGCGATCTCCATTGCGCCCTCGGGCTCGATTTCCATGCCCAAAATGGTTGCCGACCGGGTGACGATTTTACTAAGCTCCTCGGGGGTGTACAGCTCCAGCCGCAGATTCACACCAAAGCGGTCACGCAGCGGCGCGGAAAGCTGACCGGCCCGGGTGGTTGCGCCCACCAGGGTGAACTTGGGCAGGTCTAAGCGGATGGAGTTGGCGGAAGGGCCTTTGCCCACGATGATGTCGATGGCGAAATCCTCCATAGCCGGGTAGAGGATCTCTTCCACCACTCGGTTTAAGCGGTGGATCTCGTCGATGAACAGAATGTCGCCGGGATTTAAGTTGGTCAGCAGCGCTGCCAAATCGCCGGGCTTTTCGATGGCGGGGCCGGAGGTGATGCGGATATTCACACCCATCTCGTTGGCGATAACGCCTGCCAGGGTGGTTTTGCCCAGGCCGGGAGGGCCGTAAAGCAGGGTGTGATCCAGCGGCTCATTCCGAAGCCGGGCCGCCTCGATATAAACGGACAGATTTCCCTTGGCCTTTTCCTGGCCGGTATAGTCGGACAAAAGCTTGGGCCGCAGACCGATCTCGCCGGCGTCCTGGGGAGCAAAGGTGGGGGAAATAATGGGGCTGTCCAGCTCCTGGGAAAATTCTAAGCTCATACGATACTCCTAATCACAAAATAACCCAGCACCAAAATGCCAAGGCCGATGCGGTACTTGCCAAAAACAGCGAAGCTGTGCTTGCGGACATATTCCATAAGTCCCCGGATCACCAGCAGGCTTACGATAAAGCTTACCACGCAGCCCACAGCCAAGTCGGCAAATTCCAGACCGGTGGGAAGTGCGGCTTCATGATCCATAATATCCAAGCCGTACTTGAGGATCTTCAATGCGCTGGCGCCCAGCATAGTGGGAATTGCCAGGAAAAAAGAGAACTCCGCGCCGGCAGACCGGCCCACACCCAGCAAAATCGCGCCCAAAATGGTCGCACCGCTGCGGGAAGTGCCGGGGATCAGGCTTAAGCACTGGAATGCACCGATATAAAGGGCGGTGCGGTAGTCGATAGTATGTACATCGTCAATTTTCACAGGGCGCTTTTCGTTGAGCTTTTCAACATACAGGAAAGCTACGCCGTAGACGATGAGCATAATGGCCACCACGATATAGTTATACAGGTGGGCATCCATCCAGTCGTCCAGCAGCAGACCGATCACAGCGGAGGGAAGCACGGCCACGATGACCTTGAACCACAAAGTCCAGGTGTTTTTCTTCTGCAGCTGGTCTTTTTTCGGGGAGAAGGGGTTCAATTTATGGAAAAACAGCACCAAAACCGCGGCAATGGCGCCCAGCTGGATCACCACCTGGAACATTTCGTAAAATTCCGGGGTGACCTTCAGCTTGATAAACTCGTCAAGCAGGATCATATGTCCGGTGGAAGAAACGGGCAGCCATTCGGTGATGCCCTCCACGATGCCAAACAGCACCGCCTTCAATAATTCAATGATGACCATGATTGCCTCCAAAAATTGAGAATTGAGAGTTGAGAATTGAGAATTATTATTTATTATAACATTAACACCCGTAAGATACAAGAAAATTTTGCCCGTTCACAAATTTGGGAGAAACAATTCACAATTTATTCACCGCAAAAGCCGAAAATGCGTTATAATAGTAAAAAAGGAAACTTTAGGAGGTTTTGGCTATGGCTATCTCTGTTTTGATCGTGGAAGATGATGCGAATATCCGGGAGCTGCTGCAGATGTACCTGGAAAAGGACGGCTATGCGGTCACCTTGGCTGCCGATGGCGGACAGGGTCTTGATAAATTCCGCTCCATCAAGCCCGATCTGGTGCTTTTGGATGTGATGATGCCGGTGATGGACGGCTGGGCTGTGTGCAAGGCCATTCGCGCCGAGGGGGACACCCCTGTGATCATGCTCACCGCCAAGGGCGAGACCGATGACAAGGTGATGGGTCTGAAGTCCGGCGCTGACGATTATGTGACCAAGCCCTTTGAAATGAAGGAGCTGCTGGCCCGCATTGAGGCAGTGCTTCGCCGCACCGACCGCAATTGCGAAGAAAATAAGTCCCGGCGGCTGAATTTTGACAAGCTCACCATCGATATGGACGCTTTCGAGCTGACCGTAGACGGCAAAAAGGTGGATACACCCCCCAAGGAGATGGAGCTGCTGTTCTATTTGGCATCCACCCCCAACCGGGTCTACACCCGCAACCAGCTTTTGGATGAGGTGTGGGGCTTTGACTACTTCGGCGACTCCCGGACGGTGGATGTGCACATCAAGCGTTTGCGTGAAAAATTAGAGGGCGTTTCGGAAAAATGGAGCGTCAAGACCGTCTGGGGCGTAGGATATAAGTTCGAATTGTTGTAACAAATAACCCCGTCATTGCGAGCTACGCAAGAGGCTGGCAATGATGTGAGGATTTTGAGGTAGAAAAGATGAAAACGACATTCAGCCGCACCTTTACTATGGCTGCGGTGGTGCTGCTGGCGGCGCTGCTGCTGGTGGGCGCGGCGTTCCAGCTTGTGGTGCGGAATCTGATGACCCGCCAAACGGAAACGGCTCTGCGGGATGATTGCGCTACCGTGGTCAGCCTGGCATCTGCCTATTACACGGAGGGCTCTTTGTCCACCCGGGATTTCTTTGTGAATCTGTCCATCGCCACCCAGGTCAGCGGCGCTGATGCGGTGATTTGCGACAAAACGGGCAAGCTGGTTCTGTGCTCCGATTCCCCCATGGGCTGCAGCCACCAGGGCATGATGCTGTCAGAAAGCTATCTGCAGCAGGTGTACCGGGAGGGTATGGTGCTGGACAAGGGTATGGTGGAGGGGCTGTACACTGACACCCGGTATGTGGTGGGTATGCCCATTTTGGATACCCGGACGAACAGGCCTGTGGGCGTGGTGGTACTGTCCACCCCCACATCTACCGCTATGGCGCTGCTTGACAAGCTGGCGGACGCCTTTATGCTGGTGGCGGTGCTGGTGGTGATCGTGGCGGTCATAGCCATCAGCCTGCTGGCGAGAAGACAAAGCTCCCCCCTCAAGGATATGGCAAAGGCTGCCAGTGATTTCGGCCATGGGCATTTGGATGCCCGGGTCACCGTGGAAAAAGGGCATCCCCGGGAGGTGCAGGAGCTGGCGCTGGCCTTCAACAATATGGCATCATCCCTGCAAAAGAGCGAATATCAGCGGCAGGAGTTCGTGGCCAATGTGTCCCACGAGCTGAAAACCCCCATGACCACCATTTCCGGTTATGTGGACGGTATGTTGGACGGCACGATCCCCAAGGAGCTGCATCCGCGGTATATGGAATTGGTGTCCGGGGAGACCAAGCGGCTGAGCCGGTTGGTGCGCAGTATGCTGGATATTTCCCGGATGCAGGATCAGGAGAGCATTCCCGCCGAGCGCATGAGCCGGTTTGAGCTGGATGAGTGCGTAGGACAGGTGCTGATCACCTTTGAGCAGAAGATCACCGAGAAAGACTTGGCGGTTACGGTGGATTTCCCGGAGCATACGGTGTATACCCGGGCGGATCGGGATGCCATCACCCAGGTGGTTTACAATTTGGTGGACAATGGGGTGAAATTCTGCCCCCAGGGCGGCAATCTCACCCTGGGCATCAAAGAGGGCGGCAACAAGGCCTATGTGACCGTGGGCAACGACGGACAGACCATCCCGCCGGAGGAGCTGCCCCTGGTTTTCGACCGATTCCACAAGTTGGATAAGAGCCGGGCGGAGAACCGGGACGGCTGGGGCTTGGGTCTGTACATCGTTAAGACCCTTATTTGCCGGCACGGAGAGGATATCTCCGTCACCAGCCAAAACGGAAAGACAGAATTTACCTTCACATTGCCGTTGGTGAATTGACAATAGGAGTTTGAGGTAATTTATGGACGAACAGTATGCATACCGCACCGGGCGGACGGACCCGGCCAAAAGCAGCCGGGGCGTGATCGCGGTGCTGCTCATCTGTGTGATCTTCTTAGGCGGTCTGGTCAGCGCATTGAGCATTATGAATATCCACCTGTTCCGGATGCTGCGCAATACGGAGGCAGCGCCCCTGGCTTTTGCCGCAGGAGAGGCGGCGGAGGCGGCTGAGGATCACTTAGCTTTGGCAGGTATGGCTTTGCAGGAAATGGACCCTGTGTACCAGCAGCTCCACAAGCTACCCGAGGGGCTGTATGTTGCCAAGGTAGATCCGGGCAGCCAGGCGGATAAGCTGGAAATTCGGGCGGGCGATGTGGTGACAGCGCTGGATAAGACCCCGGTTTCCACCTTGGAGGATATGGAAGATCTGTTGCAGGGAAAGCATGTGCTTACGCTGTGGCGGAAAGGCCAGAAATTTTTTCTTACCATTTCAAAATGAGGAGCAACTATGGAACCCATTTACAAGCATCAATTTACTGTGTCTGAGATCCATGTGGATCGGTTTGGCCGGGTGAAGCCCTCAGTGCTTTTATACTTTGTCCAGGAGGCGGCGGGACAGCATTGTGCGCTGCTGGCAGTGGATCACGATACCCTCTCCCACAAGCATCTTTTTTGGGCTGTGACCCGGAATCGGGTGCAGATCACAAGACTGCCCCGGCTGGGAGAAAAGGTTTTTGTGGAAACCTGGCCCATGCCCACCACCCGGGTGGCCTATCCCCGGTCGGTGGTGGCCTATGACGAAAAGGGCTTGGAGCTGTTCCGCTCCATCAGCCTGTGGGTGCTGATGGATGAGAGGACAAGGGCGATGATCCTGCCGGGCAAAAGCGGCATTATTGTGGATGGCACCCTCACCGGCACGGAGCTGACCGTGCCCCGGGCCATTGCGACAAGACCTATGGGCGGTTTCAAGGTCTGCAATGTGGGCTACTCCCTTTTAGACCGGAACGGCCATATGAACAACACCCGGTATATGGATTGGGTGGACGATCTGCTCGACAGCGAATTCCACCGGGAGCATCCGGCGCAGGAATTTACCGTGTGCTACCTCAATGAGGCCCGGGAGGGCGACGAAATTACCCTCAGCTATGAGCTCAGTGACGGCCCGGTGCTGACAGTGGATGCCACCCGGGGGAGCGACCGGATCTTCTCCGCGCAGATCTTATATTGATGAAAATCGTAGGGGAGGCGAGATGCCTCCCCTACAATTGTTTTTGCAAGTTGGAAGGTGTCATTTTGCAAAAAATCCTGCCGAAAACAGGGGTTGTTATGTAAAGCAAAACGGTATTCTGTAAACTTGTGAAGAAAAGGGGGTTATCCACAGGGATTTCCGGAAAACAAGGTGCTGACAAGGGTGATTTTGCCATTTGCCTGTGGAAAAGCCTGTTAACAATGTGGAAAACTTCGAAGAGAAAAAGTTGAGAAAAAGCCATAATTTTTACATTATGTCAACCGATATTCCGTTGCCATTACAGACGAAGAAAGGAGCAGCTTTGCTGCTCCTTTTTCATTCTGTATAATACCGATTGATGTCCACATCCTCGTCGATGCCGCCCACCCGGCCGGTGCAGGTGTACTGCCACATTTTTACAGGGTGGGTAAACTCCATTTCCGCAGCATACTGGGCAAGCCAAAATGGATAGTCCGTCAGCTCGTCAACAAATAGCCGGGAGGATGCCAAATAGGCATCGAAATAAACCATAGGCCGTTTGTTTGCCTTGGCGACCGTCTGGCAGAAGGCCTTGGTGATGTCGGTAAGACACCGGGCATCCACCGCTGCGGTGCGGTTTTCCTCCCCCACATGCTCCCAGTTGAGGGCTAAGTACATATCGATGTCCCAATCCTTGGTCTGTTCCAGCAGATAAACCGCTTCCTCGATGCCTTCTTTGGCGGATGTAGCCTGGGAGAAAATATAGGCGCCTACCTTTAAGCCTGCGGCCTTGGCGCCGGCGTAGTGGGTCTGCGCCAGGGTGTCGGCGAAGAGCTCGCCCTGGGTGTAGCCCCGCCAACCGACTCTTATCATCACAAACTCGATGCCGGATGCTTTCACCTGCTGCCAATCGATGGCTTCCTGGTGCTCGGAAACATCAATGCCCAGCACAGGGGGCGCGGTAGGCTGGGTAGATGCGGTGGTTTCTGTGGGTGCTTGGGGGCTGGGAGGCTGCAGGAAGACCGCCAAAGCGATCACGGTAAGCAGCAAAAGAAAGCTGACGGTCACCAGTTCCCAAAACACCGGTTCTTTGCAAATTGCCTTTATCTTTGTAAGCATAGGTACTCCTGGGTATAATTTCTATCAATATGGCTAAGCTATAAAAAGGAAATGTCATTGCGAATCGGCAACACCGGTTCGCAATGACAGTAAATGCAATATTATCAGCCGGCCAAAATATCCGCCTTGATCACACCGGGCACTTGCCGGAAAGCCTCCAACAGATCCTCCAGGGGCACTTCCAAATTGACAGTCTCGGCGGCGATGGTCACAGCGCCGCTGCCGTTGGAGGGCACGGTGGAATTGATGGTCATAATATTGGCCTGGTGGTCTGCCAAAATGGTCAGCAGTTTGTTCAGAGAACCGGGCTCGTCGTGCAAAAGGATCTGGAATGTGACCATCCGGCTGCTGCGCATATCCTGGAAGGGCATGATCGCATCCCGGTATTTATAAAAAGCGCTGCGGCTGATGCCGGTCATTTGGGTAGCGTCGTTGACGGTGTCGGCCTTACCGGTGGAAAGCAGGCGCTTTGCCTCGGCGACCTTTATAAAAACCTCCGGCAGAGCGGAAGCCTCGACGATGTAATATTTGGGTGTGTTTGCCATGATGTCCTCCCATACCGGACAATTGTCCTGTTATCACGGCTATTGTACCACATATTTTGGAAAAAGCAAGCCCTTTCATGGAATTCATAATGCAGAATTCATAATGCATAATGCAAAAGATTGATGTTTATCCACGTCATTGCGAGGAGCCGTAGGCGACGTGGCGCCCTGAGCACTTCGTGCGAAGAAGTACCCTTGGGGTGCAATCTCTTGGTACAATCTAAGTTACTACCATGCATTTCGAAAAATGCTACCTGGAGATTCCCACGGGCCTTCGGCCCTCGGAATGACGAGAAAGTTTAGAGCTTTGTCAATAATTTTCAATTTTCCATTTTCAATTCTCAATTAGAAAGGGGGAAACGGTATGCAGGGAAATATCCGCAAGTGGCTGTGGATCGGAGCAGGATTTTTAGCTGCGTGGCTGGGAATTCAGTATTTGCTGCCGCTGCTGTTTCCTTTTGGTATTGGATTGGCGCTTGCTTTGGCGGCAGAGCCTGCGGTGAAGGCGGGAAGCCGCTATCTGAAGCTGCCCCGGTGGGCAGCTGCCGGGCTGGGTGTCACGGCCACCCTTGTACTGGCCGCGGTGCTCTTTGGCATCATCGGCGCGGCGCTGGTGCGGGAGCTGGGTGTGCTGGCAGGAAAGCTGCCGGCCCTGGAGGACACGGCCCGGCAATCGGTAGAGACCTTGCGGGGCTTTATAGACGATGCAGTCGCCCACGCCCCGGAGGGGGTACGGCCTTTGGCAGAGCGGTCGGTGGAGGAACTGTTCTCCTCTCCCGAGGTGGTGGTGAAGCAGGTATCCGGGCGGCTGCCGGGACTGGTCACCGGTTTTTTGGGGAAGATCCCCAAGGGTGCACTGACGGCAGGTACGGGGATCTTGTCCGGATTTCTCATTTCCATTCGCCTGCCCCGGCTGAAAAAAGCCCTGATGGAGCATTTGCCGGAAAAAGTCCGCACCAATATCCTGCCGGCGCTGAAGCGGACAAAAACCGCCCTGTTTGCCTGGCTGAAAGCCCAGGCAAAGCTCATGGGCATCACCTTTGCCATACTGCTCATTGGCTTTTTGCTGCTGCGGATCCCCTACGGCATTTTGTGGGCGGCTTTGGTGGCGGTGGTGGATGCCGTGCCCATCCTGGGCACGGGAACGATTCTGCTGCCCTGGGCGCTGGTGTGTTTGCTCCAGGGCGAGCAGCTGCTGGCCATCGGCCTTTTGGTGGTCTACGGCTGCACCTTTGTCACCCGGACGGCTTTAGAGCCCAGGTTCATTGGCAGAAGCCTCAATTTAGACCCGCTGCTGACTTTGGTATTTCTCTATGTGGGGTTTCGGTTTTGGGGCTTTTTGGGGCTGGTGTTCACGCCCATTTTAGCATCGGCAATCATATCTGCTTTAAGGGAATGGAAATCGGATCCTTTGTAGGGGAGGGATAGTATCCCTCCCCTACGAAGTAATAATATAAAAAAGGAACGGCAGTTGCCGTTCCTTTTTGTGTTAAATTTCTTCGTCGCCGTGTTCTTCCATCCAGGCTTTTGCCACATCATAGGATTCCAGATCCAGGTCAGCCATGGTGTTGGTGTGCAGGACGATTCCTTCGATCTCGCCGGCACGCAGCTTTTCATACCACCAATCCAGCTGCCACTTCACGGCCTCGCCGGTGGCGGGCTTCTTCTGACCGAAATTCCACAGATAGCAGCCAACCATGCGGCGCTTGCCCTCGGTGAGCTTCTTGAAGGCCTCGAACTTCTCGGGGATCAGATGGACATCCTTTTCGCTCCAGGTCCACATAATGATGCCGTCAAAGGGCTCGACATAGGCGGGGAACGCCTCTTCGTCGTAGGGCTTGGAGGCAGGATCGTTGGGGTCAAGGGCAAATTCGTGGGTGTAGAGCACCATCCACATATTTAAGGGGCGGATGGGGTTGGTGTGGAGCTTTTCCCGGATATCCCACAGATTCTGCAGGGGAATTTCCTTGTACTGCTTGGCGCCGCCCCGCTGGAAATCGTCAAAGACCACGCCGCTGATATTGGGGAAATCCGCAGCCTCGGCAATGAGGGGGTCTACCACGGTGGGATCCTTGCCTGCGTCGTAGCACTCCCACACCACATTGTTAAGGGTGGTGAAGGACTTGTTGTACTGCCGGCGGTTTACCTCCCACTTGTCCGGCACCATAAAGGTATTGCGCGGGCCTAAGTACAGACAGCACTCCATGGGTGTCATACGGGATACCTGGGTGTTGCCGTGCTCGTTGTTGTAGCGGCCCTCGGGGTGACCCCACAGCCAAAATCTATCGCGTAATTTCATAGTTATTTTCCTTTCCGTAAAATGTGTCCTGTTGCGGTGCCCGACATCTTCGTCGGCTTTCAAAAGCCTTCCTCATCTGTCGACCGCAGCCACTCGCTCAAGTCGCTTTATCCGCCACCGGCGGCGCTCCTATCGCTCCCCCCACAGCCAAAATTTTTCACGTAATTTCATAATATGATCCTCTCTTATCGGTTGATTTCAAACAATTTCCGGGGATAGTTGGTGAGGTTTTCCACGCCGTCGGCGGTGACACGGATCACGTCCTCAATGCGAAGACCCACCTTGGTTTCATGGCTGCCCAGGAAAATATCCGAGCAGAAGGTCATATTCTCCTGCATCAGATAGTCAGAATCGGTCTCCACCCAGGGGGCTTCGCCTTCCATCAGACCGTTGCCGTGGTAGGGGCCGTACAGGAAATGGTCTGCATAGCCCAGCTCTGCCACCTTTTCCTTGTGGCGTTTGGCGATCTCACAGGCGGGTACACCGGCCTTGGTCATGGAGAGCATCTCTTCCTGTACCGCATAGCCGGCCTCGATGAGGGACTTTTGGGCTTCCGTTGCCTTGCCGAACACCACCGGACGGCCGATGGAGGAGGCATAGCCCTCGTATCTTGCGCCGATCTGCAGGAAGGTCAGATCGCCCTCCCGGATCACCTTATGCCGGGGGCGGCTGATGGCCTGGTCGGAGCCGGCGCCGGTGAGCACCCACAGAGGATAGCTTTCCCGCTCTGCGCCCAGCTCGTGCATCTTGCCCAGAGCAAGACCCACCACCTGGGATTCGGTCATACCCACATGGATATTCTCCAGCACATAGTCCATAGTCTTGCGGGTGATCTCCGCGGCCTTGCGCATACAGGCAAGCTCGTTTTCGGACTTGATCATACGCAGGGCGGAAACGATGTAGTCAGCCTTTTCAATTTTTACATCGCCGTAAACCTTCAGGCTCTCAGCCAGTGCATTGTAAACACCCACGGTCATGAGGGGCAGACCGGCAACACCGATTCGCTTCACAGGCGCATCGCCTAAACACTCGGTAAACACAGTATTGAAGGTGTCCAGAGGCTTGCCGGGATATTCCGGCTCGGAGGATTCCCGGAAGGCCTTCAGCAGGCGGATCTCCGGGATTCGGGAGCGGTCGGCGGCGTAGGTATAGCTTTCCGGGCCGATGAGCAGCCGGGCTGTGCCGGTTTTGGGGATCAGCACACCGGCGGTTTCAAAAGAGGGCCAGTAGTCGCTGAAATAGCGGACAAACTGGGGCTCTGCCTCATTGCCGTAGCACAGCAGGATATCATAGCCCTCCTGGGCCATTTTCTCCTGCACACGGGTCACTCTTTCTAAAAATTCGCTGTCGGGAATGCAAATTCTATCCATATCAAAGTCCTCCGTTATCCAAAAATTCTGCCGGGTTATGGATCAGCAGATCGTCGATGGCTGCCTGTTGAATACCGGCATCCTCCATCATAGGCACGATATTTACCAAAACATGGTCATAGCCCCAGCCGCCATAGGTACGCAGGCAGGTCTTCAGACACACATCGCAGCTTGCCAGCAGCTGCTTGCCGTAGCCCTCGTCGATGAGGGTCTTGAGGCATTCCACCCGGTCGGTATCGTGGACGAACAGGCCGTAGCCCTCCCGGCGGGCCTCCCGGTCCACATAGTACTCCTTGCCGAAGTTGTCAAATTCCACATACACGCCCATTTGGAGCAGCTTGTGGATGTAATCCATATTGTTTTCCACATCGATGTGGGAAATGGCGATCTTCTTGGGGTCAACACCGGCGTTCAGCAGGATCTCCGCTGCCTCCAAGCCGTTCACGGTCCAGGGGTTGATGTGGACCAAAATGGGAGTACCGGTCTTTTTGCAGGCGATGGCTGCTGCCCGGAGCACCCGGCGCTCTTCCTCGTTGAACACCTCGCTGATGCCGATCTCGCCGATGACACCGGCCTTGATGTCCGTACCCTCGGCGCCCACGGTGATCTCCCGGATCATTTCCTCGGCGATCTGCTCCTCGGTCATGGACTTCATAGCTTCCGGGTGGGTGGAGCAAACATAGTAGCCCGTACCCATCACCACGTTGATACCGGTGGCCTCGGCGATGCGCCGCAGCATTTTGGGATCTCTGCCGATGCCGGGCATGGTAGCGTCCACAATGGTGGCGCCGCCGGCATTCTTAAAGCGGAGGATCTCTTTCTTCTGGGTTTCGTAGTCGTTCATCCGCAGATTGTCCCGGAGAGCGTAGGGGTCACGATTCAGAATGCCCAGCTTGTCCATGGTGACAGGGGCGGTGGCGGGACTTTCGCAATCTTTCAGGGGGCGTTCCTCAAAAAAAGCTGTCAGCTCGATGAAAATATGCTCGTGAGGGGTCACGATGCCGGCATCTTTTTTCTGCAAAATGCCCGTTACGGTTTGAATTGCCAAAAAAATCAGCTCCTTTTCCAATAGTATCAATCTTATACTATCAAAAAAAGGAGCCGGTGTAATTGGGAAAAACGGATATTTTATTGGTGATTTCGGTATTCTTTCGGTGTTTTGCCTGTTTTTTGCTTAAAGGCCTGGTAAAAAGACTTCATATCCTGGTAGCCCACGGCAATGGAAATATCCTGTATGGACATATCCGTCACAGTCAGCAGCCGGCAGGCTTCGTCCACCCGCAGGCCGTGCAGATAGGTGCGCACCGATTCGCCGGTCATCTTCTTGAACAGCTTTCGGAAATATTCCGGGCTCAGAAACACCTGGGCGGCAATATCTTCTACGGTCAGAGGGTTGTTGTAGCGGCGTTCCATATAGCTGATGGCGGCAAAAACCGCTTTTTTGTTTTCGGAGGTCAGTTCTTTGCTGCCGTCCCGACCCATATCCTTGAGGATCTTTACGATCAGCTCGATCACATAGGCCCGGCTCAGCTCCAGATACCCCCGCTCCTTGCCCTTCAAGGCGTGGTAGATGCGGGTGAACAGGTCGCCGTAGGAGCCGTAGCGCTTGCCACTGATGTGAATATCCGGGGTCTCGTCGGCAGGGAACAGCGGGCCGAACAGGTAGCTATCTTTTAAGCTTTCAAAGGCGGCATCGCTTCCGGCATTGGGGTCGATAAAGGGAAGGCCGAACATCAGATCGTAGGCCACAAACAGCTCCCCGGTGGTGCTGGCGGTGAATTTATGGGGCACACCGCAGTTGATGACCACCACATCGCCGCTTTTTACCGTGTATTCCCGGTCGCCAACGGTGTGGGTAGCCTCGCCGGAGAGGATATACACGATCTCCACGAACTGATGCCGGTGCATAACACCCACATACTTGGGAAACTCCGTGGAAAGCTGGATATAGACAGGGCAACTGTCTTTGAAAAAGCTCCGGTTGTCAAAATACGGCACTTGTTGTAGATTAGATGTTTTCATGATTTCATAACCATTGCCCGCAAGGCAAAGCGGACCATTTCCTCGGTGGTAGCGCCCGGGTCAACGCCCTTGAGGGCGGTGGCGATCTCAGCAGGAGAATAGCCCAGCTCCTGCAAAGCGGCAGTAGCCATCTGGGCATTGTTGCCGGCAGCGGGAGCGGTTACGGCAGGTCCTGCGGAGAAATCGATCTCCGTGTTCGCACCGCCCATTTTGTCCTTCAGCTCCAAAATGATGCGCTGAGCCAGCTTTTTGCCCACGCCCTGGGCCGCAGTGAGGAGTTTTTCGTCCCCGGTCATCACCGCTAAGGTGAAATTCTGCGGGCCGGCGGAGAGAATTGCCAGGGCGGCCTTGGGGCCAACGCCGTTAACAGAGGTGAGCAGTTCATAGCATTTTTGCTCCTCCCGGCTGGAAAAGCCGTACAGGTCAAAGGCGTCCTCCCGGATGGATTCGGTGATGAACAGCTTGGCGCTCTGGTTCAATTTCAGCTGGGCAGCGGTGTAAGCGGTGACACGGCAGCCGTAGCCCACGCCGCCGCAATCTACAACAGCCAACCCGGGCTCTAAAACAGTCACAGTACCGGAAACATAGTATAGCATAGGAAAGTCCTCCGTTTATAGAATGTAGGGGACGATGTTTACATCGTCCCGCGGGCGGATGTGGGCATCCGCCCCTACGAATTTTTTTGCACCTTTGAAAGCAGGCTGCTTGCGGATCTTGCATGGCACAGGGCGATGGCGATGGCGTCGGCGGCATCGTCGGGCTTGGGCATTTGGGAAAGACCTAAGATCCGCTTGGTCATATCCATCACCTGGTGCTTGGTGGCGTTGCCGTAACCCACCACAGCCTGCTTCACCTGCATGGGCTTGTACTGCGAAACCTCCAAGCCGGCCTGGCGAATGGCCAAAAGGATCACGCCCCGGCTCTGGGCAACACCGATGCCGGTGGTGACATTTTGTCCGAAAAACAGCTCTTCGATGGCCACCTGGTCGGGTTTTGCCACCTGCAAAAGCTCGGTCATATCGTTATAAATAATTTCCAGCCGGGCGGAAAAATCCATACCCGCCGGGGTGGTGATGGCGCCGCACCGCAAAAGACGAAACTGATTGCGCTCGGCCTCAATGAGGCCAAAGCCCGTGATGCCATAGCCCGGGTCGATTCCCAATATCCGCAAAGCCACCACCTCCTTTTTCTGTTATGATAGCATATTTGCCCATGTTTGACAACGGATTTTCTACTGTACAAACGGGATTTTTTCGCATATAATAAGAATTAACAAAAAGAAAGGAGCAGGCTATGAAATTCGGTTTTTACACCTTGGGCTGCAAAGTGAATCAGTACGAGACCCAGGCCATGGAGCAGCTGCTTGTTCAGCAAGGCCACACCATCGGCGATTTCTCCGAAAAATGCGACGGCTATATCATCAATACCTGCTCCGTGACCGCCGTGGCGGACAAGAAGAATCGGGCTGTCATTCGCCGCTGCCGCCGGGAAAATCCGGAGGCGGTGATTGCCGTTTGTGGCTGCTATCCCCAGCACGCGGCAGAAAAGCTCGGGGATTTGGGCATTGATGTGATTGGCGGCAGCGCAAACCGGGCAGAATTTATAGAGCAGGTGCTTGCCTGCGCCGAAAATAAACAAAAAGCCACCTGCTTGGACGAAGCGCTGAAGCGGCGGCAGTTTGAAGTGCTTCCTGCCGGCGGTTTAGAGGGCCGCACCCGGGCTATGCTGAAAGTCCAGGACGGCTGTGTGAATTTTTGCAGCTACTGCATCATTCCCTATACAAGAGGCCCGATCCGTTCCGCGCCCATAGAATTGGCGGTGGAACAGGCCAAGGAGCTGAAAAACCAGGGCTACAAGGAAATTATCGTCACCGGCATCGAAATTGCCTCCTGGGGCGCAGATCTGCCAGGCAAGCCTCCGCTGACAGAGCTTTTGACGGCGGTTTGTACGGCTATTCCCGATTTGCGGGTGCGCCTTGGCTCTTTAGAGCCTCGCATCGTCACCCGGGAGTTCTGCGAAAAACTGCAGGAATATCCCAATTTATGCCCCCAGTTCCATCTTTCCATGCAGTCCGGCTGCGATACGGTACTTTCCCGTATGAAGCGGAAGTACGATACCGCCCGGTACTATGAAAGTGTGGAACTTTTGAATAAACACTTCCCCGGCTGCGCCGTGACCACCGATATGATCGTGGCATTCCCCGGAGAAACCGAGGAAGAATTTGAGCAGTCTTTGGAATTTATCCAAAAGTGCCGCTTTGCGGATATGCACATCTTCCCCTACTCCCGCCGTCCGGGCACACCGGCGGACAAAATGCCCGGTCAGCTGGGCAATGGGGTGAAAGAGCAGCGGAGCAAGAAAGCCATTGCCATTGCTGCCGAAATGTCCAAGGACTACCGGGAAAAGATGGTAGGCTCCCGGCAGGAAGTGCTTTTCGAGGAGGAAAGCGGGGAATACTACACAGGACATACCCCCAATTATGTGAAGGTTTACGCCAAGGGCGAAAACTTGCACAATGTGATTCACCCCGTAGAGATCACAGGTCTTTATAAGGACGGCTTAATAGGAGAATTGCTTTTGTAGGGGAGGGATATTATCCCTCCCGCGGCAGGCTCTGTATGCCTCCCCTACAAGATAGTGTACTGGACAATTTCTGAAAATCGTGTTATACTAAACTATCCAACTAAGCGAAGAAGGAGGCGTTGCCTTTTGAAATATTGGCGTGGTTATCTCACAGCTGGCATCCTGCTTGCCTGCGCCTGGGCGCTGGAGTCCTTTGCCAAGACCCACGTGGCGCTGATGGATACCGTCTATCCCTATATCACCCGCATGATGCAGATGTTCCTGGCGGATTGGTCCGGCAATGTGGATTTCTGTGTGTGGCAGACACTGCTTTTGGTGCTGGCTGCGGCCGCTGTCGGCACATTGGTGCTGGTGCTGATCTTCAAATGGAATCCTGTCCAGTGGTTTGGCTGGGTCTGCGCTGTGGTGGCGGTGGTGTATTTTCTGAACACCGGCCTGTTCCAGCTGAATATGTATGCGGGCTCTTTGGCGGATGATATCCGTCTGGAAGAGACTGACTACACCATCACGGAGCTGGAAAAAGCCGCCATCTATTACCGGGACCAGGCCAACCGGGTTTCCGACCTGCTCCAGCGGGATCAAAACGGAGAAGCTGTTCTTTCTGACTTTGATGTGCTGGCTGAGCGGGCTGTCAACGGCTATGAAAAATTGGTTTATGATGAGTCCTTAGCGGTGTTTGCCGGTCCTATGCAGCCGGTGAAAAAGCTGGGCTGGCATAAAAACTACACCCGCCAGGGTATTACCGGTGTGACGGTGGGTCTGACCGGTGAGGCTGCGGTGAATCCCGATGTGCCCTCGGTGCTGATGCCCTTTGCCATCTGCCGGGAAATGGCGCACCGGGCAAGTATTCTGATCCCCAAGGATGCAAGCTTCGGCGCCTATATGGCCTGTATGGCAAACCCCGACCCCCAGTTCCAGTACTCCGGCGCTTTGATGGGCTACCGCTACTGCCTGGAGGCCTTGGAGGAGTTGGGTCGTGATGTAGAGTGCCGGGCAGGGGAAAATGCCAATGTGCGCAAGGATCTGGATACCTGCAGCGCCTTTTTGGAAAAGGGCGAGCAGGACGATGCAGATACCTGCGACCTGCTGACCAGCTGGCATATCCAGGAAGTGGTGCTGCCCGGCTTGGTGGAAGAAAAGGGCGCATTTGACCCCCTGGATAAGTCCAAGGTGGACTTGAGCGACAATCCCCGGGCATAATCAGGAGAAACACTATGAAAGAAACATTGGCCAAGGGGCTGCCCGGGTTGGGCCTTTCCCTGCCGGATGAAATACAGAATACCCTGTGCGCCTTCGGCGAAGCCGTGATCGAACAGAATAAGGTGATGAATCTGACCGCCATCACCGAGCCTACACAGGTGGCAAAGCTCCATCTGCTTGACAGCCTTTCCCTGCTTTCTTTGGAAGACTTAACAGGCAAAAAGGTCATCGATGTAGGCTGCGGCGCGGGATTTCCCGGTGTGCCGGTGAAGATCGCCTGCCCGGGGATGCAGCTGACTTTGCTGGATTCTTTAGGCAAGCGGATGCAGTGGCTGGAAACGGTGCTGCCTACTTTAGGCGTGGAGGCTGAATGCGTTACCGCCCGGGCAGAAGAAGCGGTCAGTGACCGCCGGGAGAGCTATGATTACGCCACCAGCCGGGCGGTTGCCCGCTTAAATATCCTGCTGGAGCTGACCGCACCCTATGTAAAGGTGGGCGGCAAGGTTTTGGCCATGAAAGGCACAGCCGCCCGGGAAGAACTCCAGGAAGCCAAGAATGCCATCAGCCGGTTAGGGTTACAGGTCGAGAAAGTGGAAGAATTTCCCATGGACGGCACGGCCCATACGGTGATCGTGCTGAAAAAGGTGAAAAACACTCCGCCCCAGTACCCCCGCCGCTACGCAAAAATCAAACAGATGCCGCTATAAAAAGACGCCCTTTGGGCGGCTTTTTTAATGCTTAATGCAAAATGCTTAATGCTTAATGAGAGCGCGATATTGGAAGATAATTATGCATTATGAATTAAGCATTATGCATTAAAAGATTGTTTTTCGGGAATGCTATGGAAAATAAGACCATGACCGGAGGCGTTCCTATGAAACGAATCGTTGCGCTGATTTTGGTGGCGGTGCTTTGCGCCGGCTGCGGAAAGAAAGACCCCACTGCCACCCAGCAGGAAACCTATACCTACAACTATGCCCTTTCTACCTTCCCCACCAACTGGAATCCCAATTCCTACAGAACCTCCAATGATTCTGAGATCTTGGACTATATCAGCGACAGCTTTTATGTGTTTGACTACAACGAAGATGGCACAGGCTTCTCCCTCCAGCCGGGCATGGCCGACGATGAGCCCGAAGATGTGACGGAGGAGCTGGTGGGTCAGTATGGCATCAAGCCCGGCGACAGAAACCGTGCCTATGTGATCGAGCTGCGGGAGGATCTTCGCTGGGAGGACGGAACGCCCATCACAGCCGCGGATTTTGTGGAGTCTGCCAAGCGGCTCTTAGACCCCAAGGCCCAAAATTACCGGGCGGACAATCTCTACGGCGGCTCTTTGGTGATCCACAATGCGGAAAACTACCTGAAACAGGGTCAGGAGGGCTATCCCGCCCTCAGCTGGGAGGGCAATGTGGGCTGGTTTGCCCGCTCCCAGTATGAATTGTGCTTTGTGCTGGATAATCCTCTGTCCGGTTTCTATCTCAAGTACAATCTGCCCACGCCCCTGGTGCATATCCCCACCTACGATGCCAGCGCCAAGATGGAAAACGGCATTTACACCAACAGCTACGGCACTTCTGTTGCCACCACCAAGTCCTTTGGCCCATATAAGCTTACCGCGTTCCAGGCGGACAAGCAGTACACCCTCACCCGGAATGAAGAGTATTACGGTCTGGAGGACAATACCTACCAGACCACCGCCATCGTGGTGGATTTTGTGAAGGAGGCGTCCACCCGGCTGCAGCTGTTCCGCCAAGGAAAGCTGGACACCTATGCTCTTACCGTGGACGATACAGATGCCTACGGCCTTTCGGATTTTGCTTACTACCACACGGGGGATTCCACCTTCGGTATGGCTTTTAATCCCAATTTTGAGGCCTTGAAATCCGCCCAGGAGAGAGCGGGAAGCGGTGTGAACAAGACCATTCTCACCATTCCGGAATTTAGGACGGCTATGTGCTACGGCTTGGACCGGGCCGCCTTTTGCTTGGCGGCATCGCCTCTGAATACTCCGGGCTTTGGTCTGTTCTCCGAGAGCATTATCGCCGACCCGGATGACCGCACGCCCTACCGGGAAACGGAAGGGGCAAAGCAGGTTTTGGCGGAAACCTGGGGGCTTTCTGATAAGATCGGCGAGGGAAAGCTTTATAAGGATTTAGACCAGGCGGTGGTCGCCATCTCCGGCTACGATCTGACCCGGGCGAAAGAGATGTTCAACATCGCTTATGATAAGGCGATAGAGCAGGGGTTGATGCAGGCAACCGACCGGGTGGAGATCAAGATCGGCACACCCAACAGCACCTCTGCTTTTTATAACAACGGCTACGAATTTATCGTGAACAACTACACCCGGGCGGTGGAGGGAACGAAATTAGAAGGAAAGCTGACCTTCACCCGGGATGATACCTTAGGCAATGCCTATTCCGGCGCGCTCAAGAAAAACCAGGTGGATATGCTCTTTGGCGTGGGCTGGACCGGGTCTGCCTTAGACCCTTATGAGCTGATGGAGGCGTATATTTCCCCCAATTATCAGTATGACCCCTCCAACGATTACAGCAAATTGCCCTTGACAGTGACAGTTTCCGGGGAAACCTACACCGCCCCGGCAACCGATTGGCTGGCGATGATGAACGGACAGACCCGCAAGGCCACTGCCGCCGATGGCAGCACCAAATCCTATGCCGCCACCGAACAAGCGGACAGGCTGGCGATCTTAAGCGCCTTGGAGGGGGCTGTGCTGGGCAATTACAATTTCATTCCCATTATGGACGATGGGGAGGGGCATTTAAGAGGGCGGCAGATCAAATACCGCACGGAGGATTATATCTACCCCTTGGGCTACGGCGGGGTGAAGTACTTCACCTATGCCTATACCGATGCTCAGTGGAATGAGTTTGTCACCAAATCTGGCGGCTTGCTGGACTACACTTAATAAAAACCCCGTAGGGGCGGATGCCCACATCCGCCCGAAAAAAACGGGACGATGTGGGCATCGTCCCCTACAAAGAATGCAAAAAGGGAGGTTTTATGGCAAGCTATATTGCAAAGCGGATCGCATTTTTGTTGCTGACCTTTCTGATCATCATTTCCATGTGCTTTGTGTTCATCCGGCTGTTGCCGGACGATCCCCCGGAGCAGTTCGGCAAGGATATGCAGTTGGTGCTGCAAAGCCGCTACCGGCAGGGCTTGGCGGATATCAACGGTGATCCCATTCCTCTGCTGACCCAGTACGGCAATTTCTTAAAAAACACCATCCTGGGCTTTAACTGGGGCATCAGCGAAAAGCTGTACCTGGGCCAGGATTGCTTAAAGATCTTCCTGGAAAAGCTGCCCAATACTGTGCTGATTAACTTTTATGCATCCCTTTTAGCCATTCCCTTGGGCTTGGCCTTGGGTATCTATGCTGCCCTAAAGAAAAACCGCTGGCCCGATCACGCCATTTCAACCGGCGTAATGGTGCTGGTGAGTGTGCCAAGCTATGTGTATGCATTTCTTATCCAGTATTTTCTCTGCTTTCGGCTGAAGCTGTTTCCGGTGGTGATGGAGGCGGGGCGGGATTATTTCAGCGGAGCGATGCTGCGGAGCATGATCCCGCCGGTGCTTTCCTTGAGCCTCAGCTCCATCGCCGGGTACGCCCGGTTCACCCGGGGCGAACTGACGGAAGTTCTCACGGGAGAATTTCTCCTTTTGGCCCGGGCTAAGGGGTTGACCCGGGGACAGACCACCCTCCGTCACGCCCTCCGCAATGCCATGGTGCCCATCGTGCCCTCCATTATCAGCGAGGTGATCGCGGTCTTAAGCGGTTCGCTGATCATTGAGAGCATTTTCGTGGTTCCGGGGGTGGGGTCGCTGTATGTCAGCGCCATTACGGCCCTGGACTATAACTTTTTCCTGCTGCTGTCGGCCTTTTACACGGTGATCGGCCTCACCGCCGGCATCGTGGTAGATTTGAGCTACGGATTCATTGACCCCAGGATCCGGATAGGAGCGAAAAATGCGTGAGATAAATGAGATCCCGGCGGAAAAATTCCGCTTTGTTGGCTCCAAACCCCAACAAGAGGAGATCCTCCCGGGAAAGCACATCGGCTATTTCCGGGAGGCCTTTGGGCGGTTTCGGAAGAATAAGTCCTCGGTGGTGGCGGGGATCATTATTTTGTGTTTGGTGGCGTATGCGGTGTTCGTGCCTATGTTCTGCCAAACTTCCTATTCTGTGGCGTTGACGGACACTACCTATTTGCAGTACACCAAATTAAAGCCCCGGAACAGGCTTTTTGTGCGCTGGGGGATCCCGGCTTGGGACGGATGCAGCGTGAAAACCTTGAGCCGGGGAAATTACCTGTATTTACAGGGCATTGCCAAGGAAACCGGGCAGCCGGTGATCAAAAAGGTTTTGGGAGAAACCGTCGATACGGACGGCAATCTCCAATATAAATGCCGGGTGGACAGCTATTTGGCAAAGGGGTTTGTGCATATGACCCTCAGCCGGGCGGAATTTGATGCCATAAAGGCTTGGGAGCAGGAAAATGACCTGCGGGTGATTTATCCTATGGTGGAGGGCCAAAGCGATGCCAATATTTGGTACGCGGCTAATCGGAAGGGCATTCCCCAGTTAGATAGCCAAGGAAATTATGTTAACCAATATGCCGTTGACGAAAACGGAAATTACCGCTACGGACAGGTGACCGGAGATGGGTCTTCCTACCGCTGCCGGGTGTTTCTGCACAGCTATTTTCAGTACCGGTATGGGTTCGAGCCGTCCTTTTTGCTGGGCACAACCGGCCAGGGGCAGGATATCCTCACCCGGCTGGCCAGTGCTGCCCGGTTTAGTTTGGTGTTTGCCCTGTGCGTGTCTGCCATCAACCTGTTTATCGGCGCGGTTTACGGGGCAATCGAGGGCTATTACGGCGGCACAGCCGACCTTTTAATGGAGCGGATCACCGATATTTTGTCAAGAGTGCCTTTTTTGGTGGTGGCGACCCTGTTTCAGCTCCACTTGGCGGCAAAGGTAGGGCCGATCATATCGCTGCTGTTTGCCTTTGTGCTGACGGGCTGGCTGGGCATTGCCAACACCACCCGGATGCAGTTTTACCGCTACAAGGACAGAGAATTTGTCCAGGCGGCCCGGGTCTTGGGGGCAGGTGACGGGCGGATCATGTTCCGGCATATCTTTCCCAATGCCCTGGGCACTATCATCACCGGCTCGGTGCTGGTGATCCCCGGGGTGATCTTCCTGGAATCCAGCCTGACCTATTTGGGCATCGTGAATTTGGACAGCTCAACCATGACTTCCGTTGGCACGATGCTGGCAAACGGTCGGCAGTACCTGTCCACCGACCCCCACATCATTTTGTTTCCCGCGCTGTTTATTTCTTTGCTGGAGATCTCCTTTAACCTCTTCGGCAACGGCCTGCGGGATGCCTTTAACCCATCTCTAAGAGGAGCGGACCAATGAGGGAACACACCTTGCAAGTGAATCACCTGCAAATCGCCTTCCGCACGGGAACCGGACTTGTCCGGGCGGTGCGGGATATCTCCTTCCGGCTGGAAAAGGGCAGGACTTTGGCCATTGTGGGGGAGTCCGGGTCGGGGAAATCCGTCACCAGCCGGGCGATCATGGGACTTTTAGCCCCCAATGCGGTGGTGGAGGGGGGCGAGATCCTTTACAAGGGAAAAGACCTTCTGAAAATGTCGGAAAAAGAGTTATGTAAACTAAGAGGGGACAAGATCGCAATGATCTTTCAAGACCCCATGTCCGCCCTTGACCCCATTATGCCCATCGGCAAGCAAATTGCCGAAGCCATGGTGATAAACGGCAAACTATCCCCAGCCGACGCCAAAAATAAGGCGCTCCGGCTGATGGAAGAGGTGGGCATCCGGAACGCCAAAAGCCGGTATGGGAAATACCCTTTTGAATTTTCCGGGGGTATGCGCCAGCGGATCGTCATTGCCATCGCTTTGGCAGCTGACCCGGAAATTCTTATTTGCGACGAGCCCACCACCGCCCTGGATGTGACCATCCAGGCGCAGATCTTGGAGCTGATCAACAAATTAAAAGAGGAGCGCCATCTGTCGGTGATCTTTATCACCCACGATTTGGGGGTGGTTGCCAATGTGGCTGACGATATTGCGGTGATGTACGCGGGGAAAATCGTGGAGCGGGGGACGGCAGAGGATATTTTCTATGACCCCCGGCATCCTTATACCTGGGCATTGCTTACTGCCATGCCGGACTTGGAAACCACAGGAAAATTACAGGCCATTCCCGGCGCGCCCCCCAATATGCTCCATCCGCCTGTGGGAGATGCCTTTGCGCCCCGGAATCCTTACGCAATGGAGATCGATTTTGAGGAGCAGCCGCCCATGTTTGAGATCTCTCCCACCCACGCGGCCGCTACCTGGCTTCTCCACCCCAACGCCCCGAAAGTTGCGCTGCCAAAGGCTTTGGCAGCCCGGATAGAGAGGATGGGTCAAATTGGAGGATAATTTGTTGGAAGTGCGGCATTTTACGCAAGTCTTTGGGAAATTCAAGGCGGTGGACGATATCAGCTTTTCCGTGAAAAAAGGCGAGGTTTTCGGCCTGGTGGGGGAGTCCGGCTGCGGAAAAACCACCACAGGCCGGGCCATTGTGGGTCTGCAGCCTGTCACCGAGGGAAAGATCCTCTTTGCAGGCAAGCCTATCAGAAAAAAGCACCCCACCACCCAAATTCAAATGATCTTCCAAGACCCTATGGCATCGCTGGACGGGCGTATGACCGTCCGGGAGATCATCGCCGAGGGACTGAGGATCAAAGGCATCAAGGACAGGAAACTTTTGGACGAAAAGGTCTATGAAATGATGGCCTTAGTGGGGCTTTCCCGGGAGCAGGCCAGCCGCTATCCCCACGAATTTTCCGGCGGACAGCGCCAGCGCATCGGTATTGCCCGGGCGCTGATCATGGAGCCGAAACTGCTCATTGCCGACGAGCCGGTTTCTGCGCTGGATGTGTCCATTCAAGCCCAGGTCATCAATCTTTTGCAGGACTTAAAGGAAAAACTGGGGCTGACGGTGCTGTTCATTGCCCACGACTTAAGCGTGGTGAAGTATTTTTCCGACCGGATCGGTGTGATGTATATGGGAAAATTGGTGGAGCTGGCGGAGTCGGAGGAATTGTTCCGAAATCCTCTGCACCCCTACACCAAAAGCTTACTGTCCGCTGTTCCAATCCCCGACCCCCGGCGGGAGAAAAACCGCGTCCGGATTTCTTACGAACCGGCGTGTTCCGATCCGTCCGCCGCATTCCGGGAAGTAACCCCCGGCCATTGGGTAATGCGTTAATATAATGTAGGGGCGGATGCCCACATCCGCCCGGGACGATGAGGGCATCGTCCCCTACGATAGGGAATAATGGCTGTAAGAGGAGAGGAACAATGGAAATCTACCGAATATTGAGTGACTTTTTTGCTGTGCCGGGGCTGTTTTGCCTGTTCTTGGGCACGCTGTGGTGGCTGGCAGGGCAGGGTGCGTTCCGGGGAGCAAACTATGTTTGGGGAAATGCCCTGCGATTGCTGACCTTTCAGCAGGCAAAGCCGTATAAACCAAAAGAAAACAAGGGACGGGCGACCCGTCCCCTGCTGATCACAGGCGCAGTTCTTTTGGCTGCAGCCGGCATTTTTGCCGGATTATATTATTCGTAGGGGAGGTATACTATCCCTCCCCTACAAAAAAGGAAAGGGAACGGCTGAGCCGTTCCCCTTTGTTATTTATTGTCCGGCCAGGATCTTGGCAAGGTCGGAGTCCTTATCCAAAATGATGGTCTTTTCGTCGCCGGTGAGGCTGTTCTTCAGCGCGTCCAGAGCCAGGATGAACTCATAGAAATCCTGCTTATCCTGGGAGTTATAGGCCGCGGCCAGCTTGCGCATATACTCGGCCTCGCCCTCGGCTTCCAGCTTGGCGGCATTGGCCTTGGCGTTGGAAACCAGGATGTTTACCTGCTTATCCACATCGTTGCGGATGATGGATGCGTCATAATTGCCGTCGGCGGTGAACTTGGAGGCCATCTGATTCCGCTCGGAGATCATACGGGCATACACCGCGTTCAGATTGCTCTCAGGCAGGTCAAAGCGCATGATCTTCACATCCAGCACATTGATGCCGTAGGTTTTTGCCTTTTCGTTGACGGTGGTGGCGATGGAATCGTAAATTTCATTACGCTTGCCGCCATCTTCCATATTGATGATGTCCGCCTGGGCCAAAGTACCCATTGCGTTCTTAAGAGCGGTGTAGGTCTGGTCGCCCAAACGCTGCTCGGCAACGGAATTGCTGCCCAGGGTCTGATAGAACTTCAGCGGATCGGTGATCTTCCACAGCACATAGCAGTCTGCGGTCATATTCTGCTTATCTAAGGTGATAACCTCGGAGGGCGGAATGTCATAGAACTGGGTGGCGCTGGAGAAATACTTTACGGTGTGAATAAAGGGGATCTTGAAGTGCAGGCCGGGGGTGTTGGTGGTGGAGACCACCTTGGAAAACTCTGCCACGCAGGCGTGCTGGTTGGCCTGGACTACATACACGCTGTTGCCTAAGACGATCAGCAGCAAAATCGCAGCGATGGCAATGATGATTGTACGTTTTTTCATTTTGCGTTACCTCCTACGATGGATTCCAGGGGCAAAAGCATATCCACAGAATTTCCGTCGCCGGTGTTGATATACAGCTTCACGCCGGGCAGGATCTGGGAAATAGCCTCATAGTACATACGGGATTTGGTGATGTTGGGGTTCTGGGCATATTCTTTGTACATAGCCTCGAACATAGCCACCTGCTCCAAAGCTTCGTTGATACGCTTTTGCTTCAGATACTCTGCGTTCTGCAGCAGTTTATCCGCCTCGGCCTGGGCCTTGGGCAGCTCGGCGTTCTGATAGGCCTTTGCGTCGTTGAGGACGGTTTCGGCCTGCTGTTTTGCGGTTTCCACCGCCTTAAAGGCCTCGATAACATCCTTCGTGGGAGGCTCTGCGTCCTGGATCTTCACATCCACCAGGGTCAGACCGATGTTGTACTCGGCTAAGATCTCGGTGACCAGCTCCTTTACCTGCATCTGGATGCTTTCCTTACCGTCGGTGAGGACAGCGTCCACGGTGGTAGAGCCGACCACATTGCGCACCTGGCTCTGAATGAGGTTTTTGAGGATCACTTCCGGCTGGGTGGAGGCATACAGATAAGCCACCGGGTCGGAGATCTTATACTCAATAAAGAAATCTACATTTACAATATTGTAGTCGCCTGTGATCATGCTGCACTCGTCCAGGACGGTCTCCACGCCGTTGGGGGTGGTCACATAGCCCAGCTCGATCTTCTGATACACATTGGCATCCACCTTGCGCTCCCGCTGAATGCCGAAGGGCAGCTTGAAGTGAACGCCGGCGCCGGTGGTATCGGTGACCCGGCCAAAGGTGGTCACAACGGCGACCTGCTTTTCATCCACCGTGTAGAAGCAGGTGGAAACGGTGATGATCAGCGCCACCACAATGAGGGCGATGAGCGCCAGCTTGGGGAAATTTTTGAAATCAAACTTCTTTTTGATGTTATCAGAGGGGCTCCAACGATAGGTGTTGTTTTCTTCCATTTTTACATCTTCCTTTCTTGATTATGGGTTTTGCAGCTGCTGCAGCATCCGTTCTGACTCCTGGATCATCCGGGCGGCAAGCCAGGCCGTGAGCATAATGCGCAGGGTTTCCTTGACCCGCAGCTTTGCGCCGGGAACAGGCTCTTGGTAGTCAGCCAAAGCGCTGTCCAGCAGGGCTTCTCTGTCCTCGGTCCGGTAAAGCGCCTTTGCCTTGGCTGCCAAACCTACGAATATGAAGTACAGATCGCTGTCGTCGATCATATCGTCGGCTTCGCTGTCCAGCTGGCCATTCACAAAGCTGAGGAGGCTGCAGATCCGCTCTAAGGGCATTACGGATTTCAGCATATTGATGTGGATGATGCGGCAAAGCTGCCGCAGGGTATACCGCTTGTTTTCCGGTGGGGTGAGAAAGCCCCGCTTTACCCAGTTCTGAATGGTATAGCTTTCCAGACCGGTAATGGCGGAAATTTGGCTCAGTACCATCCCGCCGGGCAGGAACATGGCCCTAAATTGCTCGGGGATGTGGGCAATGTCCCCTTGTGGGACGGTCAGCACCGTGCCGGGTATTGTCCAGTTCATTGTGATCACCAACTTTCTGTATGTTGCGGTACTGTGATAATATCATATGGTCAGCTGATTGTCAATAGGGATTATATGACTAAATTGTAAATTCCGTGCAAATTTTGCTGATTTTTTATTAAAAATATTTTGTCCTTTCCTCTTTACGAACGGAGAAAAGTGTTGTACAATATAGAGTAATAAATTGGGGTGGTGTTGCTATCCCTTAGGAAGCAGGAGGCGGGGATATGTCTTGTATGAAGTGCGGAAAAGACACGGAAGACGGACAGGCGTTCTGCGCCCACTGCTTGGAAGGAATGGAAGCGTACCCTGTCAAGCCGGATGCGCATATCCAGCTGCCGATCCGCACCGGTGCGGATCACCATAAAAGGCAGACCCGCAAAAGCAAGCCCGCCCATAGACGGCAGGCAGAAAGTCTGCGAAAGCAGATTGTTTGGATGTGGGCGGTGATCGTCCTGCTGATCTTGGCGCTGGCGGCTTCCTTAGGAAAGGAAGCTGTGATCCCTGGGTCGAAACCACCCGGCCAAAACTACACCTATACCGAGCCCACCACCTGATTGTTTCACGTGAAACAAAACGAAAGTGGGTGTTTCACGTGAAACATTTGACGAAGGAGGCATAACAATGGCTAAGATAATTGCGGTGGTCAACCAAAAGGGCGGCGTGGGCAAAACCACCACCTGCGTGAATCTGACCGCTGCGCTGCAGGCACTGGGCAAAAAAGTCCTGCTCTGCGATTTTGACCCTCAAGCCAATGGCACCTCCGGCTTGGGCGTGGACAAGAGGAAGCTCCGGGCCAGCGTTTATGATGTGGTGGTAAGCGAGACTCCCGTGCAGGAGGCGATCATCCACACGCCTTTTGGCGATGTGCTGCCGTCGGCTGCAGACCTGGCAGGCGCGGCGGTGGAGCTGATCTCTATGGAAAATCCCACCCAAAAGCTGAAAGAGGCTTTGAATGCGGTGAAGGATCAATACGATCTGATCTTGATCGATTGCCCGCCGTCTTTGGAAATGCTGACCTTAAATGCCTTGGCTGCGGCGGAAGGTATTTTGGTGCCCGTGCAATGCGAGTATTACGCATTGGAGGGCTTGACTGACCTGATGAACACCCTGCGCTTGGTGAAAAAGCGCATCAACCCCAATTTGGAGATCTTTGGCGTGGCGCTGACCATGTTCGATGGCAGAACCAATTTCTCCAACCAGGTGGCACAGGAAGTGCGCCGCCATTTCCCCGGAAAGGTCTTTGCAACGGTGATCCCCCGGAATGTCCGTCTTGCGGAGGCGCCCAGCCACGGCTTGCCGGTGACGGTGTACGATAAGTACAGCCGGGGCGCGGAGGCTTATAAGGCCATGGCCGAGGAAATTAAGAAAAAGTTATAAGGAAGTGAAAATATGGCGAAAGGCTTGGGAAAGGGCTTAGGCGCTTTGATGGGCGATTTTGCAGAAGAATCCGTCCAGAAAAGCCCCTATCAATTGCTGCCCTTGCATAAAGTTGAGCCGAACCCCCATCAGCCCCGGCGGGATTTTGATCCCGAAGAGCTGCAATCCCTGGCGGATTCCATAGCGATCCACGGTGTGATGCAGCCGCTGACCGTCCGGGAAATGGACAACGGCTATTATCAGATCATCGCCGGTGAACGGCGGTGGCGGGCTGCCCGGATGGCAGAGCTGCGGGAGATCCCTGCGGTGATCATCCAGGCGGACGACAAAAAGGTGATGGAACTGGCGCTGATCGAGAATTTGCAGCGACAGGACTTGAACCCCGTGGAAGAGGCCCTGGGTTATCAGACCCTTATGAACGAATACGGCCTTACCCAGGAGGAAACCGCTGCACGAGTGGGCAAATCCCGTCCTGTGGTGGCAAATATGCTGCGACTTTTGAATCTGTGCGACGATGTGCTGGAAATGGTCCGTGACGGTCGGCTTTCTGCCGGTCACGCCCGGGCAATTGCCGCCTTGAAGTCAGAAAAGCAGCAGAAGGAAGTGGCCCAAAAGGTCGCTGCCCTGGGACTTTCCGTGCGGCAGACGGAGCTTTTGTGCAGCAATGTGCAGAAAGCCCCAGCGAAACCCAAGCCCGTGACCTTAGAAGTGGATTATGTGGCAGAATGCGAGAAAAAACTGTCAAAAGTCCTGGGCCGCGGCGTAAAGATCGTAAACGGCAAGCGCAAAGGCCGCTTCGAGCTGGAATTTTACGATCAGGACGACCTGCAAATGCTGATCGATACCTTAATGAATATAAAGAAGTGAGGTAAGAAGCGTGGAAAAGAAGTTGCATAAGGTCGAAAAAGGCAAGCAGCTGTGCGGTGTTTGCACGGGTTTTGCCAAATATTTTTCCATTGATGTCACCTTGGTGCGGCTGGGGCTTGTGGCCTTTTGCCTCCTTGGCGGCAGCGGCGTTTTGGCGTATATTATTTGCGCCATTGTAATGCCCGATGAACCCACGGATATAATTGACGTATAAACGAAGGAGAGATACGAAAATGCTGGATATCAGAAGAATCAAGGAAAACCCCGATGCAGTCAAGGCCGGTCTCAAGGCTAAGGAAGTGGACTGCGATGCTGTGGTGGATCAAATTTTGGTGCTGGATGAGAAGATCCGGGCTCTGAAGACTACCACTGAAACCAAAACCGCCGAGAAAAACAAGCTGGCCAAGGAAAACGGCAAGCTGTTCGGCCAAAAGAAGGGCGCTGAGAAGAAGGGCGAGGACACCTCTGCGCTGGAAGCACAGATCGCCGCCAACTCCGCAAAGTCTGTGGAGCTGGACAAGGCAATCGAAGAAGATGCCGCAGCCCTCAAGACTTTGTCCGATGAGTTCCGTGTGGCAATGCTGAGTCTGCCCAACCTGCCCGACCCGGACTTGGTTCCCGGCGGCAAGGAGGCCAACGAGCCCCTGCGCTACATCGGTGAAAAGCCCAGCTTTGACTTTGAACCCAAGCATCACGTGGATCTTTGCACCGATCTGGGCCTCATTGACTATGAGCGCGGTGTCAAGCTGGCCGGCGCCGGCAACTGGATGTACACCGGTATGGGCGCGCGCCTGGAATGGGCGCTGCTGAACTACTTCATCGACACCCACACCGCCGACGGCTACGATTTTATCTTGCCCCCTCACATGTTGGAGTATATGTGCGGCGAAACTGCCGGTCAGTTCCCCAAGTTTGCTGACGAGGTCTACAAGATCGCCAACCCCACCGATGACCGCATTCATTATATGCTGCCCACCGCTGAGGCTGCACTGGCATCGCTGTACCGGGATGAGATCCTGTCCGAGAGCGATCTGCCCAAGAAGCTGTTCGCCTACACCCCCTGCTTCCGCCGTGAGGCAGGCAGCCACCGCGCTGACGAGCGTGGTATGGTTCGTGGCCACCAGTTCAACAAGGTGGAGATGTTCCAGTTCTGCAAGCCCGAGGATTCCGACGCAGCTTTTGACGAGCTGGTCACCAAGGCTGAAAAGCTGGTGGAGGGTCTGGGCTTCCACTTCCGTACTGTGAAGCTGGCTGCCGGCGACTGCTCCGCATCCATGGCAAGAACCTACGATATCGAGATCCTGATCCCCTCCATGGATGGCTACAAGGAAGTTTCTTCCGTGTCCAATGCCCGGGATTACCAGGCTCGCCGGGGTAACATCCGCTTCCGCCGTGAGTCCACCGGCAAGCCCGAGTTCGTGCACACCCTCAACGGCTCCGGCCTGGCAACCTCCCGTATCTTCCCCGCTCTGGTGGAACAGAACCAGCGCGCTGACGGCTCCATCGTGGTTCCCGAGGTACTGCGCAAGTATCTGGGCGGCTTGGAAGTCATCGAGAAGAAGTAACGTTTTATGTAAACTAATATGGTGCTATATCTTTTTAATTGCACCGTATAGAAAATATCAAAAGAATATTATGTAAACAAAGGAAGGAAGAGAACTTATGAAAGAAAAGAAGTCCTTGTTGACCGAGTTTAAGGAGTTTGCCGTTAAGGGCAACGCAATGGCACTGGCTGTTGGTACTATCATCGGCGCTGCTTTCTCCACCATCACCAAGAGCGTGACAGACGATCTGATCATGCCCCTCGTTAACATCTTTATGGGTGGTGCGGATTTCTCCGATGCCAAGATCAGACTGCCCCGTATGCCTTGGGTCCAGCCCACCTTTGAAACCGTCGTGGATGAGACCGGCGCTGAAGTTGTGCAGGAAGTGCAGAACTATCTGACCTACGGCAATTTCATTTCCGCTGTGATCAATTTCCTCATTTTGGCTTTTGTGGTCTTCATGATCGTCAAGGGCATGAATAAGCTGACCGAGCTGGGCAAGAAGAAGGAAGAGGAAGCTCCCGCTGAAGAGCCTGCACCTCCTGCTCCCTCTGCTGAGGAAGTTTTGCTCACCGAGATCCGCGACCTGCTGAAGGAGAAATAAGCAGTGCAGAAGAGCGGCTGCGCAGGATATCTGTGCCTGGTTTTGGCTGCCTGTCTGTTGGTGGGTTTGCTTTTGACCGGTTGTTCCGACCCGGTGGGAAGAGCCGAGACCTATAAGGACTTGACCCTTATTTTGCCGGCGGATTTCCTGGATATTTCTGGGTCGATGAGCCTTGCCAACGGACCGGATTTCGTTTACGGACGGCACAGTTTGGTGTTCCAGGGCCTGGCGGAGGCAAAAACCGGGCTGAAGGATATGACCCTGCGGGAATACACCGACTATGTGATCAGCGCCAACAAAAAAACCGCGACCCCCAAAGCCTCCGGCGCAGGGTATGTATTTACCTACGATGCTACCGTGGGCGATACGGTTTACAGTTACACAGTGGCTACCTATGAGGCGCGGGAAAATTTCTGGATCCTCCAGTTCTTCTGTCCCAAGGATACTTTGGCTGAGAATCAGCCGGAGATCGACATCATTTTGGAAGGCATACAGCCGAAATAATGGACAATATCTTTGTGTAGGGGAGGGATATTATCCCTCCCGCAAGGAGATTGCCTTTCGCTAATTTCGGCAGGCTACGTATGCCTCCCCTACAAAGCAAATTTACAGTTAATTATTTCCGCAAAAGAAGGAAGGAAAATAAAAATGTTTAAAATTGTACGCAAGAAAGAGCTGAATGAAGCCGTCACGCTGATGGATATTGAGGCACCCTTCATTGCAAAGAAGGCAAAGGCCGGCCAGTTCATCATTTTCCGCATTGATGAGCAGGGCGAGCGTGTTCCTCTGACCGTTGCCGGTTACGACCGGGAAAAGGGCACGGTTACCATCATTTTCCAGAAGGTCGGCTTTGCCACCAAGGCCTTGGGTCAGCTGAACGAGGGCGACTTCATTCGTGACTTCGTTGGCCCTCTGGGCAAGCCCACCCCCGTGGAGGGCAAGAAGAAGGTCTGTGTGGTTGGCGGCGGTGTTGGCTGCGCCATTGCACTGCCCTCTGCCAAGGCTTTCAAGGAAGCCGGCGCGGAAGTTACCGTTATCGTTGGCTTCCGTAACAAGGACATCGTCATTCTGGAGGACGAGTTCAAGGCCTGCGCCGATCATATGTATCTGATGACCGACGATGGCTCCTACGGCGAGCAGGGTTTTGTTACTGTAAAGCTGCAGCAGCTGCTGGAAGCTGGCGAAAACTTCGACGAAGTGCTGGCCATCGGACCCATTCCCATGATGAAGTTCGTCTGCAAGACCACTGAGCCCTTCGGCGTTCACACCTCCGTGTCCCTGAACCCCATTATGGTTGACGGCACCGGTATGTGCGGCGGCTGCCGTGTTACCGTGGGCGGCGAAGTGAAGTTTGCCTGCGTGGACGGCCCCGAGTTCGACGGTCACAAGGTTGACTTTGCCGAGCTGATGAGCCGTAACAGCCTGTACCGTGGCCGTGAGGCTGAGGTTACCGAAAAGCATGCCTGCCGCATCGAAAAGATGGGCAAGGACCTGATCAAGTAAGGAGGAAGAGAAAAATGGCTAATATGACTTTAACAAAAACTCCTATGCCTGAGCAGGACCCCAAGGTTCGTGCCCGGAACTTTAAGGAAGTTGCCATCGGCTACACCGCCGAAATGGCTATCGAAGAGGCAAACCGCTGCCTGGGCTGTAAGAAGCCCGCTTGCGTAGAGGGCTGCCCCGTTAATGTGCGCATCCCCGAGTTTATTAAGAAGGTCCAGGAAGGCGACTTCAAGGCCGCTTACGAGGTCATCACCTCCACCAACGCACTGCCTGCCCTTTCCGGCCGTGTTTGCCCCCAGGAGACCCAGTGCGAGGCCAAGTGCGTCCGCGGTAACAAGGGCGAGCCCGTTGCCATCGGCCGCCTGGAGCGCTTCGTTGCTGACTGGTACCGGGAGAATGTGAACGCAATGCCCGAGAAGGTCGAGTCCAACGGCAAGAAGGTTGCCGTTGTGGGTTCCGGCCCTGCCGGTATGACCGCCGCTTCCGATTTGGCAAAGCGCGGCTATGAGGTCACTATGTTCGAGGCCCTCCATACCGCCGGCGGCGTGCTGGTTTACGGCATCCCCGAGTTCCGTCTGCCCAAGGCCATCGTTGCCAACGAGATCAGCAAGCTGGAGGCCCAGGGCGTGACCGTGATGACCAATATGGTTATCGGCAGAGTGCTCACCATCGACGAGCTGTTCGACATGGGCTTCAAGGCTGTGTTCGTGGGCTCCGGTGCAGGTCTGCCCATGTTTATGAATATCCCCGGCGAATCCCTCAAGGGTGTTATGTCCGCCAACGAGTACCTGACCCGTACCAATCTGATGAAGGCTTACGACGAGAATTACGATACCCCCGTCATCAAGTCCAAGGCAGTTGCTGTTGTGGGTGGCGGTAACGTGGCAATGGACGCTGCCCGCTGCGCGATGCGTCTGGGCGCTGAGCATGTTTATGTTGTTTACCGCCGTGGTGAGGCTGAGATGCCTGCCCGTCTGGAAGAGCAGCACCACGCCAAGGAAGAGGGCATCGAGTTTAAGACCCTGTGCAACCCCACTTCCATCATCGGCGACGAGGATGGCCGCGTCTGCGGTATGAACTGCATCCGTATGGAGCTGGGTGAGCCCGATGCTTCCGGCCGCCGCCGTCCCATCGAGGTTCCCGGTTCTGAGTTCGTGCTGGATGTGGATACCGTTATTATGAGCTTGGGCACCAGCCCCAACCCGCTGATCCGGTCCACCACCCCCGGTCTGGAAACCAACCGCAAGGGCGGCCTCATCGTCAATGAGGACGAGATGACCACCCGTGACGGCGTGTTCGCCGGCGGCGACGCCGTTACCGGCGCTGCCACCGTTATCCTGGCAATGGGCGCCGGCAAGAAGGCCGCCGCTGCCATCGATAAGTATTTGCAGGACAAGTAAGCAAAAAGCCCCACCTTCCGGTGGGGCTTTTTAATGCATAATGCGTAATGCTGAATGCATAATTTACCCGGGTGGTTTTCCACCCGGGCTTGTTATTTACTTAGCAGCAGCCGCAGTTATCGTTGCAGCCACAGCCGCAGCCGTTGTTGTTGCCGACCAGGCCGTTGCCACCGCAGTTGCACAGCAACAGGATGATCAGGATGATCCAGCAAATATTACCGCCGCAGAAACCGTTGTTACACATAATCAGATACCTCCGAAATTTATTCGCGGTGATTGACCGCTCATTCCAAGATATTCCGATTACGGAAAAAGGTTCGTAGAATTATTTCCAAAGTCCGTCGGGGTATGCGCCCTTGTCAGCCAGATTCTTCAGCGCTGCTACCACCTGGGGCTTGTCGGCAGCATAGGTCACGCCGTACCACTTGTCGGCAGTGCGCAGCACCTTGACGGTGGCCTTCTTGGCCTGCAGCAGCTTGCCAATGGTCATGGGCAGGAACATTTCAGACTTTGCGGGGTTAGCGGGCACTTCCTCCTTGAAGAAACGGGGGAAATCCTTCTCCACCTCGGCAATAAAGCCGGGGGTCAGACCCCACATATTCATGGAAACAGGGGTATCTGCGTCCACATCGGTCCAGGTCGCGCCGTCATCTTCGGTGAAGTGGATGCCGCCTTCGTACTTTTCGATCTTGGTGCGCTCTACGATGTTGGTCAGGTAGCTGTTTTCATCGGTGGCGCAGACACCGCGGGCCACAGAGCCGTGGTCGGTGACGGTATTGCCCAGCCGGTAGCCCACCATGCAGTAGTCGCTGGAGGCGGGGTCTTCGATCTTGGACAGGAAATTATACAGCTCCTTATAAGCCTGCTTGCCGTAGTAATCGTCGGCATTGACCACTGCAAAGGGAGCGTTGCCGATCTCTTCCTTGGCGCAGAGCACTGCGTGGCTGGTGCCCCAGGGCTTGGTGCGCTCTGCGGGGATCTCGCAGCCTGCAGGGATCTTATCCAGCTCCTGGAAAGCGTAGCGGATCTCCATGGGGCACTTTTCCAGGCGCTTGCCCACAGTGTCCATAAAGTCCTTCTTGATCATATCCTTGATGATGATGACAGCGGTCTCAAAACCGGCTTCATGGGCATCAAAGAGAGAGTAGTCCAAAATTGCTTCGCCGTGGCTGCCAACGGGGTCGATCTGCTTCAGACCGCCGTAACGGCTGCCCATACCGGCTGCCAGTACCACAAGAACGGGTTTGTTCATAATATGAACCTCCAAAATTATTATAGTTTTATTCTACCAAAAATTTCTAAAAAAGCAAGCCTTTACAGCAAAGAGGAAATATCCAGGTAAATGTCTTGGGGCTTTAGCTTGTTCCAGCTAAATTCTGCCGACAGTTCCTTGGCGGAGATGGGGGCTTGCTTGTTAAGAATACCGCAAGCATAGCCGAGTAGCCCCAAAAGGGCTTCCGGGGTGGTATGCGCCTGCAAAAAGCCCAGGTCCATATCCTTATCCCGCTTGCTGAGCCGCCGGCCGTCCGGGGCTAAAAGCATGGGCACATGGCCATATGCCGGGTGCTGAAAGCCGAAAAGCTCCTGCAAATACATCTGCCGTGGGGCGGAGCTGAGCAAGTCCATGCCCCGGACCACCTCTGTGACCCCGGCCTCGCCATCGTCCACCGTCACCGCCAGCTGGTACACATACACCCCATCGGCTCTGCGCACCACAAAATCGCCGCAATCCGTGGCTAAATTCTCCGTATAAGTGCCTTGGGCCAGGTCCTCTACGGTCCAAAGCCTGTCCGGTACTTTCACCCGCCAGGCAGGGGCTCTGCCAAAGGCGGCTTTTTGCGCTTCCGTGAGATTTCGGCAAGTGCCCGCATACACATAAGTGCCGTCGGACAGGTGAGGGGCGTTTACACTATGCAGCTGGCTGCGGGTGCAGTAGCAGGGGTAGAGCAGACCCATTTGTTCCAATTTTTGAAAATATTGGTCATAAACTGCCGATCTTTGGCTTTGGGGGTCGGTTTCCAAGTCCCAGTTAAGCCCCAGCCACCGCAGATCTGACCGCAAAAGGTCGGCAAATTCCACGCTTGTCCGCTGGGTGTCTAAGTCCTCCATGCGCAGGACCAGGTAGCCGCCCCGGGATTTCACGGAAAGCCAGGCGATCAGCGCCGCAAACACATTGCCTAAGTGCATTCGCCCGGAGGGCGTGGGGGCAAATCGACCCACGGGGGCTTTTTCAGTTTGATGCATTCCACGCACCTCCTTTTTCTGTATTTTATCTTAATTTTCCCCTTATGTAAAGGTTTGGTACTTGTGTAACGGAGAAAAATGGTGTAAAATAGCTACATAATTTGAGTAAAGGAGGTGTTCCCATGGAGAAACCCCGGCACAGACCGCCGAAAAAAGTCGCAAAATTACCGGTTCGGTTGCTCGTTGCGGCAGCTGTGCTGATCGTTTGCGGTGTGCTGATCTTCAGTATTTCCAGCAAAGACCCCGCTCCGGCTGACCCAACGGTCAGTACCACAGTCCCCACCCAGGGAACAACTCCGGCCACTACTGCTGCCACAGCCGAAACCAAGCCCTCCAAAACCGTGATCCACTATGCGGCGGCAGGCGACCTGAATGTGAATGATAAAACCGTGGGCGCCGGCGATGCAGCCGGCTATACAGAAGCCTTTTTGGATGTAGCCCATTTGTTGGCCAAGGCGGATGTGGCCTCCATCAATTTTGAGGGCAACCTCTGCGGCGAGCCTTACGGCGCAGGCGGTTCTGCCCCCCAGGCCTTGGCCGAGGCTATGGGCAGTATGGGCATCGACCTGGTGCAGATGGCCAATTCCTACTCCATCAATAAGGGCATTTCCGGTCTTGCCACTTCCTTGAACGGCATCACCGCCGCAGGCATGGAGCCTGTGGGCGCCTATGCCACCAACAAGGATTTTAAGGCCGGTAAGGGCTATACCATCAAGAATGTGCAAGGCATTCGCATTGCCTTTGTGGCATTTACCAAGGGTATGGACGGCATGGCGCTACCCGTGGGCAGTGAAAACTGCGTGAATGTGCTGTATACGGACTATGACAGCGCCTACCAGGTGGTGGATACAGAGAAAATCTCTTCGATTATCAATGCCGCCAAGAAAGAAAAGCCGGATATTATGGTGGCGCTGCTCCACTGGGGCAGTGAGTTCAACAACACCATCAGCCCCAGCCAGGAAGAAATTGTAGAGCTGCTGCAGGCCCACGGTGTGGACGCCATTCTCGGCACCCATTCCCATTATGTGCAGAAGGTGGACTTCAACCCGGAAACCGGCAAGGTGCTGGCCTATTCTTTGGGTGACTTCTTCTCCGATGCCTCCCGGTCCGGTTCGGAGTATTCCATCGTGCTGGACTTGGAGATCACCAAGGATCATAAAACCGGTGACGCCAAGATCACAAACTGCACCTACACCCCCATCTTTACTGTAAATGAAGAGAATAAGCCCTTGCGGGTGGTGCGTTTGAAAGAAACCATGGCCGCCTATGAAAGCGGGTATTTGGACAGGGTGACAGCAGAAACCTATGCCAAAATGAAATATGCCCTTCAGAGAATTGAAGCCCGCGTGGCAGGTGAATAAGAAAAGTGCGTGTCATAAGACACGCACTTTTTATTGCTTCATTTTCTTCCGGTAGTGATACCATAGGTATAGGGCAGAGCCGATCCAGGCGGTGACCTCCGCGTAGAAGATACCGGTCCGGTATCCGGTCCAGGCAACGATGCCTGTTACCGTCAGCCGGAAAAACAGCTCCACAAAGCCGGAGATCATAGGCCGCACTGTATCGCCCAACCCCTGCAATGCGGAAAACAGCAGATACAGGCAGTAAAGCACAGGCAAAGCAGTTGCCATCGTCTTGAGATATGCATAGGCAATATCCCCTGCCAAGGCCGCCTGGGCGGGATCTGCCGAGGAGATGAAGAGCATAGCGATATTCCGTCCGAACAGGAACATCGCTCCGGCGATGACCAAAGAGGTAAGCACCGCCAGCACGGTGGCACTTTTCATACCGCTGCGAATGCGGTCGAACCGGCCTGCACCATAGTTTTGGCCCACATAGGTGTTGATGGCAAAGCCGTAGGATAAGGCGGCGATCTCCAGCAGGCCGTAGAGCTTGTTGGTGGAGGTGAAACCGGCAATAAAGGTAGTGCCAAAGGCATTTACCACCGCCATCACCACCATACCACCCACAGCAATGGCAATATTCTTGGCGGCCACTGGCGTGCCGATCCGCAAAAGGTTTCCCAAATTGCCCCGGTCGGGGGACAGTTCCTGCTTTCCAAAGCGTAGCTGGGGAGTGCGGAAAATTTTGATCACACAAATAATGCCGGACAGGCACTGGGAAAATACCGTGGCAGCTGCTGCACCGGCAATACCCCAACCCAGACCATACACGGCCACCAAGTCCAAGACGATATTGGTGACAGAGGCGACGGTCATAGCGATGAGGGGCGTCTTGCTGTCGCCCACAGCACGGAGCATTGCGGAACAGTAATTGAAGAAGAACACCACGGGAAGACCCGCAAATAAGATACGCACATAAAGCCCGGACATGGGGGATAGCTCCTCCGGTACCCGCAAAAGCTGCAAGAACAGGGGAACTCCCAGCAAACCAACCAAGGTGCAAAGCAACGCTAAACCCGCAGATGCCAAAGCCGATTGGCCCATAAACTGCCGCAGGCTTTTTTTGTCGTTTGCGCCGAAGGCCTGGGCAATGCGCACGCTAAAGCCTTGGGTGAAGCCCTGGGCGATGCCCAGCATCAGCCAGTTCAGCCAGTCCACGCAGCCGAGAGCGGCCAAAGCTTCAATGCCTACGCCACGGCCCACAATGGCAGTATCCACCAGCATATACAGCTGCTGAAACACATTGCCCAGCATCAGCGGCAGAGAAAACCGCAGCAGCAATTTCCAGGGAGTGCCCTGGGTCATATTCAGTGTTTTGCCCATAACGATCCCTCCTCTCAGGACGTCATTGCGAGGGGCGCAGCGACGTGGCAATCTCAGCGTGTAATTTACATAGAGAATGATAGCACAGGTTTTCAAAAAAGCAATAAGTTTTTGTTGATTTATGAAAAAATTGGCGTATAATGGAGGGAAACGGATTTATAAGGAGCGTTCCTATGAATACGCTGCAAAATTTACACCAACACTGCACCTTCTGCGATGGAAAAGACACCCCCGAAGAGGTGGTTTTGGAGGCCATAGCCAAGGGCTTTGGCGGCATTGGTTTTTCCAGCCACTGCTATATGCCCATCGTGCAATATTCCATGACCGCGGAGAACACCCCGGAGTACTGCAAAGAGATCAATCGGCTGAAGGAAGTCTACAAAGACCAAATCGATGTGTTTCTGGGTCTTGAGTATGACCACTGCTGTCCTTTGGAGCCTGTGGGCTATGACTATCTCATTGGCTCCCTGCACAATCTGTATATCGACGGAGAATACCGCAATTTTGACGGCATTCCCGAAAAGCACAAGGCCATGGTGAATGTCTACTTTGGCGGTGACGGCTTGGCCTTTGCCAAGGAGTATTACCGGCAGCTTGCCAAGCTCCCGGACAAAGCCCCCATCGACATTATCGGCCACTATGACCTGATCACCCGGTATCAGGATACCCAGCCCCTGTTCGATTGGAACGACAAAGCCTACCGCAATGCTGCCATCGAGGCCGCTGAGGCCTTGGCCGGCAGGGTGCCTCTGTTTGAATTGAACTGCGGCGCGGTGATCCGCGGCACCCGTACCACCCCCTACCCCCAGGATTTCATCATCAAGGAGCTGAAACGCCTGGGCTTTGGTGTGGTCATCACCACCGACTGCCACCAAAAGCACCTGATGGATGCCTGGATGGAGGAGGGCAAGGAATTTCTTAGAAATTGCGGCTATGAAGAGCGCCACATCCTCACCAAAGAGGGCTTCATCCCCGTACCCCTGTAAAAAAAGACCGCCAAGGGCGGTCTTTTTTATTTCTTCTTGAAAATAATCAGCTTGGAGAGGAAGTAATTGCCCACTAAGACGGCAATTTGGGCGGCTACCTTTACCCATACGCCGGGGAAGTGCAGCCAGGTAACGAAGACCAGCAAAATGCCCTCTTCCATCAGAAGGGTCAGCACCCGTCCGGAGAAAAAGCTGACCAGTTCTGTCCAAAAGGCCTTGCCTTTGGTATGAGAGCAGAAGACCCAGGTGCGGTTGGTGGTATAGGCGGTGGCCACAGCCAGCACCCAGGAGATCACATTGGCGATCAGCGCGTCCATGCCCAGGAGGGTCTCGCAGACCACAAAAGAGCCGATTGACACCACTGTAGCCACGCCGCCAAAGAGAATGTACAAAAGGATCTCCTTGTACTTGGCGTATAGCTTATAGAACCGCCGCAGACCGGGCAGGCTCATGATTTTATCGAAAATATCCATTACTCTAAATCCCGTTTCAGCATCTTATCCGTATCCAGCCGCACGATATACCGGGGGCGCTGCTTGACTTCCTGGTAAATGGCGCCGATGTAGGTGCCCAAAATACCAAGACCCAGCAAAATGCCGCCGCCCAGGAACAAAAGCAGCAGGATAACTGTGGTAAAGCCCTCTAAGGCCTTGCCGCTGAACCATTTCACCAAGGTCTGAATACCCACGACCAGGCCGATGAGAATGGAAAGCCCGCCCATATAGCCCACCATAGCCAGGGGCTTGGTGCTGAAAGAGATAATGTTGGAAACAGCATATTTTGCCAGGTTAAAGAAGGACCATTTGGTGGTGCCGAAGGCCCGCTCCTGGACATCATAGCCCACCTGGCAGCTTTTGAAGCCCACCCAAAAAGACATAGCCCGGAAGAAGGTCTTCCGCTCGGGCATATCCAGCAGGACCTGGATCACGGATCTGTCCAGCAGCTTAAAATCGCTGGTGTTTTCCATCTCCGTGCCGGTGAGGGAGGACAGCAGCTTATAGAAAGTGCCGGCGAACAGCTTGTGGAACAGGGATTCCTTGCCCCGGGTGTTCTTCACACCCTCCACAATATCGTAGCCCTCTTCCCACAGCTTGTACATTTCTACGATGGTCTGAGGGGGGTGCTGCAGGTCGCAGTCCATCACCACGGCGCAGCCGCCCTTGATGGCGGAAAGACCGGCAAAAATAGCCGCTTCCTTGCCGAAATTCCGGCTGAATTCCAAACCGCGGATATGGCTGTCATTTTCTGCCAAAGCCAAAACCTTGGCAAAGGTCTGATCCTTGGAGCCGTCGCTGACGAACACCAGCTCATAGGGGATATGAGCCTCCCGCATAATGGCGCTTACCACACCGGCGGTGTTTTCAATATTTTCTTCCTCGTTAAAGGCGGGGATTACAATAGAAAGGGTTCTGTTTTTCATCTTTTGTCTCCTTTTCGGGGAATCTATCATATTATGATACCAGTATTTCATAAAAAATGCAAGTTGCAAAGGATAAAAAGGTTATTCTTTAAGAATTTAGGGTATATTTCAAAAAACAGTTGCAAAAATGCGGCTTCCGTGCTATAATTCCTCCGTGATATTGGGATGTCGCCAAGCGGTAAGGCACCAGACTTTGACTCTGGCATTCGTAGGTTCAAATCCTGCCATCCCAGCCAAAAATCCGAAAGCTTCGGCTTTCGGATTTTGCTTTTTATGGCACAAACTGGCAAAAGCTTGCTTTTTCGGGGAAAAAGTGATACAATACCCCAAAGATTTCGGCGGAAAGGCTGGAGAATATTATGCCGTTTACAACGCAAATATTTACATTCGGATTTTTTCCCGTTTGCATGGTCTTATATTATTTGGCGGTGCTTTTGGAGAAGATCCCACTGCTGAAAAAGTGCAGACTGACCGACCTGGCGCTGATTGGCATCAGCTGCGGATTTTATATGTGGGCCTGCATGGATGATATTGTCGGCTTTGCTGCCTACATCGTGCTGGTATATCTGCTGGGCCTGGCAATTCAGAAAATCCGGCAGACGAATTTTTCCATCATTGCTGTGGACGGGGAAAACAATCAAAAGAAGTTCTCCCTGGCCTTGCCGGTTGTCTTTTTGGGCGTTGCCGCGATTGTGGGTTTGCTGATCCATTTCAAGTACACCGGCCTGCTGGCAGACCTTTGGAATTTGCTTGCCAAGGATACTCTGTCCGGGAAATCCATTATTGCGCCCCTGGGCATTTCTTTTATTACATTTTCTGCCATTTCCTATTTGGCAGACATCTATATGGGCAAGGCGGCTGCCGGCAATCTCATTGACTGCGCCCTGTATATGACCTTCTTTCCCAAGGTGGTGTCCGGCCCCATTGTGTTGTGGCGGGATTTCAGCACGCAGACCCGGGATCGGGAGATCGATCTGACCCATATTTCTGACGGCGTCAGCCGGATCATGATCGGCTTTGCCAAGAAGCTGATTTTGGCAGATACCTTTGGTGCCTGCATCGCCAAGGCCACCGTGGTGGATGTGCCCACGGCCTGGCTGGTTGCGCTGCTGTATATGCTGCAAATCTATTACGATTTCTCCGGCTATTCCGATATTGCCATCGGCCTTTCCGGTATGCTGGGCTTCTCCGTGAAAGAGAATTTCAATTTCCCCTATCTGTCCTGCTCCATTACGGAGTTTTGGAGACGGTGGCATATCTCCCTGGGCACCTGGTTCCGGGAATATGTCTATTTCCCTCTGGGTGGCAGCAGACGGGGCGCAAAGCGGGCGATTATCAACGTAGCCATCGTGTTCTTCCTTACGGGTGTTTGGCACGGCGCCGGCTGGACCTATATGCTGTGGGGTATGATAAACGGTGTATGCAATATCATTGAAAAACTGATCGCCAAGAAGACCTGGTATGAAAAGACCCCTAAGTTCCTCAAATGGGCTGCCACCATGGCAGTGACCTTCTTCTGCTGGGAGCTGTTCCGGTTTGCTGATTTCTCAGCTTGCCTGGAGTGGCTCAAGACCATGTTCGGCCTGGTTACCTTCCCGTCCATTCCCTATAATTGGCAGTATTATCTGGATGCCCGTATGATTACGCTGGTGGCTGTGGCGATTTTGGGTGCGACTGTATTTGGCCTGCCCAAGGTGCAGAGCGCTTATAAATGGTTTACCCAGCGGACCTGGGGCTATTTGATCCATCAGCTCCTGCTTGTTGTGCTGTTTGTGATTGCGATTTTGTTTATGATCAACTCCACCTACAGCCCGTTCATTTATTTCCAGTATTAAGGAGGGCGACAGGATGAAATTGCTTAGAATCATAACAGTTTTGCTGGTTGCTGCAGTGATTGCCGTACCTCTGTGCTTCTTTAATACCACCCCGGATGCTATTTCCGAGATCGACAATCGGAAATTGGCAGGAGATCCCTTTGAAGCATCCGGTGATCTGACCGTCAATCTGGAAAAATATGTCAATGACCGTATTGGCCTGCGGGATGAGGCGATCACCGCCTATACGATCCTCAATGACAGACTGTTCGGCAAAATGGTCCACCCCTCCTACAGCTACGGTAAGGACGGGTATGTATTCGGCGCAGGCTTGTACACGGATGTGAAGTTCGAGGAATTCCATGTGGTCTTTGCCGATATGGTGGCGGATATTCAGAAGTACTGCGAACAAAGGAATGTTCCCTTCGTGTTTGCGTTCAATCCTGCTAAGCCTGCCATCTATCCGGAAAAGGTTGCCGATGGCGTAAACTACAATCGGGATTGGGTTGAACCCTTTCTTGCGGAGCTGGACAAGCGGGGCATCACCTATGTGGACAACACAAAAACCCTGGCAGCCTTAAAAGAGCAGGGCGTTCAGACCTTCAATCATAAGTATGATGCCAACCACTGGAATGACCTGGGTGCTTTTTACGGCACACAGGCCATGCTGAAAAAGCTCAGCGAGCAGTGCGAAAATATCCATGTGAACCAGTTGGAAGAGTTCAATGTGGGTGAAAAATTGGAGGAATCTCTGCAGATATCCAAATTCCCCATTCATGAAAATGTTCCTGCGCTGAGCCTGCAGGTTCCCGTAACTTATCAGAATCAAGAATATCCGTCGGAATTGAAGCTGCACCCTTCCTATCGTGGCTTTGGCTATGTGGTAAACAGTGCTGACCAGGTGAAGGATACGCCCAAAACGCTTGTTTTTCAGGGTAGCTATATGAATACGTATGGCGGCAAGTATATGCAGAATGCATTTCGGGAATACATCTTTGTGCACGATTATCAGAATGTAATTGATTTTCCCTATTATTTTAATATTTTCCAGCCGGAGTGCGTGATCTTTGAGGTGGCGGAGTACACGCTGAACGATCTGTATTTTGACTACGAAAATATGTGCAAGATCGATTATAATCCAGCCCTCTCTACAGTGAGCGAAACCACGCAGATCGCCGTAGAAAAGGAGAACATCACGGCTGAAAAAGGCAAAACTTTGACCACCATCACCTGGCATACCCAGCAGACCCATCCTTATGTGTGGATGACTTTGGACAATACCTACGATATGCAAAAGGTGGAAGGCGGATATCAGGTGACGGTGGAAACTGTCCGCTATGAAGCGGCCAAAGACAGCTTGGGGATCACCGTCTATACAGGTTGAGTTTGAAAAACGGATTTTCAGCACCCCTGTCTGAACAGGGGTGCTGAATGTGTAAAAAACCAGCTTTACAAAAGCTGGTTTGCGCTATTGACTTTTGGGCATGATTGTGATAGAATGCATAAATGGATTTGACCCGCTAGCTCAGTTGGCAGAGCAACTGCCTTTTAAGCAGTGGGTCCGGAGTTCGAATCTCCGGCGGGTCACCAAACAGAGCGGATATTCTCAAGGGAATATCCGCTCTGTTTCTTTTGAACAAGACGGAG
>JAZNNO010000017.1:0-32913 GCA_045580345.1 Faecousia sp.
CTTGCAACCTACGACGACGGCAACACCAACCAGGAACCCACCAAGCGTCTCATCAGCCTGCTTGAGGCTAATGGCGCATGCTGCGAGCACGCAGAAAAGCTCCTGAAGAACAAGGACTACCTGAACAAGAAGTCCGTATGGATCTTCGGCGGCGACGGCTGGGCATACGACATCGGCTTCGGCGGGGTTGACCATGTTCTGGCTTCCGGCGAGGACGTGAACATCTTCGTCTTCGATACCGAGGTCTACTCCAACACCGGCGGTCAGGCTTCCAAGGCTTCCAACATCGGTCAGGTTGCTCAGTTCGCAGCTGCCGGTAAGGAAATGAAGAAGAAGTCCCTGTCCGAGATCGCTATGAGCTACGGCTATGTCTACGTTGCTCAGATCGCTATGGGCGCAAACCAGGCTCAGACCATCAAGGCTATCTGCGAGGCTGAGGCTTACAACGGTCCTTCCCTGATCATCGGCTATGCTCCCTGTGAGATGCACTCCATCAAGGGCGGTATGATGAACTGCCAGTCTGAGATGAAGAAGGCTGTTGACTGCGGTTACTGGAACCTGTTCCGCTTCGATCCCTCCAAGGAGACCGGCAAGTTCACTCTGGACAGCAAGGCTCCCAAGGATGGTTACCAGGAGTTCCTGATGAACGAGGCTCGCTACAGCCGTCTGACCCGTGAGTTCCCCGAGCGTGCAACCGACCTGTTCGCTAAGAACGAGGCTGCTGCTAAGGAGCGTTACGAGCACCTGCTGAAGCTGGTTGAGATGTACAAGGATTGATCCTATAAACATTGGGCCCACCCTCTTCTGAGGGTGGGCCTTTACAACAGGAGGTAATCATGCTCTGCACAGTAATTGATATTCGTGGAGACTACGCCTTTGTCAAATACGATGAAACCGGCGTTGTTTCCGAGGTTGCCATTGCGCTTCTGCCCTTTGGGGTCGATGTGGGCGACCGGTTGAAATTTGAAAACTATGAATTTACGCAAGCATAAAGGCGATGGACTGATCCATCGCCTTTGTGTTTTATTTATCTTTTTTTAATTTCAACAGCTTGCGCAGTTTGCGTTTTTCCCGATTTACCTTCATTGGGGATTTCAGCTCCGGCGGCTGGGGCTCCAGCTTTTGGGCATCAACAGCGGAGTTTTCCAGCTTGTGATTTACCGCTTCCTTACATAAGGTGTACAAAACAGAAGCAATTGGGATCATCAGGAACATACCAGCAACACCCATCAGCTTGCCGCCGACAGAAACAGCTACCAGAACCCACATTCCGGACAGGCCAACAGATGTGCCCACTACCCGGGGATAGATCATATTATTCTCCACCTGCTGTATAACAAGGAACATAACCACAAACCAAACAGCCAGCATAGGGTCCTGCACAAAAATCAAGAACGCACCAAGAATGCAGCCGGTCCAGGCACCCACGATAGGGATAAATGCCGTAACTGCGATCACCACACTGATCAGCGGAATAAAGGGCATGCGGAAAATCGCCATACAAATAGCAAACAGCGAGCCTAAAATACACACCTCAATACACTGTCCGGACAGGAAATTGGAGAATGTACTGTTAGTCAGCCGGGCCACACGAACCACATTATCAGCAAAGCTTTCTTTGCAATATGCATAAAGAAGCTTTCTACCTTGCCGGGCCAGGGTTTCCTTCTGGAACAGGCAATAAATGCAGAACACAAGCCCAATCACCGCTTTAAACGCACCGGAGAATAATCCGCTGATGGCGGTCACAGCGCTTCCCAAAACAGATGTTGCCAGATTGCCGAAGCCGGACAGCGCCTCCTTAATCAGAGAACTCCAATTCACCGTCTCAAAATCCGTATTGGCATTGAGCCATTCCAGCACTGCAGGATTTTCTTTCAGCAAATTCCGCAAACCGTTTTCCACCCGTGTTGCAAAATCAATAAGCGCAGGGATCAAGGCATTGAGTGTATTGATCAGCTGCGGAACCAGTAGCCATACAACCAAAGTCACGATCAACAGGAGGAATATAAATGTCAATACCACCGCAAGCGCCCGCCGCAAGACCGGCTTTTTAATCTTTTTAAACGGTGTGTTTTCAATGAAGCGCATAGGCACATTCAAAATGAAAGCCAAAACACCGCCCAGGATAAACGGCGAGAACACCTCGGAAAGTGTCGTTTTCAAAGACCTTACGCGCTCAGCATCATGCAATAACCAGTACAGAACAATGAAGCCGCAAATACTCCAGAAAATCCGCGAAAGCAGCTTTTTATTCACTTCCAGCATTCTTATCTCCCCTTTCTGAATAACTATACGCAAGTATCATTCGGATAAATTCTTAAGCGCAGCGCAAAGAGCATCCACATTTTCATCGGTGGTTGCCCAACTAGTACAAAAGCGCACGGTAGTATTCTCTTCATCCGCCTTTTCCCAGGTTGCGAAGGTAAATTCTTTACCAAGTTCCTTTAATAGTTTGTCCGGAAGGGTTACAAACACTTGGTTAGTCGTTCCGGGCAAATAGAGCGCATAACCTAAATCGGTCAAGGTTTTGCGGATCTTGTCAGCCATCTTATCTGCATGGGCAGAAATCGTAAAATACAGGTCGTTTTCAAACAATGTTTTGAACTGCAGACCCAGCAGCCAGCCCTTGGCCAGCATACCGCCCCGCTGTTTCATCAAATAGCGGAAGTCCTCTGCAATGGCGGGATTGGGAATCACCACAGCCTCGCCAAACATAGCACCTACCTTAGTGCCACCAATGTAGAAGGCATCGCTGTATTTCGCATAGTCAGCCAAGGTGATATCATTCCCCTTTGCTGCCAAACCATAGCCCATACGGGCACCATCTACAAACAGGAAAAGTCCCTTTTCTTTGCACAGGGCGGACAACGCTTTCAGTTCCGCCAAGGAATACAGTGTACCGTACTCGGTGGGGTTAGAAATGTAGATCATCTTGGGCTGAACGATATGCTCGGCATCCATAGAAAGGCTTTGGCTTTCTATGATCTTTTCCGCCAGAGCAGGATCGACCTTTCCATCCTTGGAGGGTAGAATAATGACTTTATGGCCGGTGGCCTCAATGGCGCCGGTTTCATGGACATTGATGTGACCGGATTCTGCTGCGATCACGCCCTGATGAGGACGCAGAGATGCAGCAATCACTGTCAAATTAGTCTGCGTTCCACCCACCAAAAAATGCACAGCTGCATTTGGCGCATCGCATTTTTTGCGGATCAACTCCGCTGCTTCGCTGCAATAGGAATCGGCACTGTAGCCGGGCATCTGAACACCGGCATTTTCCGTCAATGCATTAAGGATCGCCGGATGGCAGACTTCATTATAATCGTTGTTAAAATAACGCATTTTATACACTCCTACTATGAATACTCATATTTTACGAAATGCGCTATAATATGTCAAGTCATATTTCCTCTCCCTCAATCATAATCTGTTCTCGGCAGACATATGCAGGGAGGGAATGATATGACAGATACCATCGAGGATAGAGCCTGCGCGTTGGCCGTATATATCATAGAAACCGGCGCCACCGTTCGCAGTGCAGCCAAACACTTCGGCATTTCCAAATCCACGGTACATAAAGACCTTTCCCAAAGACTCCCACAATACAACAAAACACTCTATCAACAGGTACGACAGGTGTTGAACTTAAACAAGGCCGAGCGGCATATCCGAGGCGGCCAGGCAACCCGTAAAAAATACCAACTTCAAAAGAAGAAACCGTAGCCATTTTCTGATATTTGTGCTATACTCAAGAAAAGGAAGTGGTGAAATGTTTGATATCACTCTGATCGCAATGGGCAAGCTGAAAGAAAAATTCTACTTATCCGCTGCCGCGGAATACGAAAAGCGCATGAAGGGCTACTGCCAGTTCAATCTGATCGAGCTGCCGGAGGTGCGCCTGCCGGAAAACCCTTCTCAAGCGGAGATCCAAACCGCATTGGAAAAAGAGGCGGATACTATCTTAGCTAAAATTCCAAAAGGTGCCTGGTTTTGCACGCTCACGCCGGAAGGTAAACTGCTGTCCTCCGAAGCACTGGCTGAAAAGATGAAAGATGTGAAGCTGTCGGGCAAAAGCTGCGCCTGTTTTTTGATCGGTTCTTCCTTTGGTATGGCACCAAGGCTCAAGGAAATGGCAGACTTTAAGCTTTCAATGAGTCCTATGACCTTCCCACATCATTTAGCAAGGGTAATGGTCCTGGAACAACTCTACAGAGCAGAAGCCATTCAAGCAGGCAGCAAATACCATAAGTAAAAGCACCGGAGGAAACTCCGGTGCTCTATTATTAAAACTCTCCTGTTGCGTACATAACGGCGGACAGGGCGCACAAAGGGGCTGTCTCGCAGCGCAGGATGCGGCTGCCCAGGGTGCAGATATGCAGCCCGGCCTCTTTTGCCATTTCCACTTCCTTGGGCTCTAAGCCACCCTCCGGGCCTGTGAGCAGGCTTATGGATGTAAACGGCTCCATCTCTAAAGCCATTTTCAAAGTGGTTGCCCGTTCATTTTCATAGAAAAGGATCGCCTTGTCGGCTTCCGCAGCTCGATTCAGCGCTACCTTATAGCTGTCCACTGTCAGCACCTTGGGGATATATCCCCTGCCAGACTGCTCTGCCGCAGAAGCTGTGATCTTCTGCCACCGCTCCAATTTCTTGGCAAGGCTTTTCTCATCAGGACGGGACACACAGCGGCTGCTGGGGAATGCCACGATCTCATAAGCGCCCAGCTCAGTAGCTTTTTGGATCACATGCTCTAACTTATCACCTTTGGAAAAGGCCATATAAACGCTGGCCCTTACCTTCGGCTCAGCTGAAGATTCCCGGCGGTTATTGACCACAAGACTAATTTGATTGGGGCTTACATCGCTGATGGTGCAAAGACATTCATTGCCGATCCCGTCACAAATCAGCACCTGTTCCCCCGCTCTCAGCCGCAGCACCTTAGCGTGCGCTGCATTTTCACCGGTCAGCACAAGGAAATCTCCCAACATCTGCTCCGGGGTCACAAAAAATCGTGTCATAGGACTTGCTCCTTTCGGAAATATCCAAAAGAAGTATAGCATATTTTATCTGCAAAAACAACTGGGCATTGGGGAAAAATGTATTGACAAAACAGCCGGAACAGGTTATAATTCTTTGGTAACATCTGCGAGAGTGTTGGAATGGTAGACAAGCACGTTTGAGGTGCGTGTGGTTACGCCGTGTGGGTTCGAGTCCCATCTCTCGCACCAAGATTGAAGCAATCCTAATAAGGATTGTTTCAATCTTTTTTTAGGTGGGACTCGAAGAACTAAATCGCAATATGCCGGTGGCATATTGCTGACACCAGTGCAAACACTGGTGGCTACCTTGATTTCTACCCGAAGGATAGAAATGCAATGAGTCCCATCTCTCGCACCAAAAAAGCTATCCCTTTTGGGATAGCTTTTTTTTATATTTTCTGCATTTTTTCAGTAATTCTTCTTGCAATTCACAATCCAATATGTTATAATCCCGCCGGAATTAGAGATATTATAACATTTTATCTATTTATAATATCAATTTTATCAATATTTTCGGAGGTCACTATGGAGGAGTCTGTCAAAGCACCCAAGGAGGAAACGGTGCAAAGAAAGGAAAACGGCTGGATCGCTGCTTTTAAGTTCGTGCCTTTGCTGGTCTTTGCTGTTGCAGTTATCATATTTAAGCTGGATCTGCTGTTGGCCGCGCCGATCGCCACCTTTAGCGCAATTGCAGTTTATATGATCCTGTACAAAGTGGACTTTGAGTGCGCTTTTGAACAGTGTCTGAAGTCCGTCAAGCGCATCGTTTTGATTTTCTTTATCTTGATGTTTGCTTACGGCGTTGCCGAGTGTTTTATGGCCACCGGTGTCGGTGCTGCCCTTATTAACCTGGCTCTTGAGGTCGGCGTTACCGCACAGACCATTGCGCCTGTTACCTTGATCGTTTGCTGTCTGCTCTCCACCGCAACAGGTTCTTCCTGGGGCACATTCGCTGCTTGCGCCCCTATTTTCCTATGGCTGAACCATTTGGTTGGCGGCAACAATCTGCTGACTCTCTGCTCTATTGCCGGCGGCTCCTGCTTTGGTGATAACATCGGTATGATCTCCGATGTGACCGTACTGTCCTGCGGTATGCAGGATGTCAAGATCATTGACAGACTGAAGCATCAGCTGATCTGGGCATTCGGCTCTCTTGCTTTGGCTCTTGGCGTTGTAACCTTGGTTGGCATTTTTGTCTATGATCTGCCCAGCACACAGGGTGACGTAGCAGCTGCTATTTCTCAAATCCCCGAAGAGGCAAGAGAAGCGTTGGCCGCCGAACGCCCCTCTGCGCTGGCCCTGCTGGATCAAGTGGAAGCCGGTGTCCCCTACTTTATGGTTATTCCCCTGATCGTGGTGATCGGTCTTTCCTTTCTGAAGTTCCATACGATGATCTGCCTGGCAGCAGGTATGGTGTCTTCTCTGATCTGCGGTCTGTTTGCCGGTACCACCGATTTCTCCACCTGGCTCAATAAGCTTTTGCTTACCGGCTTCGCCGATGCCGGCAGCTGGGTCATTGTAATGATGGCTTGGGTTTCCGCATTCGGCGGCATTATGAACAGTATGAACGCATTTGATCCCCTGGCAAAACTGGTAGTCAAGATATCCAAGAATGTACAGCAGCTGATGGGCTGGTGCGGTGTTCTGTGTTTAGCCGGCAACGCTGCCCTTTCTGACGAAGCTGCACAGGTAGCAACTATGTCTCCCATTATTCGTGATATTGTGGAAAAGAATGTAGAATGCGATGACGAAGAAGCCGCCTACACCCTTCGTGTTCGCTTGGCGACCTTTACCTCCGGTATGGGCATTTACGGCTCTCAGATGATCCCCTGGCACTGCTTCCCTGTGTTCTTCGCAGGTATTGCATCTGCAGTGTTCCCTCTGGCCACATTCACCCCCGTGGACATCATCAGCCACAACTACCTAAGCTTTATCATTGTAGGCTCTCTGCTTATCCTGACCTTTACCGGTCTTGACCGCTTTGTGCCTATGCTGAAGCTCCCCGGTAAAAATCGCGTTCGACTGAAAAAGAACTAATCTAACAAAAATACAGGACGGTGAAATCGTCCTGTATTTTTTGTTTAACCACCCGGAAACGACACACACTAAGGTTAAACGAGGTGGTTAAATGGAATCTTTATGGGATAAAACAACGAAAATGCCCCGATTTGACCCGCTGACCGGTGATTTGCAGACAGATGTTCTTGTGATCGGTGGTGGAATTACCGGGCTTTTATGCGCACATTTTTTACAAAAAGCAGGTGTTTCCTGTACAGTCATTGATGCAGGAAAGATTTGTCAAGGTGTTACCCACAACACAACTGCAAAAATCACAGTCCAACACGGACTCATCTATCACAAGCTCATCTGCAAATACGGCACCGATATTGCGCGGCTCTATTTTCAGGCACAGGATCAAGCCCTCTCAATTTACAGGCAACTTGCTTCAAAAATCGATTGTGATTTTGAGGAAAAGGACGCCTTTGTGTATTCACTTAACAGCCAAATCGAAATCGAACAAGAAGCAAATGCTCTGCGGAGAATCGGCAGCCCGGCTATTTTTGCAGAAAATATCAATCTCCCTTTTCGGATCCAGGGCGCGGTACGTGTCCCTAAGCAAGCACAGTTTCATCCTCTTAAATTCTTAAACGCTATCTCCAAGGATTTACAAATATTTGAAAACACCCGAGCATTGAAGGTCCGCCCTGGGGAGGTCATCACAAACAGAGGCAAAATAAGGGCTGAAAAGATCATAGTCGCCACCCACTTCCCTTTTCTCAACAAACACGGCGCATACTTTTTGAAGCTATATCAGCATCGTTCTTATGTGCTGGCGCTTAAAAATGCACCCGATGTAAAAGGCATGTATGTGGATGCTTCACTGAAGGGGTTGTCCTTCCGCACAAGCGGGGATCTTTTGCTTTTGGGTGGTGGCAGTCACAGAACCGGGAAAAAAGGTGGCAACTGGCGTGAACTGACGGAATTCAGCAGGAAATTTTATCCCGGTGCTGAGGAAGTTGGCCGGTGGGCAACGCAGGATTGTATGAGCTTGGACGGCATTCCCTATATTGGGCAATACGCAAGGGGTACACCCAACCTCTATGTGGCGACCGGTTTCAACAAATGGGGCATGACCAACGCGATGGTTGCAGCAAGGATTTTGAAAGATTTGGTTTTAGAAAAAGATAACGAGTTTGCCAAGGTGTTTACGCCAAACAGGCCAATCCTCCACCCCCAACTCGGAATCAATCTGTTTGAGTCTGCACTTGGACTTATTACACCTACCACACCCAGATGTCCCCATCTTGGCTGCGCTTTGAAGTACAACAAATTTGAGCATTCCTGGGATTGTCCCTGTCATGGCTCGCGATTTACCGAAAAAGGCAAGGTCATTGACAATCCTGCAAACGGTGATAAGAAATAAGTGGCTTTATGTATAAGCCACTTATTTTTCAGTAGCAAATTTTTACAGAATATGCTATACTAACAAAAACATACTTTGGAGGTCAAAGGAATGCGTTTTTTGCTTACCTTATGGATCTGCAAATTCATCGCCTTCGCGGTGAATCTGGTAGATAAAAAACGAGGCAGTAACTATTCCGGCAAAATTGCCATTCGGCTTATGCCCGACTTTGTTGCCCGTTTTAAGAAAATCGATTATGATAAGGTGTATTTCATTTCCGGAACCAACGGAAAGTCCACCACCACCAATCTGCTGAACCACGCCCTTCTGTCCGCCGGCAAAGGCGTTGCCTGCAACACAGAGGGTGCCAATATGATGGGCGGCGTGGCAACCACACTTATTAAGAATTCTACCTTGGGTGGCGCTCTAAATAAAGAATTCCTGGTCTTGGAGATCGATGAGCGGAGCTTCCCTGCCATCCACAAGGTTCTGCCCGGTCGGAATTTAGGGCTTACCAATCTGCAAAAAGACCAGGTGCAGCGCAATGGCGACCCGGATTTCATTCTGCGAAAATTCCGTGGTGCGATCACCAAGGATATGACCTTGTATCTGAACAATGAAGAGCCCCGCAGCCGCAGCTTAGAAGAACAGGCTGGTAAATCTGTATATTTCAGCGTGGCAGATAATGATAAGACCTATACCCAGAACGACTTCTATAATGTCACACTTCCCTGCCCCAAATGCGGTCATCCCATTGTTTACGACAGATACAATCTTGCAAATATAGGACCTTTCCACTGTGTAAAATGCGATTACGCCAGTCATAAGGAAGCAGATGTTATCATTTCCGGCATTGATTTTGCGCAAAACACCTTTGTTTGCGGCGATTCTGTTTGGACTGTACCTTACAACGATCCTTTCTACATTTACAACTTTGCAATGTGCATTGCCATCTGCCGTAATATCGGCCTCACAGATACAGAAATCCAAAAAGGCTTTGCAAGCTTTAACAACCGTGCCAACCACCGGGATGTGATTTACTTTAAGGGTAAGGAAATTTATTATCTGCGGGGTAAGCAGGAAAACCCGGAAGCTCTTCAATCTCAGTTGGATATCATTGCATCTGATAAGCGAGAAAAAGCTGTTTTTGTGGGTATGTATCGCATTACGGACTTTTATCCCCATTATAGCGGCAGTTTTTACTTCTTTGATTGTGATTTTACCCCAATTGTAGAAAGCAACACAACCGATTTTGTGGCATTTTCTCAAACCGTTGCCAACGATATTGCCAGCCGTATGATTTTGGCAGGCGCTGAGGAATCCCGGGTGCGGATCTTTGACACCAATGATCCGGCAATCATCTTTAAGGCACTGGATGAGATTGATGCCAAGGTGGTTTATATTTTAACCAACACCTATCACGCACCGGAAATCAAGGCCTATTTCAAGGAAGGAGGCGCATCCAATGGATAAGATCACAGTTGGCTGGATGTACCCCAACCTGTTAAATCTCCACGGCGAACGAGGCAGTGTGCAGGCTCTTGTGGCCATCGGCAAGCAGCTTGGCATAGAAATCCAAGTCAAGCGCATTGAGGATTTTGACGATCCTATTCCCTTTGAAGAATTGGATCTGCTGATCTTCCTGCCCGGTGAAATTGCAATGTTTCAGCATTTGATCCCAGCATTGCTAGCAAGTGCTTTGGGTGAATATCTGGAAAAAGGCGGCTATGTGCTGGCATTGGGAACAACCGGTTTGATGTTCGGCAAGACCATCACCCGTGAAGATGGAAGTGTTATTAACGGCTTGGGCTATTTGGATATGGATGCCACGGAGCGGAAGTATGTGTGGGGCGATGACCTGCACTTCAGACTAAATGATACCGACATGGAACTTGCCGGCTCTCAGATTCAAATGGCCGATGTGTACACCAAACAACCTTTGGGCACAACTATTTACGGCATGGGCAATAACAACACCGGTGCTGAGGGCGCAAGGTATAAAAACCTGATTTATACCAACTGCATAGGCCCGTTATTTGTGAAAAATCCCTGGTTTGGCGAATATATCTTAAAGGGTATTATGCAGTCTAAGGGTGTGGAGATTTCCGCAGAAGGCTGCCACCCTGTTGCCAAAGCCTCTTTTGATGCCACCTTAAAATTTATAAACGAAAAACCAAAAAAATAAAGCAAGAGCCACCCTAAAGGGTGGCTCTTAGATTTATCACTTTTGGAAACGCTTCTTGCGAGGCAGGTCAGCAGGCTCAAAGCTTAGGGCTTTACCCTGTTCTAACGCTGCTACACCGGTGAGGATGTTTTCTTTTTCTCCTCTGCATACGGGGCAATTACACTTGGATTCGTAGTGCTCCGGCTCGGTGAAGGTCGTGATCACGCCCTCAAAGTTCCGCAGGATCACCTTTCGGGGTGTCTGACTGAGTACATAATTAGGCATCACCGGCACTTTACCGCCACCGCCGGGAGCATCCACCACGAAGGTGGGAATGCAGTAGCCACTGGTGTGGCCACGGAGACCCTCAATGATCTCAATACCCTTACTGACAGGAGTGCGGAAGTGGGACAGGCCCAGGCTTAAGTCGCAAACATAGATGTAATAAGGACGCACACGGATCTTTACCAAATCGTTGACCAGTTTCCGCATCACATGGACACAGTCGTTCACACCGGCCAAAAGGACACTTTGATTGCCCAAAGGAATGCCCGCATCGGCAAGCTTTGCACAGGCTGCGGCCGACTCAGGGGTGATCTCATTGGGGTGATTGAAGTGGACATTGACCCAAATGGGATGATATTTCTTCAGCATATCGCAGAGCTCTTGGGTGATCCGCTGGGGCATCACTACAGGGACACGGGTACCCAGCCGGATGATCTCCACATGGGGGATCTCGCGCAGAGAAGAAATCACGTACTCCAGCATCTCATCACTTTGCATAAACACATCGCCGCCGGAAAGCAGAACATCACGAACCTCTGGATGGTTACGGATATACTCGATGCAGGCATCGATCTGCTCTTTGGGCATAGAATTATCCGTCTGACCCACCAAACGGCGGCGGGTACAATGGCGGCAATATGATGCACAGCGGTCAGTAAGCAGAAACAGTACTCTGTCCGGATAGCGGTGCGTTAAGCCCTTTACAGGCGAGTCCGTATCTTCGTGGAGAGAATCCGCAGACTCTTCCGGTGCAAAATACAGTTCTTCCGCAGAAGGAATCGCCTGCTTACGGATAGGATCCTCCGGATCATTCAAATCCATAAGGGACAGATAATATGGGGTCACTGCCATACGGAAGGTTGCCAGGCATTTTTCAATGCCTTGCTCCTCTTCCGGAGTAAGTGTAATATATTTTTTAAGGTCTTGCAATGTGGTTATGCGGTTCTTTGCCTGCCAAGTCCAGTCATTCCACTGCTCGGCAGGAATATCCGCAAACAAGCCGTTGGGCGTTATCATAATTGGCTCCTCCAAGGCTAAATCTTTCATTAAAATGATACGGGATTATACGCCTAAAGTCAAGTGGTTTAGAATCCCAGTTCCTCACCCACCAGGATAAACTTGATCCGACCAGCGGGGCGGCAATGGCGGGTAGTGACAATATGGTTGCAAATACAGGTTTCGGACTTGCAATCAGCACAAGTGCCGGTAACGGTACAAGGATTGTTTAATCCAAAGCGCTGCTGATTGATGGGCGCTGCCACGGTTCTTGCCCGGGTGATTGCGCTTTCAAGATCGTCAGTTACCTTGTTCATACCGGCAATCACCACCACAAAAGCAGGACCATAGATGATGGCTGCAATTCTGTTGCCATTACCATCGATATTGACCATTTGTCCGTCTAAGCTGAGGGCATTGGCGCCGGTGATGAACACATCCGCAGAAAGGCAATCCCTTGCGATCTTCTCTCGCTCCTGGGCGGTTTCACATTTATCCCGGTCAAGGGTCTGATAGTTACCTGCGTTCAGTGCAGCCATCAAACCGATTTGCTGGGCAGATGTTGCGCCACCCCAACCTACGGTAGAACCCTCCGGAATCCAAGCAAGGGCCTGCTGCAAGGCATCCTCTTTTGTATCGCAGTACACAGCGTCAAAATGGCGTTTCTTCAAGTTTTTAACCAGAACTTCGCCACGTTTGCTGTAATACAGCTTCTTAGCAGTTTCCATAGGGAACTCCTTTACTTCAGCAGTTTTTCCAAAGCTGCAATCTTCAAGCAGATGCAGAACACTTCCATTGCCTTCTCCAGTTCTGCAACAGGAGGCAGGCTGGGCGCAATACGGATATTGCTGTCAGCAGGCTCTTTGCCATAAGGGAAGGTTGCGCCCGCAGGGGTCATAACCACACCGGCCTCCGCGCACAGGGTCAAAGCGCGGGTAGCAGTGCCTTCCATAGTATTCAGACTTACAAAGTAGCCGCCCTTGGGAGTATTCCAGTTGGCAAAGCCGCAGGGCGTGATCTCCTTGTCCAGGATTTCTGCCACAGCGCGGAACTTCGGACCCAAAACGGATGCGTGCTTCTTCATAATTTCCAGGGTATGGGCCTTATCCTTCAAATATTTCACATGGCGCAGCTGGTTGATCTTATCGTGAGAGATCATCTGCACGCCAAACATCTTGGTGAAATAAGCAATATTAGCCTCAGAAGATGCCATTACGGAAATACCGGCACCGGGGAAGGTGATCTTGGAGGTAGAGGCAAACTCAAAGACCATATCCGGGTTGCCTGCCTCTTCGCACAGAGAGATGATATCTGCAAAAGGCACAAATTCACCGTCAAACTCGTGGACGCAGTAAGCGTTATCCCACATAATGGTAAAGTCGGGCGCAGCGGGCTTTAAGTTTGCAAAGCGGCGGATGGTTTCATCGGAGTAAATGATGCCATCGGGATTGGAATACTTAGGCACACACCAAATACCCTTGACCTGGGGATCTTTTACCAAATCCTCCACCACATCCATATCGGGGCCGGTAGCGGTCATAGGTACAGTGATCAGCTCCGCACCAAAAAACTCGGTGATGCGGAAATGACGGTCATAACCGGGGCTGGGACAAAGGAATTTCACAACTTCCTCTTTGCACCAGGGACGCTCGCTGTGGAGCAGGCCGTGAGAAAAGGCCTTTGCGATCACATCATGCATCAAGGTCAAGCTGGAAGAACCACCCAGGAAGGTCTGGGAAGCCTTACAGCCCAGCACATCTGCCCAATAAGCACGGGCAACAGGCAGGCCTGCCAATTCACCGTAGTTTCTGGCGTCAATGCCGTCGGTAAAACACTCCTTGGGGTCAACAAAACAACCCAGCATATCACTAATAAGGTCAAGCTGGTCAGCACCGGGCTTGCCCCGAGCCATATTCAGCTTCAAGTTCTGCGCCTTGCAAGCATCAAAACGCTCTGTTTGCAGCGCATATTCCCTCTGCAACTCGTCCTTTGTCATGGTTATGTACGACATAATTATCTCTCCTTTTACAACTATTTTATATAAAGAATACTATACACCTTTTTTGCCCAAATTGCAAGCTGTGAGAAAGAAAATTTCATTTTCCCCAATTTGTATTCATTGAACAAGGGAATTTACTGTTCAGCTTTAAATTTATACACATTTATCCCTTGCAATTTTACAGAATTTAGAATAAAATTTATTGTAAGTATCAATTTGAAAGGATGCGCCAAAAATGAGTCACAATCTGAATGTTCCTGAGATTTTTGCCAGCGACGTTTTCAATGAGGCCGTGATGAAGCAACGCCTTCACCCGGATATATATAATGCCTGGAAGCAATGCATCCAAAACAGCACCCCTCTGGAGCTGTCTGTTGCCAACGAGATCGCCGAGGCAATGAAGGATTGGGCCATCGAAAAGGGCGCAACCCACTACACCCACTGGTTCCAGCCTATGACCGGCATCACCGCCGAAAAGCACGATTCCTTTATCGCACCCACTGATGACGGCCGGGTAATTATGGAGTTTAACGGCAAGTCTTTGGTTCGCGGTGAACCGGATGCCTCCTCTTTCCCCTCCGGCGGTCTGCGGGCTACCTTTGAGGCAAGAGGCTATACGGCATGGGATCCCACTGCCTTCGCTTTTGTGAAAGACGGCAGCTTGTACATCCCCACCTGCTTCTTCTCTTTTACCGGCGCGGCGTTGGATATGAAGACCCCGCTGCTCCGCTCCATTGACGAAGTTTCCAGAGAGGCCATGCGCATTATGCGTCTGTTTGGCGACACCGAGACCAAGCGTGTAGTGACCTGCGTAGGTGCTGAGCAGGAGTATTTCCTGCTGCCTAAGGATATGTATGCCCAAAGAGAAGACCTGCGACTGACCGGTCGAACCCTCTTTGGCGCGCTGCCTCCCAAGGGTCAGGAATTGGATGACCATTATTTCGGCACCATCCGTACCCGTGTTTCCAAGTTTATGCGCGACCTGGATGAGCAGCTTTGGCGTCTGGGCATTCTGTCCAAGACTAAGCACAACGAAACCGCTCCCTGTCAGCACGAGATCGCGCCCATTTACACCGATGCCAACAGTGCCTGCGACGCAAACCAGCTGATCATGATGGTTATGAAGAAGTGCGCTGCCAAACATAATTTAGTGTGCTTGTTACATGAAAAGCCTTTTGCTGGTGTGAATGGCTCCGGTAAGCACAACAACTGGTCTTTAGCCACCGACACCGGTCACAATCTGTTCAGCCCCGGTAAAACACCCCGGCAAAACGCCCGCTTCCTGGTGTTCCTGGCAGCCTTTATCAAGGGCATTGACGAGTACCAGGACTTCCTGCGCTGCACGGTAGCGTCTGCCGGCAACGACCACCGTTTGGGTTCACACGAAGCTCCCCCCGCTATCATTTCCATCTTCCTGGGTGACGAGCTGAATGCTGTTGTAAACTCCATCATCAACGGCACCAACTATACCGACCCCGAGAAGAGTGTTATGCGAATCGGTGTGGACGTTCTACCCTCTATTCCCAAAGACACCACCGACCGGAACCGCACCTCTCCCCTGGCTTTCACCGGTAACAAGTTCGAGTTCCGTATGCTGGGATCTTCTCTGTCCATTGCTGGCCCTAACATTGCTCTGAACACCATTATGGCTGAGGAATTGGGTAAATTTGCCGATGAATTAGAGCAGGCTGACGACTTTGACTCCGCTCTGCAGAAGTTGGTCTGCCGCACCTTTACTGAGCATCAGCGGATCATCTTCGGTGGCAACGGATACAGTGAGGAATGGAAAGAAGAGGCAGCCCGCCGTGGTCTGAGCAATTATCCATCCACTGCGCAGTGTTTGCCTACCTACATCAGCCAAAAGAACATTGATCTTGTCACCAGCCATGGCATTTATACAGAAGATGAATTCCGTGCAAGATACGAGATCTATCTGGATGCTTATCGCAAGATCATTAACATTGAAGCAAGGACCTGCCTGGATATGACACTCCATCAGATATTACCGGCTGCGGTCCGTTATGCCAAGGACCTGTGCCAGGGAATCCTCGCCAAGAAGGAATTGCGTATCCCCTGCAAGGCCGAAGATTCCATTGCAAGAAAGCTTTCCGATACTACGGATAAGCTGTACCTGTGCTGTGAGAAGCTCCGTGAGGATCTGGAGCACATTCCGGAAGGCAAGGAGGATATCGTGAATTACTACCACGATACCGTTGTAACAGATATGCAAAACCTCCGTGAGCAGGCTGACATATTGGAAAGCCTTACTGACAAGAGCTACTGGCCGTATCCCACCTATTCTGATCTGCTGTTCTATTAAAATTAGGAACCACCGGTTTTCCCGGTGGTTCCTTTTTCTTACACATTTCTAAAACGAGAAAGAAAGTCCTGGGTTTCTTTTCTTTGGGGATTACCAAAAATTTCTGCCGGTGTACCCTGTTCGCAAATGACACCTTCATTCATATATACTACTCGGCTGCTCACATCCCGGGCAAAGGCCATCTCATGGGTGACCACCAACATGGTCATGCCCTCCCGGGCAAGCTCCTGCATAACGCCGAGCACCTCACCTACCATTTCCGGGTCTAAAGCTGAGGTAGGTTCATCAAACAGCAGGATCTCCGGATGCATTGCCAAGGCTCTGGCAATGGCTACCCGCTGCTTCTGACCACCGGAAAGTTGCCGGGGTTTGGCATGAATATAAGGTGTCATTCCTACCTTCTCAAGGTAGTCCATAGCCACCCCCCGGGCTTCCTCCTTTGACCGTTTCAGCACTTGCTGCTGACCGACAATACAGTTTTCCAACACAGTCATATTGTGGAACAGGTTAAAGGATTGGAACACCATTCCAACATGGGAGCGGTATTCATGGGGCTTCATGCTTCCACCCAGCACATTCTGACCGTGGTACAGAATTTCTCCGGAATTTGGGGTTTCCAGCAGGTTTATACACCGCAAAAGTGTGGATTTTCCGGAACCGGATGCACCGATAACCGAAATGACCTCACCTTTTGCAACAGTAAAATCGATATCCCGCAACACTTCATGAGTGCCAAAAGACTTGGACAGGTGGCGAATATCCAAAAGCATTTCACTCATATTATCGCCCTCCCCTGTTTCTTCCGAATTTCAAGCTCTGTTTGACACGATCCCGAAACTCTTTACTCTGCTCATCATAATTGCTGCCCCGCTTGGGATGGCTGTAGGTTCCGGCTGTCATCACCAGGGGATCATCCTGTACCAGTTGGTAGTTATCCGGGCCATCCAGCCACCGCTCTACCCAACGCAGCAGTATTGATGCTGCCAGGGTCATTGTCAGGTACGCAACCATCTCAATGGCTGCCGAAGGAAAATACATATTATTTACGCCAACAATGTACCGGTGGGCAGCAAACAGCTCTGTAAAGCTGATAATGAACATCACGGAAGTGTCCTTCACATTGATGATAAAATTATTACCGATCTGCGGCATAATATTGCGCAAAGCTTGGGGCAGGATCACTTTTGTCATTGTCTGCAGATGGGTCATACCAATGGCCTTGGCGCCTTCGGACTGGCCGGGATCAATGGAAATAATGCCACCCCGGACAGATTCTGCCATATAGGCACCGGTATTGATGGAAACAATCAGAATTGCCGCTGTCCATACACTTTCAAAGCGCAAAGCGTTATGGGTAAAATAAGGCAGACCGTAGTAAATAAACACTGCTTGCAGCACCATGGGCGTTCCCCGGAACACCTCCACATATGCTCGCACCAGCACGCGAATTGCCTTCAAACCAAACCGCTTAGGCAGCGGATCCCGGGATGTATAGGGAATGGTATTCAGCACACCGCAAATAAAGCCGATGACACAACCGAGCAAAGTGGCAATCAGAGCAAGGACCAGCGTACTGCCGATTCCTCGCATATACATTCCGCCGTATTTACTCCACAGCCGGCCCATATCCTGGACCAATTTCAAAAGCATATCCATCTTACAGCTCCGGCTGGATAGCGATGGCATAGTCCATCAGCGCGTTGAAGTCTTCTTCATCCAGGATGGACAGTGCCCGGTTGACGGCGTTGGTCAATTCCTTATTGCCCTTCAGTACAGAAATGCCGATATTTACATTCTCAGCCCGCTCCTGTTCGCTGGCAAACTGGAAATCACCGGTGGTGCCGGAGAAATCAAGAATAACCAGGTTATCATCCTTTGCAACTGCACCCTTGGCGGTAGGCAGATCCGTGCAGACGAAGTCAACCGTACCGGTCTGCAGCTGCATGATCATTGCATTTGCAGTTTCTGCAGGCGCGATCAGCTCAGCATTCTTGATCTGCGGCAAGCAGGATTCATACCAGATAGTGCCGCTCTGAGAGGTACACTTGCCACCGGCCAGGTCAGCAATGGACTTAGCTGCAGCATAGGGGCTATCCTTGGTGGTCAGGCATACGATGGTGGCGTAGTAGTAAGGACCAGCCATATTCACCTCAGCCATACGGTCAGCGGTCATAGACTGACCGGCAATGTTGGCATCCATGGTCTTGGACTGGACCGCGGGTGTCAAAGAATCCCAGGCAGAGGAAACGATCTCCAGCTCCCAACCATAGGTTTCGCAAATACGCTTTGCGATCATCACGTCATAACCGTTGGCATAAGACCCAGACACATTCGCAATAGGAACAGCGCCATAGCTGTCATCGGTCTGTGTCCAGTTATAAGGCGCATAGGCGCATTCCATACCAACAGTCAGAACGCCGTCTTCAAGGCCAATGATCTTGCTTGTATCCATTTCGGTCAGATTTTCTACCTTCGGGACACCGGACAAATAATCATCTGCATCGATCTTTCCCGCATTCCGCTTTGCATCACAAGCGGCAAACAACATTGCACACACAAGCAACAACAGGACACTCAAATTCACAATTCTTCTCATAACAATTTTCCTTTCCATTTTGGTTTGGTATTTCCGGGCTTTGCCCAAATAAAAATTGGATCGCTTTCGTCAAGCGATCCAAACAGAAAATACCAATACCCCTCCGGAAAAGGTACGAAAATACTCACTGTAATCGATAGCGCTCCACAAAAGTTAATGTGACAGTCCGGCAGATATTCTCTGACGGCCCAGCAGGAAATACACAGGCATGTATTTCGAACTTCGGCGGTATCCCCTTTCCCCAGCCACGGCTGCCTGGCCTTGTGGTGGGTACTGATGAATCCCGCGCCTCTATCTCAAGCGATTCAATTTGTGCCAATGATAGCATCGGCCTTTTTCTTTGTCAACCCCCAAATTTAACATTTGTTTAATTTGTATAAATACGGGCATATTTTTCAATTTAATTATAAGCAATTCGCACAGTTTATTTACCTGTCGAGCCAAAGCCACCAGCAGAACGCGTGGTGTCAGTCAGTTCTTCCACCTCTGCAAAACCCGGTGTAAATACCGGTGTGATGACCAGCTGAGCGATCCGCTCGCCATGGGCAATTTCCTGCGCAATTGCTCCGTGGTTGTGCAAAACCACGATAAATTCCCCACGGTAATCACTGTCAATGACACCAACTTTATTGGCAGGCGCTAAGCCACGCTTACAGGCCAAACCGCTGCGGGCATAGATGAGTCCCGCATAGCCCTTAGGAATCTCCATCGCCAAACCGGTCGGCACAAAGACAGACTCACCGGGCTGAATCAAAATCTTCTCATCCAGGCAGGCATACAGGTCTGCACCCGCTGCATCTGCAGAGCCGTATGTAGGCAGAATTGCATTTGTTTTTAATTTCTTTACACGAATTGCATCCATTATTTCATTCCCTTTCCGTGGCCCTGCCAATCCTCCCACAGGACAATTTCTCCTGTCTGCAAGGATGCAGGCACATCGATAATTCTTTGGTTTGAGGAGCCCCGGAACCGAAGGCTCAGATTCTTTTTTGCTTCTACAAATGGGCCGTCCACCAGCACATCCACATAGCTTAGAAATTCTTTTGTAAGTTCGCCAAGTCTGCCGGAAAGCATATCTTTGTCGAATAAATATCCCGAAAAAGCCCAGACGGTTTTATCGGGGTATTTTTCTTTCATTTGCCGCAAAAAGTCCACAACCGCCGGCTGATTCTGCGGTTCAAAGGGTTCGCCGCCCAAAAGGGTGATACCTTTGATATGGTCCGGTTCCAGCATCTTCAGGAGCATATCCACTGTTTCTTGGGTGAAGGGTTTTCCGTACCCAAAATCCCAGGCAATTTCATTAAAACAGCCCTTACACCGGTGGGTACACCCGGAAACGAACAGGCTCACCCGCACACCCGGTCCGTTGGCAATATCGCAATTTTTTATCTCTGCGTAATTCATTGAGATCCCTCCAGGTTTCTGTCCAAAAACGCCCGGACTTTTTCCTTATAGCGCTCGGTGTCCTTCAAAAAACTCAGACCGTGATCAGCGCCTTCTACTAAGAAGATTTCCTTTTCCCCAGTGCAGGCATCATAGCCCTGCTGGGTCATTTCACAGGGCACAAAGCCGTCCTCCATACCGTGAACCATTAAAACAGGGAGTCTGCTGTTTTTCAGCACTTCCTTGGTATTCTTCTGTCGCAGACTGAAACCACCAAAAACCCTGGCGAACAGCTCCGCGACCCACAGGCTGGGGGTGGCCGGCAAATGGGTCACTCTACGGAAAACGCAGGAAACAATCTCCCAGGGCGAGGTAAAACCGCAATCGGCAATAATGCCTTTCACATTGACCGGTAGTTTCTCATCTGCCAGAAACAGCATAGTCGATGCGCCCATGGACAGGCCACTGAGTATAACAGGCCGGTTGCCTTGACTTTTGTTGACCCAACGGATCCACCTTTTCATATCCTTGCATTCTTTTACGCCAAAGGTTATGAGGTGGCCTTCGCTTTTGCCGTGTGCGCGTTGATCGGGTAAAAGGATATTCAAGCCGTAATCCCGGTAGAAGTCCAAGACCATACTGAATTCCACCAGCTTGCAGCTGCGGTAGCCATGGGCAAGGATGATCGTACCCTTGGGATTCTCCGTTTCTAACCATGTACCGCTCAATTTCAAACCATCAGAACTGGTGATAGAAACTTCCTGCGCGTTGTGGTCATTGAGATAAGCAACCGAATGGCGAATGTATTTACAGTACTTTCCATAGGATGTCTTTTGCAGTTCTTCCTCCACCAGCCAGGGCAGTTCTTTTCTGCGAACGCAGGCAGCCCAAAAGGTATAGCCACCACTGACAATCAGCAGCACCAATACAGCCAGTAGAACATAAAAGACAAACGGCATAGAAAATTACTCCTTTTTACCTAACTTTGCAAACAGGCAGAAACTAAGAGGCCACAGAATACCGGCCACAATCACGATGAGGCCATACCGGACAGAACGACCCAACAGTTCGCCAAAAATGCCATTCAGCATTCCCTTCATGCCGGCTTTCACTGCAAGGACAAGTCCCAATCCGATTACGACCTTGAGGATTTGTGCCCACCATACAGCCTTCACAGAGAAATGTAGCCACTTTTCGTCCACAATATACACGATGACCAGGCCGGCAAGCGCGCCCAATAGGGTGTACGCATTTTCCAGGCCGTGGTGATAATTGTCAGTTGCAAAGACCTCCGCAGGGAATTGATAAAACTCTACGAAACAAAGATAGCCCACAGCCATCAAGATCATAGCCGCTAAAAGGACGGGCATACCGATTCTGCGATGCTTAAAAACCAACGGACGAACTGCGAAAATCAAAATCACAGCCAAAACTACAGACACACCCACATCCAGTGGTGTATGTACACCGATGTACATTCTGGAAATGGCAACCAACGCCGCAATTACGATGGCCACTATTCGGATCTTCCTATTCTTCGTGGTAGCTGCAATGCTGCCAAATGTACCAACCGCGCTTTGGGTATGGCCACTGGGGAAACTATAGCCGCCAGCGCCTTCCCTGGCCTGCTCCAAAATGGTAAAATTCTCATCAAGCACCCATGGCCGGGGGATCCGGAACCACAGCTTCAAAAACTGATTGGCAATGGTACCAATAAAGCCAACAGAAAGCGTATAATAGCCCACATACTTATCGATACACCAAAACAAAATCAGCGCGATCACCAGGAATGCGGTTTCCTCACCCAAGGTGGTGATAGCCAGCATAAATTCATTTAATCCCGGGATACGGATCTTCTCAAAGAAATACAAAAGTTCCATCGGCAGCCTCCTTTTCTTTCATAATATTATACACAGATATTACCAAAATGTAAAGTTATTGTGAGCTTGGCTTTTCCACTTGCTTTTTCAGAAAAAGGGATATACTATATAGAAAACAACGACTTTATTTGGGAGGTATATCTATGCCTTATTTTTACGGTTTTGACTGGACTTATCTTTATATTGTCCTGCCCTGCCTGCTCTTATCCCTATGGGCAAGCTCCAGTGTAAACTCCACATTTAAGCGCTACTCCAAGCAACTCTCCACGAAGGGAATTACCGGCCGGGATGCGGCAATTTGTGTGCTGGAATCCCACGGCATTACCAATGTGCGGGTGGAGCGGGTAGCCGGCAAGCTGACTGACCACTTTGACCCTAAGACAAATGTGATCCGCCTGTCAGATAATGTGCATGACAGTACCTCCACCGCCGCCATCGGCGTTGCCTGTCACGAGGCCGGTCACGCTGTACAGTATGCAACAGAATACTTCCCTATGAAGGTTCGCGCTGCGATCATTCCTGCTACCAATATCGGCTCACGACTTGCCATGCCTTTGATCCTTTTGGGTGTGCTCTTTGGTATAGGCGGCAGCTATTCCTATACCTTGGTTTACGCAGGAATTGCCTGTTTCTCCCTGAGCCTTGTGTTCCAGCTTGTGACCCTGCCTGTAGAATTCAACGCCAGCCGCCGGGCTATGCAAGCAATTGCGGGCCGTGACATTTTGACTCCCCAAGAGCAGAAAGGCGCAAGAAAAACCCTCACGGCTGCTGCTATGACCTATGTTGCCGCAGTGGCAGTTGCCGCTGCGCAGCTTCTTCGTTTGATTTTGCTTTTCGGTGGTCGAAGAAGAAACGATTAACACTATTTTTAACCGCTCCGGGCTTGACAACCGGAGCGGATTTTATTATACTTACTCTTGTGTGAAAAGTATGAAAAGTAGGAAAGGAGAAAGCCAATGGCAGGAGGCAAACATGTCTTGGGCAAAGGCAATTCCCGACGGGTCTTCGGCACAGCCAAGGTAGGTGATCGGGGCCAAATCGTGATCCCCAAAGAGGCCAGAGAGCTATTCAACATCCAGCCGGGCGATACCTTGCTGATCCTCGGCGAAGAAAACAAGGGATTGATCGTATCCCGTCCGGAGCTTCTCCGGGATCTTGCAGATGAAATTTTTGACAGCAACAAAAAGAGGAATTAGAAATGAAAGAATTACTGGAATTATACAACACCATGGGCATCAGCTCCGGTGTTTACGCTTACGGCGAAAAAACTTTGGAAAGCCTGAAGGAACGCTTTGCGGAAATTGATAAGATCGCTGAGCACAACCAGGCAAAGGTCATTGCGGCCATGCAAAAAAACCGAGTATCAGCTGCTTGCTTTGCGGCCACCACCGGTTACGGCTACGACGATGTGGGCCGGGATAATTTGGAGAAGGTTTATGCGGATGTATTCCACACGGAAGCTGCTTTGGTCCGTCCTCAGATCACCTGCGGCACCCACGCACTGACCGTTGCATTGTCGGCAAATCTCTTGCCCGGTGACGAACTGCTCTCCCCTGTCGGTCTGCCTTATGATACCTTACAGGAAGTTATCGGCATTCGGGAAAGCCCCTGCTCTTTGAAGGAGTACGGCGTTTCCTATCGGCAGGTGGATTTGCTGGAAGACGGCACTTTTGATTACGATAACATCAAAAAGGCCATTAACGACAAAACCAAGCTGGTAACCATTCAGCGTTCCAAGGGTTACGCCACCCGTCCAAGCTTCTCTGTAAAGCAGATAGGCGAGTTGATCGCTTACGTAAAAGCAATCAAGCCTGACATCATCTGTATGGTGGACAACTGCTATGGTGAGTTCGTGGAAACCATCGAGCCTTCCGACGTGGGCGCGGATATGGTCGTGGGTAGTCTGATCAAGAACCCCGGTGGCGGTCTTGCTCCCATTGGCGGTTATATCTGCGGCACACAAAGCTGCGTTGAGCGTTGCGCTTATCGGCTTTCCGCACCCGGCCTGGGCCAGGAGGTTGGCGCGAATTTGGGCTTGATGCCTGCTCTGTATCAAGGTTTCTTTATGGCGCCTACGGTCGTTGCAGGCGCTGAGAAGGGCGCGATCTTTGCGGCAAATCTCTATGAGCCTTTGGGCTTTAAGTGCGTCCCCAACGCCACAGAGAGCCGTCACGACATTATCCAGGCAGTGGAACTGGGCAGCGAAGAAGGTATGATCGCCTTCTGCAAGGGCATTCAGGCCGCTGCGCCGGTGGATTCCTTTGCTACCCCTCTCCCCTGGGATATGCCCGGCTACAACGACAAAGTGATCATGGCAGCCGGTGCTTTCGTGCAGGGCTCTTCCATTGAGCTTTCTGCTGACGGTCCTATCCGTCCTCCCTATGCAGTTTACTTCCAGGGCGGTTTGACCTGGTGTCACGCAAAATTAGGTATTCTGATGAGCCTACAGAAAATGGTTGATGCCGGTCTGGTGACTCTGTAAACATTTATAGAAAGAGGTAACTTTTATGTCTTGGTTATTCTTTTCCATTGCAACCGCGCTTTTGTGGGGCGCAGCAGAATTGTTTTACAAAAAAGGCGCTCTGCCTAACGAAAAGTACTCCCACTTAAAAATCTGTGTCTGCGTTGGCGCTGTAATGGGTGCCCACGCCGTCTTTACCCTGCTGACAAAGGATATCGCTTACAATCCCATAAATCTGCTTGTTTACCTGCCGGTATCTTTGCTGTATATCGTATCCATGGCCTTTTCCTATTTTGGAATGCGGTTCTTGGAGGAGTCCATTTCTGACCCCATTGAGAACACCTCCGGCGCCATCTGTAGTTTGCTCTGCGTCATTTTTCTGAAAGAGTCCCTTTCTCCCCTTTCTGTTATTGCCATTCTCGTTATAGTCATTGGCGTTTTGGGCGTTGGTTTTTTGGAAAACAAGGGTGACACGCAAAGAAAGAAGAACCTGGGCAAGAAACTGGCTATTATTGCATTCTGCATGCCCTTTGTTTATGCTTTGCTTGACGCTTTCGGCTCCTTTGTTGATATCTTCTATCTGGACGACTTTGCCAGCACTCCCCTTATTGGTGTAACAGAAGACACCATCGAAGATGTTGCTAACACCAGCTACGAGCTAACTTTCGCCCTGTTTGCATTGGGTCTGTTCATCTTTATGAAGGCTAAGAAAGTCAGGTTCGGTCCCATTCCCCAGCACAAGGACAAACTCCTCGCTGCAGTATTTGAAACCGCCGGTCAGTTTACATATGTATATGCCTTGAGTGGCAACGGCGCAATCGCTGCACCGATCATTTCCTCTGTTTGTGTTGTTTCCCTGTTGCTTTCCCGGATCTTCCTGAAGGAAAAACTTTCCTGGAAAACCTATGCCTTTATTGCCGTTGTGATCATCGGTATCCTCTTGTTGGCAGTAAGCGAAGAACTCTAATACAAAACGGCTACCGATTATTCGGTAGCCGTTTTCTTATAGCTTTCTATCAATTTAAGCTTCTGTGTGCGAGGAAGCTGTTTGATCCGGTATTCCCGTTTCAAGGCATCGGAATAGGACAGTGCGTTTTCCCGGTAGACTAAAGTGAGAGGTGTGCGGCCACGGGTGTATTTTGCGCCCTTTCCCGCCCTGTGCATTTCCAGCCGATGTTCCAAATCATCGGTAATACCAGTATACAACGTGTCGTCGCCGCATTGCAAAATATAAACAAGCCACTGCTTTTCCATCCATTCGCCCTCCTCTGATCATGTTCGCATTATACCGCAAAAAGCAAGAGAATGCAATATTGACAAAACTTCATATTGCGGCTATATTTATGGAAGAGAAATGGAGGTAATATTATGGAAATTACAATTGGAATGACCGGCACAGTTTCCGCTTTTGTTGAGCGGGAAGATACCGCCCTGGAAGTAGGCTCCGGCTCTTTGCTTGTGTATGCAACGCCCTGCATGGTGGCGCTGATGGAGGGTGCTGCCTGCGAGGCTATTGCCGAGGCAATTCCCGAAGAAAAAACCACTGTCGGCATCGAACTGAACATCTCTCACCTGGCAGCAACACCCGTAGGCATGGATGTTCGCGCTGAAGCAACAGTCACAGCAGTTGACGGCAACATCATCACATTTTCCGTTACTGCTTATGACGAAGCGGGCAAAATCGGCGAGGGCACTCACAAGCGGGCTATTGTGACCGCACAGCGTTTTCTAGACAAAACCTACGCAAAACTGTAATATCAAAGAGCAGGCTTAACGCCTGCTCTTTTGCTGTATATATGCTCTCGGAGAAAGACCTGTATAGCGCTTAAACATACGGGAGAAATTGTAGATATCGCTATAACCGGTGGATGCAGCAGCAATGGAGGGGGATTTTCCGTGTTGGGTCATCAGTTCAATTGCCTTTTCCATCCGCAGGGCCGTAAGATAATCCTGGGGCGTCTGTCCGGTCCGTTCCTTAAACAAAACAGAAAAATAGCTACGGTTCAAATTTAATCGTTTGGCTATTTCTGCAACAGTGATCCCATCAGCATATTCCAGTTTCATACAATGGATGGCCTGGCTGATATAGTCCTGCTCTGCCGGGTTCTCTTCCAGCAGACAGGCAAATATCTGCCACAGCTTACCTGCCAAAAAAGCGCTCTTACCCCGGTTCATACCTTTGCACCCCAGTGCATCAGTGAATATATCACCCAGCTCCGGTTTGTGGAGGACCGGTATATTCAGCTCACAGGGAAGCTCGCCGGTAAAACCGATCCAAATATAATGCCAGGGGTTTTCCGTATCTGCTTCATAATAGGTCTCCTCATAGGGGGCAATCACAAAAGTTTCTCCGGGTGAAACCAAATGGGTCTTTCCCTCTTTTGTGAAATATCCGCATCCGCTGACCACATAGTGCAGCAGCCAATGGGTACGGACAGCAGGACCGTAGCTATGTCCCGGCTCGCATCGTTCATGTCCCAACTGCATAGGGTTCAAGCCCCCATAATGCTCATCAATGATAATTTCAGACAAATTCATAGCGCACCTCATAACTAACATTATGCCAAATTTACAAAACACTCAGCAATTTCCAAAACAAAGAAATGCTATATAATATCAATATACAACAAAATTTTTCATAAAGGAAGTGCAATTTGTGAAAATAACATTTTTAGGTGCTGGCAGTACCGTATTTGCCCGGAATGTGATTGGTGACTGTATGTGCAGTGATGCTCTGCGAGACAGCGAATTTGCTCTTTATGACATTGATCCTCAAAGAATGGAGCAAAGCCGTGTCATTTTGGAAGCCATGAAAAAAGAAAAAGGCGGTTACGGCAAAATCACCTGTTTTGCAGGTGTTGAACAGAGAAAAGCTGCCTTAAAGGATGCCGATTTTGTTATAAATGCTATTCAGGTGGGCGGCTACGACCCTTGCACCATCATCGATTTTGAGATCCCCAAGAAATACGGTCTGCAGCAGACAATCGCCGATACCCTGGGCATTGGCGGCATTATGCGCGCTCTTCGCACCATTCCCGTAATGGAAGATTTCGCCCGGGATATGGAAGAAGTTTGCCCCAACGCCCTTCTGCTCAATTACACCAATCCCATGGCTATGCTTTCCGGCTATATGCAGCACTACACCGGCGTAAAAACCGTCGGTCTGTGTCACAGCGTACAGGTCTGTGCCAAGAGCTTACTGGAAACTGTCGGGTTGGAAGAAAAGTTAGAGGGTTGCAAGACTTTGATCGCCGGCATCAACCATATGGCCTGGTTACTGGAGATCAAGGACAAATTCGGCAACGACCTCTATCCCGAGATCAAAGCAAGGATTGAAGACAAGCTAAATGATCCCGAATGCAAGAATAAGGTTCGACTGGACTATATCAAACATTTTGGCTACTACTGCACCGAATCCAGCGAACACAACGCAGAATACAATCCCTTCTACATCAAATCCAAGTACCCGGAGCTGATTGAGCGGTACAACATCCCCCTGGACGAGTATCCCCGGCGCTGTATCAACCAAATCAACGCCTGGAAGGATGAATACCAGGAAATTCTTTCTTCCGGCATCAAGGAACACAGCCGCTCTCTGGAGTATGCGTCCCATATCATGGAGTCCATCGTCACCAACACGCCCTATGAGATCGGCGGTAATGTGTTAAACACCAATCACCTTATCACCAATCTGCCTGCTGATGCCTGCGTGGAAGTCCCCTGTTTGGTAAACGGCAACGGCGTGACCCCCTGCTATGTGGGCAAGCTCCCTGTTCAGTGCGCAGCGATGAATATGACCAATATCAACGTGCAGCTGCTGACCATCGAAGCAGCCAAGACCCACAAAAAGGATCATATCTACCAGGCCGCTATGCTGGATCCTCACACCGGCAGCGAATTGGATATTGACTCCATCAAGAAGATGGTGGACGAACTGATCGAGGCCCACGGCGATTGGATGCCCAAGTTTAACTAACTGAAAAGCCCTGCCAATGGCAGGGCTTTTCTTAATCTAATTTCAAGATCATTTCTAAAATACGCTTCACGCAAATTTCCAAATGCTCTCTTCGAATTCTTCTGTGTTTCAGTGCTTCCCGCAGGACATCCGGGTAGCCGGTAGGCATACGCACATCATTACCGGCGATAATATTGTGCTCCTGGTTACAGGGGCCATGCCAGTCAGTAATGACCATATTGCTATATCCCCATTCACCGCGGAGAATACCATCTAACAGCTCAAAGCATTCGCAGACGCGCCGTCCGTTGAGAACATTATAAGAAGTCATTATTGTCCAAGGCTGGGACTCCTTCACACAAATTTCAAAGCCCCGCAGGTATATCTCCCGCAACGCACGCTCAGACATACGGCTGTCACTGTAATAGCGGTTAGTTTCTTTGTTGTTGGCCACAAAATGTTTCACAGAGGCGGCTGTGTGCGTACTCTGAATGCCCCGTACCTTTGCGGCGGCAAATTTACCGGCAATCAAGGGGTCTTCGCTGTAATACTCAAAGTTTCTGCCACACAGTGGGTTGCGGTGGATATTCATTGCCGGCGTGAGCCAGGTGGCGATGCCGTTTTCCTTACATTCCATACCGCCGGCAACACCCATTTCATAGCTCAATTCCGGATTCCAGGTGCTGGCAACCAGGGTTGCACAAGGCCAGGCTGTTGTAGGAATGCCAACTGCAGGATTTATACGGAAACCGGCAGGGCCATCCGCTGTCATTACAGCCGGAATGCCCAGACGGTCAATACCGCCCCAACCATTGGTATTGGCAACGCCTCGATTGGGAATACCACTGACCATTTGGATCAGCTCCTCGTCGGTCATCTGTGCCACAAATTCATCTAAGGTAACTTCTCCTTCTGCTACTGCAGACAAGGTTTTCAGTTTGTCCGGAGCTTTTGTGGCAGCACTCTCTATGCACTGCGCCGGATAACGAACGATTGGGAATACCGGAAGGTTTTCAAAGCTTCCATCGGAGAGCAACCGCTTTTCTATTGCATTGGGAGCACACAGCTGCTTGAGTTGCTTGGTAACAACAAATTCTTCGGCTACTGTGTATTCGTAGTCGCACTTTTCCAGTTCACGGCAGCTTGTACCCGCAAAGAATTGATAATTGCCCTGCTCCAGCACATAGGCAGACATTTGACACTTACCCAGATCGTCAAAGCTTGCCATATCGGATACCGGGAAGGTAATTGTAATATCTTCCTTTTCGCCGGGCTGCAGCAGTTTAGTCTTCTGGAAACAAACCAAGCTGATGGCGCTCTTGCCCAAACGGCCCTGAGGAGCAGAGAAGTAAACCTGGATAACCTCTTTACCGGCCATTTCGCCCACATTGCTGACAGATATAGACACTTCAATCTTGTCATCCTTCAAAGCCGCAACGGGCTTAGTCTTATCAAATCTTGTATAAGACAAGCCATAACCAAAGGGATAATTCACCCTTTCTTTAGCACCTGGAATGGTTTCAAAATACCGGTAGCCAACATAGATATCCTCATAATAGGCCACATAATCATCACTGGCATGGAAGGTATCTGCGGAGGGATAGTCACTGAAGGATTTTGCGAAGGTGTCCACCAATTTACCGGAGGGGTTCACATCGCCGCAGAGAATATCCGCAACCACCAAACCGCCTTCCATACCCGGCTGCCAGGCAAGAAGGGCCGCATCAATCTTAGGATTATTGCGAATCCATTCGGTATCCACAATAGCGCCAACATTCAATACGACTACACTGTGGGTAAAAGCGGCAGTCACATCGTCCACTAATTTCTGTTCCACATCCGTTAAGTAGAAATCGCCCTTTTCTGCTTTGCGGTCGCTGGATTCGCCGGAGTAGCGGTGGATCACGATCACAGCCACATCCGCATTCTTAGCCGCGTCGCAAACCAGCGTTTCGGGAACTTCAGTCTCCTGGACAAGGGCAAAATAATTATGGATTCGAGGGTCTGCCTCACATTGGTTCATAGCATAATCGTAATAATACTGGGACAGGGGTTCATAAATGCTGAACCGTGGTGCTTTTGCCGCAAATCCCTCATAAACATTACGGGTATAGGCAGGAAATACCCGTCCGCTGCCACCGCCGCCTTTTACAAAATCCAACGAGCCAACACCAAAAAGAGCGACTTTTGTCCCCTCTTTTAGCGGAAGGAGGCCATTATTTTCCAGCAGCACCATACCCTCCTCGGCAACAGCTTTGGAAAGAGCAATATGCTCCTCGCAACCGGTAAGCCGCTTTCCGTTCTCACCTATATTGGTGGTAAGATTATATTTGTATCTGGCCCATCTTTCCGGCTTTCCATCCCATCGTTTAATTTGCATACGCATTCCCTCCTTTTAAGTTATACTTGCATTATAGGACAATTTATGCTACAATTCAAGAAACTAAATGTGCATTTATGGACATTTTCTGCAAGTGTGGTGATATGATGGAGCATATCTTTCGCGAGATAAAATCCCAATTTTACTTTCGGCAAAGAAACAGTATTGACTTTCCTGCGCATATTCACGATGACATTGAACTGGTCTTTGTGGAAAAAGGAAACGGAACAGCATGGTGTGACGGTAAACCGTACACGCTGACCGACGGCACATGGTTTCTGGTTTTTCCTAACCAGGTGCATCGTTATACCGACTTTGCACTCGGTAACTATTATGTTTTGATCTTGAAACCGTCAGATCTTTTACGATACCAGCAGATATTTAGAACCGGGGCACCCCAATGCGCTGCGTATTGCTTACAAGACGATATACGATTATCCTTTCTTTTGAAAACTGCACTACAAGATTACCAGGAAGATGGATACAGTGAGGTAATTGCCGCTTACTTGACCGCATTATTTGGAAAACTACTTCCCTACTTCCCTGTTGAAAAATCCGGTTTTCATAGAGATAATGTATTGAAAATTCTGGAATACTGCTCAACACATTATAAAGAAGATTTAACAGTAGAATCCGTTGCCTCCCAGCTTCAACTCAGTCGCAGCTGTGTTTCTCATATTTTCAGTGACCGCATTTCAATGAGTTTCAGTGACTACATCAATTCGCTGCGCCTTAGCGAAGCAACAGAAACACTGAAAAATCAGAATTACACAATTACAGAAATTGCAAATCTATCCGGTTTTCCCACAATACGAACCTTCAACCGTGCATTTCAGAAACATTACGGAATGACACCCAGTGAATATCGAAAAAAATGGCTTGCCAAATAGCAAGCCATCTTTTTATTATTTAAATTTCTTGTCTGCCTTCCAGTGCCCGGGAAAGGGTCACTTCGTCGGCATATTCCAATTGACTGCCCACAGGCACACCGTAGGCAAGGCGGGTCACTTTGATCTCCATTGGGCGCAGAAGCCGGGAGATATACATTGCTGTAGCTTCTCCCTCTGTATCCGGATTGGTTGCCATGATCACTTCCGACACGCCGCCCACTGCCACTCGCTGCAGCAGTTCCTTTACCCGGATATCATCCTGGGTGATATGGTTCAGCGGGGAGATCACGCCATGGAGCACGTGATACACACCGTTAAATTCACGGCTGCGCTCCATTGCGATCACATCCTTAGGCTCAGCCACCACGCAGATGAGTCCTCTGTTACGGGCAGGATCGTCACAAATAGGGCAAACCTCCCGGTCAGTTAAGTTTTGGCACACAGGACAGGTATGGACTGTACGCTTGGCCTCCAGGATAGCATCAGCAAAGCTTTGGGCTTCCTCCTGAGGAAGTCCCAGCACATAGAATGCAAGCCGCTGGGCGGTTTTGCCACCAATACCGGGAAGTCTTGCAAACTGGTCTGCCAAATCCTGTAGCGCTGCAGGAAAATACTGCATAGCCCCTCCTTAGAACAGGCCGCCTAAGTTCAGACCGCCGGTAATTCTGGACATATTATTGGCAGAATCCTCGTCTGCGGCGCGCATTGCCTCGTTTACAGCGGCAATAACCATATCCTGCAGCATCTCCACATCATCGGGATCCACAGCCTCAGGATTGATCTCCAACGCCACGACCTCGTGCTTACCGTTTACGGTAGCCTTTACCATACCGCCGCCGGCAGCTGCGGTAAAGGTCTTGTTCTCCATCTCTTCCTGCATACGCAGCATCTCCTGCTGCATTTTTTGTGCCTGCTTAATCATTGCTGCCTGATTCATACCGCCAGGCATGCCGCGAAATCCACCTTTAGCCATAATTATTCTCCTATTCTACAATACTGATTCTGTCGGAATGTGCCCGCCCAAAATCTAATAACTGTTCCATTTGTTTCGTGGAACTGATGGTCATATCTTTATCAACAACCGAGATTTGCATAGGTCTGCCCAGCTTGGCGGTTGCCTTTCTTGCCACAATCGCAAGAATCTCAGGTTTATTAATAATCT
>JAZNNO010000018.1:0-5800 GCA_045580345.1 Faecousia sp.
TGGAGTACATGAAGGTGGCAAAGGTAAGCAACATCAATAACGCCATCGCAGAACTGAAGGAAAAGGGCGTGTGGGTATTTGGCACTGCCGCGGAAGGCTCTGTGCCTATGTATCAGGCGGATTTGACGGTTCCCGCTGCCATCGTGGTGGGCAATGAAGGTGACGGCATGAGCCAACTGGTGCGTAAGAACTGTGATATGCTGGTGCATATCCCCATGAAGGGAAGGATCTCTTCTTTGAACGCATCTGCCGCTGCATCCATACTGCTGTATGAGGCAGTACGGCAGCGTATTGGCTAAGGAGGTTTATATGAACGACGAAATGGAACGCAGCAGCTTAGATCTGGAGGAAATTATAAAAGAGTTCAGCGACCATTCTGAGCAGACGGCCGAAGAGCCTGTTGCCGAAGAGGCTGCAGAAGAAGTTGAAGCAGCGGCCACAGAAGAAATTGCAGAAGAAACTGCGGAAGAGGAGAACCTGGAGCAGACCCGTCGGATCGATCCGGCGGAAATTCACAAGGCGCAGAAAAATGCGGATTGGACCCAGGAAACCCGCCGAATTGACGCGGAAGAAATCCAAAAGGCGCAGCACAGCGATGCCGATTGGGCGCAGCAGACCCGCCGGATCGATCCTGCCGACCTGCGGAAGAAAATTGAGAATGCGTCCGGTGACACGATCACTTTTGAAGCTGTCCGCAGCCAGCTGTCCGATATGATGGAAGAACCGGAAGCGGAGGATGTGGCTAAGATCTGGAATCCCGGTGAGGCAACCAAAACAGAGGCCTTTACCGAGCGCTGGGAGCCGGAATACGAGCATCCTATGGGAGAATATGTCCCGCCCCAGCCCATTCAGTTCCAGCCCCGTTCCCGGCTGCAGGAGCTGAAGAAGAAGCTGGTGGCCGGTCCGGAAAAGAGGTTCTATCAACTTTCCGGTGTGGGCGTGAGCAAGCTACAGGCGGCGATTTTCCTCAGTGTGTTGGTGGTGCTGATCGCAGCAGCATCTACTGTGATGTATGCCACCGGCGTGATCCCGGAGCATCGGGTGAAGGTCATGGTGTTCTGCCAGTTTATCACCTTGCTGATAGCCGCCCTTTTGGGCAGCTATCAGCTGATCGAGGGTGTTACGGATCTTTGTAAGAAGCGCTTTACCCCCAACACACTGTTGGTTGTGACGTTTGTGGTCTGTATTGTAGACGGCATCTTCTGCTTAGATCAGGTGCGTGTACCCTGCAGTGCGGCCTTCAGCTTAGCTGTGTGTATGTCCCTGTGGAGTACCTATCAGCGCAGAAGCACGGAAATGTCCCGTATGGATACTATGCGTAAGGCTGTCCGCCTGGACGGCATCGCCGCTTGCCCCGATTATTTGGACGGCAAGAAGGGCCTGCTGCAGAAAGAGGGCCAGGTGGAAGACTTTATGGACACCTATGCTGAGCCCGGTAAGCCGGAGAAGACGCTGAATGTATATGCTTTGGTGGCTATGTTTGTGGCATTTGCCATCGGCATTACCGCCGCAGTTTTGAACTATCTGAAAGCCGGTGCGTTAGCAGGCGTGTCCGCAGGTTTTCAGGTCTGCGCCGTGTGTCTGCTGGCGGCTATGCCCGCAACCATCTTTATCAGCCAGAGCCGTCCGGCCTGGGTGATGGAACGCAGATTCCACCGTTTGGGCACTGTCCTGTGCGGCTGGCAGGGCGTGGAAGGCCTGCGGGGTGAGGCGGTCTACCCTTTAACGGGTATGGATCTGTATCCCCCCGAGACCCTGCGTATGAACGGTATGAAGTTCTTTGGTGAGTGGGAGCCGGAGCAGGTGATCGCCTATGCGACGGCTGTGATTTCTGCAAGCGAGTGCGGTTTTACCCATCTGTTTACCAGTTTGCTGGATAGTCACAACGGCATCCATTTTGCTGCAAAGGATATTTCTTTCTACGAAAGCGGCGGCATGTCCGGTACTGTGGAGGATGAAGCAGTGGTGCTGGGTTCCTGGTCCTTTATGAAGGAAATGGAAATTGAAGTGCCGGATTCCGCCAGAATCAGCTACGGTATGTATGTCGCCATTGGCGGTCAGCTTAGCGGTGTCTTTGCGGTGAACTATGGCAAGAACCCCTCTTCTGCCGCCGGTGTCAATACTCTCACCGCCTATAGGAAATTGGAATGCGCCTTGGTTACCGATGATTTTGTGGTGACAGAAGGCTTCCTCAAGGGCAAATTTGGCATTAAGAATAAGCGGTTTGTCCTGCCGGACCATGCTCAGCGCGCTGAGCTGCGGCAGAAGGAGCTTCCCGAGGATGCGCCCACCTTGCTGATGACCACCGCTTTGGGCCTGGCGCCTTTGGCTTACGGTGTGACCGGCGCCCGGGTGCTGCGCAACAGCAGTTGGGCCGGCGCAATTTTGCACATTGTCGGCGGCGCTTTGGGTCTGGCGATGATGTTGGTACTGGTGATTTTGGGTGCGCTGTATTTGATTTCTCCGCTGAATATGTTCCTGTATCAGCTGCTTTGGATGATCCCCGCGCTGCTGATCACCGAGTGGACAAGAATTCTTTAAGCAATAGACAACGCCGTGCGGTTTATCCGCACGGCGTTTGTTATTTCTCCGGGGGAAGACGGCCCAGCAACTCTAAGATCTGCCGGCAATGCTCCCTTTCCTGGTTAGCCATCCGGGCAAAGACCTGGCCGTACTCCGGGTCATTGGCCCGGGCTTCGTATTGGGCAAGACACCGCATTTCCCGCCCGTAGCATCGGCGCAACAGCAGCCCAACAGGGGCGTTGTCCACGGCTGGCGGGGTGGGGATATCCGGACGGCCCTGGCCCTGGAGGGTGTACATGCCCTTAAGACACGCCATATGGGTCTGCTCATCCTGGCTCATCTTCCGCAAAATATTGGCGGCAGGGCCTTGCACCCGCTTAGACAGAGCCAAATACACCGATGCATCGCCCCACTCTTCTGCGATCATACCTGGCAAGCCCTGGGTGGGATTGGCGGTGGCAGCCCCCTGTACCCGCTGCCATACCCGGGCGGCTTTTGCCTTGTCGTAGTTTTCCATAATACCCTTCCTCTCAAAAGTCCTGTATATCAGTATATTGCGGAAGGGGCGGGGAATTTCATAGAATTTGGGCGAAAAGAAAAATTTTCTTCCTTTTTTCGTTCAAATGTGCTATTATGAAGAAAAAAGCGGAGGTAGCGCTATGGCAAGAACTACGAATAAGGCCCAGCTTATTTTGGATTTTGTGAATCAGTTTGTTCAGGAGAACGGATTTGCCCCCTCTGTCCGGGAGATCGGCGCGGCGGTGGGGCTCAGCTCTACCGCATCCGTCAGCTACCATCTGCGGCAGCTCCAGGCCAAGGGTTTGTTGCTGTCCCCCGGTGGCAAGGGCCATAAGCGCTCTATTGTGACAACCCAACGGCCCGGCCAAATCCCTGTGGTGGGTGTGGTCACCGCCGGTATGCCTATTTTGGCTTTGGAAAACCAGGAAGGCACCATCAGCTGGGATGGTGACCCTGCTTGCTTTGCCCTCCGGGTGCGGGGTGACAGTATGATAAATGCCGGCATCCTCAGTGGAGATATGGTTGTCGTCCGTCCGCAGAATACCGCCGATGACGGTCAGATCGTTGTGGCCCGGATCGGTGACGAGGCAACGGTCAAGCGGCTGCGCCGCCGGGACGGTGAGGTTTGGCTGATGCCGGAAAATGATGCTTACGAGCCCATTGCCGGTAACGAAGCAGAACTCATCGGCTTGGTCAAAGCGGTTGTAAGAGAATATTAAAAAGATGGGACTGCTTAGCAGTCCCATCTTTTGGTTTCTTCAAGCTCTTCGTTTACAGGTTCGGTGGCAGTTTCCGGCTCCGATACAGGCTCGGGCGGAATATAAACAGGGGCAGTGTAAGGCTCTGCATGGGAGAGAGTTTGGAAAGTGGTAAGGCGATCCTCTTCCTCCAAAGCTGCCATTTTCCGCCGATAGGTAAAGATCAGCGCGCCGAAGATAATTTGCGCGGTGGCAGACAGCAGGGAAGTGACAGCGGAAAGAAAAATCTCAGAGGGCAGAGCATAGGAGAGGCTGGGGTCATAATAGCTGTCCAAGGTTACAATGCCGGCGCTGAGAAGACTGAAAATGCCGCTTAAGATCAAAAAGCCGCCGCTAATGTAGCTCATGATCGCTACAAAGCGGGAAACCTTTTTGTTGGGAACACCGGTCTTCAAGGTGCTGCGGATGTTGGAGATGGTGGTGCAGACCTTGATATAATAGATCAGCACAAAGACGAAGATGATCGAAACTGTAATAAGCAGTGCGATCAATACGGGCTTGAGGACAGAGGACTCAATAAAAGAATGGTTGAAGTAGTTAACTTCCGGAAGCGCAATGACGGTGAGCAGCAGAACGCACAGCAAAATAAGGCTGGAGACCACCATTTGCACCAAATTGACCACGAAGATCATCGTAAGTCCGGAGGTGTTCACCTTGGGTTTGCGGCTGGCGCAGCTGAAGAAGGTGATCCAAAGTCCCAGGGCGATCAAAATGCCGGGAAGCATGCCGATGATGTCCATTACCGGGGACAGGATTTCAAGAGAATTACCGCTTGTAACAGAGAGCGCTGGGATCATGCCGTAGTATTCTTCGAGAATGCCGCTGGCAGGTGTTAGGGCGAACAGGCTCAGTACTTGCACAAGGGTAAGGCAGATCGTGGCGATGAGAAAGGCTGTGGAAAAACCGAGCTTTTTACCGGTGGCGCGCACTTTATCGGCAAAGCTTTGTACCGGTTCTTCGGCTTCGGCGGGGGGCGTTAGGGTTTGGGCGCTTCCGCAGTGGGGGCAGAATCGGGCATCGTCCGACAGCTGCGCGCCGCAATCTTTGCAAAACATAAGGCAAGTCCTCCTCTTTCGTATAAATCTAATTTACCATTGCCCATAACAAAAGTCAAGGACAATGCTACCCCCGGTTTCGACGGCACATTTGCAAGGTTTTGGGGCAAAAGAGAAAATGCTGCAATTTTTTATGCAAAAAGGTTTACTTTTTTATTATAATGTGCTATACTATCTCCGCGTTTATTGAAATTGGCAAAAAAAGTATAGAAAATGGAAAAGGGCGGCAAGCGCAGCCCACAGTTGAAAGGAGTATTTTCTAATGTCTCACAAGTATGTTTATCTGTTCACAGAAGGCAATGGCTCTATGCGTGAGCTGTTGGGCGGCAAGGGCGCCAACCTGGCAGAGATGACCAACATCGGTCTGCCTGTTCCTCAGGGCTTCACTGTTTCCACCGAAGCCTGCACCAAGTATTACGAAGATGGCCGCATGATCAATGCTGATATCCAGGCACAGATCATGGAGCATGTCGCAAAGCTGGAAGAGATCACCGGCAAGAAGTTCGGTGACAAGGAGAATCCTCTGCTGGTTTCCGTTCGTTCCGGCGCTCGCGCTTCCATGCCCGGTATGATGGACACCATCCTGAACCTGGGTCTGAATGAGGACGTTGTCAATGTTCTGGCTACCAAGTCCGGCAATCCCCGCTGGGCATGGGACTGCTACCGCCGTTTCATCCAGATGTACTCCGACGTTGTTATGGAAGTCGGCAAGAAGTACTTCGAAGTCCTCATCGACGAGATGAAGGAGAAGAAGGGCGTCGTTCAGGACGTTGAGCTGACTGCTGAAGACCTGAAGGAGCTGGCTAACCAGTTCAAGGCTGAGTACAAGAACAAGATCGGTACCGACTTCCCCTCCGATCCTGTTGAGCAGCTGATGGGCGCTGTGAAGGCTGTTTTCCGTTCCTGGGACAACCCCCGTGCAAATATCTACCGTCGTGAGAATGA
>JAZNNO010000019.1:0-8710 GCA_045580345.1 Faecousia sp.
ACATTGGCGGTACTTCTTCCGCCGGCGGCGTTGCCTCTGTCTCTGGTTCTGTGATCGGTGCGATCCTGCTGGTTGTTATCCGCAGCGGTCTGAATATGGTGTTGGCAAAGCTGGGTGTAAGCCTGAACTCTACCTATGTTACCTACGTGCTCACCGGTGTGATTGTAGTTGTGGCTATCCTGATGGACATCATCAAAACCAACAATCAGAACAAGGTAAAGATTGAAAAAATCGATGAACCCAAGAAGGCCGAAACCCCCAAAGCCTAATCAATTGAATAAGTGTGAGCCAAAGGTCCACTTAGAATAAACACATCAACAAATAATTTAGGAGGAAACAACATGAAAAAGCTCATCGCATTGGCACTGGTTCTTGTGCTGACACTCAGCATGGTAGCTTGTGCTGCTCCCAAGAACGACGAGAAGACCATCGCAGTTATCGCAAAGGGCGAGTCCCACGCCTTCTGGCAGGCTGTTAAGGCCGGCGCCGAGAAGGCTGCTAAGGAAAAGGGCTACAAGCTGACCTTCCAGGGTCCTGCTAACGAAGACCCCTCTTCCGTTCCCAGCCAGATCACCATGGTTCAGACTGCTCTGTCCAACAACGTTGACGGCATCGTTCTGGCTACCATCGGCTCCGGTTTCGGCGAACTGCTGACCCAGGCTTACGACAAGAAGATCCCCGTTGTTACCTTTGACTCCGGCCTGAAGGCTAAGGAAGACATCACCGAGGCTAAGAACCCCATCGTTGCTCACGTTGCTACCTCCAACCTGGCTGCTGCAAGCATTAACGGCGAGAAGCTGTTCGAGGCTATCAAGGCTGACATCGCTAAGGCTACCGCTGACGCTCCTTACATCGTAGGCATCATTCAGCACGACGAGACCCAGACCGGTATCGACCGCGCTAAGGGCTTCGAAGACAAGTTCAAGGAACTGGCTGACGCTGACGAGACCACCAAGGGCAAGTACAAGATCGAGAAGGAAATCAAGCAGGGCGACGCTGACCAGTCTTATGTTAAGGCTCTGGAAGCTCTGTACGAGAAGAAGATCAACGCTCTGTTCATGACCAACGAGGGTGTTGTTAAGCAGGTTTACGATGCAACCAAGTCCGCTGAGGGCAAGTACGACGCCATCAAGTTCTGCGGCTTCGACGCAGGCACCAAGCAGATCAACTGGATCAAGGAAGACGGCGCTGTTAAGCTGATCGGTTCCGTTGCTCAGGACTCCATCGACATGGGCTACAAGGCTGTTCTGGAGTGCATCGCTGCTGTTGAAGGTGGCGAAGCTAAGAACGTTGACATCGCCGGTGCATGGTACGACAAGACCAACATCGACCAGATGATCAAGGACAACCTGGTTTACGAAGGCTAATCCCTAACAAACCAACAGGTTGATTTCTAACCAACACAAAACCCCCGGCTCAGCCGGGGGTTCTTTTTATGTCTTCCCTGTAGCAGCCTTTTCGTAGGAGCGGTATTCTGTCCTGCTTTTTTTGTCGAATTTTGTCGCTTTTTGTTGCAATGTGGGGTGTTTCCTATTATAATGTAGTTTAGGAAATTATTGTGACCAATGTAGGAGTGCGGAAAAAGTGAAACAGACAAGATCTAAGATTTTTGCTGCAATTTTGCTGATCATATGCATAGGCGCATGTCTCTGTAGCTGCGCCAAAACGCCCAAATTTGCAATTCGTTTTTATATTGGGGATACCCTTCACAGCCAGCAGACAGTCTCTGCCGGGGAATGTCCCACCCAGGTAACTGCGGAAGTTGCCGGAACTGTGTTCCGCGGCTGGCAAAACACCTCCGGTGAGATCGTAGACGTAACTGCCACACCTGTCACCCAGGACGCAGATTACCGGGCAGTTCTGCACCCGGTATTGGATCAGCATGCGCCTTATCTGTTTACCGATGAGGCAGGTTTGGCCCGTCCGGGTGATCCTCTGATCTGGAACGAACTGTCCGCAGCCCTTAACGCCCTGGCAAGTGAAACTGCAAAACAGCAATTCCCCACCCTGCCCACCGGCAGCGACCCCATCACCTACAGCGAGATACGCAAGACCTTACTGTCTTTCTTCCCCGCTGAAGAAATGAGACCTGCCTTCCCCATCGACGGAACGGCTAAGCTTTCCCGTCAGGAGTTTGCCGTGGGAATGAACAAACTGCTGAAACGAAACGCAGAACAGGTCATATTGCCTGCAGATGCCAAGCTGCCCGGGGATCTGTTCCGTGAGCAGACCGGCGCATACGATATGCTAGAAGCCATCGTTCCCCACGATACCGGCGCGAACGGCACTTCCTGGCAGGATGTAACACTTCCCGAGCTGCAGCCCGGTTTTCTGAATATTAACGGCTGGCTGTATTACGTGCAGGAGGACGGTCAATTCCTCCGGGGTGGTGACGTGGACACGCTGCACTTTGGCGCCGATGGCCGTTATACCTGCGGCGATGCTGAGCTGGATGCGCTTGTGGCTGATATCCTTGCCCGGCTGATCGCTGAAAACCCGGACATGGACAAGCTGCAGCTGCTGCGCCAGTGTCAGATCTATTGCCGCGACACTTTCGAATACCTGCGCCGCAACTCTTACGAATTTGGCATAACCGGTTGGGAGATCAAGGACGCCAAAGACATCATTAAAACCGGCAGAGGCAACTGCTACGGCTTTGCCGCGGCATTTTGGGCGCTGGCCCGGGGCTTGGGCTACGAAGCCTATGCCATCAGCGGCACCTGTCTGAGCGACAACCAGCCCCACAGCTGGGTTATGATCCCCTTTGACGGAGAGGAGTTTTTCTTCGATCCGGAATGGGAATGGGCATACCACGACCGTAAGATCTATGACAAAGAAATGTTTATGATCTCCATGACCCAGGCAAAGTATTGGACTTACAAATGGACACCCCATTGGTAACAGGAAGGAGTCTGTATGGGTACAGATAGTGTCGTATTTCTCAGTTGTTTTTTGCCCCTGACAGTGCTCCTGTACCGGCTGATCCCCGGCAAAAAGCCCCGTAACATTCTGTTGCTGGGCGCAAGCCTGCTGTTTTACTGCTTTGGCGGTTTGGCAGGCCTTGCCCTCTTGCTGGTTGCAGCGGTCGTAAACTACCTGTTTGCCAAACTGATCGCCCGGGGCGGAAAGCTTCTGCTCGGCATAGCAGTGGCTGGAAATTTAGCCCTTTTGATCACATATAAGTACCTGAATTTCTTTTTGCAGGACGTTTTTGGTTTACAAACAGAGCTATCCCTTATCGCACCTTTGGGCATTTCCTTCTTTACATTTAAGAGCATCAGCTACCTGATTGATATCTACCGGAAGAAGACCAGCCACGGCAGCTTTTGGCAATTTTTGCTTTATATATCCTTCTTCCCCCAGGTAACGGCAGGCCCTATTGCACGCTTTGATGATTTCCGCGGCGCGCTGGAGCAGCCGGACACAAGCTTTGATACCTTTGCCAAAGGTCTGCGGCGATTTGTCATTGGCCTGTCCAAGAAGCTCCTGCTGGCAGCAGTACTGGGCGCAGCGGCAGACCGTGTGTTTGCGCTGGGTGGCGGAGCTCTTTCCTCAGCCCTGGCTTGGGTGGGCGCTGTTTCCTACCTGCTGCAGATCTATTTTGATTTCTCCGGCTATAGCGATATGGCCATTGGTTTAGGATTGGCCTTCGGCCTTACCACCCCGGAAAACTTCCGCTATCCCTATATTGCGCCCACTGTGGGCGACTTTTGGCGGCGGTGGCACATTTCCCTGTCCTCCTGGTTCCGGGATTATCTGTACATCCCCTTAGGTGGCAACCGCAAGGGAAAAATCCGCACTGCGCTGAACAAAGTGATCGTGTTCACCCTCTGCGGTATTTGGCACGGTTCCGCCTGGACTTTCTTAGTTTGGGGCCTTTGGCACGGACTGTTTGCCGCTATCGAGAGCTTACTGCCTGTAAAAAAATGGACCAGCCGTATCCCCGGCAGGATCGTCGGACACATCTACACCTTGCTCGTGGTAATGCTTGGATTTGTGATGTTCCGGGCACAATCGGTGGAGCAGGGCATACAGATCATCTGTGCTATGTTTGCCGGCACACCCGCCATCCCCTCCGCCACGGTGCTCCTGCACCGAATCTTCACGGGAGAATATATATTGGCGCTATTATGCGGCGCAGTACTGTGCCTGCCGATAGTTCCCTGGTGCAAGACAAATGCCAAGCTGAATCGGTTGGCTGAGCCACTTAGCTGGATCTTCTGCGCTTTCTTGTTTGTACTGTGTCTGCTGAAGCTGGCATCCGGCGGCTTTGCGCCTTTCATTTACGCCCAGTTCTGAGGTAAGCTATGAAACATACGATATTAAAATGGTGCTTTGTGGCAGTGTTCTTTGCCGCAAGCCTCACATTGTCCTTGGGCATTTTCTTTGCCGGCCCATCCCAAGCCGGCGCCAATGAGCAATTGTCCAAACCGCCGGTCCTCGTCAGCAACGACGCATACAATCCGGATCTTCTTTCCGATTCCGCCGCCTGGGTGAGCGATCATTTCTTCCTGCGCCAGGAGCTGATCACCATGCATAATCGGCTGTCCGCCATTACGCAAACCTCCGGCGCAGAGGATGTGGTCTTGGGCCGTGACGGATGGCTCTATTACGACTCCACCATGGACAATTACACCGGACAAAATCTGATGACCGACCGGGAACTGTTCAGCGCCGCCACCAATTTGGAACTGATGGCAAGCTATTGCCGGGAGCAGGGCAAGGAATTTTTATTTGTCATCGCTCCCAACAAGAACGCTTTGTACCCGGAAAATATGCCCGATACCGGCATATCCAATCCCCGGCAGGATGCAAAAAATCTCCACAAGGAATTGACTGCCCGGCAGGTGCCGTATGTTGACCTGTTTGCCCTGTTCGATGCCCAGGAAGAGCCGCTGTACTTTGCCCACGATTCCCATTGGAATTCCAAGGGTGCATCCCTGGCCGCAGATGCTATAAACGATGCCCTCGGCAAGCCCAGCCATTACTTTAACGACCCATTTTCTGCAACAGCGCCCCATCAGGGCGATCTGTACGAGATGCTCTATCCCGCCGGACAAGACCCGGAACAAGATCCCGTCTACGGTGGCAAGCTAAATTTCACTTATGTAGGCGCTGCCACCAAGCCGGACAGCATCACCTTAAAAACACAGGGCAGCGGCGAAGCCTCACTGCTTGCCTACCGGGATTCTTTCGGCAACCTCCTGTACCCCTACTTGGCAGACAGCTACGCTTCCGCCACATTCTCCCGCTCCACCCGCTATGACTTGACCAAACCCGGTGACTTCGTGCTCATCGAGCTGGTGGAACGGAATTTGCGTTACTTAATAACCAATCTTCCGGTTATGCCCGCCCCGGAACGGGAGCGAACGCTTCCCCAAACTTTATCCGGCACGGCCTCTTTTGCCACTGCCAAAGGCCTGGATGGCTATACCCAGGTAAAAGGCGTGCTGCCCGCCACGGCAGATGCAGACAGCCGTGTGTATCTAGTCTGCGGCGATAAGACCTACGAAGCATTTCTAACCGAAAATAGCAGCTACGGCGCGTACATTCCGGCAGACGAAACCGCCGAAAAGCTGCTGTTTACCCAAAATGGTCAAACTATCCAATATGCTCTCAAAATTGCAAATTAAGGAGAAAAAACAATGAAAAAAATAATGATCGCGATCCTTGCTTGCGCGCTGTTTGTCAGCCTTTGTGCCTGCGGTAAAGCCCAGCAGGAAACACCCACAGCTACCACTACGCCCACCACTGCCGAAGACCCCACTGACGCAACCCAGCTAAGTCTGTTCGAGCTGGCAAGGGAATACACAGGCAGACCGGTATCCGAGCTTTACGATGCGATCGGCTACCCCAACAGTTCCGATTATGCACCCAGCTGTATGGGCGAGGGCGAAGACGGCAATCTGTACTACGACGGCTTTATCGTCTATACCTATAAGGAAGGCGACACCGAAACCATCCACTTTGTAGAGTAATAAAAAGCAACTCCCCGCTGAATGATCAGCGGGGAGTTTGTTATGCAGTTCCGTATTCAATTACTGAATGGGTCTTGGCAGAAAACGCCTCATCTCCAGCCGGCTTAAAAGCGTGCTTAAGCATTTCCTTTAATTGGTTTTCTTGATGTACTTGATGTATTCGCATGTGGTATGTTGCTCCACGCGTTTGCACATGGTTTCGTAGGCAATGTCCCTAAGGGCTTTTGCCGCAGCCAACTCCCCCAGCTCGGGATTCGGATAGAATGGGCCGTCGGCATAGGTGACAATTTGCGGTTTTTTGAAGAACTGCCGCTTTTGATAGCAGTTAGTCAGCACAAACATAGGCTTGTTTTGCTTGGAAAGATACCAAAATGCCTGATGATCAAAGGGACGGATCTTTGTATAATAGGGCCAGACATGGGCTTCCGGATACACAATAACCGCCTTCCCTTCCTCTAACCGCGTTTCTACACAGTGCAAAAATGCTTTTTTCTCTTTCAGGCTCATCCCAACAGGGATCACGCCGTATGCCTGCATACCAAGGCGAAGACCGGGGATCGAAAGCACGTCCGGATTGCTGATGATAAAACATTTTTTCGGAAACGTGGCCAGCGGTCCGATATAAGAGTCGCTTTGTACTTGGGTGTGATTGCTAACCAAAAAACAGCCATCCTTTTTGGCCTGTTTCAGGACCTTGCGGTTGGCAAATTTTTGATGGCAGTATATCTTTTGGAGCATGTAGACCACCGGTATCATAATGCCGTAGTAGAACACAAATTCAAAGCTCTTGAACAGCCATCCGTTGCGGATATAGCAGTACTTTTCCCCTAAGGGTTTTGTTTTTACATGAAACCCGGAAAAATCATCGTTTAATTCATCATGGTAGTATATGGTTTTTTCTTTTATCGCCAACGGTTTTCGCCTCTGTTTTTTATTTCTATTATAGCACATAATCCGCAAAAGAAAAGCATTCGTTTTATAATTACCTCCTGCGTTACAAACAGCAATGTCTTGCTTTTTTTACCCAATCATAGTAAAATAATTACACCTAAACAAACGGAGGTATTCTTATGCGAAGAGATATCGGTTTTTACATCGCAGCAAATATTGAGCAGGTTTATCAGGCCTATCTAAATGCTGCCACACACAAGCCCTTTGAGAGAACTTGTTCGCAGGAACCCTTGCACACGATCGCCTTTGGTGTAAACTATTCTTTTAAGTATAATATGAATGGCGGATCTTGTCATATCCATCTGATGCCCTGTGGAAACGGCACTGCGGTAAATATCCGCTTCAGTATTGCGCAAGCTGCAGGCGCCCGCTGCGAGAAATATGCACAGGATCTGAATAAAGCAATGCAGGTATTTCTGCCAGTAACACCGCAACCTGCTACTTATGACGTGGATGATTTTCTGAAGCCGGAAAATCAGGTCACTCCTGCAACATTGCAAAAGGCTCCTGCTCAAAACACGCCTGTAAATGCACCTGTAAACGCATCTGCAAACGCACCTGCAACTACATTCTGCGTCAGTTGCGGTAGCCAGCTGGATCCCGACGCTCGTTTTTGTTCTCACTGTGGTAAACCCGTTGCTCCCGCACAAAAGGTTTGTCCCAATTGCCAAACCCAATTCGACAGTGACGCTGCCTTCTGCTCTGTTTGCGGCACACGCCTGTAAGCAACATGCGACAAGGTTAACAAACCTGCCGATTGTAAAAAGCTCTATAACATTGCTCTGTAATAAAAACGCCACCCATGTGGGTGGCGTTTTTATTGTTAGCGATTAGCCCTTGATGGCAGCCTGGGCGGCAGCCAGACGAGCGATGGGAACACGGAAGGGGCTGCAGGACCCGTAGCCCAGGCCGATCTTGTGGCACAACCCCCCAGATACGGGGTCGCCGCCGTGCTCGCCGCAGATACCGTAGTGCAGCTTGTTGCCGGTAGCCTTAGCCTTAGCGATCGCCAGCTCCATCAGCTGACCAACACCGGTCTGATCCAGCTTAGCGAAGGGATCGTTCTCGAAGATCTTGGCATCGTAGTATGCGTTCAGGAACTTGCCAGCATCGTCACGGGAGAAGCCGAAGGTCATCTGAGTCAGGTCATTGGTGCCGAAGCAGAAGAACTCAGCTTCCTTAGCGATATCGTCAGCGGTCAGACAAGCTCTGGGGATCTCGATCATGGTACCGACCTCGTACTTCAGGTCGATGCCGGCAGCGGCGATCTCAGCATCAGCAGTCTTGACAACAACGTCCTTAACATACTTCAGCTCCTTGACCTCGCCAACCAGGGGAATCATGATCTCGGGAACATTGTTCCACTCGGGATGACGCTTTGCAACAGCGATAGCTGCGCGGATGACAGCCTTGGTCTGCATTGCAGCGATCTCGGGATAGGTGACAGCCAGACGGCAGCCACGGTGACCCATCATGGGGTTGAACTCGTGCAGGGAAGCGATGATAGCCTTGATGTCTTCAACGCTCTTGCCCTTGGTAGCAGCCAGCTGGGCGATGTCTTCCTCAGTGGTGGGAACGAACTCGTGGAGAGGGGGATCCAGGAAACGGATGCAAACGGGGTTGCCTTCCATAACCTCATACAGGCCCTCGAAGTCAGCCTGCTGCATGGGCAGGATCTTCTCCAGAGCAGCCTCACGCTCCTCGATGGTGTCGGAGCAGATCATCTCACGGAAGGGTCCGATACGGCCTTCCTCGAAGAACATATGCTCGGTACGGCACAG
>JAZNNO010000020.1:0-5495 GCA_045580345.1 Faecousia sp.
TGTAGCCCCTAATTGTCTTCCTAAGACCGCTTGGCCTCCGACTTCATGGATATCCGCGGTGGTGTTGGTGGCGGCTTCCCGGTGACGCAAAAGCTTCTGGGTGAAGTCCGTAGGTACATCCAAATAGATCACCAGATCCGGCTTGGGAAGACCCATTTTCGCATACTCAAAGTCATACAGCCAGTGCAGATACTTTTCCCGGTCCTCCGGCGCCTCCTTGGATGCCTGGTGAACGGCATTGGAGGTGGTGTACCGGTCAGACAGGATCAAACCGCCGTCTTCGTACCACTGACCCCAATCCATCTTGTAGGAGGCATAGCGGTCTACAGCATAGAAAGCGGATGCGGCATATGCGTTTACATCGGTGGGCTTGGAGCCAAACTGACCGCCCAGGTACATACGGATCAGCGCGGAGCTTTCCTCCTGATACCGGGGGAATACCAAATGCTTGAATGCAATATTGTCCTTTTCCAAATGCTCGGACATCATACGAAACTGGGTAGACTTGCCGGAGCCGTCAGTACCCTCAATTACAATTAGTTTGCCCATATTTATACATTCCTTTTCACTGGCAGAATATAAATTATCACCTTAAAATATAGCATATCTTTTGCACTTTGTCCACTAAAAAACGGAAGATGCCGCCTGCAAGGTTGCAAATCCTTCAAAAACCTGCTAAAATAAGAAAAAGCAAAGAATAAAGGATGTAGAAAAATGGACGAAAAAATGATTTCTTTCCGGGATTTAGGCCTTTCTGAGGCTATGTGCAAGGCGCTGGAGAAAAAGGGATACGGCTATCCCACCACCATCCAGGCTAAGGCTATTCCGGAATTTATGCAGTGGAAAGATGTGATCGCCAAAGCTCCCACCGGTACAGGTAAGACCTTCGCTTTCGGTATTCCTATGATCGAACATATCGACCCGAAATGCGAAGATGTCCAGGGCCTTATTTTGGCGCCTACCCGGGAGCTGAGTATTCAAATCGGTGATGAACTCCGAAGCCTGCTGACCTATTACCAGGGCATCCGTGTGGCGGTGCTTTACGGCGGCGCCGGCATTGTGGGCCAGGCCAAGCAGTTGGAGAAGAAACCTCAGATCGTGGTGGCTACCCCCGGCCGTTTGATGGACCATTATAACCGCAAGAATATCCGCTTTGACAAAATTCAGACTGTAGTGCTGGACGAGGCAGACCGGATGCTGGATATGGGCTTTTTCAAGGATGTGACCCGGATCATCGAGAAGGTGAAGAACCGCCGCAATTTAGGCCTGTTCTCTGCCACCATCTCCCAGGAGGTCATGACCGTTTCCTGGATGTACCAGCGGGATGAGGTGGAGATCACTGTCCAGCCCAAGCAGGAAGACCGGCCGGATATCGACCAGTATTCCATCACTGTTACGCCTTTGGAAAAGGCAGAAACCACCCTGCGGCTGATCCGCACCCAGGGCTATGAGCGGGTAATGATCTTCTGCAATACCAAGCATATGTGCCAGCGTCTGTCCGATGACTTCCAGCGGGCCGGCGCGGATTGTGACTGCATCCACGGCGATATTCGCCAAAGCCAGCGGGAAAAGACGATGCAGCGCTACCGGGATGGCAAGCTTGCCATTTTGATCGCCACAGATGTAGCCTCCCGGGGTATCGATGTGGACGATGTGGATTGCGTTATCAACTTCGATGTGCCGGAGGAAAACGAGTACTATGTCCACCGTATTGGCAGAACCGGCCGGGCAAAGCGCAAGGGCGTTGCCTGGTCCATTATCGGCAACTTCCCGGAGAAGGCTAAGTTAGACGAGATCGCCAAATTCTCCAACTATACCATTCGCCCCATGCAGTTGGATGGGGAAGGCAATTTGTCCGAAGAAGAGATCAAGCCTGCAACCCAGCCCAAGCGGAGGTTCCGTTAAATGACCGGAGCGGAATACGGCTTTCTGCTGCTCACATCCAAGCTGGGAGATCCGGACCGAAAACCCCTCACTGTAGCGCAATTCCGGGAGCTGTTTGCAAGATCTGAACAGCTGGAACGAGAAGAAGAAACCCGGAATGTGACAGAGGCTGACCTGATAGCCATAGGCTATGGACAGCAGATGGCGGCGCATATCGTGGAGCTGTTGGGGGAAGGGATGCTTTTGCAGCGCTACCTCCAAAGAGCAAAGAGAGCTGGCTGTGTTCCTGTTACCCGGGCAACAGAATGCTACCCTGTGGTGCTGCGTAACCGCCTGGGGCTGGACAGCTCTGGTGTTTTGTGGGCAAAGGGTGATTTGGATTTGCTGGGCGAGCCTGCCATTGCATTGGTGGGCAGCCGGGCGCTGCGCTCTGCCAACCGGGAGTTTGCCAAAGAGGTTGGCCGCCAAGCAGCGAAACAGGGGTGGACCCTTGTATCCGGCAATGCCCGGGGCGCGGACAAAACCGCCCAGGACGCCTGCCTGGAAGCAGGGGGCAAGGTCATCTCCGTGGTGGCGGATTCCTTGGAAGAACACAGCGCAAAAGAGAATGTTCTTTATTTGAGCGAGGATGTTTTTGACGGTGAATTTTCTGCCCAGCGGGCCTTGAGCCGCAACCGGGTGATCCACTGCCTGGGTATCAAAACCTTTGTGGCGCAATGTAGTTTAGAAAAAGGCGGCACCTGGGACGGCACCGCCAAAAATCTGCAAAAGAACTGGAGTCCGGTGTTCTGCTTTGATGACGGAAGCAACGCAACCGTAGAACTGCATCACCTTGGCGCTAAGCTGATCGACATCACTCAGCTTGCAAATATTGCTCAGCTCCAATCCGATACCCAATCTTTTTTATAAAAAACACCCCGGGATCCTGTGGATTCCGGGGTTTCCATTAGTCATCCATATGCTTGCGAATGTAGGCCATATACTTCTGCCAGTCGTGACGGGAATGAATGTGGGGGCCCAGGTGAGCATGGTAGCCAACCCTACCTTCGTGGTAGCACTCCTCCGGCTCGGGCAGTCTGTCTTTGTGCTTAATGCCGGGCAGGCCGTTCTTTTCGTAAAGCTCAGATACGGCACAGGCGCTCAGGAACTCAGAGGTGGGATCAGCCCAGTAGTCGGCGTTACCGGAGCCTACATATACATAACGGGGGAAGATGGTAGCCAGCAGATAGTGCTGGTCGAAGTCCTCACCGTAGCACTTGAGAGCGGACTTCTTGTAATTTTCGCAGAACCAGAAGGGGAACTGCAGCAGTACATCACGAATGGTCTCGCCGGTCTTCCATTCCGGCTCATAATCGAAGATGTCGTCCTTGACGGGCAGGGCCTGTATGTAGGGAACACCGGAGTTGCCGCGGGATAAAGCGGCGCCGCTGCCACCGGAGCAGTTGGAGAAAACAAAGCGGAAACGCTCATCCAGCATACCGGCAAGCAAAGCGGTCTTGCCCAGACGGGAGTGACCCATCACACTGGCAGTCTTGGGATCTAAGGTAGGGATGGTCAGTGCGTACTCCAAAACCCGGCAGGCAGCCCAAGCCCAGAACATCAGCTTGCCGCAATCGGTGGGATTCTTTCTGCCCTCGGGCATAAAGATCGTGGGCAGACCGTTGGTGAAATCACCGTTATCGGTGGCAACATCGTTGTAGTTAAAGGTCAGCACGTCGAAGCCACTGTCAGCAATCTCCTCGGTGGGATAGCCTCTGCTGGGGACGTTGGAGCTAAAGCCCACATACACGATAAAAGGATTTACGCCTTCCTTGTGCAGAACGCGATGGATGGGGAAAGTGTGAGAGCCGAACTGAGTGGTAATGGTCATGTCCACTTTGCTTTGCACTACTGTGCTGTTGCAGTAACGGCCGTATACATTTACAGGCTCGGATACGGAAACCTCGTAGGGAATGTCGGGGAAATAGCCGTACTCGTTCTTCAGCAGCATATCGATCATTTCTTCCCGGCTGCGGAATTCCGGCAGATTTCTCTGCTTAATCATTTCTGCAATCATAGTTATTGCCTCCTATGTAAGTAGTTAAATATTACCAAGGTCATTATAGTTTCTTCCGGTGTAAAAGTCAACAAAAAAGCCACCCCATTTGGGACGGCTTTTGGCACACCAGAAGGGATTCGGACCCCCGACCTTCCGCTTAGGAGTGACCTCGAAACTCGGTTGTAGAGTCACTTCCTGTACCCGATAATCCCGTATTTTCAAGGCTTTTTCGCAAGCAATTAGCAAGAAACTTTATTCTAGGGTGGTGATCATATTCTTATTACTTACCATAGTGTTATCGTTGTTATTAAATGAATTTTTCATCTTTAAATCTACTTTCAAGTCCTTAAATCATTGTTTCTTTCCTAACTTACTATTGATTTCACTATTCAGCTTAGTCCTCCAATCTTGTGTAAAAGTTCTGGTGTTTTTTAGAAGTTCATCTATAAATCCCGCAACATCAGAACCTGTTATTTCTAATACTCCTTTACCGTTAGCAGCACCTTCTTCAAATAATTCTATTAAATCAGAATGTACTTCCATAATATCATAGCCTGAACCTGAAACAAATTGCCACATATGTTCTTGTATTCTCTTGAACACATACTGATAATCTTCAGGTAATGCCTTTACTCGTTCCATTTGTTTTTTATATTCACGCTTACTTTTTATCATTTTATTAATATTCAAATAATCATCAAAAAATTGTTTCATTTTATTTATTCTCCTTTAATTCACTTATTTTCGACTCTAAAAAGTTCCATTTTTGCCAAAAAAGTTTTAATTCTTCACGTCCTGATTCATTAAGTGAATAAAACTTTCTCGGTGGACCTAATTCAGATTTTTTCTTTTGGATATTAACTAATTTATTTTTTTCGAGCCTTACCAATATAGTATAAACTGTTCCTTCAACAACATCATCGAATCCCAGTGTATTTAGTTGACGAGTAATTTCATACCCATAAGTGTCTCCTCGGTTGATAATTTCTAAAATACACCCTTCCAATATACCTTTTAACATTTCTGTAATGTTTTCCAATAGTTTCATCTCCCATTCACTACTATGTAACACCTATATTCTGTATCACTTACTACTGCTAAATAATATCACATATTAGTGCGTTTGTCAACAATTATGAATAAAATAACAGATAATCAAATCCCTTGGCTATTAGCAAGATTTTTAGCAAGAAATTTTGAGCTATTAGCAAAAGGATTAAAAGGTACGGGGTAAAACAAGGTCGAACTATTATAAGCACACTTTTCAATTAGCAAAGATTTTAGTAAATTTTTTCGAGCGATTAGCAGAAAGTCGATTTTGATTAGCAAAAACGGGGGTTTCTTGCTAATTTGATTAGCAAGATTTTCAAGGGATGGGGAGTCCGCAACCTAAGCAAACCGGAAGGTTCACAGTAAAGAAGCCGAGCAGAAGAAACAAGGACACCCGACAAAAAAGTAAAGCCGAAAACCTTGAAAAATCAAGGCTTTCGGCGTTTTTTGTGGCGTCCCTGCCCGGATTCGAACCGGGGGCGTTCCGCTTAGGAGGCGGACCCTCTATCCTGCTGAGGTACAG
>JAZNNO010000021.1:0-43438 GCA_045580345.1 Faecousia sp.
GGCTCCAGATCATTCTCCTTTAAGGTGGTTCCCGTCTCCACAATATCCACGATCACATCGGAAAGCCCCAAGATCGGCGCGATCTCAATGGAGCCGTTCAGCTTGATGATATCGATATCGCGGCATTTTTCATTGTAATAAGCGGCGGCGATATTGGGAAACTTGGTGGCAACCCTCAAGGTCTCACCCTTGGGGTCGCGGAAATCCTTTTTGGCGGCCACCGCCATGGGGCAGACCCCCATTTTAAGATCTAAAAGCTCATAAACATCGGGGCGGTATTCCAGCAGGATATCCTTGCCGGCCACGCCGATATCCGCCGCGCCCCGCTCCACATAGATGGCAACATCCGAGGGCTTGACCCAGAAGTAGCGGACCTGCTTTTCGGTGTTTTCAAAAATCAGCTTGCGGTTGTTTTCCTTGATAGAGGGGCATTCAAAGCCGGCATTTTCAAACATAGCGTAAACTTTTTCGCCAAGGCGACCCTTGGGGAGTGCAATATTTAGCATAATGCGCCCTCCTTTGACAGTTTCATAAGCTTGCGGTAGCGCAGCTTGGGGGGTGTGGCTTTTTGGGCGCAGACAGTTTTGCCCACAGAGGTCAGGGCGGAAACCGCCTTGGCCACTGCCAGATAGTCAGTGCCTTCCTCATAAAGCAGCAGCACATCCACATCGTATTCCTCGTCCTCGTTGGGCAGCTGCTCCAACAGATCCAAATACACAGCAAAACCCACTGCGCCTGCCCGGCGGTCCAGCTTTTCCATCAGCTTGTCGTACTGACCGCCTGCCAGCACACTTTCGCAGATGCCGCTCAGGAAACCCCGGAACACGATGCCGTTGTAGTAGTTCATATTGTTCACGGCGGAAAAATCAAAGACGATCTTGTCCCCCCAGGGCAGCTGATCCAAAAGGGCGGACAAAGTCTTCAGCTCCTGCAGCGCCTCTTGACCGCAGGTTAAGTTTTCAAGAGCTTTCAGCACCTTGGCGCGAGGGCCGTATGCCTCCAGCAGCTGGATCAGCTGCCGATCCTCCACGCCGTACTGCCGGCACAACCGGGACAGGTCGTGGGGGTTTTTGCTCTTCATACAGCCGATGACCTTCTGCCGGAAACTTTGGTCAGGAGAGATCTCCTCCAGTACCGCAGACAGCACGCCCAAATGGGAGATCTGCAGCACGAAATCCTCAGAGATCAGCGCAAGGCTCTGGGCAGCTAAGGAAACCGCCTCGAAAATATCGTACAGGTCGATATCGCCGATGCACTCTAAGCCTGCCTGCATAATTTCCTTGAACTGGTGGGTGTTCTCGGAGACCCGGTAGACGTTCTCATTATAGTATACCTTTTGCTTGCAGCCGGGATCGTCCTCACCGTTTTTGATGATGGACAGGGTCACATCGGGCTTTAGGGCCAAAAGTCTTCCGTTGGTGTCGTTAAAGGTGATGAACCGGTCGCTGACTAAGAAATCCTTGTTTTGGATGTAGTATTCATAGGACTCGAATTTGCTCATTTTGTAGGGCAAATACCCATACTGCCGGTACAGCTTTCGCAGGGCAAACACGGCCTTTTCTTCGTTTTTCAGAATCTTGGTATCAAGCATTGTCCTTCTCCTTGTTCAGCCGGGAAATGACTTTCTTATAGCCTCCGGCGCCGTACTCATAGCTGCGGCTGACACGGCTGATGGTGGCGGTGCTGGCGCCGGTCTCCTTACAAATGGTGGTGTAGCTGATGCCCTGGCTGAGCAGTTTAGCCACCTCCAAGCGCTGGGAAATATCCTGGATCTCCTTAATGGTGCAGATGTCCTCCAAAAAAGCCAGGCATTCCTCTTTGGTCTTCAGGCACAGGAGGGCTTTACACAGATCCTCCGTACTCTCGTCATACCGATTTTGCATAGTTTTCTCCTTCAGGCACTTTACTGTGCTAATGTGATAAAACATATTATATAGCTTTTGTGCAGAATGTCAATAGGAATTTCCCTTGATTTTACAGATAAAAATCAAATTTCTTGCAAAACGCCCGGCTGGGCAGTATAATAACAAAAAACAGACGGAGGGAAGCCCTATGCGACACATCAATCAGCGCAGATATTCCTATATTCCCTATCCCCAGCATACAGAGGAGCCGGACAATCCCCGGGGCAAGAAGGTCACCGTACGCAACGGCGGGTGCGGTCTGTGCAGCGCCTGCATGGTGGTGGACCAGCTCACGACGGAAAAGTTTTCTGTCCGGGAGGCAGCGGAGCTTTCTGTTGCGGTGGGCGGAAGCCACGGCAGCGGTACGGATATGGAGGTTTTCGGCCCGGTGGTGGCAGAGAAATTCAATCTGGATTTCGGGATGACCTCTGACATAAACGAAGCCATAGAGGCGATCCGTGACGGTGGCCGGGTCATTGCCCGGATGGCGAATTTAGAGCCCCACCACAAGGGCATCTTCACCAAGAAGGATCATTATATTACCGTGATTGCCGCCACGAAAGACGAGGTCTGTATTTTAGACCCCAGCTGGACCTCCAAGAAGTTTACAAAGTGGGAAAAAGAGGGCCTTGTCCGGCTGGACGGCACATTGGTTTACACCACCCCGGAAATTCTCCACAATGAGAGAAACACCTTTGTGCCTTCCTACTATATTTTCCGCCGCAAGAAAGGAAATAAAATATGAGAGAAACCAAGAAGGTCAGCGATTCGCTGACAGAGCAGCAATATCTCATTCGCCCCAGCCATATCAATCACTATGGCCGGCTTTTTGGCGGTCAGCTGATCTACTGGATCGATGAGTTGGCGGGCATCGTTGCCATTCGCCACTCCGGCGCTATCGTCACCACCGCCGCCATTGACAATCTCCAGTTCCAGGCCCCGGCCTATGAGGGAGATATGGTGGTTCTGCAAGGTATGGTGACCAATGTGGGCCGCAGCTCTATGGAGATCCGGGTGGACACCTTCCGGGAAGCTTTGGACGGCAGCCGGGTGATGATCAACAGAGCCTATATCGATATGGTTGCCATTGACAGTGAGGGCCGCCCGGTAGAGGTTCCCGACCTGCTCCCGGAAACAGAAGAAGAAAAACAAGAACAACAGGCGGCCATTAAGCGCAAAGCCCTTAGAAAACAGCGCCGCCAGGAGGGATTTTAAGTATGGAAAATAAGTATTTGCAGGAAGCCAAGGCATTAGCGCCCTGGCTGGAAGAAATTTTTAAGCACTTGCACCAGAATCCGGAGCTGAGCAATCGGGAATATGAGACCCAGAAGTTTATCTTGGCTGAGCTGGAGAAAATGGGCATCGAGGCTGTGCCTTGCGCCGACACCGGCGTGGTGGGCATCATCCGTGGCGGCAAGCCCGGCAAGACCGTGGGTTTCCGGGCAGATATGGATGCGCTGCCCGTGGAGGAAGCCACCGACCTGCCCTATAAATCCCAAAATCCCGGCGTGATGCACGCCTGTGGCCACGATTCCCATATGACCATCCTGCTTGGTATGGCCAAAATTATGAACGAGAAAAAAGAGGAGCTTGCCGGTAACATCAAGCTGTTCTTCCAGCCCGCTGAGGAAAAAGAGGGCGGCGCCAAGCGTATGATCGAGGCCGGCTGTATGGAAGATCCCAAAGTGGACGCGGTGTTCTTCAGCCATTGCAGTGCCACCTTGCCTGTGGGTAAAATCCATGTCCGCTCCGGTGCCACCAGCGCCGCCAGCGACAAATTCACCGTGACATTCAAGGGCGTGGGCTGCCACGGCGCCTATCCCCACAGAGGTGTTGACCCGGTCGTGGCTGCCTGCCAGGTGGTAGTTGCATTGCAGACCATTTCCAGCCGCCGTAACAATCCCGCGGACCCTGTGGTGGTGACGGTGGGCTCTATCCATGCAGGCTCTGCAGGCAATGTGATCCCCGCTACCTGCGAGATCTGCGGCACCATACGTACCCTCGATCCCAATACCCGCAAGCGGGTACATGAGGATCTCAAGCAGATCGTCACCGGTGTGGCCGGCGGTATGGGCGTGGAGACGGATATCTCCATCAAGTTGGGCTACAGCGCTACCATCTGCAATGACGAAATGGTTGCGTTGACCCGGGCGGCCGGTGAGAAGGTGCTGGGCGCAGAGAATGTACTGAAGCACCCGGAGACCTCCATGGGCGCAGAGGACTTTGCCTATTTCTGCGAGGCAGCCCCCGGCTGTAATTTCCGCTACGGTGTGAATAGCGAAAAGACAGGCAAGGCGACCATCCACAATCCTGCCTTTATGGTGGATCTGGATGCCCTGCCCTATGGCGCAGCGGTCTATGCCCAAATCGCAGATGACTTCTTAAACAGCAACTGAAAATCAAACGGTCATTGTTTCGACAATGGCCGTTTTTCTTTGCATATTTTTTGCGCCGGTGGCAAACACTACCTCCGAACACAAATACAGGAGGATTTTCAATGAAACGAATTCGTATCATCTGCCTAATTTTGGCCTGCGTTTGCCTGTTAGGTCTGACTGCCGCCGCCACGGAAGTGGACTGCGACAGCGTTTACTGCTTCACTGCCAAAGAATTTACCACGGAAGAAACACCTTTGTCCGGGGTTTGCATCACGGAACTCCCCGATGCCGCCACCGGCACTGTGATGCTGGGCAACCGTGTCCTGCGAGCCGGGGATATTCTCACCGCCGGTCAGCTGGAGCAGCTGACCTTCCACCCCCTGCGCACGGAAGAAGATGCCCAGGCAACCATCAGCTACCTGCCCATTTATGAAAACCGGGTGGAAAAGACCGCCACCATGACCATTGCCATCCGGGGCAAGGAGGATAAAGCCCCCGTAGCCCAGGATCTGTCCATGGAGACCTATAAGAACCTGCCCAACGATGGCGCGCTGAAAGCCAGCGATCCCGAGGGAGAACAGCTTACCTTTACGGTGGTCCGCGGCCCGAAGCGGGGCAGTGTGGAGGTAAAGGCCGACGGCACTTTCACCTACACCCCCAAGAAGAATAAGGTGGGCATCGACTCCTTCACCTACACCGCCGCCGATCCCGCCGGCAATGTGTCCCGCACCGCAACTGTCACCATCCAGATCCTGAAGCCCTCTGACGGCCGGAAGTACACCGATACGGTTGGCCTTGACAGCCGCTTTGAGGCGGAATGGCTGCGGAACACCGGCCTGTTTGTGGGGGAGGAGGTGGGCGGCAATGCCTGTTTCTATCCCGATAAGAGCGTCACCCGTGAGGAGTTTCTCACTATGGTGGTAAAGCTTTTGGAGATCCCCGCTGGCAACGCCGATGGAGCTGAACTGCCTGCGGGCACCCCCGCCTGGCTGAAACCCTATATGGTGGCAGCCCAGCGCAGCGGTCTGATGGCCGGCTGGCAGGATACTGCGGATCTGTCCCAGCCCATCACCGGTGCAGAGGCAGCGGTGATGCTGCAAAATGTCCTGGATCTGACCGTGAGCGCCGATGTGGTGGAGCAGACCGCCGCCAATGACACGGAGATCCCCACCTGGGCCTATGCCAGCTTGACGGTGATGGCGGAAAACGGCATTAAGCTGGATGCCAACGCACCGCTGACCCGTGAGGCTGCGGCACAGGCGCTGTATCAGGTGAGCCAAATCGCTCCCGATGCCCCCGGTATGGCCGTGATCCGTATGCAGAAGTAACCCCTTTCCCTGTCACTGGTGTGACAATCTCCAGGGAATATGCTTTTCACCCCCGCCTTTGGGCGGGGGCTTTTTACGGAAGTTTTACATTTTTTCCTTGTTTTGTGGAAAAAATATGCTATACTGGAAATGGTCCAAAGAAAGGAGCCTGTTTATGAAAAAACAAATGAAGATTTTGTTGTTCCTGCTTGCATTTGCGCTGTTTGCGCTGGTGGGCTGTTCTAAAAAGGTGGAACCCCCCGTAGAAACCGCTGTAAAGCCGCCCCAGAAAACAGTGATTTACTTAAATGGCGAGGCCATTCCCTTCGCAAAAGAGGGCAATACCGACCTGAAGCTGCTGAGCGTGGAAAAGGGTATTACCATCGATGTGGAGAAAGACGATGCTGTGGCGGTCACGGTGAATGGTCAACCGATTGATAAGACCCTCACCCTGGATGTGAAAAAAATTACCCGGGAGGACACCCTCAAGTTTGAAGTCAAATGGAGAGACCAAACCCAGACGTATACAGTCAACTTGATGCCCTCCAGATTCCCGGACTACACCGTCGAGGGCGAATCCGCCACCGATGGCGACTACTACCTGTCCACCTATGATATGGGAATTAGCTACATCTTCAAACTCAACAGCAAGGGCGAGCTGATTTTCTATAAGAGTGTCACCAAGCCCGGCGAAAACGGCCAAAGAATTTACACAAACGGCTTGGATTTCCGCAAGCAGACTACCTCTGACGGAAAGGTCCGCTATACCTATATGCCCTATTTGGCGGGCGCTTTTGCCGATGGGGATTGCGCAGGCATCAATCCCGGCTGCGTGGTGGTGATGGACGAAAACTATCAGATCATCGACGAGGTCTACTACAAAGGCGAAAACGGCGAAGAGATCATGATCGACCCCCACGGCTTTGTGTGGATTGATGAGGGCCATTATATTCTCACCGCTTACAAGCAAATGACCCTGGATGTTCCGAAAGACCTGAAGGCCACCGATAACAAAGCAGACCTTGCAGTGCTGCTGATCCAGGAGATTAAGGACGGAGAAGTCCTGTGGGAGTTCAGTTCTGCCGATTATGAGAAGTTCCTGTATGAGTCCAATTCCGTCACCTGGGAAAAGTCTACTGAGCGGTGCTATGACTATGTCCACTTCAACTCTATGGACATCGACAAGGATGGCAATCTCCTGGTTTCCTGCCGTCACTTAGACGCTATTTTGAAGATCAGCCGGGAAGATGGCGCTCTTGTTTGGCAGCTGGGCGGCGATAAGGACGAATTCAGATTGACTAAGGATCAGAAGTTCTCCTACCAGCATTCCATCGTCGTTGCGGAAAACGGAGATCATCTGCTTTTTGACAATGCCAATACTGCGGTGGATGCCGAGAAGGCAGAGTTCTCTTCTGTGATTCGTATGACCGTGGACGAGGAAACCAAGAAAGTAAAGGCCTTTGAGCGGCACAATGTTCTGGATTACTACTCCATTTATATGGGTGCTATCCGGGAACTGGATGCCGAGAAGGGTGTTTATCTGTATTCCGTTGGCGGCAACTATGAAATCGATAAGAAGACACCTCCCGAGTGGTCTATGATCGAGTACACGCTGACCGAGGAGAAAGAGGTGGAACACCTGTTCAAGTTCCGCTTCAATGAAGGCTACAGACGCCTGTACAGCGCCAATAAGTGCAAATAAAGAAAAAGGAACGGCTTAGCCGTTCCTTTTTTATTCATCTACAAATACCAACAACTCATTTGGTGTGCATTCTAAGAGCAAGCAAAGGGTTTCTATATTCTCGTAGCGAATGGCTTTTGTTTCATTGTTTATCATACGGTTAAAATTTTGGTAGCTCATTCCCAACTGCTTATACAGCCAGTATTTTGTTTTTCCCTTTTTCTCCAACAAAGCCAATGCATTAAGTTTTACCATAAGATATCCCTCCATAACTGATGTATTAATGAGATAATATCTTAGGATTTCTCTTTACATATAGACTAATGCATTATATAATGTAAACATTCTATAAAGGAGGGAGATAATTATGGAAGATTTACTTGCTGATATCCTTAGCCAAGCAATTGCTACGGGAAAAATACAAATTTCTTTCAGTGGTATGGATCGCACCATTGCAGAGGTTGTGGAGGGTGAATGTTTCCGAGCAATACAAAAAATCAAAGCTATTATTGATGATGATAGTTTGGACGACCGAGAATGTTTTTACAAAATTGAGGAAATTATTTGTGCCTTGGAGGGCCTTGGCAGCAACGGCGGCAACCGACACGATTTTGGATAAGAAAAACCCACCCGGGAGGGTGGGTTTTTGGTTTATTCAAGCTCGAAGGCGCCGGTATAGAGCCGGTAGTAAGTGCCCTGCTGGGCAATGAGATCTTGGTGGGTGCCACGCTCGATGATCTTGCCGTGATCCAGCACCATAATGCAGTCTGCATTGCGGACGGTGCTCAAACGGTGGGCGATGACGAAGGTGGTCCTGCCGTTCATCAGCGCATCCATACCCTTCTGCACCAAAGCCTCGGTGCGGGTATCGATGGAGGAGGTGGCCTCGTCCAAAATCATCACAGGGGGATCGGCCACCGCCGCCCGGGCAATGGCGATCAGCTGCCGCTGACCCTGGGAGAGTTGGGCGCCGTTACCGGATAGATGGGTGTTGTAGCCCTCCGGCAGACGGGTGATGAAATCGTGGGCATTGGCGGTCTTGGCCGCGGCGATGCATTCCTCGTCGGTGGCATCCAAATTGCCGTAGCGGATGTTTTCCATCACCGTGCCGGTGAACAGATTGGTCTCCTGGAGCACGATGCCCAGGGATTTCCGCAGGTCGGCTTTCTTGATCTTGTTGATGTTGATGCCGTCGTAGCGGATCTTGCCGTCGGCAATATCATAGAACCGGTTGATGAGGTTCGTGATGGTGGTCTTGCCTGCGCCGGTTGCGCCAACAAAGGCGATCTTCTGACCGGGGTTTGCGTACAGGGTCACGCCGTGGAGCACCTGCTTGTCTTCCACATAGCCGAAGTCCACCTCGTCCATGGTGATGGCGCCGGTGAGCTCGGTGTAGGTGACAGAGCCGTCTGCCTGGTGGGGGTGCCGCCAGGCCCAGCGGCCGGTGCGCTCTTTGCACTCAGTGAGAACGCCGTTTTCTTCCTTGGCATTCACCAGGGTCACATAGCCCTCGTCAGCTTCTACCTCGGCATCCATCAGATCAAAGATCCGCTCTGCGCCGGCCAAAGCCATCACGATGGCGTTGATTTGGTTACTGACCTGGCCGATGGGCATATTGAATTTCCGGCTTAGCAGCAGGAAGGCGGCTAGACCGCCCAAATTCAGCAGCTTGCCGCCGGAGGCGATGGCTACATAGCCGCCGATCAGCGCCAAGATGGTGTACTGGATATAGCCTAAGTTGTTGTTTACCGGGCCCATCATATTGGTGAATGCACCGGCCTTGAAAGCGTTCTCCCGCAGGGTCTCGTTGATGTCGTTAAACTCTTTCTTGCAGGTTTCTTCCCGGCAGAACACCTTGACGACCCGCTGGCCGGAGATCATTTCCTCCACATAGCCGTTGACAGCGCCTAAGGCTTTCTGCTGACCGATAAAGAACTTGGCAGAGCGGCTTGCCACTGCCTTGGTCACATAGAGAATGCCAAAGGCGGTGACGATCACCACTACGGTGAGAATGGGGGATGCCAAGAGCATCATAGTGAACACCGAAACCAAAGTCGCGATGGAAGAAATGCAGTTGGGCAGAGCCTGGGTGATCATCTGCCGCAGGGTGTCGATGTCAGAGGTGTAGCGGCTCATCACATCGCCGGCGGTGTGGGTATCAAAGTAGCGGATGGGCAGCCGCTGCATGTGGCGGAACATATCGTCCCGGACGGTCTTCTGCATACCCTGTCCCACTCTTACCATCAGGTAATTGTACAGGAAAGAGGATACGATGCCCAAAGCATAAATGATGCCCATAATTACCAGGAAACCGATCAGCGGCGCAAAATCCGGATCTGCTTCTCCTGCCAGGGGCTTGATATAGTTGTTGATAAGGGGATCCAGGGAATAGCTGCTCATAGCCGTTGCCAGGGAGGACACCAAAATGCAGATCACCACAAGGATCATTGTTCCCCGGTAGGGCTTCAGATAGGACAGCAGACGGGCGAGGGTCTTCTTGGGGTTCTTGGCCTTGCGGCCGTCACCTTTCATGCGGATAGGGGGCATTATTCCTCGCCTCCTTTCACCTGGGATTCATAGACTTCCCGGTAGATTTCCGAGGTCTGCAGCAGCTCGTCATGCTTACCGGCAGCGGCGATCTTACCGCCCTCCAGTACCAAGATGAGGTCAGAGTCCTGGACAGAGGCCACACGCTGGGCAATGATCAGCTTGGTAGTGCCGGGGATCTCCTCAGCAAAGGCCTTGCGGATGAGGGCATCGGTGCGGGTATCCACTGCGGAAGTGGAGTCGTCCAAAATGAGGATCTTAGGCTTTTTCAGCAGCGCCCGGGCGATACAAAGCCGCTGCTTCTGTCCGCCGGACACATTGGTGCCGCCCTGCTCGATATAGGTATCGTAGCCATCGGGGAAAGCGGTAATGAAATCGTGGGCGCAGGCCAGACGGCAGGCGTGTTCCATCTCCTCGTCGGTGGCGTTGGGGTTACCCCAGCGCAGGTTATCCTTGATAGAACCGGAGAACAGAACATTCTTCTGCAGCACCATGGAGACCTGGTCACGGAGGGCGTGGATATCGTAATCCCGCACATCTACACCGCCAACCTTTACGCTACCCTCGTTGACATCATAAAGCCGGGGGATCAGCTGAACAAGGGTGGATTTGCTGGAACCGGTCACACCCAAAATGCCCACGGTCATACCGGCATCGATGTGCAGGTTGATGCCGTCCAGAGCATTGCGGTCAGCGGTCTTGGCATAGCGGAAGGAAACATTTTCAAAGTCGATGGAGCCATCGGCCACTTCCGCAACAGGATTGGCAGGATTTGCCAGGGCGGGCTCTTCGGTGAGCAGCTCATAGGCACGCTTCATGGGCTCCCGGCTCATGGTGAACATTACGAACACCATGGACATCATCATCAGACCCATGAGAATCTGGCTGGTATAGGTAAACATTGCGGTGAGGTTGGCAGTATCCATTTCGCCGCCCACTACCAGCTTTGCGCCTAAGTAGGAGATGACGATAATGCAGGTGTAAACTGCCAGCTGCATCAGCGGGTTATTGAAAGCCATGATTCGCTCGGCCTTGGTGAAGTCCTTGTAAATGGTGTTGGAAACATCGGTGAACTTCTCGATCTCCGCATCTTCCCGGACGAAGGATTTCACCACCCGAATGCCCCGTATATCCTCCTGCACCACGTTGTTGAGCTTGTCGTAGGTCTTGAAAACCCGGGTGAAAATGGGGTGTACCTTCCGAATAAGGAACAGCAGACCAAAAGCCAATAGCGGCAGCACCACGCAGTAGATAATGCTGAGCTTAGCGCTGATGCGGAAAGTCATAATCAGCGCCATTACCACCATCACCGGGGTGCGGAAGATCATCCGGATGGACATCTGGAAGGTCATCTGCAGGTTGGCAACATCGGAGGTAAGCCGGGTAACAATAGAGGACGAAGAAAATTTGTCGATGTTGGAAAAGTCGTAGGTCTGCACCTTGGCAAACATATCGTGGCGCAGATTCCGGGCAAAGCCGGTGCTGGCATAGGCGGCAAAAAATGCCGAGGCTACACCAAAAAGCAAGCTGCACAGGGCGCACAGAGCCAACAGTCCGCCGTATTTCCACACAGCGCTCATTTGGCCGGGCTCAATGCCCTGGCGAAGCAGCTCAGCCAGGACCAGAGGGATGAAGATCTCCATCATCACCTCGCCGATCATGCAGATCGGACTTCCCAGCGCCGCCCATTTATATTCCCGGATACTCCGGGCAAGGGTCTTGATCACAGGTATTCCTCCTCGTTGGAAAAATCTTCTCTAACTTAGTATTTTAGCACAACTATTTCCCATTGCAATAGGTGAAGAAAAAAGTTTACAATTTTCCCGCCTTTTGATATACTCGTAGGGGAGGGATATTATCCCTCCTCTACGAAATCGTTTGGGGGTGAGTTGATTGAAAGCCGATTGTCATATGCATATGGTTTTGGACGGGGAATACTGGAAAGCAGCTATTGCCCGGCACAGCGCTGCCCCCGACGAGGGCTTTATCCGCAAGACCCTTGCCCGCTATCAGGACTTGGGCTATACCTACCTCCGGGACGGCGGTGACCGCTGGGGCGTGGGCGCAAAGGCCCGGGAGCTGGCAGGTCAATACAGCATCACCTACCGCACGCCCTTGGCTCCCATCTGCCACCGGGGACACTACGGAGAGTTTATCGGCATTTCCTATGAAATTATGAAAGAATATGCCGCCTTGGTGGTAAAGACCCGGGAAAATGGCGGTGATTTCATTAAAATTATGATTTCCGGTCTGATGGATTTTGACCATTACGGGGTGCTGACCCAGCCGGGCCTTGACCCCAAAGAAATCGGCGAACTGATCCATATTGCCCACGATCAGGGTATGTCGGTGATGGCCCATGCCAACGGCGCAGAAACCGTATTGGCGGCGGCAAGTGCCGGGGTGGATTCTGTGGAGCACGGCGCGTACCTAAACAGTGAAGCCTTGGCGGCTATGGCAGAACAAGGAACGGTTTGGGTGCCTACCTTGTCCACTGTAGGAAACCTAAAAGGAAAAGGCCGCTTCCCGGACAGGGAAACGGCAAAGATCTTGGAATCGGCACTGCAAAATGTGGAGATTTTCCGGAATATGGGAGGCTTGATAGCCGCCGGAACGGACGCAGGCGCTTGGGCCGTGCCCCACGGGTCGCAGACAGAAGAGGGCTATTTGGCCCGGGCCGGTGTCACGGAAACGGACTTAGCCAACGGTTTGTCGGTCATTCAATTGAAATTCTAAAAAATAAAAGCCTTCCCCGTGGGGAAGGCTTTCTGTTATACTTCTGCCAAATATTCTTCTGCCTGGTGGACGGCCACCGCACCGTCGGCAGCGGCGGTGATGATCTGCCGCAGACCCTTGGTCCGCACATCACCCACGGCATACACACCGGGGATATTGGTGGCGGTGGATTCGCCGGCCAAAACATAGCCGTTTGCGTCCAAATGGAGGACATCCTTGACAAGCTCCGTTTCCGGCTGGCGGCCAATGGCCACAAACACACCGTCACAGGGGATATTCTCCTCTCCGTTTATCACGATCTTGCCGGGGCGGATCTCCGTCAGCGCGCTGTTCCAGTGAAATTCCACATTTTCCGCGTCCATTAAGGGCTTGTGATACACACGGGAGGCCCGGAGGCTGTCCCGCCGGTGAATGAGGATCACCTTTTGGGCGATCCGGCTCAGCAGCAGCGCATCGGCAGCGGCGGTATTGCCGCCACCAACCACCGCGACCACCTTGTTCCGGTAGAACATACCGTCGCAAGCGGCGCAGTAGTGGACCCCCCGGCCGGTGAGCTCCGCTTCACCGGGGATATTCAGCTTCTTGGGGGTAGCACCGGTGGCAATGACCACGGTTTTGCCCCGGAAAATGCCACTGTCAGTCTCTACGGTTTTGATCTTGTCGGTTAGATGCAGATCCGTGACTTCGGTAGAATGGGTCTCGGCGCCGAATTTCTCTGCGTGGGCTTGCATTTGCATTCCCAAAGAGAAGCCGTCAATGCCATCGGTGAGGCCGGGATAATTGTCGATTTGGGGGGATTCGGCCATCTGTCCGCCGGCAGCCAGCTTTTCCAATACCGCCACGGACATACCTGCCCGGGCAGCATACAGCGCAGCGGCATAACCGCCCGGGCCGCCGCCCACGATCAGCATATCGTAAATCTTTTCGTTCATAGTGGCTTAGAGCATCTCCAGGATCTTGGCTTTGGGCTTAGCGCCCAGGGACTGGTTGACCACCTGGCCCTTTTCAATGACAAACAGGGTGGGAATACTCACGACCTGGTACTGGGCAGCCAGCTCCGGTTCCTGGTCCACATCCACTTTGCAGACCTTGATATCCTCCCGTTCTTCGGCGATCTCGTCCAGGATGGGGGCCAGCATTTTGCAAGGACCGCACCAAGTTGCGAAAAAGTCCAAAAGTACGGTCTTTTCCGATTGCAGAACTTCTTTGGGGAAGGTTTCCTTGGTAATGTGTAGTGCAGACATAGTTGTATCCTCCTTTGTTTGTTGTTAGTATATCTGTTTTAGTCGAAGAAATCCTTCAAGGTGTCAAAGAATTTCTTCCGCTTGGGACTGCTTTTGTTTTCCAAAGAGTCTTCCAGCTTTTGCAGCAACTCCCGCTGCTCCTTGGTGAGCTTGGTGGGGGTCTCCACCACCACATCAAACTGATGGTCACCACGGCGGCGGGGATTGTTCACCGCTGGAATGCCCTTGCCGGACAGCGTGAACCGCTTGCCGGTTTGGGTGCCTTCGGGCAGGTCGAATTTTACCTTGCCATCCAGGGTGGGCACTTCGATCTCGCCGCCCAGGGCTGCCTGGGTGAAGGTGATGGGCACTTCGCAGTATACGTGCATACCGTCCCGCTGGAAGATGGGGTGGCGCTTGATGTAAACTTCCACCATCAGGTCACCGTTAGGCCCGCCGTTGGAGCCGACACAGCCCTCGCCCCGCACACGCAGGGACTGACCGTCGTCGATACCGGCAGGCACGGTGACCTTGGTCTTGTAGGTCTTATAAACCTTGGCTTTTCCCTTACAGGTGTTACAGGGGTTCTTGATGATCTTGCCACGGCCGGAGCACTGGGGACAGGTAGTACTGGACTGGACCTGCATACCCATCACACTCCGGACAGTACGTACCTGACCGGAGCCCTGGCAACGGGAACAGGTTTCTACCTTTCCGTCAGCAGAGCCGGTACCCTTACAATCGGAGCAGTTCTCGATGCGGCGGGCGGATACTTCCTTTTCTGTGCCAAAAGCCGCCTCTTCAAAGGTCAGCTCCAACCGGGCGCCCACATTTTCGCCCCGGCGGGGGGCATTTTGAGTGTTCTGACGTCTTGTGCCGCCACCAAAGAACTCACCGAAGATATCGCCAAAGTCAAAGCCGCCAAAGCCACCCCCAAAGGGATTGCCGTAGCCGCCGCCGGCACCGAAATTGGGATCTACACCGGCATGGCCGAACTGGTCATAGCGGGAGCGCTTTTCGTCATCGGACAGCACCTCGTAAGCTTCGCCCAGCTCCTTGAACTTCTCCTCGGCTTCCTTGTCACCGGGGTTGCGGTCGGGATGGTACTTCATGGCGCTTTTCCGGTAGGCTTTCTTTATTTCCTCGGCGCTGGCGCCCTTTTGTACGCCCAGCACCTCATAGTAGTCGCGTTTATTTTCTGGCATAAATGGTTACCTCAACAAATACCGAAAAGGGGCGGGCGATCCCCGCCCCTTTGGGGACTTAGTCTACAGTCTGATAGTCAGCGTCAACCACGCCGTCGTCGTTGCAGCCGCCGCAGTTGGGGTCGCAGCCGCCTTCGGGGTTGGCGTTCTGATACAGCTTTTCAGCCACGGGATAGAAGGCCTTCTGCACCTCGTCGCAAGCGGTCTTGATAGCCTCCAGGTCAGTGCCCTTGTTGGCTTCCTTCAGCTTGTCGATGGCAGCCTGGATGGATGCCTTCTCGTCCTCGGTGATCTTGTCGCCAAGGTCGGCCAGGGATTTCTCGGTCTGATAGATCAGATGCTCAGCGTTGTTGTGGGTGTCAACCTCTTCCTTCTTGGCCTTATCCTCGGCAGCGAACTGCTCAGCTTCCTTCACAGCCTTGTCGATCTCGTCCTGAGACAGGTTGGTGGAAGCGGTGATGGTGATATCCTGCTCCTTGCCGGTGCCCAGGTCCTTGGCGGAAACCTTTACGATGCCGTTGGCATCGATGTCGAAGGAAACCTCGATCTGAGGTACGCCGCGGGGAGCGGGTGCAATGCCGCCCAGCTCAAAGCGGCCCAAGGTCTTGTTGTAAGCAGCCATCTCACGCTCGCCCTGCAGAACGTGCACGTCAACAGAGGGCTGATTGTCAGCAGCGGTGGAGAAGATCTGGCTCTTGCGGACAGGAATGGTGGTGTTGCGGTCGATGAGGCGGGTGAACACACCGCCCATGGTCTCAATACCCAGGGACAGGGGGGTAACGTCCAGCAGCACAACGTCCTTCACATCGCCGGTGAGAACACCGCCCTGGATGGCAGCGCCCAAAGCAACGCACTCGTCGGGGTTGATGCCCTTGAAGCCTTCCTTGCCGGTGATGCCCTTCACAGCATCCTGCACGGCGGGAATACGGGTAGAGCCACCAACCAGCAGGACCTTATCCAGGTCAGCGGGCTTGAGGCCTGCATCGCTCATAGCCTGACGGACGGGCTTCATGGTACGCTCCACCAGGTCAGCGGTCATTTCGTTGAACTTAGCGCGGCTGAGGGTCACATCCAGGTGCTTGGGGCCGGTAGCATCAGCAGTGATATAGGGCAGGTTGATGGCGGTGGTGGTCATGCCGGACAGCTCGATCTTGGCCTTCTCGGCAGCCTCACGCAGACGCTGCATAGCAACCTTGTCATTCTTCAGATCGATGCCCTCGGCCTTCTTGAACTCGTCAACCAGGTAGGTCATGATGCGCTCGTCGAAGTCGTCGCCGCCCAGACGGGTATCGCCGGCGGTAGCCAGAACTTCCACGATGCCGTCGCCGATCTCCAGAATGGAAACGTCGAAGGTACCGCCGCCCAGGTCATAAACCTTGATCTTCTGATCATTGTCCTTGTCCAGGCCGTAAGCCAAAGCAGCAGCGGTGGGCTCGTTGATGATACGCTTTACATCCAGGCCTGCGATCTTGCCGGCGTCCTTGGTAGCCTGGCGCTGAGCGTCGCTGAAGTAAGCGGGCACAGTGATAACAGCCTCGGTAACGGTCTGACCCAGGTAGCTTTCTGCGTCAGCCTTCAGCTTCTGCAGCACCATTGCGCTGATCTCCTGGGGGGTGTAGGTCTTGCCGTCAACAGTAACCTTGTAGTCCTCACCCATGTGACGCTTGATGGAAGCGATGGTGCGGTCAGCGTTGGTAACAGCCTGGCGCTTTGCCACCTGGCCCACCATACGCTCGCCGGTCTTGGAGAATGCCACCACAGAGGGGGTGGTTCTGCCGCCCTCGGCATTGGCGATGACAACTGCCTCGCCGCCTTCCAGCACAGCAACACAAGAGTTGGTAGTACCCAAGTCAATTCCGATGATCTTTCCCATAATAATTTCCTCCTATATAAAAGTTAAATTGTTTACAAATTTAGTTGGCAACTTGTACCATTGCAAATCTTACGATCTTATCGCCCATCTTAAAGCCCTTTTGGAATACCAGGCTGATGGTGCTTTCACCTAAGTTTTCGTCCTCGGTATGCATCACTGCGTTGTGCAGATTGGGGTCGAAGGTGTCGCCCACATTGCCGAAGATCTCTACGCCCAGGCCCTCCAAAATGCTCACCAGCTGGGTCATGGTCATCTCCACGCCTTTTTTGTAAGCTTCATCGGCGGTTTCCTGGCTCAGCGCCCGCTCCAAATTGTCATAGACAGGCAGGAGCTTTTCAATGGCATCGGCTTTGCCGTTGCCGTAGGCAGCGTCCTTTTCCTTGGCGGTGCGCTTGCGGTAGTTATCATAGTCAGCGGCCAGTCGCAGATAGCTGTCGTACTGGGCGTTGTACTTTTCTTCCCATTCGTTTACTTCCGGGGTGGTTTCTTCTACGGTTTCTTCCACAGTTTCTTCTGCCACGGTTTCATCCGGTGTGGGATTTTCAACCTTTTCTTTCTTCTTAGCCAATTGCTATGCCTCCTTTAGTCTTCCTTGCCTTCCGGTAGCTGGGGCTGTTCCGGCTTAGCGAACATTTTGGACAGGCTTTCGGCAAAGTAGGAAAGCCGGGCGGTGATCTTGGCGTAATCCATACGGGTGGGGCCAACCACACCGATCATACCCTGCATACCGTCGCCAATGTCAAACTTCGTCATAACCACGGAAGTGTCTTTCAGCTCACTTGCCACATTCTCCGGGCCTACCAGCACCTTGGTGCCGTTCTGATTCTGCATAATGGCAGGCAGATTGGAGAGAGCTTCCTCGTCAAGGGAAGACATCACCTTTTGGGCTTTGCCAACATCCTGGTACTCGGGAAGTCCCAAAAGCCGCATCTGTCCGGCCACAGCCATATTGGTGTTTCCTTGGCCTCTTAGGGTCTCGGCGGTGAATTCCATAATTACCGGAACCAGCACACCGGCATCGCCGGCAGCTTCCATCACTTTCTGCAGAAGTTCGGGGGTGAACTCCTCGGGGGAAAGGCCGGTCATTGTGGCATTGAGCACAGCGGAGAGCACTTGCAGATCGCTTTGCTGAACCTGTACCGGCAGCTTGATGAGCTTGTTGAGCACCTGCTCGTCGGAGAGCATCACAACCAAAATCACACTGCCCTGGCCGGCGAAGATCAGCTCGAACCGCCGCACAGTAGCGCCGCCGTAGCGGGAGGCTGCGGAGATAGCCGGCAGGTCCGTGGCCTGGGAGACAAGCTTTGCCACCTTTTCCAGCATCTTATCCACACGCTGCATCTTTTCTTCGATGGCGTTGTTGATGGATTGGGTCTCGTCCATGCTCAAGCGGTAGTCCGCCATCAGCTCATCCACATACAGCCGATAGCCGGCAGCAGCAGGCACGCGGCCTGCGCTGGTGTGGGGCTGTTCCAAATAGCCCATCACCGTCAGGTCAGACATTTCGTTGCGGATGGTGGCGGAGGAGTAGTTCATATCCGGAAGCTCTGCAATGGCCTTGGAGCCGACAGGCTCAGCGGTGCGAATGTACAGATCGACCACGCTGCGAAGCACTTTTTTCTTCCGTTCGGTCAGTTCCATAGGGAGCCTCCTTTTGCGAATTTAGCACTCAGCAACTTTGAGTGCTAAGCAGAGTATAGCAGAGAGTGCTAAAAAAGTCAATAGGAACATTATGAAATTATTTTGAACATTCTAAAAAATGCTATACGCTTAAAAAATACGGTCATTCCGAGGGCAATTTATTGCCCGTGGGAATCCCCATCTTAAGAAGGAGATTGCCACACCAGTGTGCGCACTGGTTCGCAATGACCGTTTATGTTTTTATCCCAACAAAAGCTTGAATGCGCCGTAAGCGCCGGCATCGTTGCCCAAGGTCGCCAAAGCAAATTCTACATTTTTGCTGCTGTGGTAGATGTATTTTGCAAAATGCCGGGCAATGCCATCAAGCAGCGGCTGGCCTGCCTTGCTGACACCGCCGCCGATAACCACTTTCTCCGGGTTTAAGACGATGCACACATTGGCGATCAGCTCAGAAAGCAAGGCATAGTACTGCTCCAAAACAGCTTGGGCTTTTTCGTCGCCGGCGTTGGCGGCATCGAATACATCCTTAGCGGTTTTATGATCCTTTGCCATACGGACAAGACCGGTGGCGGAGCAGTACTGCTCGGCACAGCCCTTTTTGCCGCAACCACAGACAAGCGTTTCTTCCCGGTTCATCACCAAATGCCCAATTTCGCCGGCGGCACCGTTTTTGCCCACCAGGGGCTTACCGTTTATAATAATACCGCCGCCCACACCTGTGCCCAGGGTGACCAGCACCATATTGTCGCAGCCGCTGCCCTTCCAGCATTCGCCCAGGGCTGCCATATTGGCATCGTTGCCTGCCTTCACGGGAAGGCCGGTCAAAGATGAAAGCTGTCCGACGACATCTACATTCCGCCAGCCCAAATTGTCACAGGCCGGCACAAAGCCATTTGCGTCCACCGGGCCGGGCACACCGATGCCGATACCCAAAACTTCGGATTTTGCAATGTTTTCCTTCTCCAAATATCCCAAAACCGCAGCGGCGATATCCGGCAAAATTCGCTGACCGTTGTTTTCTGTCACTGTGGGGATCTCCCATTTGGTGAGCATCTCACCGCTTTGCGTAAAAAAGGCAAGCTTCACAGTCGTGCCGCCCAAATCCACGCCAAATCCGTAACGCATACACAGACCTCCCAAAAATCTTTTTTTCATTATACAGGTTTCCCTTGAAAAAAGCTATACGAAAATTTATAAAATACAAAAGAAAGCTTTATTCTGCTTGCGTTAACAGAAAATATGTTGTACAATTAAAGTAATAATCAGGAAAGGGTGGAAAAACGCAATGATTAAAGTTGATATTTCCAATATTTGGGGGGAGCTTTCCCTGCCGGATCTGCTTGCGGCGGAGAAGGAAGTCTTCGATGCCCATATGCTGCTGACTGAGCGCAACGGCGCGGGTAATGATTTCTTAGGTTGGTTGGATCTGCCGGTAGAGCAGGAAACCGACGAAATTCGCCGTATCCGGGCTGCCGCCAAGAATATCCGGGAGAATTCCGATGTGTTTGTGGTCATCGGCATCGGTGGCTCTTACTTGGGCCCCCGGGCAGCCATCGAGCTGATGCAGGGCGCAAACCATAATATCGGCAAGGGTAAGGGCGATCCCCAGATCCTCTATGCGGGCAACACCCTGTCCACCCGCGCCTGGAATGAACTGACAAAGCTTTTGGAGGGCAAGGACTTCTCCATTGCCATTATTTCCAAATCCGGCACTACCACGGAGCCTGCCATCGCCACCCGGGCGCTGCGCTGGCTTTTGGAGCGGAAATACGGCACCGAGGGTGCAAAGAAGCGTACATACGCCATCACCGACCCGGAGAAGGGCGCGCTGCGGCAGATGGCTACCGAGGAAGGCTGGGAGACCTTTGTGATCCCGCCCAATGTAGGTGGCCGGTACAGTGTTCTCACTGCGGTGGGTCTGCTGCCTATGGCTGTGGCGGGCATTGATCCTATGGAAGTGATGAAGGGCGCTTGCACCGCTAAGAAAGAATACGATATCCGCTCCTTTGAGAATCCCGTTTGGCTCTATGCAGCCAGCCGAAACCTGCTGTACCGCAAGGGTAAGGCTGTTGAAATTCTGGAGTCCTTTGAGCCGGGCTTTAAGATGATGGGCGGCTGGTGGCAGCAGCTCTTCGGTGAGTCCGAGGGCAAGGACGGCAAGGGTATCTTCCCGGCAACCGCTGAGTTCACCCCCGACCTGCACTCTTTGGGTCAGATGATCCAGCAGGGCGAGCGGAACATCTTTGAAACCATGGTTCGCTTTGATGCCCCTGAGAAGAAACTGGTCATCGGCGGCGATGTGAAGAATTTGGACGGCCTCAACTACTTAGAGGGCAAGACCCTGGACTTCGTGGACGAGCAGGCATTCCAGGGAACGCTGGCTGCCCATGTGGACGGCGATGTGCCGGTGATCACTATGGATATGGGTCAGCTGACAGCTGAGAAAATGGGCGAGATGTTCTACTTCTTCGAGCTTGCCTGCGGCATTTCCGCTTATATGCTGGGGGTCAATCCCTTTGACCAGCCCGGCGTTGAGTTCTACAAGCGGAATATGTTTAAGCTCCTGGGCAAACCCGGTTATTAAGCATAATGAAATCCCGGTGTGTGAACACCGGGATTTTTATTTTTATTCCTGGCCGGCGCGCTTTTTCATCAGCTCGCGCATTCTCTGGCTGTGATCCAGTACCCGCTTGCGGATACGCAGGGACTTGGGGGTGCATTCCAGCAGCTCGTCGTCTGCCAAAAACTCCAGGCACTGCTCCAAAGAGTAGTTCTTGGGGGTCACCAGGCGCAGCGCCTCGTCAGAGCCGGAGGCACGCATATTGGTCAGCTGCTTTTTCTTGCAGACGTTGACGGTCATATCCTCGTTGCGGCTGCAGATACCCACCACCATACCGGCATACACCGGTGTGCCGGGGCCAATGAACAGCGCGCCCCGCTCCTGGGCGGCGTGAAGACCGTAGGTAACAGCCTCGCCGGACTCAAAGGAGATAAGAGAGCCTGTCAGTCTTCTTTCGATCTCACCCTTCATAGGCGCATAGCTTTCCAGCACCGAGGACATAATGCCCTCGCCCCGGGTGTCGGTCAAAAACTCGCTGCGGTAGCCAAAAAGACCTCTGGAGGGCACCAAAAACTCTAAGCGGAAGCGGCTGCCCATGGGGGTCATAGACAGCAGATCGCCCTTCCGGCGGCCCATTTTTTCAATGACAGTGCCCATACATTCCTCGGGAACATCGGCAACCATTCTTTCGATAGGCTCGCAAACCTTGCCATCAATTTCTTTGGTCAGCACGCGGGGGGTGGACACGGAGAACTCATAGCCCTCCCGGCGCATGGTTTCCATCAGAATAGAAAGGTGCATTTCGCCACGGCCGGCCACATTGAATGCGTCGGTGCCCTGCTCGGTCACGTGCAGAGATACATCCTTGAGAAGCTCCTTTTCCAGCCGGTCACGGAGATTCCGGGAGGTGACGAATTTGCCCTCACGGCCTGCAAAGGGAGAATCGTTCACCGCAAAGGTCATTTCGATGGTGGGATCTGAGATCTTCACAAAGGGCAGGGGCTCGATGGCTTCGGGGGCGCAGAGGGTGCGGCCGATGGTAATATCCGCCATACCGGAAAGGGCCACGATCTCACCGGCGGAAGCCTCCTGGACGGTGGCCTTGCCCAGACCTTCGTAGGTGTACAGGGCAACCACTTTGCCCTTTTGGCGATGATCGGGATTGTGATAATCGCAGATCATCACTTCCTGGTTTACCTTGATAGTGCCCCGCTCCACACGGCCCACAGCGATACGGCCCACATATTCATTGTAATCGATAGCGGAAACCAACAGCTGCAGGGGGGCGTCCTTGTCGCCCTCGGGGGCGGGAACATAATTGACGATGGTCTCAAACAGGGGGATCAAATCGTTGCCCATTTCGTCGGGGCTGTAGGAGGCAGTGCCCTGGCGGCCGGAGCAGAAAATGGTGGGGGAGTTGAACTGCTCGTCGGTGGCATCCAGCTCCAACAAAAGCTCCAAAACCTCGTCCATAACCTCGTGGATACGGGCATCGGGCTTGTCCACCTTATTCACAGCCACGATGACCTTGTGGCCCAGTTCCAGTGCCTTGCCCAGCACGAACCGGGTCTGGGGCATAGGGCCTTCGGCGGCATCCACCAGCAGGATAACGCCGTTGACCATCTTGAGGATACGCTCCACCTCGCCACCAAAGTCGGCGTGGCCGGGGGTGTCAACGATGTTGATCTTATAGTCTTTGTACTGAACGGAGGTGTTCTTGGCCAAAATGGTGATGCCGCGCTCCCGTTCCAAATCGCCGGAGTCCATCACCCGGTCCTGGGTGGCCTGGTTTTCCCGGTAGATACCGCCCTGCTTCAGCAGCTCGTCCACCAGGGTGGTCTTGCCGTGGTCAACGTGGGCGATAATAGCAATATTGCGAATGTTTTCCTGATTTGCCATAAATGAGGCCTTCTTTCTGAAAAGTTTATCAAATCACATTGTTTTCCATTATAGACTATACCACTTGTCCAAAAAAATTGCAACGGATTTGGCGATTTTTTACGAAAAAACCCGGAGTTTCTCCTTGACCCTTTTTATTTGGTGTGGTATGATAAGCTAAATATCTATATACTACAGGGAGGAACACAAAAATGGCTTACTATTATCCCGAACCCAGCCACACCTTCAGCGAGTACCTGCTGGTCCCCGGCTACACCTCCGAGGACTGCATTCCCACCAATGTCAGCCTGCGCACCCCGCTGACCAAGTACCGCAAGGGCGTGGAAGAGCCGGCAATTTCTCTGAATATTCCTATGACCTCTGCCATTATGCAGTCGGTTTCCAATGATTCTTTGGCTATCGCTTTGGCCAAGGAGGGTGGCTTGAGCTTTATCTTCGGCTCTCAGTCCATCGAATCCCAGGCCGCTATGGTAGCCAAGGTCAAGTCCCACAAGGCAGGTTTCGTGGTCTCCGCCTCCAACCTGACCCCCGATGCCACCCTCAATGATGTGCTGGCGCTCAAAGAGCGCAACGGCTTCTCCACCGTGGCCATCACCGATGATGGCACTGCCACCGGCAAGCTGATGGGCATTGTCACCGGCCGTGACTACCGTGTCAGCCGTATGGACGGCACCGAGAAGGTGTCTACCTTTATGACCCCCCGGGAGAAGATGGTGGTCGCTCCCGCTGACACCACCTTGAAGGTGGCCAACGACATCATTTGGGAGCACAAGCTGAACTCCCTGCCCATCGTGGACGAGAACGATCACCTGATGTACTTCGTGTTCCGCAAGGACTACGCCTCCCACAAGGCCAACCCCCTGGAGCTGCTGGACGACAAGAAGCGCTATTTGGTGGGTGCCGGTATCAACACCCGTGACTTTGCTGAGCGTATTCCCGCATTGCTGGCAGCCGGCGCTGATGTGCTGTGTATCGACTCCTCCGAGGGTTATTCCTGCTGGCAGTCCAATACCATCAAGTGGGTTCGTGACCACTACGGCGACTCCGTGAAGATCGGCGCCGGTAATGTTGTGGACCGTGACGGATTTATGTTCCTGGCCAAGGCCGGCGCTGACTTTGTGAAGGTCGGTATCGGCGGCGGTTCTATCTGCATCACCCGTGAGACCAAGGGCATTGGCCGTGGTCAGGCCACCGCTCTGATCGAGGTGGCTGCAGCCCGTGATGAATATTTCAAGGAGACCGGCATCTATGTGCCCATCTGCTCCGACGGCGGTATCGTACACGATTACCATATGACCCTGGCGCTGGCTATGGGTGCTGACTTTATGATGCTGGGCCGTTACTTTGCCCGCTTCGACGAGTCCCCCACACCCAAGGTGCTGGTCAATGGCATCTATATGAAGGAGTACTGGGGCGAAGGCTCCAACCGCGCCCGGAACTGGCAGCGTTATGACCTGGGTGGCGCAAGCAAGCTGACCTTTGAGGAAGGCGTTGACTCCTATGTTACCTACGCAGGTACGCTCCACGACAATGTGGAGGCAAGCCTCTATAAGGTCAAGTCCACCATGTGCAACTGCGGTGAGCTGACCATCGCCGACCTGCAGAAGAACGCCAAGATCACCCTGGTGTCCTCCGTTTCCATTGTGGAAGGCGGCTACCACGATGTGCAATTGCGCTCCGGCCCTGCAAGTAAATAAAAATAAAAACCCCCGGTTTCCGGGGGTTTTCTTTTGGAAAACAGTATGCTATAATGGTTACAGAAATTAGAAACGGAGGGATCTTTATGTTCCATACTATGAATATTGCCGGCCTTGACCGGGATCTGCCCATCTGCAAGGTGACAGATGACCTGTACATTGCCGGATTTGTCATTTTCGGCGACCAGGAGCTGACCGTGGCCTGCGCCAAGGCATTGCTTGAAAAAGCCCCGGAGTATGACTACATCATCACCGCCGAGGCCAAGGGCATTCCTCTGGCCCACGAAATGGCTCGCCAGACCGGCGCGAAGAAGTATTTCCTGGCCCGGAAAGCTCCCAAGCTGTATATGCAGGGCGTGTTCTCTGTGTCTGTGAAGTCCATCACCACCGCCAAGGAGCAGACTTTGTACTTAGACACCGCCGATGCGGAGCTGATGAAGGGCAAGAAGATTTTGCTTGTGGACGATGTGATCTCCACCGGTGAGAGCCTGCACGCTTTGGAAGCCCTGGTCGAAAAGGCCGGCGGCGTTATCGCAGGCCGCATGGCGATCCTTGCTGAGGGTGATGCCCAGGAGCGGCCTGACCTGATTTACTTGGAGAAGTTGCCCCTGTTCAATCCCGACGGTACGGTGAAGGCTTGATTTGGAGTGAGTGTTTTGTATTTTGATAATACCTATGTGACCGTGGATTTAGAGCGTATTGCCACCAACTACCGCAAGATTCGGGAAAAGGCCGGTGTGCGGGTGATGGCGGTCATTAAGGCCGATGGCTACGGACACGGCGCAGTACCCATCGCGAAAAAACTGGAAAAAGAGTGCGATTTCTTTGGGGTTGCTACCCTTTCCGAGGGACAGGAGCTGCGAAATGCGGGCATTACAGCCCCCATTTTGGTTCTTAGCCCCATTCACCCCGAGGCTTTGGAAATGGCAGTGCAGTTAGATTTGCGCCCGGCTATTTTCCGCTATGAAGATGCAGTGGCACTGTCCGAAGCTGCCCAAAAGCTGGGAAAAACCGCGCCTTTCCACATTGCGGTGGACACGGGTATGAGCCGCATCGGCTTCCAGGTGACAGAAGCTGATGCCGATATCTGCAAAAAAATCTGCCAGCTGCCCGGCCTGCAGGCCGAGGGGCTGTTCAGCCACTTTGCCACTGCTGATGGGGTGGATTTGACAAAAACCAATGCGCAGGCAGAAAAATTCCGCGCTTTTGACGAAATGCTGAAAGCCCGGGGTATTGAAATTCCTATCCGCCATTTGGACAACTCTGCCGGCATTCAAAATTTCGGCGCGCATTATGAAATGGTCCGGGCGGGCATCATTCTCTATGGCTTAGAGCCAAGCTGCCATGTGGATATCACCGGTCTGAAACCGGCCCTTTCCTGGTACAGCCGGGTGGCCTTTGTGAAGACCTTGGAGCCGGGCCGGGAGATCGGCTACGGCGGCACCTTTGTCACGGAGAAACCCACCCGGGTGGCAACGGTCCCTGTGGGCTATGCCGACGGCTACCGCCGGGCCCTAAGCAACAAATTCTATGTGCTGGTCAGAGGGCAAAAAGCCCCCATTTTGGGCCGGATCTGTATGGACCAAATGATGGTGGATGTAACGGATATCCCCGATGTGGAAATCGGCGATCAGGTGACCCTGTTGGGGGAGACCATCACTGCCGAAGAAATGGGTGAAGCCGCAGGTTCTTTCAATTATGAAACCGTCTGCGCCATCGGCAAGCGAGTACCCAGATATTATTTATAATAAAAAGGACCTCACAGGAGGTCCTTTTTATTATTGCTTTACATTCACATTCAGGTGCTTGCTGGACATTGCGATGCCCTTTTCGGCAAACACAGCCTTGATGTTTTCGTTGACGGCATAATTTACTGTCCAGTAGTCCTCACTGCCGGTCCATACAAACAGTGTATAAAGGGCAGTGCCTTCCCCGTAGCCGGACAGAGCGGCGGAGGGTGCGGGATCTGCCAGGGTCTGCGGGGTCTTTCCGGCCTGCACCAGCGCAGCGATCACATCCGCAGGTTGGGCATTGTAGTCCACGCTGATCTCAAAGCTCAGCCGGCGGGTGCCGATGGTGCTGTAGTTGACGATCTGCGCCGCTACCACTGCGGAATTGGGGATAAAAGTCAGCTTGTTGTCGGGGGTGGACAAACGGGTATAGGCCAGGCCCACTTCCTTGACCGTGCCGGATTGGCCGGCGATCTCTACGAAGTCGCCGGTGACAAAGGGCTTGGTGTACAGCAGGGTAAAGCCGCCAAAGATATTGGACAGGGCATTTTGCAGGGACAGGGAAATAGCCAGGGTCAGCACACTGGCCAAAGCCACGATGCTGGTCACATCAATGCCAAGGCTGGCTACCACGATCAGACACAGCAGCAAATACAGAACCGGCCGTATCACACCCAGCAGCAGCTTGGTGAAGGCAGGATCCAGCTTGGAAAGGGCGGTCTGCAGCACCCGCATCACAAGCTTGACGATCAGAATGCCGACCACAGTAGTGATGATGGCGGGCAGAGCCTTGCCCAATGCAAAGGTTTGCAGCAGATTCAAAAATCTATCCATATTTTATCCTCCGATATGGTATTTTTAGCATTTTTTGATCAGACGAATGTAAAATTCTACGGCTTTGCCGATGGTTTCCAAACGAATACGCTCGTTATTGCCGTGAATGGTCCGGCGCTCCTCGGCGGTTAAATCCATAGCGGAGAAGCGGTATACATTTTTGGAAAGATCCCGGTAATGCCGGGAGTCGGAGCATTGGACCATCAGATAGGGGGTCACAACGCAGCCCCGCCAGGTCTCTGCCACCGCATCGGCTACCCGGTAATAGGCATCGCAGTCCACCTCAGACACAGGACTGGGCTCAAAGCTCTCCAAAACCTCAATTTCCACGTCCGGGTCGTTTACCACTTTCTTAAGATAGCTTTCCGCGCTTGCCACGGTGTCCAGGGGGCTCAGCCGCATATTGGACACTAAAGATGCCTGCGCGGGAATCACATTCCGGGCAGTGCTGCCCTCGGCCTGGGTGAAGGCGGTGGTGGTGCGGACAAGGGCGTTCATCTCACCGCCGCTGCTCTTGCAGATCATATCCAGCACCGGCTTAAAGATCCACAGATTGGCAAAAATCAGCTTGTAAACAAAGCTCGAATGCCGGGCCAGAGTGTCAAACATCAGCGCGGCGGGCTTGTTTAGGTGCATTTTGAAGGGTTTGTCCACCACCTTCCGGCAAGCGGTTGCCAAGGAGGTGATGGGGGTCTTTGGCAGGGGGGCGGAGGCGTGACCGCCGCCACTGTGCACTGTGTAGCGCACATTCATCATACCCTTTTCCGCAATGCCCACCATACCGCTGGGCACTTTTACACCGGGGAACACATTTTCAACAACTGCGCCACCCTCGTCTACTACAATGGCGGGGGTGATCTTGTTTTCCACGAACCAGTCCACGATGTTTTTTGCACCGGGGCCGTTGACTTCCTCTCCGCCGGAGAAAGCGAAGTAGATGTCGTTTTCCGGGGTAAAGCCCTGCTCCAGCAGCGTGTTGGCAGCAAAGAGTGCGCCGTTCATAGTCACCTTGGTGTCCAAAGTGCCGCGCCCCCACAGTACGCCGTCTTCAATAATGCCGGCAAAGGGGGGCTTGTCCCACAGTTCTTCCCGGACGGGGACAACATCGTAGTGCGCCATCAGCACAGCGGGCTTTTGGGCGGACTTGCCCGGCCACCGGAACAATAAAGCACGACCCGGCAGCTTCTGCAGTGTGCAGGCTTCAAAAACCTTGGGATACAGCCCGGGGAGCAGGTCAATAAGCTTCCCAAACTCCCCATCGTCTTCCAATGCGGGGTCGTTGTAGGAAACGGTCTTGCACTGTACCAATTTTTGCAGAGCGGTCACAGCGGCATCCTGTTCAAAGGTCACGGGGCTTTCGTCAACGGACCTTTGCGCCTTGGGCTTGAAGCACAGGGCACGAATCACCAGTACCAGCAAAAAGCCCACAATAAAACCCAATACATATTCCATTTACAGCACACCTTTCTTATAAAGGATCCTTGCCACAGCGATGGTAAACAGTGCGCTCACCGGCACCATAATGCCCACTGTGCCTTCGTTCAGCGCAGGCACGCAAACGAACAGCGCCAGCATCAAAATTATGGGGGCGACAGCGATCTTCCAGTTCTTGGACACGAAAGCCACACCCAAGCCGCCGAACAGAGCGGGCAGCATCTGCTCGAAAGCAGGCTGCAGCACGGGGGCGCTGAGCACCGGGGTCAGAGGCACAATGAGGATCACGCCCAAAAGGATGATGAGCGTGGTGACGATGCTGGAAACGGCAATGGCGATGGTGGAGATGACCTCGCCCTCCTCGCTGCTGGCGCTGACTTCGTTCTGCTCTAAGGCGTTGAGCGCACAGGGCATCTTCAAATTGGAGATGTTACCGGTGACAAAGCTTAAGTACGAACCGCCTGCGCCCAGCATGGGCACATACGTAACGGTCTCGATGATACCCACGGTCCAGTACATAGGAGCGGTGGCAACGAGGCCTACCAAAAGAGCGTTCCAGTCGGGGGTCACGCCGAAGAGCATAGCAATCGCCACAGGGAAGGCAAAGAGCAGAACCATCACGGAAAGATTCCAGATCGTGCCGTCGCGGTGGACGGAATCGATGTAAGTCATAGGTTTTTTCATATTACTTTACCTCCATTCCGAAAAGGGCGGTCAGAGGAATGGCAGCAGCCATACCGGCAATGAGGCTGATGGGCAAAGCGTACTCGCTGAGCCATTTCAGCTTGGGCTTGCGCATTAAAAGACCGCACACCACCATCACCAAAGCGGAAACCACCATAGTGCAGACAGGCACTAAACCGGAGGTGGCGGTGTAGTTCACAGGGATCTGAATCTTGTCGCCGTTTTCGGCAAAGCCGGTGGTCATTTCTGTCACGATGCCGTTTTTGGCAGTCCAAAGCCGAGAAACATTGCAGAATACAAAGCCCAAGAACGCAGAGATCATACCGATGAACAGAGCGTTCTGGAAGGTATTTGCCCATTTTTCGTCCCGGTTTTCCATGGACTTCATGCCGTTTTGCAGCTTTTTGCCAATGGCAGGCACCAGCCAAATGCCCATCATAATGCTGATGGTCATGACCAGCAGGACATTTACATACTGCTGGGCAGTCAAGGGCGTGGCAGAACCCAGGCTCTGACCCATGGCGGACAGAGCATTGTTGGCAGCGATGGTCTCATAGCTCATAGAGCCGATGACGCTTAAGCGCAGCCAGGGCATGGGCAGACCCAGCTTTTTGCTTAAGGTGATCACGCTGATGACGATGGCCACCGCCGGGGCAATGGTAAAGATCGCGGCGGTTTTCATGGTCTTTTTGATCTTCTTCTGATCCATACCCAGTTCCTTGCTCCGCTTCAAGGCTTTCACAAGGAAGTAGACGGATTGGCCTAACACCACCGCGATCAAAAGACCCACGATGATGAACAGCACAGGATGGTTAATGCTAAATTTCAAGGCAAACACCTCCAAAATTATTTACAACTTTGTAATATCTTTGATCACTTCTCCGGCGATGATCATACCGGCGGAAGCCGGCACAAAGCAAACAGAGCCGGGCAGGGCGTTTCGTCCCTCGGGCAGCTCGGAAAGGTCCTCGGGGACTACCTTAATGGGGTCTTCTGTGGAATAGACAACTTTCAATTTTCCAATGCCCCGCTTTTTGCATTCCTTGCGAATGATCCGGGCCAAAGGACACACAGAGGTTTGGGAAATATCTGCTACCCGGAAAGCGGTGGGGTCAAGCTTATTGCCCGTACCCATGGAGCTGATAATGGGTACGCCGGCAGCTTTTGCGGCTTCAATAAGCATCATTTTGCCGGTGACGGTGTCAATGGCATCTACCACATAGGTAAACTCCGAAAAGTCAAATTCTCCTGCAGTTTCCGGAAGATAAAAGCATTTTTTTGGGGTCACTTCGATATTAGGATCAATGGCGGCAACCCGCCGGGCAGCGGCTTCCACCTTGTCCATACCCACAGTATCCTGGGTGGCTAAGATCTGGCGGTTGATGTTGGTTGGGCTTACAGTGTCGTGGTCCACAAGTACAAGAGAGCCCACACCGCTGCGGGCCAAAGCCTCTACCACATAGCCGCCCACACCGCCAAGACCGAACACGGCAACCTTAGCGTTTTTCAGCTTTTCCATAGCGTCATCACCCAGCAGCAGCCGGGTGCGGGAATAGGGGTCCATTTTCCTCAACTCCTTTGCGATTATGATACCACGATTTATATAAAGTGTCAATTTTATGGCACAGAAAAACGCTCTTGCAAAACTGCAAGAGCGTTTAATCTTCAACAAACTCAATGATATCGTTAGGTGTGCAGTTCAGAACAGCACAAAGCTTTTCAAGGGTATTCATCGTAATGGACTTGTTTCTTTTCAAATTGGTAATGGTATATGCGCTAAAACCTTTTTTGTATATTAAGGTGTAGGTTGTCACACCCCGGTCTTTCATAGTTTTCCACAGCGGTTTATAGCTAATCATATATGCACCAACCTTTCCCTTGCAGATACATATATTATCTACTGAAAAATGCCTCTTGAATATTAGCAAAAATTTGCCTATACTGTATTTACAGAATATCAAAGGAGACGATGTGATGAAAGGGTTGGAGCGCGACCCTCTGCCGACGGAATGCCAAAGCTGTCGAGAGGAAGAATGTTACAACTGTGATATAGCGGGAGAAAGATGGACGCTTTCGCAGGAGGACGACTTGCGAACACGGCGTGCGCTGAGACTCCGTGCAATCGAGCGGTTGCAGCGGGAGGTAGCAGAAATTGATGCAAAATTGCGGGCATTGACAAAATAGTGTGTTTTTTAGTTGAAAGTTTTTCTTCTTTGCGGTATTATCTTAGGGAAAGGAATGTGATAGTGTGAAGAATAAATGGAAAACTGCGTGGCAGGTTTTTGCCACCTTTTTTAAGATCGGTGCTTTTACCTTCGGTGGCGGCTATGCTATGATCCCGCTGATCCAGCGGGAGACTGTGGACAACCACAAATGGGTCACCGAGGACGATATTTTGGAGATCATCGCCATTGCCGAATCCACCCCCGGCCCTATTGCCATCAACTCCGCTACCTTCGTGGGCTACCGTACCTGCGGTGTGCTGGGCTCTGCGGCGGCGACCTTGGGTGTGGTGCTGCCCAGCTTTGTGATTATTTTTGCCATCTCCTTTGTGCTGCGGCAGTTCCAGGAGCTGAAGGCTGTGCAGTATGCCTTCCAGGGCATCCGGGCCGGTGTGATGGCCCTGCTGTGCAAGGCCCTGTGGGGCATGTATAAGAAAAACAAGGGCAGCTGGGTCTCCTATGTTGTGATGGCCGGCTCTTTCCTGCTCACCGCCGTTTTGGATGTGAGCGTGCTGCCGGTGCTGGCCGGCTGCGCTGTCTTCGGTTTGGTGACCGCTAAGATCATGGAAAGGAAGGTGCAGAAATAATGGCATTTTTGGAACTGTTTTTGACCTTCTTTATGATCGGCGCCTGTACCTTTGGCGGCGGCTATGCTATGATGCCGCTGATGCAGGAGCAGGTGGGCATTCGTTGGGGTGATATTATTCCCCAAGAGGCTATCACCGACTTTATCGCTGTCAGCGAATCCACCCCCGGCCCCTTTGCGGTGAATATGGCCACCTATATCGGCTCGGAGGTGGGCGGCTTTGCCGGTGTTTGGGGAAGTCTGTTTGGCTCATTCTGCGCGACCTTGGGTGTGGTGCTGCCCAGCTTTATCGTGATCCTCATTGTGGCAAAGTGCTATGAGAGATTCTGCAATTCCTCCATCGTCAAGGGCGTGATGACAGGCCTGAAGCCTGCTGTGGTGGGTCTGATCGGCGGTGCCATCGTGTCGGTGGCAATGGGCGTGTTCTTCCCGGTTGGCATTTCCTTAGAGGTGTTTAAGACCGTCAGCTTCTACCTGTCTGCGGTGATTTTCGCTGTGATGCTGGTGCTGGCAATGAAAAAAGTCCACCCCATTATCATCATTCTGATCTCCGCTGTGGCCGGTATCGCCATCGGCTATTTGGGACTTTGGTAAAAAGAAAGCATCCGCTGCGTTATGCAGCCGCGGTTGTCGGCCAAGGGGTAAAAAAAGAAAGAGAGGTAGAAAAGAGGGTGTTTGCATCGAAAGGCAACGCCTTTCTTGCCTTTAGAATACAAGTCGCTTTTGAACACCCAGTGTCGAAAATGAGAACAATTTGCGAAATTTTTGTGAATTCACATTATTTCTCGGTGTGCAGGACTTTGCCGGTCTGGTCGATGTAAACATAGAATACATCGTCGCCGGCGGTGATGTGCATCTGATAGCAGGCCACACCCTCATACTGGGTGGCGTGCATATGGATGTCGTCCACTTCTGCGGCGGTCATACCGATTTCCTTCAGAGCGATCTTCTGGGCTTCTTCGGTGGTGATGGTGGTGTTTTTCTTGCCGCAGGCAAACAGGCTCAAGCACAGGACCACCAGCAAGACGGTTGCGATAATGCGTTTTTTCATAGGGGATTCCTCCTTGGTTTTTCTTTTATTTTATCAATTCTTATGCAGTTTTGCAACTGGTATTGCAATTTTTTGCAAATGGTGTAGAATGCCAGTATAAGCAATTGTTGGAGGTGCGATTATGCGGATAGGTTATTTTGAACATTGGCATCGGCCCCCTTACACCCTTGCAGAGTTCCTGCAGGAAGAGGGCATTGAGATCACCAAAATCGATTTTTCTCAAAAGGGTTACTTAGAGCCTTTCGATGTGGCCATTGTGGAGCAGAACGGCTTCAACGACTACATTGAAAACGATGACGAATATATTCAGGATTGGGTACACCGCGGCGGTATTCTGCTGTTTATGCACCAGAGCTATGAGCGCTGGGCGCCCTGTTTCTTGCCGAAAGAAGTGGGCTATACCCAGCTGATCCACCGCTATGTGCCTACCATTGGCGCTTGTATGGCGGATATTACCTTTACCGGTGACAGAAGCCGCTATATGGCTTATATGATGCCTTGGGTGGAGGAGCCGGGTAAGCGGCTCTTCTCCGAGCCCAATGCCATCGCGCCGGAGGAAATGCTCTACTGGAAGCTGACCACCGACACTTTCACCATCACCCACCGCACGCCCGGAAACGCCGGTACACAGGTCCGTACTGCTGCCCAGGGCTGTTTCTTAGCCCCGGAAAATTGGGATGTCCTGGGCTCTTTTATGGATCCTGCCGTGAAGGACGGCGCACTGATCCTGAAGGCGGACTACGGCAAGGGCATGTTTTTCCTGAACCAGATCCTGTTCCCGGAAATCAAGGATGAGCGATCTCAGAGCTGTTTTGCCTTCTGGAGAAAGTATATCCATAACCTGGTAGCCTATTTTGACCGATTCCGAAAGGGCGAATCCGAGGCAATGCCCCCCAAGGCAAAGAAGACTCTCCCCATCAAGAAAAACTACAAAATGCCCATCCATATGCACTCTTTGGACTGGTACGGCTGCGACTCCTCTCCCGGAACGATCTATGCCATTATGCGGCATATGGGCTGGGATATCTGCTCTTTGGCGGTGAAAGACAATGCCCTCTACGACGGCAAGCTGGACACAGACAAATACTCCGATGACAAGGTGCTGTTCTTAGATGGCCAGGAGTACCACCCCTTCAACTGGAACGACAAATATGCCGATAAGAGCCACAACACCTATCATCTGCTGGCCATCGGCATCGACCCGGATGCTTACACAGCCCGGTATACCCGCAGCCTGTTTAGTGATGAAGAAATTGCCGCATATCTGAAAGAAGCTGTGGACTATGTCCATGCCCACGGCGGCGCGGTCACTGCTGCCCATCCTCATGTGGATTACTGGGCAGACTATGATGTAGATGGCGTGGATATCGAACCTTTGCGGCCCTTGGGCGGTACGCTGATTGAAAAGCAGTGGCTTGCAGGCAAGCGCTTTGCCACCACCAATTCCGTGGACCTGTTCGGCACCCGGCGGGCGCTGGACAATCCGGCGGTGAATTTTGTCTATCTAAAGGGAGAAACGCCCTGCCGAGACAGCGTGGTGAAGGCGGTCCGGAATTTCCACATCATCAGCGCCTGCGGCTTTGACGAGGCGGATATCACCCTCAGCGGCCATATCCCCGGCGAGGAGATCTCTCTTGCCCAGGCGAAAAACGGTATTCTATCCATCTATGCAAAGGTTTCCCGGGAGAATATCGAAAAGATTCGCGTCTTCTCCGGCGCTGACGAGATTTACGCAACCACCGGCAATGGCACTGACACGGTGAAGCTGGAAATCCCCTTGAAAGAGTATGACCTCCACGACTATATCCGCGTGGAGATCGAGGGAATGAACGAGCATTGGATCTGCAACTCCACCCCTATTTGGCTCAAATAAAAATAACCGGGAGCGTTTGCTCCCGGTTATTTCATTTCTTCCATTACTTTTCCGCAGCAGCGGGGGATGACTTCTCCGGCTTTTACATCCAGAATCTTGTGGCAGATGGGGCAGTAGACCGTGCAGTCCTTTTCCGCCCGGGCAACCAGTTGGGAAAATCCTTTTGTTTCCATTGCTTACCGACCCATGATCTCAGAGATGGTATCTAAGATCTTATCGTGGCAGCCGCCGCAGCCGGTGGAACAATGGGTAATAGCCTGGACTTCCTTGAAGGTTTCCTCCACATCCTCGAACTTGTGGCACTGCTCCAGTGCCTCTTCCACATCAAAGCGACTGACCTGCTTGCAGTTGCAAATCATATAGTTTACCATAAAAACACCTCACAATGTTAATTTTTTCTTAAGGATTTTTGTTTATTGTTTCGCTTGCACTATTATCATCTTGTTTGGAATTTAATCGTATAAGATAGAAAACATATGTGCAAAGTGCTGTCCAACCGAAAAGGGCAAGGGTAATCTGAATAATGATGTCAGCATCACCATTCGGTATGGCAGATATTAAAAAAGGTCCTGTGTAACAAAGAGCAATAACAAACGAATTATAAATGATAAATAAGAATTTCCGCTTTTCTTGATAAATAAGTTTGCTATATTTAAAACAATAAATAGGTATTACTAATAATAGCCATAGTATTATAATCAATAAAGCAAAACCAAGTCCGCCATAACCTTCAAAATCTGCAGAGTTTACGAAGAACACTAAAATAAAATAAAAAACGAAAAATCCTATTGAAAAAACAAACGGATAAATATACTTTTTTGCTTTCTTCATTCTACCACCCCTAACAAAAGATGTGCTACCGTTATGGTAGCACATCTTGGGTGATTGGTCAATCAAATATTACTTGAAATATCTTTCAAGCAAGCCCTTCAGAGCTACGCCGTGGCGGGCCTCATCGCGAGCCATCTCGTGGACGGTGTCGTGGATAGCATCCAGGCCGTTCTTCTTAGCGCAGGAGGCCAGATCGAACTTGCCCTGGGTTGCGCCGAACTCGCAGTCAACGCGCCATGCCAGATTGTCCTTGGTGGTAGCCTTCATGTTGGGCTCCAGGTCCTCGCCCAGCAGCTCTGCAAACTTTGCAGCGTGCTCTGCCTCTTCCCAAGCTGCCTTCTCCCAGTACAGGCCGATCTCGGGATAGCCCTCGCGGTGGGCGATACGGGCCATGCACAGGTACATACCCACTTCGCTGCACTCGCCGTTGAAGTTAGCCATCAGCTGATCGAAGATATACTTCTTGTCCTCAGCGGAGATGTCGGGGTTATTCTTCACGGTCTGTGCGTAAACGCCGTACTCGTGAACGGCAGCCAGCTTCTGCTCACCCTTCTGCTCCACAAACTTGGAAGCGGGGACCTTACATACGGGGCACTTGAAATCAGCTGCCAGTTCCTCGGCAGTGTGAACGTAACCACAAACAGAGCATACAAACTTTTTCATAATATTTTCCTCCAAAATTTTTAATTTGATTTGTTTTCTATTTATTGATTTTTAAATTTATTCTTCTTCGGTGACTTCTTCGAACTGGTCGGGACCGACGCCGCAGAGGGGGCATTCGTAATCCTCGGGCAGCTCATCGCCTTCGTAAACGTAGTCGCATACGGTGCAGACAAACTTTTTCATCCGTTTTCTCCTCCTATACATTGATTACATCGACCGGTAAAGGTCAGTTGGCACATATCGATCTTGCCGCCGGTTTGGGCTGTGACTTTTCGGTTCAGCTCCTCCGGCACCGCAATCTGGGGCAGGTCTGAAACTGCCTCGCACCCGGTACATACGAAATGCACATGGGGCATCGTGTTGCCGTCGAACCGCTCAACGCCGTTGACCGTTCCTACGCTGATGATCTCGCCCTTTTCCTTAAACATTGCCAGGTTCCTGTATACAGTACCCAGGGAAATGTCCGGATATTCCTGCTTCAAGTGGCTGTAGACCATTTCAGCGGAAGGGTGGGTGTCGGTACACCGCAGGTAGTTCAGAATCGCATTGCGTTTGCGGAACTGCTTGGTGGTAGTTTCCATCGGCTTGCTCCTTTCTAAACGAGAACGTTTCTTATTTACGAGTTGAGTATAGCATATGGATTTCTATTTGTCAATAGGAATTATTCTTATTTTGAAAAATTTTTTAGAAAAATTTATTTTTCGGCTTTTTCGTTGCAATTGCGACAAAATATATTATAATGTATATATAAATTATAAAGGAGGTGGCAGGATGGAAGCGCAATATTACCGCGGCTGTTTGCTTGGCTTGGCCGTAGGCGATGCCATGGGCTATACGGTGGAAGATAAATCCTGGGATGAGATCCAAACCGAGTACGGCCCGGGTGGCCTTTTAGGCTATGATCTGAAAGAAGACGAATATGCCCCGGTGACTTCCCATACCCAAATTGCCGCCTTTTTGTGCAATGGCCTGCTGCTGGCGCTGACCCGTGGCAGAAAGGAATATATGCGCTGGAGCAAGCTGGCGCTGAAGGAATGGACACGAAGCCAGCAGTTCTACCGGGACCCGGAGAAAAGCTATTGCTTCCTGTGTAAGCTGCCCCAGTTCCACCGCCGCCATTGCCGGGACGCCCGCATGATGGACAACCACCGCCTGGAGTTCTACGGCTCTATGACCCAGCGGAAAAATATGAACAACACCCCCGGCGCTATTACCGCAGGCATTGCCGCCGGTATGCTCTACAAGCCCGGCAGGATCACCCCGGAGGGGGTGGGTGAATTGGCAGGCGAGCTGATTGCCTTGACCCACGGTCATCCGGAAACCTTCCTGTCCGGTGTGGTGCTGTCCTATATCATTGCCGGTGTGCTCCATGACCCCGGCCACAGTCTTTCTCAGCATTTTACCCAGGCGATCCAGGTAGTAGAGGCTCAATACGGAAATCAATTCCCCCAAACGGAAAGACTTTCCATGAAGCTGCGCCGGGCTCTTGACTTGGCGCGCAATGACGCCATATCCCCCTTGCAGGCCATGGAGCTGATCGGTTGCGAGGACACCGCCGAGTGCCTTGCCGGTGCTATGTACGCCTGTTTGGTAAATCCGAAAGACTTTGACGGTGCGATCATCACCGCAGTGAACCATTCCGGTACCAGCGCCGCCGTAGGCGCTATCGCCGGTGCGATTATGGGCGCCCGGCTGGGCGAGGATGCGCTTCCGGAGTTCTATTTGGAATCCTTGGAATGCACCGATGTGCTGCGGACCTTGGCCCAGGATATGGCTGCCGGCACGCCGGCTTTGGGCATTTTTGACGACAGCTGGGATCACAAATATGAGCAAGGTTTACCCCCGGAAAATTAAAAATGCATAATTCATAATGCATAATGCTTAATTCTCCACGTCATTGCGAGCCAGTTCGCTTTCCTGGCGTGGCGCCCTGAGCGTAGCGAAGAAGTGCCCTTGGGGTGCAATCTCAACTTGCAAATACACTTGGGGCTAAATCTTTCAAAAAATATTGAAAAAACTCTTGCAAAACGGAAATACTGATGGTATAATGCTTTTGTAAGGTAAGATTTGACTATGGAAAGAGAGGGGTTCGCCCCTCTCTTTTTTGAGTGCTTTTGAAAGGAGTAACGCATTTGAAAGTTACGGATTTGGTTGCGGAATTTTCAAAGCCCATCATCGAAGAGCATGGCTGCAGTCTTTGGGACGTGGAATATGTCCGGGAGGGCTCTGAGCGGTATCTGCGGATCTACCTGGATAAGGAAGGCGGCATCGATATTGATGACTGCGAGAAGATCCACCGGGCTATCGATCCTATCTTAGATGAAAAAGACCCCATTGCGGAAAGCTACCATTTTGAGGTGTGCTCTGCGGGCTTGGAGAGGACCTTGAAGCGTCCGGAGGATTTTGCGAAATTTATGGGAAGCGCCGTTTTGGTAAAGCTTTACCGCCCCCGGAACGGTCTGAAGGAGCTGCCCGGCACGCTCCGCGGCTATGAAGACGGCCGTATTACCATAGAAGCCGGCAAGGAAACCATTACATTTGAAAAATCTGAAGTCGCACTGGTGCGGCTGCGTGTGGAATTTTAACAGGAGGAAAATTAGAGATGGCAAGAGGCAAGAAAAAGACAGAAGCTCCCAAGGTAGATATCGGCGCAGAGATTTTCGCCAGCCTGCGGGATCTGGAAAAGCTCAAGGGTATCCCTGTGGAGTATATGGTGGAGCGTCTGAAGCAGGCGCTGACCAATGCTTACCGGAAGGACCGGGAAGACAACCGTGACATCCCCGCCGAAAATGTGGTGGTGGACCTGAGCGAAAAGGGTCTTTCCATGCATTTGGTGAAGACCGCTGTGGAGGAAGTGGAAGATCCCACTACCACCATTCATATTGATGCTGCCCGGAATATTGAGCCCAATGCTCAGGTGGGTGACAATATCATTATCCCCGTGGACATTCAGAAGTTTGGCCGTATCGCTGCCCAGACCGCTAAGCAGGTGGTCATCCAGGGTATCCGTGAGGCTGAGCGTGGCGCTATTTACGAGAGCTACTCCTCCAAGTCCCAGGAGCTGCTCACCGGCACTGTGCAGCGGGTGGATCCCAGCGGCGATGTGTTCGTGCAGATCGGCCAGGGTAGTGACCAGAACGACGCTGTGCTGCCCGCCGGCGAACAGATCCCCGGCGAAAGCTACGAGCCCGGCGATCTGATCCGTGTTTATGTACTGGAGGTCCATAAAGCAAACCGTGGTCCTTTGGTCCATGTTTCCCGTACCCACCCCAATGTGGTGCGACGCCTGTTTGAGCTGGAGACCCCCGAGATCGCTGACGGCCAGGTGGAGATCCGTAACATTGCCCGTGAGGCCGGCTCCCGCAGCAAGATTGCTGTCCGGGCGGCTGCAGAGAATGTGGATCCCGTGGGCGCTTGTGTTGGCCCTCGCGGTGGTCGTGTTGGCGCTGTTGTGGATGAGCTGTGCGGCGAGAAGATCGACATCGTTGTTTGGAGCGAAGATCCCTGCGAGTATGTGAAGGCTGCTCTGAGCCCCGCTGATGTGATCAGCGTGGAGATGGATCCCAGCAACCCCAAGGCCTGCCGTGTGGTAGTGCCCGATGACCAGCTGAGCCTTGCCATCGGCAAGGAGGGTCAGAACGCCCGTCTGGCTGCCCGCCTGACCGGCCTCAAGAACGATATCAAGCCTGCTTCCCAGGCTTAAGGCAAATTCTAAAGGAGGGCAGTCCTTATGCAAAAGAAAATTCCCCAGCGGCAGTGTATGGGCTGCCATGAAAGAAAAGCCAAGCGCGAACTGATCCGTGTTGTCCGTGGTACGGACGGCACCGTGGGTCTGGATTTTGGCGGCAAGCTCAACGGCCGGGGCGCATATCTGTGTCCTGACCCGGAGTGCTTGAAAAAAGCCCAAAAAGCCAAATCCCTGGAGCGGAGCTTAGAAGTCCCCATTCCCCAGGAGGTCTATGACCGCCTGGCAAAGGAAATGGAGGCAGGCCGTAATGGATAGAGCGCTGAACTATATGGGTCTTGCCCGGAAGGCCGGCCTGATTGAGTTGGGTGAGGAGCCTGTGGGTGCCGTAGCCCGCGCGAGAAAGGCCCGGCTGGTGGTTGTGGCCCAGGATGCCACAGACCATACCTGGCGCAGAGCCAAAAGCTTTGTTGCCGGCAGCGAGCAGATTTGTTTGAAGATTCCCTATACCAAGGATCAGTTGGGGCAGGCTGTTGGCCGCTCAGAGCTGGCTTTGGCCGCTTTTACCGACCCGGCGCTGGCGTTGGCCTTTTTGCAGGCGCTGAACCAGCCGGATCGCTACAAGACGGAGATGGAAAGCCTTGAGAAGCTTTCTGCCCGGATCCGTCAGCGGAAAAAGGAAGCGGATGCCCATAAGCGGAACAAAAAGATGGGCAAGTGATTATGGAGGTGTATGCGATATGAGTTTAGTGAAGTATAGATTGAAGGAGGTTGCCACCGACTTTGGTGTCACCCCTAAGGATATTGCTGAGGTGATGGGCAAGTTTTTTGACAAGCCCAAGTCCAACACCCAGGTGCTGACCGAAGAGGAACTGAATGTGATCTTCGACTACTACACCCAGGTAAACCAGATCTCTTCTTTGGAGGCAGTGTTTGCGGTGCAGCCCAAGCCCAAGGCGGAAGAGCCTAAGGAAGAAGCCCCCAAGGCAGAGGAGAAGCCTGCTGAAAAGGCAGCCGAGAAGAAGCCTGAAGCACAGAAGACCGTCTCCCCCAAGGCAGAGCCCAAGAAGCCTGCCGAGCCCGAGCGTAAGCGGGAGCGCCGCGTGGTGGATACCTCTGCGGTGCAGGTGAACTCTGCCCGTTTTGATGACCGGGTGGACGATTTGGTTTCCGAGCGGGTGCAGAATTACCAGGGCGGTAAGCAGCGCATCGGCGGCAAGAAGGGTCAGCAGCAGCAAAAGAGAGAGAAAGACAACAAGTTCAAGGGCAACAAGGCCCGCAACGAGGAGCAGGAGAAGCTGCGCCGGCTGCAGATGGAAGTGGCCCGGAAAGCCCCTGTTACCGTTAAGATCCCCGATGAGATCACTGTTGGCGAGCTGGCTTCCCGCATGAAGAAGACCGCCGGCGAGGTCATCAAGCTTCTGATGAAGAACGGCGTTATGGCCGGCATCAATCAGACAATTGATTTCGATACTGCCGAATATGTAGCCGTGGAAATGGGCTGCAAGGTGGAAAAGGAGATCACCGTCACCATCGAGGAACGGCTGATCGAAGAACATGAGGACACCGCGGAAGAGCTGAAGGGCCGCGCCCCCGTTGTGGTGGTTATGGGTCACGTTGACCACGGTAAGACCTCCACTTTGGATGCCATCCGGAACACCTCCGTTACCACCGGTGAGGCCGGCGGCATTACCCAGCACATCGGCGCGTACACCGTTGAGTGCAACGGCCAGCCCATCACATTCCTGGATACCCCCGGCCACGCAGCCTTTACCTCTATGCGTGCCCGTGGTGCTATGTGTACGGATATTGCCATCCTGGTCGTGGCTGCTGACGACGGCATTATGCCCCAGACCATCGAATCTATCAACCACGCAAAGGCAGCCAATGTGCCTATCATCGTGGCAATCAACAAGATGGATAAGCCCGAGGCGAATCCCGACCGGATCAAGCAGCAGCTGACCGAGTACGATCTGATCCCTGAAGAGTGGGGCGGCGAGACCATCATCTGTCCCATCTCCGCAAAGACCGGTATGGGTCTTGATAACCTGCTGGAAATGGTCCTGCTCACCGCAGAGGTCCAGGAGCTGAAGGCCAATCCCGACCGCCGCGCCAAGGGTACTGTTATCGAAGCCCGTCTGGATAAGACCCGTGGTCCTATCGCAACCTTGCTGGTGCAGAACGGTACACTGAACCAGGGCGATATTATCATTGCCGGCACTGCCGTGGGCCGTGTCCGTGTGATGACCAACGATAAGGGCCGTACCGTCAAGACCGCAGGTCCTTCCATTCCTGTGGAGATCACCGGTTTGGCCGAAGTGCCCGCACCCGGCGACGAGTTCAATGCTGTTACCGACGAGCGTATGGCAAGAGAGCTGGTGGAGCAGCGTAAGCAGGCTGCCAAGGATGCCGCTGCCAACGCTATGCAGAAGGTCACTTTGGATAACCTGTTTGCCAAGATGCAGGAAGGCGAAATGAAGGAACTGCCCCTGATCGTCAAGGCTGACGTGCAGGGCTCTGCCGAAGCCATCAAGGCCTCCCTGGAGAAGCTCTCCAACGAGGAAGTCCGTGTCCGCGTGATCCACACCGGCGTGGGCGCTATCAACGAGTCCGACGTGCTGCTGGCTACCACCGCCGGCGCGATCATCGTTGGCTTTAATGTCCGGCCCGATGCCGGTGCCCAGGCCAGCGCCCAGCGTACTGCTGTGGATATGCGGTTCTACCGTGTTATCTATGATGCCATCGACGAGATCGAGGCCGCTATGAAGGGCATGCTGGCACCTCAGTATGAGGAAGTTGTTATCGGCCATGCGGAAGTGCGTCTGACCTATAAGGTCTCTGCCGTGGGTACGGTTGCCGGCTGTATGGTGAAGGACGGCAAGGTCACCCGGGATGCCCAGGTTCGCGTATTGCGCGACAATGTGGTCATCCACGAGGGCGAGGTTGGCTCTTTGCAGCGGTTCAAGGACCAGGCGAAGGAAGTCACTGCCGGCTTTGAGTGCGGCATGAGCATCCTCAAGTTCAACGATATCAAGGAAGGCGACATTTTCGAATGCTTCGCTATGGAAGAAGTTAAACGGTAATCAAACGCCCTGTAGGGACCGACCTCCCGGGCGGTCCGAAAACGCACCGAAAAATTGCGGCAACGGACCGTCGAGGACGCCGGTCCCTACATTTTGAATTACACGTCAAAG